>DAOSNS010000045.1:0-1782 GCA_035373625.1 Anaerolineae bacterium | reverse complement strand
TTCGCGTTCCTTAACGCTTTGAGCGGATCGTCAGATCCGCGTTCCTCGAGAGATAATCCTGTTGAGAATCAGGGGATAAGATGACCATCGAGACACAACAACATTGCCGATGAGGCAGGTCTCGCGCCTGCCCCCAGGAGGCCATTTACAGCCAGCCTTCGTGGTAGCCCGTTTCGTACATAGCGACGACGTTTTCAGGCGGGGTAATGGCCTGGATGTTATGGCACGGCGCGAGGATGTAGCCACCGTCGGCGCCGAGGATGGCGAGGTTTTCGAGCACTTCGGCTTGCACGTCCGCCACGCTGCCGAAAGGTAACGTTTGCTGATTATCCATCCCACCGTGGAAGATGACCTGGGCGCCGAAATCACGCTTCAGCCCCTCACGCTCCATGCCTTTACAGCGCCATTGGATGGGGTTGAGGATGTCCATGCCGATGGCGATCAGGTCGGGGATCACCGGACGTATCGCACCGTCGCTGTGAGTGAAAACATACGCACCGTTCGCATGAACCAGTTCCATCATACGCTTCATACCGGGGAGCAGAAATTCGTGGATGTGCTTGCGGGAAAACAGCAGCCGCTCCTGCGATCCCAGGTCTTCGGCGACGTAAGAAAACGTCACCTGCCCCGGAATCTGTTCGTAGATGCGGCAGGTATCTTCATAGGCAAAAGCAAAGAGTTTATCCAGGCAATAATGCACCATCTCCGGATTGAGCGCCAGATCCATATAAGCCTGCTCCATCCCCCGCAGCCAGGCATAGCGCAAAAACGGTTCCGAACCGCCACCGCGTATCGGGCGATGTTCGTTGCCCCGCACTTGCCCCGGGATGACGGTGTAGTCGAACCAATCCGGGGTGGGCCAGGTGTATTTGTCCTCGATTTCATCGGCGGATGTGTACTGCGCCAGCGGATGGTCAATGACTTCGCTGTAGATGCCGCTGCCGTAATCCACCTCCCTGTGACGACAACCGTACATATCGTAACCCGGCGCCAGCGGCGGGCCGACGTAGCGTGGGGCAACATCCAGGGGATGATCAATGTGAAGGCGGGTAAACATCTCATCCTCGGTGGCGCAGCCCAGATAACGCATAATTTTCTCCGTCGCCTCCGGCGTGCCCCAATAATCCATCGGTACCCGATCCGGCTTCTCGCGCCGCAACACTGCCAACCAACGTTCTTTAGGGGTCATGGTCTCTTTCATAATATTACCTCTCTGAAAACAGTCTGATAGCAGGCACAGTCTAGAGACCGGCCTAAGCACCGCCGTAATTTTTGATAACTCTGTGAACGCTGTGCTCTCTGTGATGGAAGTCGCCCCTGCCCTGAAATCCCCCGGTGGATAGGGCCTTATCATTCTTGCCCCGAAGGAAACGCTTGCTCCGAGGGAAACGCCAGCTCCGAGGGAAACGCTTGCTCCGAGGGGAACGCCAGTTCCCCGTTTTGAGCGAGAAACGCGGCTCTGGCGATCCGCTCGCAGCCAGTTGAAGTCATTATAACGAGAATGATAAAGCCCTACCCCGGTGGATGCGGTTTGTTGATTTGTATGATTTTGGAGTATATAATACTTTCGGCAAGGAACAATCGTGGTTCCTTGACATAATCTGCATTTTTTGTAAGTTCATCACCGGTGAATCAGCAATCGGTGACTCGGAGGGTAAGCGTATGTCCCGCAGCCCTCAATCCATAACCAAAAAGGAGAAACTTATGACCAAAATATCCATTAACCCCAATGACGTAATCGGAACGATCAACCCCAACATCTACGGGCATTTTGCCGAACAT
>DAOSNS010000044.1:0-37166 GCA_035373625.1 Anaerolineae bacterium | reverse complement strand
GATAAAGGGAATCGGCACCCATTCGGGTCGAGCATGAACCGCCTCGAAAAACTTGTAGCCATCCATCCGCGGCATAGAAATATCGGCGATGATCAGATCAGGTGTACAACGCTCCATCATCTCCAGCCCTTCGACACCATCGCTGGCCGTGATGACGGTGTAGCCCTCCATTTCCAGCACATCGCGGATCGCCATCAACAACAAGTCCTGGTCTTCCACAACTAGAATCTGTTTTTTCTGCATGGGTTTTTCCCCCTTGAGAATGAATGGAACACAGAATGCCTCATTCAAGGTCCAGCAGGGGCATCCAAACCGTGAAGGTGGAGCCTACGTCTACCTCACTCTCAACGGTCACAGTGCCTCCATGTAATTCTACGATTTCCTTGACAATTGCAAGTCCCAGGCCGCTGCCCTGAATATGCAACGCTTGCGGTTTGTCGCCGCGGAAGAAACGCTCAAAGATATGCGTCAGTTCATGCGCCGGAATCCCCATGCCGGTATCCTTGACCGTCACCGTGCCCCAGTGCCGATTATCCTTTATACGCTGTTCTGTAGAAACTGCAACCTCCCCTCCTTTTAACGTATAATTTAGCGCATTTTCAATGAGGTTGTTGATCACTTGGACAAACCTGTCCTGATCCACAGAGACTATGATTGAACCGTCACTGTTGTGATAATGCAGCGACAGGCCACGCGATTCGGCCAGCACTTTGTGGGCCATCACAGACATCTCGGTCAGCGCGTTCAGATCCACAA
This sequence comes from Anaerolineae bacterium, assembly GCA_035373625.1. Taxonomy (GTDB): domain Bacteria; phylum Chloroflexota; class Anaerolineae; order B4-G1; family SLSP01; genus DSWT01. The sequence goes on along the minus strand of DAOSNS010000044.1, from coordinate 36,410 downwards.
GCTGCCGATTCAATTCTAGTTGCCCAGCCTCGATCTGTGAAATCTGCAAGATGTCTTCAACGAGTTTCGAGAGGCGTTCAGCTTCGTGATCCAGAGCCTCAAAATAACGCTGACGGTTCCCCGGTGGAGTGCGTTGTAACAGGGAGGAATACAGGCGGATGGAGGTGATCGGCGTGCGCAACTCGTGGGAGACATTAGAAACGAACTGCGATTTCATGCGGTCCAGGGCTTTGAGATAGCTCACGTCGTGGGCAGCAATGACGGCCACCGGCCCCTCGTTTCCCTTTCCAAAGATCGCCGCGGCGCGTAGTTCCAGATCGAGACCGGTCAGCTCGATGACGGCATCGGGATGGGAATCCGCCCGCCGCGCCAGATCGCGGATCAGCGCGCGTAGCCGTTCCACATCCTGCGGCGGCAGGGAATGATAGAGCCACATCTTGGCGACCCGATTCGCGTCCACAATAACACCATCGCTGTCGGTGACGATGATGCCGTCCGAGGTACCGCTGAGGATGGCTTCAAGCCAGGCGTTCTTGGCTTCCAGCTCAATGGTGCGCTCGTAGACCCGGCGTTCCAGTTGTTCGGCGTAACGTCGGGTTTGTTGAAACAGCCGGGCATTCTGGAGCGCGATGGAGGCATGATTGGCAAAGGCCAGCAATCTCTCCGCGTCCTGCTCGTTAAACTGCCCAACGTTCACGCCCGCGACGTTGATAAAGCCTTCGGTCTTCCCGGCAATGCGAATCGGCGCGCCCACATACGCATTGAGCTTTTCCTGGCCTGTGGTCTGTACCCAGTGAGGATCGCTTTTGATGTCGGTAATGACCACGGGACGTCCCTCTTCGATCATCCGCAGCAGGCTGGGGTACTTCGCAAGGGGAATGTTCTCACGCGATGACGGCATGGCAATCCCCAGTTCTTCGTAGCCCCGCCAACGAATCATCCGCCCTGTCTCCCCCTCAACCAAAATAATGTTGAAGGTGTCACCGTGCACGACACGGGCGACCTGATCCAGAATGGTATCTAATACCTGCTCGAAATCCAGAACACTGCTGATGGCCGCCGCTGCCGCCGCCAGGGCCTCGGCCAGTTCCCGCTGTCCGCGTTGTGCTTCGTAGAGCCGCGCATTTTCGATCGCCACGGCGGCCTGCTGGGCAAACGCCCGCACCACGCGGATATCCTCATCCGTATACGTCCGCACGCCCCGGTTGTCAATGGTCAACGCGCCGATAACCTTATCGCGCACCCACAGCGGCACGCCCAGACTGGAGCGCATGTAAAATGACCTATTAAAAGGAATCCACCCCATGGCGTCTTGTTGGGCGTCTTTGATGACAACCACTTCCCCCGCAGCTAAACGGCGGTTGTAGGGATGGTCTTTCAGCGAATAGCACATCCCTACCGGCGCATGCGGCGCATTGCGCGTGGCAATCACGCACATAGCGTCGTGCTCGAGGATTTGGATGCTGCCACTGTCATAGGGGAAAATGCTTTCCAGTTGGTCCATGATCAACGTGAGCACTTCCTGCAAGTCCAGCGTGTTGACGACCAGCGCCGTCGCCTGCAATCGCTCCGCCACCTCGCGCTGATGCTGCTCGGCGCGGAACAGACGATCATTCTCCAGGGCGATGGCGATCATGTCGGCGATCTGCTGCAAAGTGGGGATTTGCGTCGGTTTGAGGATCTGGTGGCTCCCCAAGTACAGCAAGCCCGTCAGGTCGGTGCCGACGATGAGCGGCACGATGACCCGCGAACGAGCGCCGAGGGTAAGCAATTCTTGCAGTAATGGCTCGTCGGACGGCACGCCGAGATCCGTCGTGATGTGTGGCTGACCGTCCATGAGGTGGGTGCGGATGTCCGATGGCAGGGTCAAGACACTGCCGGCCGGCAAAGTCGGAACGGTGGATTCCAGGGCCGTAAAGATCCGGCGTGATTCGTCATAGAGCGCCAGGATCACATACTCGCATGCGGCCAGATTCGACAGGCCGCGGACCAACATCGGGAAAACGCGCTGCACATCCAGCGTATTCAGGGCGCGCGCTATTTCGCTGACGCACTCCTGTTCACGCGCGCGCTGCTGTACCTTGCCGAACAAGCGCGCGTTGTAAATCGCAATGGCAATCGTCGCGGCGGTGGATTCCACCAGCCAGCAATATTCCGGGGTGAAGAAGGCCGGCCGTGTGCTGGCAAGCGTCATCACACCAAGCAGCTCATCACCACTAAACAAGGGGATGCTCAAAGCGGAGCGTATGCCGGCGGTACTCGGTGTGGCAATCCAACGGGGATCGGCGGATACATCGTCAACCACGGCCATCTGCCGTTGTTGAGCAACCCAGCCACTCAAGCCGCGCCCCACGCGAAATTCCCGCATCAACGCTTGCAGGTTTTCGGGATCATAACGCATCTGAGCCATCAACTGCATGTCACCGGTTTCCGAATCCACAAGGAAGAGTGAGCCATGCAGAGGTTCCAACACCGAGCCAATCTCTTCCAGAGCCAGGCGGCATACTTCTTGAATGTCGAGACTTCTCGACAGATGTTGTCCCAGACGGTACACCAGGCCCAACTGTTGCGCCTCGCGATTTAGGGAGTCGAGCAGTCTGAAGTTCTCAATGGCCGCTGCCGTTTGGTTGGCCATCGCCATAATAAGCGCAACATCATGGCCGCCGAATATCGGCTTGTCATCGGGACGGAGGGCCAGCAAGATGCCCTCCACTTTACCGCGATACTGCAACGGCGCAACAACGGCGGAACCGAGATAGTAGGCGAACCGTTGGCAGAACAGCCAGCTGGCGGAAACGGTGGTGACACATTCTTTGGTAAGCAGGGTGGCGGTCTCCGAGTGTTGATAGGAGTCTTTCACATAGCCCCACAGTTCGGCAAACGATAGACGCACCTCAGGATCGGCGTCTTCCCCACCCTGCACATAATGGTAGATTTCCGGCGGATCATCCTGAAAAGTCGCCAGGATCACCCACGGTGACTCCAATGCCTCGACGACGCTGGTCACCACAGTTTCCAGTAGATCGGGCAAGTTATCGAAGGTGATGAGTGAACGGGTCAACTGGTACAGGGTCTCGGCGCGTTTACGGGCAACGCGCTCCAACTCCAGCAGACGCGCGTTCGCCACGGCATTGGCCGACTGATGCGCCAAAGCCTGAATGAACTCAACCTCAGCATCGGTAAACTGCCAGGGCTGGCGGCGCGCAAGCATGATGCCGCCGATAACCTCGTTCTCTTCGACCATGGGCACGATCAACAACACCCGCAGACCTTCTTGTATCATCAGGCGTTGCAGAGCATCGTCTGAGGCGTTTTTCGTGTCGAAAACCTGAACAGGATGACGTTCCCACAATGCCTGACTGATGGCCCCCTCGTATAGAAAGGCGTCCCCACTTGCCATCAGGGTCTGGATGTAGGCTGGCGGCAGTCCATAGCTCGCCAGGACGATATCGCCATCTGGCCGCAGGGTGAACACACTGCTCATATCCGCATCTGAGAGTTCCACCGCATGTTGCGCGATCGAATCCAGAATCTGCTGTAGGCTGAGGCCGGCCGAAATTTTCTGGCTGACGCGGGTGATCGCAGCCAGTTCTTCGGCGCGATGACGAATATGCGCGTTGAGAAGCGCCTGTGCGACCAGGTCGGCGACTTGCCGTGCAAAGGCGATCTCGTCGGCCCGCCATTCCCGACATGGCCCGACATGTTCATGACACACGACGCCGACAATCTGCCCATGCAGGCGGATCGGCGCTTCCAGGGTGGAACTAACGCCCATCGGATCCCAATACACTTCGGTCAGCGAGGCCGTCCGAGGGTCTGTTCTGACATTAGGGACGGCCAGGACAAAACCTTCATGCATGGCTGCAAAATACGCCGGATACTGGCTGACCCGCAATCCTTCACTATGCGTTAACGCACCCGATGACAGACGATGGCCGGTCAAAAATTGGAGTTCGCTGCCATCGGGGGTGATTTTCCAGATGCTGACCAATTCGAGTTGAAGGGTAATCGCCGCTGTTTCGGCAATCAGGGACAGAGCTTCTTCCAGGCGGCCTTCGCTGACGGCGGGGTGCATGCTCAATCGAATGATCGCGCTTTGCTGTTGTTGCACACGCTCAAGAAGCCGAAGGCGCTCGGTTTCCACGGAGGAGAGGGACTGATACTCGCGCTGTTTTTCGGCGGTGATGTCGGTGACGAATCCTTCGCAGAACAACAGCGCGCCGGCCGGGGAGAATACGCCGGTACCTTGGTCGCGGACCCATCGCTGGGTTTGGTCAGCAGTGACAATACGGTATACACAGCAGTAGGATTGCCGGTTGTGAAATGCCGTGGTCATCTGGGCAATGACGCTTTGGTAGTCCTCCGGATGGATCCAGGCCATGAAAGCCGCTCCAGACCCGGCGAGCCAGGCGTCGGGAGGTTGGCCGGTCAATGGGCCGCAGCCGGCACTGATGAACTCCAAAGTCCATTGTCCCGTGGTCTCGTAACGCCAGCGATAGACCATGCCCGGCAGATGGTCAAGCACACTCATCAACAAGTGGTCGTTTCCGGCAAGCCCCCGCGCACCGGCAGCATTGATCGCCGGGTCAGCGTGCCCGGCAGATGAAATGTCGCGCCGTGTGCTGGTTTCCACGGTATCCTTCCCCACAATTCGCTTCAATCCAACAAAGCCTGTGCCTGATCGGGTGTTAGCGTTTCACGTCGGGCAATGCGGTCCTCCAGGTCTTTAGCCAGCTTCTTGTCGTTGATGACAATGGAGCCGACGATCCTACCATCATGAAGCACAATCTTTTTGTAAGTTCTAGCCTCCGCATCGAAGGCACGGATTTCGGTGTAGTCTTCGGTCTCCGGGTTGACCATGCCGACCGAGCTGACGTCAATCCCGACAACTTTGAGCGTCGTTGAAGGCACCACCACGTCGTAAGGGGTGGCTTCACCGGCCATGTTGACGGCGGCAGTCCGTCCCTGCGCCTGGGCAATGGGCGCGATGGCCCACGTATAGCCCTTGTAGACGGCCACATCCCCGGCGGCGTAAATGTCCGGGGCGCTGGTCGCCATGTGATCGTCCACCACGATGCCGCGATCCACGGTCAAGCCGGCCTCTTGGGCCAGGCGTGCGTTGCAGCGCACGCCCGCCGCCACCAGCACCAGGCCGGCGGGGAACTCACGCCCATCCTTAAGCCGCACGCCGGTCACGGCACGCTCGCCCAGAAAAGCCTCGGTTTGCGCGCCTACGACGACTTTGATCCCAAGCGATTCCACGAATTGCTGCAACAGGGTCGCACCTTCGACATCCAACTGACGGGGCAACAGGCGGGGGAAAAATTCCAGCACAGTAACGTTACCACAGAAGCCCAAAAGGCCGCGCGCCGCTTCAAGGCCCAACAGTCCACCGCCGAGTACGATGGTCTGTCCGCACGCTGAGGCGCGCCGCTCAAGCTCCAGGGTATCGGCCAGGGTGCGCCAGGTGAACACGCCGTTCTTGTCGCTTCCCGGCAAGGGAGGCACGAAGGGGATACTGCCCGTCGCCAGCAACAACCGATCATACGTCACCTGAGTCCCATCGGCCAACGTGATGGTGTGAGCGCCGGCGTCCACGCGCGTGACGCTGCATCCCAGGTAAACATCAATGCCGCGCCCTTTGTACCACGTCAGGTCGCGGCGCAATAATCGCTCCAGGGTAATACCGCCGGCGAGGAACTCCGTGAGTTGCGGGCGATAATAATAGGGGTACTCTTCATCCGAGTAAACTTCCACGCTACCGCTTTTGCGGTTGGCTAATTCCAGTGCGGCTGTGATGCCGGCTACGCCACCGCCCACGATGACAAAACGCATGGTCAACTCCTTTCAAACTGTATAGATGTACTTCCTATTCTACAGCAAAAACCACAAGAAATAAAACCACAATCCTTGCAGAAACGTTGCAATTTGGGGACAAACTTCACACTGCCCTGACAGGCTTCGCTGTGTTTTCTTCGATAAAAACTGCTGCTACGAACTAAGATTCTACTTTCCAAATAGTCAATTGCGCTGAAGAGGTGATCGTCATTTTATCTTGCCGCACGAATTCCAACAAGTGTTTTTCTTCACCCAACTCACGGGCGAGAGCCAGCACATCAAGGCGGTTAAGAATATCTATCGTGATAGGACGTTTGGCATCCCAGAAGATGAAGGCACTGTAAAACTGTCGTGCGACTTCAGAATTAAGCAGTGTTTCCAAAAGGTAAGCCTCGGCTCTACTTTTGCAAGGGAGGAAAGAGCAAGTATCATCCAATACGACCGGTTTGCCTTTATATGGTCCAATCACGACAAAGTGCAGCTTTTTATAAAGCCCGGAGATGGCAATTTTCCAGGGGGCGAATGTATACTCACCTATCCCAAACATTGAAAAGCGCGGGCGGTTTCTGTATATTGAGCTTTTCCGTCCATCAAGAATCGCAGCATGTTTATGCAGATAAGCCCATGTTTTTGGCGCGTTGCTGCTGATAGGCGTTGTGTCTTCAGATATATGACGTTGGGTCACCAACATCCAACGCGTCGGGACAGGATTGTTCTGATGCGCGATTTCTGAGCTTTTAAGCATGGGGTAGAGATAAATGTTCTCCACATCAACGGATTCGCCAAACTTATTGAGATAAGTCTCCTGTAATGGCTTTAGCTCCATAACAGCAGCCGCGTCGTGCTTAATGCCAGAACGCCAACGATAATATCCTTCCCCCTGTAAATGCTGCCAGGTCTCAAAATAATCCATATCGGCGATCAAAAGGCCGTTCCGAAAGCCGAATGTGGTCTCGTATGTATCTTCAGATAACCCGGCATAGACCTGACACAGATGGTTTGAACTTCCATCGGCCACATGACAAACAAGCAAACAAGCATCCACTGCCGCACCAAAGACCTGTTGTGCATCCAGGCGATAAAGCCGACTTGATTTGACGGACAGGTCCTCCTTCCAGGCATAAGCAAGTACCTTACGCGCGACGCTAGTTTTGCACAGCATCGCCACAGTGATTTGTTTGTGAACTTTCAATTTCAAAATCTGGATGAGCATCCATTCTGATATGTCAAAGTTGCTTTTGCCTGTCTTAGCACTCAATCCCGATAATGCCTGAAAGTTTGTCTTGTGAGGCAGGTTTGTGCTCTCCAATGCCGACAACTCGGCATTAGTCACCCACGGCGGATTGCCAATGACCAGTATCGGCTCCGGCAATTGCGAGAACAGTCTTTCCCAATCAACAGCAAAAAAATCCCCTACTGAAACTTCGGCTATGCCGGAGTATGAGAGCCGGTTCAAATGTTTTTCAAGGCAGGCAATATAGTCAGGGTTTATATCCACACCAATGGCGCGGCTCACCGTCGGAAATCGTTCCAACGCTGCCAGGAGCAGGCTACCCTTGCCACACGTAGGTTCGACGATAGCACAAGGCTGCAAACCTTGTGCTACCAGAAGATCACAAACACGGTTAGCAAGATAGGAGGGGGTTTGAAAGTCTCCAAATTCGACCGTCGCTGTCTTCTTTCTCATATTGCTACCGGATGCGCAACACGCCTTCCAGTTCTCCGGCTTTCTCAATGGCCCTGCTGTATTGCAATCGCCATTGTAAAGCATTGGAGATTGTCAAATATCCCACCCTGGGAGGATTGGTCAAAATCTCGGCTGCAAGTTCTGTAGCCTGAATCTCGTCTACCGGCAAATATCTGTCGTGCATAAAAGCAATCAAATCGTCCACATTCCCATTGTTCTCAATGATTTGCCGTATACCCGACGTAGTCTGAAAATCTGCCGTATAGTTCTTGTCAATATAAATGGTATGGCGTATATCCAATCGTCCCGTCTGTGTTTCAGGATCATCTATTTTGTCATAAACAAACACCAGTAAGGAATATCCCAGGCCGTAAATTTTCTGCCGTGCCGACTCGAAAGGACATGACGATTGAGGTTGGGTTATGCGGGTAACTTTTACATCTACTCCAAGTCCAGGAAAATCAATACCTCTTGCAGAACTCCCTTGTTCATACGTGTATTTCGCACCAAGATGAGTATGAAACTTGTGTTCAAGGTATGTACCGATCGCCTTGCCGTCTGTAATCCCATAAATGCTGGGTTCGGCATGGGTAGACTCCGTGTGCGCAAATGTCCCTGCTTCTTTCAAAAGTGCTTCAATGGATAGAGGTAATTTCATATAACAATCCTCCGGTGTTTTTTGGCCGTTTGGCTCTTTAGGAATCCCCGCAGTGACATACCGGAATCCCGAACTTGTTTAGAGCTTACATGCAGATACCCCAACAAGTTGGGGATTTCGATACCTTGACCAGGCCAAATTCCAAAGAACCCACCGTTCTTACGGTGTAGGACAACGTGTGACCGCCACTTCGTTGTCCTCCAACAGGAAGACTGACGGGATTTGCATCTTGGTCGTGCATGCCAGCGGTTGGTGACTGTGGGCAATATGTATAGGCCCTTTCCCAGTTTCGGGCATGGCCTTCCCGCGCAGCGTCAAGCCGACTTGCGCGTAATAGATGCCGACATTCTCCATAAGCGCGTTGGCTTCAGGGCCGATGTCTATGCCGGGCCAATCGGTGGGGCCGGGGTTCAACATTCTGTTGTTGGTATTCCCCATCAAGTCATCGTTCAACGAGGTGAAAACAACCATTTGGTCGGAACGCCCGGTGGCGCGCAGGTGACCGAGTACCGTCAGCTTCCCCGCTGGCGCCGCCTTGATGACCGTGCCCACATCAATGCTCAACACGGCGCCCGGTTTGACGATGACCTCGCCTTCCAAAACGCGCACGACTTGATCGGTCGGCCCACCGAGCCGCGCCCAGGTCTGATCGGTCTCGATCGTTCCGGTCAAGACGGCAATGCCCTTGAGGCCACTGCCCTCGAATTGGAGAACGCGCAGGTTGGGCGACGATCCCGGCGTCATACGCAAGCCGGCGCCCGATGTAGCATAAAGCTGAACATTGTATAACCTGGGTGCAGCATCTACCAGGGTAATGGGCGCATGGCGCACGAGCACATTTTGGATATCCGTCGTGCCGTCTACACCTTCCAGCATGATCCCGCCCCAGGCGCGGCGATCCTGGGGGGTGGTGATGCCATCGGTATCCCCGCCGTACTCGTCGTCATGCACTGAGGTAAAGACAATTTTGTCTGCCGGGCCATTGCCGCCGATTGCGGACAGAACCCCTCGCACGACCAGCTTGCCCGTCTCGGTAAATTTGACCACAACCCCCGGCTGGATCGTCAGTTTGGCCTGCGGGCCGACGGTAACGGTATCGCGGACCACGCGCACAATCGGCGTATCTCCACCGAGTTTGTTCCACGTCCATTCCCCTTCGCCCGTTAGGGTCATGCCGGTGATCTCCAGCGCATCCGCCCCCCGGTTGCCGGTCAGGGTCAGGGTATTGAATACCGGGGAAGCGTTGGCGTCCGCGCCCAACGGATAGCCGGCGCTATCGGCAATCGTCACCTGCGTCAATTCAGGCGAGCTGCCACGGATCAACACCGCTGCTGTTGCGCGTCCGCCATAGCGGATGGTGACATCACGCAGGTAGGACTTCTGGCTGCTTTCGTAAAAAGTGATGCTCCCCCAGTCGCCGGGTTGGGGGTCAATAGCTTCTCGATAAGTCACACCGCCTACCTCAGGGCGACTGTCGTGGATCGAGGTGAAGTGCACGCCGTTGGCTTTCAACAGGCCGCGCACCCAAATTCCGGGGGGTTGCCCCTTCGATCTGGCCCAGAATTTGACAATCGCGCCGGTTTTGATGTCCAGCGTTACCTCTTCATCCACCCACAGAGGACCGGTGACGACATACGCGATGTTGGAAGCAGGCCAGACGATGTTCGGCGTCCTTAACGTGCCGGCGCGTACCTCTATGCCGTTGACGGGATTATCGGCGAAATTCACATTCTGAGATAGATCCAGCGGTATGCTGCCGTCGAAGCTGAGGGCGAAGAGCGCGCTATCCGCAACCGTCACATTCGATAGGATGGGGGCGTTGTTGAACAAATAGAGCGCGCGTTCGCCGGCATACTCGATCCGCGTGTGGCTGAGTATTGAGGCAGTGTTGGGATTGTAGAGCCGTATGCCTTCCCAGCCACCGGGTTGTTGATCCCAGGCGGTAAAGACAACCGGCGCGACCTCATTGCCACAGGCATACAGGGTGCCGTATACCTCAATCGTTGTACCGGTGGAGAAAACCAGAGTTGCACCAGGGTAGATCAACAGCCGGTATTCCTCCGGCACAACGATCGTTTTAGTAATCACGACCTGCGTGCCGGTGAAGATCGTGTCGGCGGTCAAGGTTCCCCCCAACGTCTCAACCCGCGTGAATTCGGCAAGGCTGAGATTGCGGCAGGCTCTCAAGGCTGGATGTTCTGCTTGCGGAGCTTTCAGAGCGCCCAGGAAAGGCAGGGATGACCCTTCCCCGCGCAACAGCAACACCGCCAGGGCAATCAGGAGCGGCAGCTCGAGCAATCCCAGAATGCTGAAAAACACCCGTCCGTCAAACAGACGAAACTTGCGCACAGATGCAGGCGCACGGGGTTCAACGGTGGCTTCGGAAACCGCTTCAGCAGATGGCGGCGCCGAGGGCGGTTGTGATGTGGTGGTGACTTCAGGCGCGACCGGCGCGGCAGAGGGGGTCAGTCCCTGGAAGCGCGTACGCCGCGCCCGCTGCAAAAAGCTCTCTGCCGCCGCACCGGTTTGGGTTGCCGGCATTGCCTCAACGGGAGGCATTTCCTCCACGTCGGTCACCGCAGAAGGTGACGCGAGTTCTCCGGTGGATGGTGGCGTCTTTGCGGCGCGTGCGCCCGTCATAGGGGTCAGCAATTCTTCCAAGGGGGCTACAGGGGCGACCGGGGATGTCTCTTCGGCGCGTGCGAATGGCGTGGGCGAGAGCAGCTCTTCTACGGGCGGCGTCCCTTCTCGCAACGGCGACATCGTCGGCAACGGCGTGAGTTCATCAAGGAAGGGCGAAGTTTTGGGCGGGGGAGCTGCCGGTTCTTCGAACATCGCACCCCAACCGGAGATCATCTCCTGCGGGAAGAGGTCCGATGCTTCCGGCTCTTCGACGAGTACCGGACCGCCGCTTTGCGGTTCAGGCAGCGGCCAGCCGGCGCGCAAGGCTTCTATGCCTGTGAGGGCATCTGGATTGTTGGGATTGATGCGCAAGACCTGACGCAGACAGTCCATTTGCCGTTTAGGGTCATCGAGCGTTTGGGCCAGCCACAACCAGGCCAACTCATCGTTCGGGTCCTGACGGACAAGTTGAAGCAGGGAACGACGTGCCGCATCGCGGGCTCCTAGCCGGATGTTCATAATCGCCGTATCGAGTTGTGGATTCTCCATCTCTCAACCTCCCAAAATAAACCACAAAATGAATCCACCTCAGGCGTCTCTTTTACCAGCTCGGCGGAATGGGCCACCAGGTCGCTTCGTGGCCGTCGGCGGCGGCATCCCAGGCATTGGCCATCGCCTCCACGGAACGAGTCGCCGGCGGCAAAAGATCGAACCCGCGCCATTCGCCGGTGCGCGCGCCGGGTAGTTGCAGTTGTGTATTACGGCAATACTCATACCAGTCGTGGAAGGTACGCCACTGGACATCTACACCATAGCGCCCGGGATGTTGGGTCATCGGTGAAAGCGGTTCAACCGTGTGACATGAATTCAAGATCTTCAGCTTGGAATGGGGATACATATCGTAAACGCTTTGCGCCAGGCTGATGGTTTGCCGGATGGCTTCTTCATCCTCGCCCGGCAGATTCAACGAAAAATATACGATGATGGGTACATTGTAGAGGTTGACTTCATCCAGGGCGTTGAAAAACTGGGCGTCGTTGTAGCGTTTTCCGTTCAGGCGGCGCACCCGTTCCGAGCCGGAATAAGGGTTCAATGCCACGCTGGAATGTTGCATATCCGCCGCGCGTACAAACTCCTTGATGAACCCCGGCGGCGGAAGCTGGAAGAACTCGTTGTAGAGGCCGATTTTGATTTGCTCTTTGCGCAACGTGCGGAAGAGCGTTTTCCAGTAATGCTCACCCATCGCCGCGAGGTCGTAGGAAAAGCAAACCTGGATCACTCGATGTTCGATGAGGTGTTTGATTTCGTTGACGACGGTCTCTACCGGCACAGGAACGATTCCCTCGCGCCCGGCAATGGCCTTGTGCGCGCTCCGCGCGCCACCGCAATAGGAGCACTCGAAATCGCAGCCGCGCGCGGTGGTGATCCAGCGTCCCCGATACTTACTGATGTCCATGCCTTCCTGTGCCTGGCGCGCCAGCTCCATATCAATCACCAGATACTCGTGGACAAAGTACTCGTCGGCGTGATCCATCCAGTCCAGGTCTACGAAGTTGAACTCCGCGAAATCTTCAGGCTTCGCGCAGTAGGTTCGGGGGTTCTCCACCACCCGCCCGTTGAGCCGATAGGTGAGGTTGGGCACGGTGGAAAGATCGGGCATGACGCCCCGTGCCTCACGCACCAGCGCCTGTGCCAGCGCCAGGAGCGGGCGTTCGGCGTCGCCGCGGATCACGAAGTCAACCATCGGAAAATCGCGGATAATCTCGCCGGCAAAGGCCGAAGAAGTCAACCCGCCGAGGATGACCCATGCATCCGGGATCACTTCCTTGGCCACCTGCGCCACGCTGATCGCACCGTAGCAGTGCTCGTACCAGTGCAAGTCTATCAGCACCAGACGGGCTTCGCGGTGGGCGTAGAGCCACTGACGCAGGTTAAATTCGCCGTTCAGTTTTTTCTCCAGCGGGAAGTTGATCCCCCTGACCGGGATACCGTTATCACAAAGCAGGTTCATCAACGCCGGTACACCCATTGGGATCAGGCCGTAGGGCCGCCCGAACTTATAACGGGCCGGCGTGTCGTAAAGGTCCACGGCCTGTTTGGCCGGATGAATGTACAGAGCAACGGGAGCTTCGTCCACACGATCCTCCTAAAAATGGCAAATGGCAAATAGCAAATGGCAAATGGCAGATGGCAAATGGCAAATGGCAAATGGCAAATGGCAAATCACCAGCCCGGAGGGATGGGCCACCAACTTTCTTCATGGCCCTGCCGCGCCGCGTCCCAGGCATCGGCCATCGCTTCCAGCGTGCGCGCCGTGGAATCCTGCAACACGAACCCCCGGTACATCTCGGTGCGCGACGCCGCGCCGCCCAATTGGGTCTCATAACAATAAGTATACCAGTCATCAAAAGTGCGCATAGTGACATGAATTGCATATTTTTCAGGTAAAACGGCCATCGGTGACAGCGGATCCAGCGTATGACAGGAATTCAAAATCCGTATGCGCGACGGCGGATAAAGCCGACAGATTTCTTGCGCCAATGCGATAGATTCCCGTAACGTCTCCGGCGTTTCGCCGGGCAAATTCAGCGAGAAATAGATCAGGGCAAAGACGCCGTACTGATTGAGCGCGTCCAGGATATTGATCAGCTCCCCGTTGGTGAAGATTTTTCCGTTGAGCCGCCGCACCCGCTCGGAGCCGGAGAGCGGGCTGAACGCCAGGCAAGAATGTTCCAGATCGGCAACCTGCGCAAAGCGTTTGACGAAATTCGGCGATGGAAGCTGAAAACACTCGTTGTACAGCCCGATTTTGATCTGCCGCTGTCGCATGAGAGAAAACATGGTGCGCCAGTACTCATCGCCCAACTCGGCGATGTCGTAGGATAGCGAAGCCTGAATGACGCCGCTCGTAGCAAGGCGCTCCAGCTCGTTGACCACCGCTTCCGGCGAGCGCGGCACAAGCCCGTCGCGCGCAGCCAGCGTTTGATGGGCGCTCTTGCATCCCCCACAATAGGAACACTCGTATTTGCAACCGCGCGCTGTGGCGATCCAGCGCCCCAGATAGGGATTGGTTTTCAGGGCCGCGCGCGCCCTGGCCAGATCGGTGACCAGGTACTCGTGCACAAAATACTCCACGTAATGCTCCATAAAACTTAAATCCACATAGTCGAGGCGGTCGAGGTCTGCCGTTGTGGCGCAGTAGCCGATGGGATTCTCAACCACGGCGCCGTCGCGACGGTAACTCAGATTGGGGACATCGGCGAACAGCGGTACGGCGGCCTCGGTTGCGGCGAGGCAGCGGCGCACGAGGGTGAGCAGCGGCTGTTCAGCATCGCCGCGAACCACAAAGTCCACCGTCGGAAAACGCTCCAGAATCTCGCGGGCAAAGCCCGAAGCGGTCAGCCCGCCCAGGATGATCCAGGCGTGCGGCAGCACTTCCTTGCAGACTTTTGCCACGCTGAGCGCGCCGTAACTGTGTTCGTACCAGTGCAGGTCAATCAAGATGACACGGGCGCGCGTCTGCTGGCGCAGCCAGTGCCGGAGGTCAAATGCGCGATCGAGTTCACGTTCCAGCGGGAAATTCACGCCCCGCACCTCGATCCCCGCCGCGCGCAAGCTGTTGACCAGCGCCGGCACCCCCAAAGGGATCAAACCGTAAGGGCGCCCCATTTGAGTCTCGCGTTGCGCCTGCATTTCGGCGTAGAAGTCCACATCTTGCTTGGCCGGATGGATATACAGCACCTCGGCGGGCGGCTTGGGCCGACCATGACAGTGTTTATACTTCTTGCCACTCCCACAAGGGCACGGGTCGTTGCGTCCCACATTGCGGATAATCACCGATCTCACTCCTGATTTCAGCATCCTATTAGACAAGACACTGCAAAGCGCAGCGCACCTTGCAGTGTCTTTTGGTCTATATCGGCAAATTGCCTACGCCTCGACAAAAACTCTGCTCAGCTCCTCGCGTTTGAGTACCTCATTGTCGCGGTACAGATAACAAGACGCCGCCCGGTCCTGTTCAATCATAAAGAGGTCCGGCGCTTTCGTTTCGCAGAGGTCAAACCGATAGGGACAGCGCGGCGCAAACTTACACCCGGTAATTTTCTTGAAGGCCACCTGGCTCTTCTGGATCATATCCTCGGTGCCGCCCCACGGCAAATCCGGGTTGGGCCAGGGGATAGACGAGACCAACAGTTTGGTGTAAGGATGTTGCGGGTTGCGGATGATCGTATCCACGTTGCCCACTTCCATCACCGAGCCGTGGTACAGGATGATGATGAAATCGCTGATATGGTAAGCCGTCGTCAGGTCGTGGGTGATGTAGAAGAGCGGCACACCGAAGTCGCGGTTCAGGCCCCGCAGCGCCTTGAGGATCGTCGAGCGCAACGAGGCATCCACCATCGAAACCGGCTCGTCGGTGATGAGCAGCTTGGGCTTGAGCAGCAAGGCGCGCGCCACGGCAATTCGTTGCCGCTGTCCGCCGCTCAACTGGTGAGGGTAACGTCCCAACGTCTCTTCGGGACGGAGACCCACCCGCTCCAGGGCTTCCTCCATCAGCTCGTGAGCCTCGGATTTGGAACGCGCCAGCTTGAAGTTCTTGATCGGGATGCTCAGCAGGTTATCCACCTTGTAGAACGGATTGTAAACGGCAAAGGGGTCCTGAAAGACGGCCTGAATTTCCCGGCGGTATTTGAAGCGCGTGTCCCGGTCCAGTTCCGCCAACGGCTGGCCACGATACAAGACGCTGCCGAAGGTCGGGCTGTAGAACCCCAGCATCAACATCCCCATCGTGGTCTTCCCACTGCCGCTTTCGCCGGCGATGGTGACGATCTTGGGAAAGTTCTCCTGGATGGCGAAGGTCATGTCTTCCAGCGCCACCGTGTATTCCTTTTTCGTGCCGAAAATCTTGGTCACATTTTTGAGTTCGAGTAATGGTGTGCTCATAGTTTCACCCCGTGGCTATGCTGTAATCAGGTGGCATGCGACCCACCGCCCTGGCTCGGCCTCGACAAACTGCGGCGTTGTCTCTTCGCAGAGGCCCCAGGCCTTCGGACAGCGCGTATGGAACACGCATCCGGCCGGCGGGTTCAGCAGTGAAGGGGTGATGCCGGGAATGCCGCTAAACACACCCTTGTTCTCCAATACCGGCAAACTCTTGATCAGCAACTCCGTATAAGGATGAAGGGGACGGTGAAACATCGCGCGCGTTTCCCCGATTTCCATCATCCGGCCGGCGTACATCACGGCCAGCCGGTCTACGGTTTGAGCCATCAGCCCCATATCGTGGCCGATCAAGATCACGGATAGCCCCAGCCGTTGTTGTAAGCGGTTGATCGTCTCCATCACCTGACGCTGGATCACCACATCCAGGGCACTGGTCGGCTCATCGGCGATAATCAGGTCAGGTTCCATTGAGATAGATTGCGCCACCGTCACACGCTGTTGCATCCCCCCGCTCAATTCGTGGGGATACATTTTGGCGACTTTGGGCGGCAGGTCCACCATTTCCAGCAGTTCATTGACCCGCTTGACGCGCTCCTCGTTGGACATAATGACATTGTGATCCAGCATGCCATCTATCAACTGCTTGTCAATGCGCATCACCGGATTCAATGAGTTCATCGCGCCCTGCGGGATCATGGCCAGGCGGCTCAGGCGAAGCTGGCGCATTTGCTCTTCGTTGAGTTTGACCAGGTCTGTGCCGCCCAGGATCATCTGCCCACCGACGATTTTGCCCGGCGGTTTGATCATCCGCATCAACGCGAGCGCCATCGTAGATTTCCCCGAACCGGATTCTCCAACCAGGCCCATCTTCACGCCAAAGTCCAGCTCGAAACTGACATCATCTACGGCTTTGACGGCCCCGGCTTCGACGTAATAGTAAACCTTCAGGTTCTTGACTCGCAGCACCGGCTCGCTCATACGGTCCTCCGTGTTCGGGGATTCGCAAACTCATCCAGCCCGATGGAGATGAGCAGGAAGGCGATGAAGATCGCCGCAATCACGATCACCGGCTCGATGATCCACCACCAGTAACCCTGCAAGAAAGCGTTGTAGTATCGCAGCCAGTAAATCGTCATCCCTAATGAAGGCTCGCGCAAGTTGCCGATCCCCAGGGTTTGCAAGCCCAACGACCCCAAGACGCCGCCGTTCACCGCACCGGCAAGGCTGATGGCGAGATAAGGCATCAGGTTGGGCATCAGTTCCTTGATGATGATTTCCATCCCGCTCATCCCGGAGAGTTTAGCCATCATCACGAAGGCGCGTTCGCGCATACTCAGCACCTGCGCCCGGATGGCCCGCGTCGGCTGCACCCAGGACACCAGTGAGAGGATCAATGCCATTTGGAGCACGGACATCTCCTCAGGATTGGGAACAGAGGCAGAAATCGTGATCAACAAGAGAAAGGAAGGAATGGTCATCAGCACGTCCACGAGAAACTTGACGATCGTATCGAAAAGACCGCCAAAGTATCCCGTCATAAAACCCAGCACCGTGCCCACTCCCAGGCCAATGCACCCGGCGATCATCCCAATCGAGAGTGTCATCCGCGTCCCGTAGATCAAGGTAGGAAGCAGGTCGCGTCCCACCGAATCTGTCCCAAAGGGGTATTCAGAAGATGGTTTTTGTTTGGGTTTCGCATACAGCGGATAGGCACCCTCTTTGGGAACGAAATACCCGGCCACCGTTGAAAAGAGCAACAACGCCAGAAGGATTAACAATCCCAGGCCAAGAGCCGGATTGCGCCGGATGTAGTTGAGAAAACCTTTGAAACCCTGGCCTCGCTGCATGGTTAACCTCCAGAATATGAGATGCGCGGATCCAGCAGGGGATAGAGCAGATCCACCACCAGGGTTGCCACTGCAATCCCGACCACCAGGAAGAACACGATGCCGTAGATCACCGGATAGTCAAGAGCGGCGATAGCAGCCCCCAAACGGTTGCCGATCCCCGGATAGCTGAACATGGTTTCTACCAGCGAGGCGCCGGATACGATTAGTCCTAACTGCATCGCCAGTGAAGTCACCTGCGGCAGCAAGGTGTTGCGCAGCGCGTAGCGGAAGAAGATGCGCCTGCCCTTTAACCCTTTCGCCTCGGCAAATGTGATGTAGTCCTGACCTTCGACCGTTACCATCATTGAGCGCATCCCCAACGCCCACCCACCGACGGAGACCAACAGCATAGATAAAGCCGGAAGAATCGCATGATGGGCTACATCGAGCAAGAATTCTGTGCTCGACCAGTCTTTAACCACGGTCGCGGAATAGCCGCCGCGCAGGGGAAACGCTTTAAGCTTAAAGGCCAGGAAGTAGATGAGCACCAGTGCAATGATAAAAGCCGGAACGGCCGAAAACGCTGCCAACGGCGGCATAAGCCACGAGAACCACTTTGAGGTTTTCGACCAACCGACCAGTGCGCCGACCACCGTGCCGATCAAAAATGCCAGAATGGTCGAAGTTCCGACAAAACCCAGAGTCCAGAAGACAGTCTGGCCGATGATGAAGTCCACCCTTACGGGGTAGTTGACGATGGAGTAGCCCAGGTCAAAGCGCATTGTGTTCCAGATGTAGGTAACATACTGCTGCCAAAGCGGTTTATCGAGACCGTAGAGCTTGCGGAGAGAATCCCGAAACTCTGCGGCGCCCTCCGACGTCAGGCCACCGCTCGCAATCTTCTGGTTGACCAACTCTTGTACCGGGTCACGCGGCGCCAGTTTGGGAATCAGAAAATTAATCGTCGCTGCGGTATACAGCACTGCCACCAGAAAACCGATTCTCTTGAGTACGTAACTAAGGGGGATACGCATCAGAAACCTCCGGCACCGTGATAAAATGACGTCCTAACCATCGGGCAAACGCACGAAACCCGTCCACTAAAAAACGGCCCGCCTGCGAAGATCTGAAAAGAACAACATCTTGGCCTTTATGGCCTCCTCCTCACCAGGTCTCCACAGTTATGGGGACAACGCGAGGGGGCTAACCGGCCCCCTCGCGCGCTAACAAGAAGGTTATTTCGCCGGCTGCAAGCGGCTCAGCGTGATCACAAAGCACAGGTGCCACGGCGCCGTGTTATAGGCATCGTCCTTGTTGGGCCAGCCGGTCCAATAGGTCGTGTTCATCGCCAACCGGTGGAACCACTCGGAGATCGGGACCTCCGGCAATTCGGTGTACCAGATCTTCATCGCCTTGTTGAAGAGGTCCTGCATCTTTTGATAGTCATCTGGGGAGGTGCGGCTCATCTCCTCAACATACTTGTCGTACTCCGGATTGCCCCAGCGCGGGAAGTTATCGCCGACCACGTTCTCTCCGGTGGGGACGACATTCTTGGTGGTGTACATATCCATCGTGGTGAAGGGGTCCTTCACGCTGCCACCATGCCCGCGGAAGAACGCTTTCGCCACGCCGTTGCCCATAATCGTCCACGCATCGGGTGGGTTGATCATGGTGGCATCGAAGCCGGCCTGCCGCAACTGCTCCACGACCACCGGGCCGATGTCGCCGTAGATGTCCACGGTGAGGATTTCGGGCTTGAAGACCTCGCCGTTCTTGGCGAAGAAGCCATCGGCATTCTTCTCGAAGCCGGCGGCCTTCATCAGTTCCTCAACCTTGGCGACGTCGCGGACATAGATGCTCTCGATCATTTTCTTCAGTTCAGGCTCGGCGTTGTCGCGGTACTTGGTCAAACCAGGATAGCCGGGGAACGGCAGGTTGGTGGCGACGCCCGCACCGCCGTAGCCGATATCCATCACCTGCTGATGGTCAATGGCATACGCGAAGGCCCAGCGGACATTCTTGTCGTCGTATGGCGGTTCGAGGGTGTTGAAGTACAGCGAAGTGGGCCACCAGTCCATGTAACCGTAGGGCTTCTCGCCGTGCGTGTGGGTGGTGATATGATCCGAAGCCTGGGCCAGGATCGCCTCGATGGTGGCGGGGCGCAGGTCCAACGTCACATCCACTTCGTTGTTAATGAGCATCTGCCCACCGACTTCCTCGCCCGGCCAGCCAAACTGCACGATGCGCTCGACATAGGGCATGTGGTCCACCAGACCGACATCGTAGGCCCACCACTCGTAGCGCAGATCCAGGTGCTTCACCTGAACGTCAAAACGGGTGACCGCATAGGGACCGGAGTAGACAGGCCATTTCTTCTCCAGATCGAAGAAGGTGAATTCGCGCCAATCGCCCTCGACCTTCGAGAAGATATGCTCCGGAACGAGGTAGATACCGCGGTCGAAGCGCCCGGTGCAGCCATCGAAGTGCCAACGGGGGTTAGGTTCCTTAAACTTGAACCTGACCGTGTAGTCATCAACGGCCTCGACGGACTCCACGTACTGCTTTACAAAGCTGGAGTCCCGCAGATCCGGCGCCTTGTCCTTAAGGCTGTTGTATGTGAAGGCGATGTCCGAAGCATTGAGGTCCTCCCCATCCGCCCATTTGACGCCCTTGCGCACATATAGCGTCATCTCGGTGAAATCGTCGTTGTACTTATAGCTCTCGGCGATCCAGGGGTAGGTCTTGTCATTGAGCGCGCAGTAATAGAAGGGGAATTCGAGCATTGCCGAGCCGGCCATCTGGTGCCAGTCGTTGGCATACATATTGCCGATGCCAACGCCCGCCAGTTCGACCGCGCCGAATGCATAAACCAACGTGCGCTCACGCCCCACCTTCTCGCGAGGCCACTTCTTTTCGGTCACAGGCTCTTGGGTTGCCGCTGCTGGTTTAGGGGTTGCAGTGGGGGCAGCTTGGGGCGCCTCGGTTGTTGGGGCAGCAGTAGGGGTGGCTTTGCCGCCACAAGCTGCGAGCAATGCTCCGGCCGTCGCTGTGGCCGAAATCTGCAGGAACTGCCGACGTGTGATCTTCTTCATTTTCCTTCCTCCCTTAAAGGTATATGAAAAATTTTAGTGAACGCCACAGACATCTATTATGAGGGGATAATTATCGTTTGTTTTTTTGCATAGCACCTCCTTACTGATGGAATGATCGAGAGCAGCCAATTGCTATGATCTATGGCCAAAGAAGTGGGCTTGAAACCGCTTCCAATTAATAAGATACACAAATATACATGAAAGTCAAGTGCAAGAATACGTCAGAGTGTAGGGCAAATCATTGATTTCTCAGTGCTCTCTGTTCTCTAGTCTGAAAATAGCGGCTATTTTTGGTGTTCCTGGGAGCATGATGACGGTAGTTAAAAATAGACCAGCAACACTTAACAGGGAGACTATCTTATCCTTAAATAATAATCTGTCTTATACCTGAAATGTCAAGCGCAATACGTATCCCCCGACATTGATGTCCATCTCATTCGCCGGTAACGCGACGGTACAGTAAGGGTTTTCGTAATGCGGGAATCCCGTGAGCGGTTGCACGACGCCGTCGCGCAGGAAGTCCCCTTCCCAACCCAAAGCCAGGGTTTCGCCGCGCAACGTGGTATAACGCACCGTCAAGCCCTCCACCTCCATTGCCGCCGCCAGCACTTTCTGCTGGAATTCCTCGAAGCTACCGTCGAGTGCGGCCCGTCCCATCTGGCATATCCATACACTCTCGCGCCCGTAAGCGCGCAATTCACGGTAGGCAGCCGGCCCGCGTTTCATCAACGTCAGGCCACTCGAGGCGTAGAGCGCCAGGTAGCCATCCCCTTTGCGGGCAAAAGCCCAGCGGTCGTGAAGGGTGTAGGCGTCGAACTTGTAGACCGGGAAATGGGCATGGGTGAAGCCGAGCCAGTCATCTTCGGGCAGCCTGTACAGGGCAAACAACACGTCCTTCCATTGCGCCACACGCGGCAGCACGTAGTTGCCCGCCCAGAAATTGGGACGATGCGCGCCGTCTTCGCTGACGCACGGCGGATGATTGGTGAAGACAACGGCATCGGGGCCAAAGGTGGCCTGCCAGATATGCTGTTGATACCCCTTTTCGCCGGGACGGTAATCTTGCACGGAGGCCAGCATGTAGTCCGGCGTCCGGTAGGTGACTTTGTTGATGGCATCGCCGGCTTCGTTGA
This sequence comes from Anaerolineae bacterium, assembly GCA_035373625.1. Classification (GTDB taxonomy): domain Bacteria; phylum Chloroflexota; class Anaerolineae; order B4-G1; family SLSP01; genus DSWT01. Next base: position 14,607 of record DAOSNS010000044.1, on the reverse strand, counting down.
CGACGTGTTGTTCGCGGTTCCACAGTTCTTCGGGGAGCTGCGTGGCAATTTCACCGATCATCACGGGGAATTCATAGCCCGAACAGACCAGCGACACCAGCCCGCGCAGATGTTGGTTGTAGACGCCCTGCCCCCACAGGAGCCGGCAGATGCCCGACGTAGGTTCAAGTTGTCCGCTTTTGATCATCGGGGCGTAGGTGCGCCCGTGTGTCGAACCGAACACGCCCTTGTAGCTGTTGAGCGCCAGCGTGAAGAGCATTTTGTCGGTGACAACGGCGGCCAATTCCGCAAGCTGTTCATCTTCCGCCAGACTGAGAAGGTGCGACAGCGCCAGCAAATCTTCCTCGAAGTAGCAATTGGAATCCCACTCCCAAAAACCGGTCGTGCCGCGCGTTTTGAGCCAGGCCAGGGCCAGACGTTCGCCCTTCTCACGATGCCAGCGACCGGTCTGGCCGGTGTTGGTGAAGACCTCATCGGGGTAGAGCTGTCCGGCGAGGATTTCGCAGGTGTGGAAGAGAATGCTATGGTTTTCGGTGGTGTAGCACATCGCGTCGGCGCCGGGTTCATCGTGCCAGTATTTGAAGTTGAGCACACATTCTTTAAGCGGCGCTTTCAATTCGGCGGGGAAGGCCGGATTGTCCATGTAACGATACATCACCCCCAGCAATCCCACCAGGTCGAAGTCACTGCAATCCGCACGCGCGTTGATGGCAGCGATGGCCTTGAGGATGACGCTTTGCTCCACTTCTTGCCACTTCCCCAGCTCGAACTTAGCAATCTCGGCGTAGAGATTGTCTTTCTGGGTTATCGCATAGTTCAACGCCTCAAGACTGCGCTCTTCCACGGTGCCGTAAGGCGTCTCCGTATAGGCATTGTCCAGGATATAGAAAGGCATATCCCATTGATAACGCACATTCCAGAACGCATATTCCTGCCAGATCGCGCGGAGCACGGCCCGGTACGGCCCCTGCCAGATACGGAAACCGTGGCCGATGTCGTTAACTTCTCCCGGCTTGGCTTCGGTTTGGCCGCTCACGTAGATCCGGCTTCTGGAATCCTGGATACTGTAGTCGTAGTTGAAATTCGCCTCGAGGTCATCCGCCCAGTGGAGATTGACGACCCGGCCCCGATAACTGACGACATCCTCGATGCAGGCTTGCTCGAAGACGCGCTCCAACATGATGTGCCGCACGGTACGTTCGGTCGCCGAAGGGATGCGCACGGTGACGTCTTCGGGGTCAATATCCACCATCCGCAGCGCCATCACATAAGGGCACTCGCGCGCCGCGACTTCCTCAAAACGCACCACGATTTCGTTAGCCTTGCCGTCCGGGGCGTCTTCGCGCAGCGTCGCCGTGAATTGCGCGCTCGCCGGTTGCTGGTGGTGAAAATGCTCATGCCGGTGGATATGTTCCCCGTTGATCCAGACATCGGCCGGCCCGTTGGTGGTGAGGATAAAGGTGACTTCTTGCTCTTCCCATACGCTCACCTGCGTATAGGCCCAGGTGCGCAGATAGTGCCAGGTGTGATAGAAGGTAGATTGGTCCACGAAATGATCATCGAGGCAACGCACGTAACGCCAGGGCAGGGTCTCTTCGCCCACGGTCAGGGTCTTCAGTTCAACGGGAAGTTCGGTAATCGCGTAATCGGCGGTGTAGTAGTGTTGGGCGATGTTGAGTTTGTGTTCTGCGCCGAGACCCGGAAAACGCCCCGGATCGTCAATCGCAATCGCCTGTGGCCCGGCAACGAGCCAGTTATGGATATAGCCGTTCTGCAGTTCATACTCACGGTAGGGAATAGTCATCGAAGTCCAGGGTCTCCTTTGGTCGTTATGCAAATTCTAGCCTTCCCCAAGGGCGGGACGGAATGGGGTGGTGATCTCTTTGAGAGATGGGCCGAGGATTTCAATTTCCTCCAGGCGGTTCGTGCCCAAGCCCAACTCATAGGCCATTTGGATGTGATTGCGTCCCCGGATGAAAGGCGTGGTCTTGTCCGCAGCGGTGGGATCGAAGCCCATCGCCGCTGTGGCCACCGCGTCGGTGGCGACAACATCTTTTCCGGCAATCAACACGCCCGGTTCAAGCGGCCTCAAACCTTTGATCCAGGGGCCTTCGCCGCTCTCACAGGTCTTGATGCCATCCACCAACCCGAAGTGCAAGGGACGCGCGCGGTTCAGGTCGGTGATGATCTGTGGCACGCGGTCACCGGCAGTTTCATCGGTCGGCCCGTGGAAGGTGGAACGATAGCCATCTTTTGGGGCGGCGCGGTAAAACTGCAAGGGCACCAGCCCGAACAGGTTCTTCATCGTGTGGGTGACACCTGCAATCCAGTGGCACTTCATCTTGGAGACAGACATAAACGTGTCGATCTCTTCCAGGATGTGATTGAAGGTGAATTCGTTGTAGAGCATGCCGCCGCCGGGAACAGGCGTGGCCGCAAAATCGGGATACGGTGCCTTATCGTTCAGATCAATCAGTTTGGCGCCCAGTTCTTTCGCCAGGTCTGTATATCCCCACAGAGAATATGACTCCGGTTGGTAGACGGCCTCGACGATATACAGCTCTTTCGCTCCGGCGTCCAACACCAGTTTTCCCAGCGCCTTGACCACTTCAGGGTGGGTGACGAAGGTATCCACGCCGGGGAGCCCGGCGATCTTGCCATCCCAGTACACGCCGCCGGTGAGATTGATTTTGATTGCCACGCGCGCACCCGGCCGGACGATGTCGCCCAGGCCCCCCAGGCTGTCGAGCATATCGCGCAGGGTATCGTAAAGGGCTTGTGGATCATAGGTTTTTTGGCGGGCGGCGGCGACCTGCGCTTTGTACGCGCCTGTTGCCGTCACCGGTGCGGCTGTTGTCGCCGCAGGTGCGGATGTCGCCACCGGAGCAGATGTCGCTGTCGGCGCGGATGTCGCTGTCGGTGCGGATGTCGCTGTCGGTGCGGATGTCGCTGTCGGCGCGGATGTCGCCACCGGAGCAGATGTCGCTGTCGGCGCGGACGTCGCTGTCGGTGCGGATGTCGCCACCGGCGCGGATGTCGGCATAGCCGGTGGCGTCTTTGTCCCACACCCCACAAGCAACGCGCCCGCGGTCACACCGGCCACCTGCAAGAAGTCACGGCGCGTCAGGGTTTTGGGAGAAGTATTTCGTTTCTGGTTTTTCGTAGCCACTCGTAGCCTCCTTGAAAATAGGGATTGGGGATGGGGGACGGGGATTAGAATACCACCTAAGCCCTGCCCCCGAATCCCTTCCCAAATAAGTTAAAATCTGTCTAATCCGTTGACAAACTATTGGTGTTACGCCACAGCCGTGGCAGATAACGGGGTGTGCGCGCAAGATAGTCGGCGTAGCCGGGCAACTTTTCGACGAGCAGCTTCTCTTCGCGGCGGGTTGCCATCGAAAAGTCCACAAAAGCATAGATGACAACCAACAGCATAGGCAACGAAGGATTGATAAACAGCATAGCGATCGCCATCGAAAAATATGCCGTGTACAGGGGATGACGAATGTACTTGTAAGGTCCGTCCGTCACCAGGTATTGCCCCGGCTGGATCTCCACACGCTCTCCGTAGAACTGTCCCAGATGCCAGCGTCCCCACCAGTATAGTGCAAATGCGGCGACAAGCAACAGCAAACCGATGATTTGCAGGGCCAGACCCCACCAGGCTTGTGTACGGATTCCCAGACCCGGAAACAGAGCGGGTTGCACAATCAAGAAGATGGCGCAGGGCACTGCAATCGCGGTATATCCCCAGTTGCGGCTGCTGCCGTAAGCACGCCGTTGGTCAAAGTGACGAATCAACAGGGAATCTACCCCATAAAAAATGACGACAATGGCCAGAATGATAAGGGATTGACTAACACCGGTGATCATCGCTCTGTTTGTCCTTTCCGAAATTTAGAATCGTTTCCAGGGATTTATCCCCAATTCTTTATGCTTGAAGTACAAGAGGATAATGTAGAGCCAGTCGAAAACGAAGATCATCACATACAGGAAATACAACAAGGGGGTGCCGGGATATAGATTGGCAAACAAGAATGAGGGCAACACCGTGCCGATCATCTTGAAAATGGCAATGTACACCGACTGACCGGCAAGGCTCTTGCGCCGCAGCAGCATGATGACGAAAAGAATGGACATCATCAGATTCTGACCGAAAGCCGCGTATTTGCCATCCCAGTCCTGGAATTCATAAGACATGGTCAGCACAATCCCAAAGGCCGTCACCAGCGACAGCCCCAGCGTCGGGTAGAACCATTTCTCCGGCACAAGGTCTTTGAGCGTCTGTTTGCCAAAACGCACGGTCTGCACGAGGATCACCAGATCAAACAACAACCAGACGTAATTGACGTAGAGCTGCGGCGGACGATGGGGCAGGAGGACGGAAAAGATGAATTCCCAGGAAAGGTTAGCCGCCAATGCCACCAGCGGCATCCCGTAAGTGCGGTCTTCAAACCCACGTTTGATAATCAACAGATAGACGAGCGTCCAAAAAAAGCCTGACCCGATTTGTAAAGCCATCACCGTTCCCGAAGAAAGCGACATAGTTTCCTCCTTAAAAAGATAGGGATTAGGAGACTGCCCAATCCCTAATCTGGATATCTATTGTTGCACACTAAGTTGCCTCAGGGGATCAATGCCTTAAGAAGCTCTTCGCGCCAGTGGCCGGCCGCGCGGTCGTAAACGCCGAAGCCCGAACCGAATTCCCAGTACGCCCAGGACATACCGCGCGCTTCGGCCTCCTCGCGCACAAACTTCGTCCAGTTGACGCGCGATTGCATATCCGCTTGCTCGTAAGCGCCAAACTCACCCAACCACAACGCGCAATTCAGTTTTTCCGCCGCTCTAACGGCGTTGTCAAAGGCATCACGGATAGGTTTTGGGCCGGCGGGATTGGTCTCGGCGGGATAAGAGTTGTACTGCCGGAACCACGAGTACACCCACCCCACTTTGGCGGCTTCCGGATCCGGCGTGACAGGGGTTGCCGGCGGGCCGGGCCACGTCACCCCCAGGGTTTGATAGCCGGTTCCCGTCCAACTGGCACCCTGATGGGTAAAAAGCATAGGTTCGTAGAAGTGGAAAGTGCAGACATAATTCTCCTCGCCTTCGGGCAAGCGCAGGCTCAGCAACCCGCTGTAGCCGCCCCAGTTCGCGCCGGTGACGATGAGTGTATGTCGGTTATCAATGCGACGGATCGCCAGGATAGTATCGCCGAGGAGCCGGATCCAACTATCCTGGGAGAGGTTGCCGTGCGGTTCGTTGAGCGGCTCGAAGTAGACATTGTCGGGCATATCTTTGTAACGCATCGCAATCTGCTGCCAGATAGCAATAAAGCGTTCCCTGTGCGCGGCGGGACTCTCAAAAATCTCCTCGTAATGGTGCATGTTGATGACAACGTTCAGCTTGTTTGCCAGCCCGTTCTTGATCACCCAATCCACACGCCGGAAGAAGTCCTCGTCCACGGTGTATGGCGGCTCCGCCAGCGCGTGCGCCGACCAGCGAATGGGCACGCGAATCGTGTCGAAACCGGCTTCGGCGATGAGGCGGAAATATTCTTCTTGCAACACCATACCCCATTCCCCTTCGCGAGGCGCTTCGAGCGCATTGCCGAGGTTCACACCGCGCCCCAACCGCTTACCCTGCGCGATACGGTCGAGAGGCACAGCCGGCGGCGTGAGGGTCGGTTGGGGAGTGTCTGTGGGCCTGGGCGAAGCCGTCGGCGTCATCACGCGCAATACTTCTGTGGGGACGATCTCTTCTGCCGGCGTAGGCGTCGCCGTGAAGTCCGCCGTAGCCGCAACGGTCTCCGTGACTGCCGGTAGCGGTGTGGGATGACAGGCCGCCAGCAACAACAATAACAAACCCAGGAATAGCATCCACCTTTTCATGGCGTCGCCCCTTTCAAAGCCTCAACCACGTTTTGTAAGCCTTCGCGCAACTTCGTTCGAGGCTGCCAGCCCAGCACCCGCCTGGCCTTGCTACAATCGAAATAAGACAGATAGATGTCCCCGGGACGCCGTGGCGCGCGGACAACATTCACGCTACGCCCGATGATCTCACACAGTTGGCGGTAAAGCTCATTGACCGATGTGCCGCGCTCGCTGGCGATGCAGAAGACATCGTCGTCGCCGCCCGCAAGCGCTGCCACATTTGCCGCCGCCACGTCACCCACGTAGACGTAGTCCTTCTGCTGCTCCCCGTCCCAGTCAATGCGCACATCCAGCCCTTGCAGGATGCGATTGGCGAAGATGGCAATCACGCCGGCTTCGCCGCCGGGGTCCTGGCGCGGACCGTAAACGTTGCCGTAACGGAAAATCGTGTAGCTCAGCCCCTTGGCCTGCTGGTAGTAACGCAAATAGTGCTCCGTGACCATCTTCGTAATGCCGTAGGGCGATTCGGGCCGCTGCGGGGTCTCCTCGGTAATCGGCAGATGCTCCGCCGTCCCGTAACTCGCACCGCTGCCTGCAAAGATGACTTTGCGCGTCCCCGCCTTCACGCACGCTTCGAGCAGATTGAGCAGCCCCATCACATTCACATCGGCGTCCAGCCGGGGATTGTCAGTAGAAATTTTGACCGAGTGCTGTGCAGCATGATGATTGAGGATGTCCGGGCGTTCGCGGACGATCAAATCCGCCGCCTCCGTGCTGCGGATATCCAGTTGATAGAAGCGCGCCTGAGGATTGACGTTCTTCAAGCGGCCCCCACCCTCTTCCCACAAATTGTCAATGATGATTACCTCATGCCCTTCTGCAATGTAGGCATCCACAACATGCGAACCGATAAAGCCTGCCCCACCTGTTACGACGATTTTCATAGTCACCTCGTTGAGAAATGAGAAATTAGAGACAAGATGCAATCCCACTCGTTGCGTGTTACTTGTTGCTTGTTACTTGTTGCTTGTTGCTTGTTGCTCGTTGCTCGTTGCTTGTTGCTTGTTACTAACACGATAATATCGGTTTTGTGACTTTTGTCCAGTGGGGACAATAAATGTGACTCGAAAAATTTATACCCCAGTATATAATTACACTGCTCAGGCCGCTGGTACAACAGGCACAAGCGCAAGGCGAAATCCGCGCCGACCTCAACCCCGCCGCCGTTACCGGGGCACTGGTCGGCGTCTATCTGGGTGCGTTTTTCCGGCTCATTGCGGATGGTGCGGTCGTGGATCAAGCCGCCCTCGCAGGCGTCGAGGCCACAATCAGCCTGCTCTTTGAAGGCATTGCCGGTCCAAATTTGGGTCAGCAGATTTAGCAGATTAAGCAGATTGTTTGTAATTCCGTTTCATCCATTGACATTTTTGCCGGAGGAATAATGAACAAGACACTACGCGGAATGTTGAGCTATCTCGCGCCGTACAAGGCACTGTTTGTGGTTGGGCAACTGGCGATGCTCGTGGGGACGGCGGCAGGGCTGGCGTTCCCGTGGATGGTGCGCAATGTCTTCGATGTGCTTTTCCAAACGCCACACATGAACGCGCTGTTCATTGCCATCGGCGGGCTGGCAGCGGTTTCCGTTGCGGGTGAATTCGCCAACTTCGTCAAGAACCGCGCGCTGGGTCACATCGGGCAGAAGATGATCCGCGATCTGCGCGCCAATATCTACGAACGGTTGCTGCACCTCTCGCTCGATTACTACGACCACCAGAACTCCGGTGACATCACGTCCAGCATGACCAACGACATGGCGCTGCTACAACAGGGGCTTGCGTCTGGACTGACCTACATCCTGCAACAGGCGCTCTCACTGATAGCCGTGGTCGTCCTGCTGTTCAGCATTGACGCCGTGCTCACGTTTATCGTCCTCGTGACGATGCCGATCATCCTGGTCATCTCGCAAAAGATGGGAGCCAAAGTCAAAGCCATCGCCAAAAGCACGCAGGAGCGTCTCGGCTACTTGATGAACATCCTCAACCAGAGCGTCTCCGGCATTAGCGTCATCCAGGCGTTTGTGCTGGAGAACTATGCGCAGGGTCTCTTCCGCGATGAGAACGAGCGCATCCTCGACCAATCCATCGCCAACATCAAAGTGACGACCACCGCCGGCCTGTTCATCGGTTTGCTCAACGCGCTGTTCCTGCTCGTCGTCATCGGGATAGGCGCGCTGCGGGTGACAGGCGGCTACCTCACCCCTGCCAACCTGATCGCTTTCATCCTCTACGCGGAGATGGTCGCCGGGCCGGTCGCCGCCCTGTCGGGCATCTACATCGAGATCAACAAAGCGGTCGCTGCTTACCAGCGCATCGCGGCGATCCTCGAAACACCCGCCGAAGTCGAAAACCACCCGACCAGCAGCCTTGACGTCGTGCGCGGCCACATCGAGTTCCGTGACGTGACCTTCTCCTACGATGGCGAAAAGCCGATCCTGGAGGGCATCAGCTTCAGCATTGCGCCCGGCGAAACCGTTGCCCTGGTGGGGCCGAGTGGCGCGGGCAAATCTACGCTCGCCAAATTGCTGCCACGCTTCTACGACCCGGATGCGGGAACAATTCTGCTCGATGGCGTAGACATCAAGACGCTCGATCTGCAATTTCTACGCCGACAGATCGCTATCGTGCCGCAGGAGACCTATCTCTTCGGGATGAGCATCCGTGATAACATCGCCTGCGGACAACCGGAGGCGTCTGACGAGGCAATCGAACGCGCCGCGCGCCTGGCGAACGCCGACGGCTTCATCCGTGAGCAGGATCGTGGCTACGACACCGAAATCGGCGAGCGCGGCGCGCGGCTTTCAGGTGGACAGCGGCAGCGCATCGCCATCGCCCGCGCGTTTCTCAAGGACCCGCACATTCTCATCCTCGACGAGGCCACCTCCGCACTGGATGCCCATGCCGAGCGCCAAATCCAGGACGCGCTGACCACGCTCATGCGCGACCGCGCCACGCTCATCATCGCCCACCGGCTGTCAACGATTGAGAACGCGGATAAGATCATCGTGCTGAAAGACGGGCGTATCCTGGCCAGCGGGACGCACGCGGAGCTGTTGGAGACCTGTGCATTTTACAAAGATTTATATCAGCAGCAATTTGCTGCAACAGGATTGGATTAGACAGCAGAACGTAATTTTCAATGCAAATACCCTGCCGTAAAGCGTTGACTTCGGCACAAACTCCATTATACTCACCGTCAGAACAAACCCTCAATCTGTTTCACAATCAGGGCCTAACGATATCAAGGCTTGCGATCCTTGAGGATTCTTTTGGTTCCGGTTTATCCGGGCTAGGATAACCTATGACAACAGACAACTTAATCGGTACAAATATCGGGCCGTATAAAATTGTCGAAAAAATCGGGCAGGGCGGAATGGCCGAAGTGTACAAAGGCTATCACCAGGCTCTGCGTCGCCCGGTAGCCCTTAAATTCCTGGGAGAAAAGCTTCAGGACAATGAAAGTGTCGTCTTACGCTTTCAACGCGAGGCCCAGGCCATTGCAGCATTGCGTCACCAACATATCGTCCAGGTCTACGATTTTGGAATGTACCAGGGACGTCCGTACCTGGTACTGGAATACATCCAGGGACATGACCTCCGCACGGAAATGGATCAGCGCCGCGCTGCCGGTAGAGCCTTTACGCCGGCAGAGATTCTCGCAATTGTCGAACAAATCGGAGCGGCATTGGATTACGCGCACGAGCAGGGCATCATCCATCGGGACGTCAAACCCGGCAACATTATGTTAAACGAGCGCGGTGAAGCAATTCTGGGCGATTTTGGGCTGGTGATGTTGCGCAATCGTGCCAGCCAGATCACCACAGGCGAAACTTTCGGCACACCGGAGTACATCGCACCGGAGCAAGCGATCAATTCACGCGCCGCCGTTCCCCAATCGGACATCTATTCACTCGGGGGGATCCTGTACGAATTGTTGACCGGCCACTTACCGTTCGAGGACGATTCGCCGCTTTCCATCGCGCTCAAACACATCAGCGAGGAGCCTACCCCACTCCGTCATTATCGTCCCGACCTGCCTGCCGCCGTCGAAGCCGTGATTTTGAAAGCCCTGGCGAAAGACCCTGCCGACCGCTTTCCGAGCGGACGCGCGTTAGCTGCTGCGCTGCGCGAGGCCTGGCAAGACATCCCCACAACATCGCCCTATACCCCCGTCCCACTGCCGGAAGATACCATCCCACCGCCGCCCCTTGCGTCACCGGCTATGCCGACTACGGGACGGGGACCCGGCGACACGCCCGCTTCCCCAACGCCCCCGCCGCCAACCGATCGTGTTCGTCCATCCACCGAACCGGGATCACCCGCGCGTCACCGCCGGAGGGGATTGTGGGTGGCCTTGCTCGTCCTCATTGCACTCGGCGCGTTTGCCTACCTGGAACTCAGCGGACGCAGCACCCTGCTGAACATCGCCAGGCTTGCAGCGACGGCGACACCGACGGCAACCATCACGCCGACAGTAACGCCGACGCCGACAGTAACGCCAACGCCGACGGCAACGCCAACGCCGACGCCAACGGCAACCGTCGCCCCAACGCTGTCGCCCACTGCCACCTCACAGCCGGAGACCAAACCCGAGGTTGCCCTCCCTACCGCGACGCCCCTCCCCTCCCCTACCTCCACGGCAACCCCGCGCCCGACTGCTACACCGACCCCGCTGCCGACAGCAACGGCGACACCTACCCCCACGCTCGCGCCGGGTGAAACACGGATACGTGCCGTCGACGCGATGACTATGCACTTCGTACCCGCCGGGACATTTTTGATGGGTGCTGCAGAAGACGACGAACTTGCCTCCGAAGACGAGCAACCACAGCACGAGGTTCGCCTCAGCGCATTTTGGATGGACGAGACAGAAGTGACAACCGACCAATACAAGCTTTGCGTCGCCGCCAACGCATGTACGGAACCTATCACCCGCGATCAATATGACGCGGCCAACAAAGGCAATTATCCCATGGTCCTCATCAGTTGGGAACAGGCGGCGAGGTACTGCGCTTGGATTGCCGAAGTCACCGGCTGGAATGTCCGCCTGCCGACCGAGGCCGAATGGGAAAAGGCGGCCTCGTGGGATCCGCTGACGGCATCGAAACGGCGCTATCCGTGGGGCAATGAATACGAGCGTACACGTATCCCCATCGGCATTCGCCCGGTTGCCGTCGGAAGCTATCCCGAAAACGCCAGTGCTTATGGCATACTGGATTTGGCGGGCAATGTCTTCGAATGGACCGGTGATTGGTACGATAAAAATTACTACAGCCGCTCGGACCTGCCCGCCGATCCAACCGGGCCGGAAAGCGGCACTTACCGCGTTATGCGCGGCGGCTCGGTCGCTCCCATCGAGAAATCACTGGATTATGAGGTTCGCACAACATATCGCAACTTCGGTAAGCCAGAGAGCACGGTCAAAGGTAACGAGCGCCCCGCCAAAAGCGCCACGCTTGGATTCCGTTGTGTCGTCGTTGGTGAGCAGTTGCCCTAGAGTGGGGATAAAGGATCAGGAACTGGGAATTGGGGAGTGGAAGTCAGCTACGAGTTACCAATCTCTGATCTCCAAATAACGTATGACGCCTAAAGAACGAATTACCCAGGAACAGCTCGAGACGTGGAACCGTGCCAGGGATGCCACACTCGCGGCGTTATCGCAGGTTGACGAAGAAACGCTGCAGAAGCTCACCCGGCTCACCCTGCCGGAGATTCGTGAGATTCAACGAGAAATCGCCCAGGTTTTACCTGCCGGGAACCTGCCGGCCTTTATCCTCAACGGCTTGATGCAGCTCAAAGGACGCAAAATCAGCGCCGAACGGGTACGGCAAGACATCACCGCCCTGTTGCGCAGCCTGGAATTGCTCCCCCAAGGCCTGTTCAGTGTTGTCATCGGCGGCCCGGCCGCCCTGCTCTACGCCTATCAAAAACTGCTGCAACTGGCCGGTAAAGATGCAGAGAGTGCGTTTCCACAGGGGATGTGGCAGTTTTACCTGGAGTTTGGCCTGCGTGAGGACACGGCACGTCACACCCACGAGACGGTGGGGTTTCAACGTGCTCTCCCCGCGCCGCGTGACCGGGTCCGCGAAGCTGCGGCATGGGTCAGCGCCGCATTGCAATTGCTCTACACGTATGACGATTTACTGCGCAGCGACTGGCGCGAACGTGTGTTGCTGCGGCTGGTGCAAGAAGAAGCCGCAAAGGCCGGCATAGACGAGCAAGCGCCCTTCGCCACATTATGGCGTGATTGGAACGCCGCGTGTCCCTATCACGCCCCCGGTGATAAAGAAGATTATCTCCGTTACCGCTGCGAAACGTTCGAGCGGTTTATCCGACAGCGCATTGCCATGCTCGATGAGGCGGCCCAAACCTGCATTCAGGGGCGTTTCGATGCGCGCTACCGGGATGAGGTACCGTCTTATATCGAACAGATGACGATCCTCGCAGCGTTGACACCGGAAACATACAAGGAACACAAAACCTACTACCCACTCGCGCGTGCCTTTATCGGCTTCATCTGGCAGGGACAAACCTACCTGTTGCCGGCCTGCCAACGTAATAGTGCCGGCAGCCCGCTTTGTTACCCCCCATCCGGCGATCCGATTCCGCTGTACGCCGGTCGCAACGGCGATTTGTGCGATGCTGCGGGCGTAGCGCTGGACTCCGACCGGGGTGGGCGTGTCTGGTATCGGGAGAGCAAACAGGAACTTGGGACACTCCGGCCACCTGCACCGGAAACAATTCTGGCATGGCTCAACAGTATTTTCAATGCGCCACCGGCTGCCGAGTCTGACCTCGACCTTGTCCTGGTCGAGACCCCGCGTGCGCTCCAAGCCACACTGCGCCACAAACTTCCCACAGCGACCCAGAAAGCCCTCGATCGTCTAAGTCGCGCGCCTATCCTCATCAATTGGGATACCAGCAGCGCTGAACAGCCTTTGGCCCATATTCGCCGGGGGCGGCGCGGCAGTGGCGATCATGCCCTCACGATTTTCCGTACACCCGACAGTACGGTCTTTGACCAATCGCACATTTTCTTCGATGGCATGTGGGGCATGGCAGTCGCCGAAATCATGACCGGCAGCGCCGTCCATGCCTACCGCCGGTTGATGGCCATCTCTGTTCCGCACGAAATGTTGGACATCACACCGCTGGTGCTGTCCACGACAGCCGAATTTATAGCCCTGGCCGGCAAGAACACACTCCCGCACGAAGCCAGCGCCGAATCTACGGCCATTGATATGCGAGGCCTGACACAATTGCGCACCTGGCTTGGACAACGGGGACTCCGCCTGACCGTCAACGATCTGCTCTTGCTTTACCGGGCTTTCCATGCAACGCAGTATTCACTTTCACCTTCTGTCCGGCAAAAATTGGCAGACCTGGAGCAACGGCTCGACGCCAAAAAATATCGCGCCATTTGGGAAAGCATCACACAAACCCTGGAACATGACCGTGAAACCAATCCCGCCCTGCTCATCCCGATGGACGCCAGCCACGTTGATCCCAAAGCGCGGCTGTTTCCTACAACTTTCCGTAATCCGCTGCCGGCCATCGTGGCGCTGTTCGACGAAGTCCAGGAGCAATACAAACGTTACCGACTGGAACAGAATAGCACCCATTGGACGGCATTTGATGAATCACGGCGCGCATTTCTGGCGCATCTCAAGGCGGTTGGAGAATTTCTGAACACCTTGAAGGGCATCACTATGCGTGGCGAAAGCTTCAACACGGCCACACTACGCCTTCTGGGGCATCTCCCCGCCTCGATTCAACACATCCTCGATCAGATTCCCCAGCGCATCGGAGTCTTGAACGAAGTCATCAAAGGGAGCGAGGTTTTCTCCAATCTGGGACGTGTAGCGCCCCACACCAGCCCACGGCGCTTTTTGAGCGCCAAGGACGATGGGGCAACAAAAGAATTGGTGTGGGGTATCGTAAGCGATGATGAGGGCATCATGCACATCAGCCTGCGCGATTTTCGCCCCTTTGTCCCCTTGCTCCACGCTGCCGGCGCGGCCTCGCTCGCCGATGCTCTGGCGCAGGATTATCTCGACAGTTATGTCGCCGGGTTTAATCATTTCGTAGCGAATCTCTCCACATTAATCAAGGCAGGGCAACGATGAATTCGAGTTTTGTGAGTGTTAATAGCAAACATATCGTCGGGCCTGACAGGCAACCGCTGCTACTAAAAGGTATCGGCATCGGCAACTGGCTGCTGCCTGAAGGCTATATGTGGGGCTTCCGGCGGGCTAACTCGCCACGGCTGATCAACGAGGTGCTCTGCCAGCTCATCGGTGAGGAAGCGGCGCGCGCGTTTTGGCGGACGTGGCACGAGCAATTCATCACGCAGGAAGACATTCGCTTCCTCAAACAGGCCGGCTTCAACCACGTGCGCGCCTCCTTCAACTGGCGGCTGTTCGTGACCGAAGACGAACCCCGCCGGCTGGCCGGCGTGGGCTACGACTGCCTGGATCGCCTCGTGGCATGGTGCAAGGCGGAAGGCTTGTATGTGATCCTCGATATGCACGGCGCACCCGGCGGCCAAACCGGCGACAACATTGACGACAGTTGGGGGTACCCGTTCCTCTACGAGTGCGCGGAAAGCCAGGCGTTGACGGTCGCACTGTGGGCGTCGCTGGCCGAACGGTACGCCGATGAGCCGACCGTCATCGGCTACG
>DAOSNS010000043.1:0-39567 GCA_035373625.1 Anaerolineae bacterium | reverse complement strand
GACCATCAACGTGACCATAGCGATTGCTATTGTCGCCGCTATTGGTTTCGGTGTCCTCCTCTCACGCAACGTCACGCGCCCGCTCGAACAAGTCGTTTATATGATTCGGGAAATGAGTCACGGGCATTTGGGCGAGCGTCTGCATCTGGAGCGCCGGGACGAAATCGGCGTTTTGGCACAGACAATGGATGAATTTGCCGAAGCCCTGCAAACCGATGTGGTCCATGTATTACACCAGGTGGCCGCCGGTGATTTGAATTTCAACGTCCGCGCGCGTGATGAGCGGGATGAAATCGCCCCGGCCTTGAACCAAATGCAGGCGACTCTGCATGGCCTCATCAATGAGGTGAATATGTTGACCACAGCCGCCGTGGAAGGGCGTCTCGCCACCCGCGCTGATGCGCGCGCCTTCCAGGGAGCATATCACCAGGTTGTTGAAGGGGTGAACGCAACGCTGGATGCCGTGATCGGCCCGCTCAACGTCGCCGCCGAGTATATGGAACGCATCGCCCGCGGCGACATCCCCGCCCCCATCACCGATGCCTACCGCGGCGACTTCAACGAGATCAAGAACAGCCTCAATACCTGCATCGCCGCCATCAACGCCCTCGTCACCGACGTCAATAGGCTCACCCAGGCCGGCGTCGAAGGCCGCCTCGCCACCCGCGCCGACGCCTCCCGCCATCAGGGCGACTTCCGCCACATCGTCGAAGGCATCAACGCCACCCTCGATGCCGTCATCGGCCCGCTCAACATCGCCGCCGACTACGTCGAGCGCATCGCCCAGGGCGAGATCCCCGCTCCCATCACCGCCGACTTCAAGGGTGACTTCAACCTCCTCAAGAACAACCTCAACACCCTCAGCGCACGCCTGCGTGAGATGCTCGCCACCCTCAACGACGCCGCCACCAACCTCAGCGCCGCCGCCGCCGAAATCCTCGCCGCCACCACCCAACAGGCTTCCGGCGCCAGCGAGCAATCTGCCGCCATCACCCAGACCACCACCACCGTGGACGAGGTCAAGACCATCGCCGAACAGGCCGCCGCCCGCGCCCAGGAAGTCGCCTCCGCCTCCCAACGCACCGTCGAGGTCTCCCGCAGCGGTCAGCAATCCGTCCAGGAAACCATCGAGGGTATGAACCGCATCAAGGAGCGCGTCGAAGGCATCGCCGAAAACATCCTCGCCCTCTCCGAGCAGACCCAGCAGATCGGCGAGATCATCGCCACCGTCAACGAGATCGCCGCCCAGTCCAATATGCTCGCCCTCAACGCCTCCATCGAGGCCGCCCGCGCCGGCGAGTACGGCAAGGGCTTCGCCGTCGTCGCTATGGAAGTCCGCACCCTCGCCGAACAGTCCCGCCAGGCCACCGCCCAGGTCAAGACTATCCTCTCCGAAATCCAGAAGGCCACCAACGCCACCGTCATGGCCACCGAGGAAGGCACCAAGGGCGTGGATGAAGGTGTACGCCTCGCCGCAGAGGCCCAGCGTGCCATCAATCAGATGTATCAGGTGATCAACGAATCCGCGCAGGCCGCCGCGCAGGTGTTGGCCGGCGCCCGCCAGCAGGTCACCGGCGTCGAGCAAGTGGCTTTGGCGATGCAGAACATCAACCAGGCCACCGTACAGAGCCTCGCCAGCACCCGCCAGGCCGAACGCGCCGCCCAGGACCTCAACGCCCTCGCCACCGCGCTCATGCAAACCGTCAAGCAATATCGCATCAATTAGGGAGTAGGGAGTAAGGAAGGAGTAAGAACTTGGAACTTGGAACTTGGAACTTAAAACTCCATACTTCATACTCCATACTCCATACTTAATACTCTTTCCCGGATTATCACTCACAAGGGGGATATATGGCGATCAGTGAACAAGTACGCAAGCAGTTAATCGCCAGTTTCCGCGCCGAATTGGCCGAGCATGTCCAGACCATCACCGATGGGTTGCTGGCTCTGGAACAAAACCGTCTCGATAACGAGCAGAAAACCGAAACGCTGCGCAGCATCTTCCGCGCCGCGCATAGCCTGAAGGGCGCCGCGCGTGCCGTGGGGGTCAATACGGTGGCGCAAATGGCCCATGCGTTGGAAGACGTGCTCGACAGGCTTAACCGCCAGACCCTTGAGCTAACACCTGCGCTATGTACGGCCTGCTACGCAGTTCTGGACGCCATTCAGGATGTCGAAAAAGCGTATGAGGCCGGCGCCACCACGCCTCCCCCACAAGCGAACCAGGCAATGGCAGCCCTGGAATCTTTCCGCAGTGCCAGACGCCCTGAGCCAGAGCCAACGCCAATCGCGCCGGCAGTGGTTGCCACAGGGGGAGAGCTACCGCAACCCACAGCAAGTGTCACCATGCCGGAGACACGCGCCGATTCACAACCTGAGCCTGGCGTGGTCGCCGCGACGTCCACCGAACCGGAGACCGCCGAATCGGCCACAACCGTCGAAGCGGCTATGGCACCGCGTCCCGAACGCGCCAATGTCGAAACCATTCGTATTGACGCGGCTAAACTGGACGCGCTGATGGCCCAAGTGAGTGAACTGCATATCAGCCGTATCCGTGCCGAGCAGCGGCTAACGCAGGTGCAGCGCGCCCAAGAAGTCATCGGGGAATGGCAGAAAGAATGGCTTGCCGTGCGCGAGACTTACGGACGCCTCAACCGGCACACTTTTCGCCACGGCACAACCGAAGACCACACAAACCGTGATCTAACGCGCTTGCTTACCTATCTCGCCACCAGCCAGGAGCGTTTACGGCACACAGTCGCACTGATCAACGAGATGGAGCGTGAGTATGCTAACGACACCATGCAACTTTCGCTTGCCATTGACGCACTGGAAGATGAGATCAAGCGGGCGCGGATGCTGCCACTCAGCACCATCACCGCATCCTTTGGACGTATGGTGCGCGATCTGGCACAGGCCGCCGGCAAAGAGGTAACGTTGAACATCATCGGTGGAGATGTGGAACTGGATAAGCGCGTCCTGGAACTGATCAAAGATCCCCTCATCCACCTGCTGCGTAACGCCATTGATCACGGGGTGGAGACGCCGCGCAAGCGCATCAGCCTGGGGAAATCCCCCGTTGGTACGCTCACCCTCAAAGCCGAACACCATGAGAAGAACGTCATCATCAGCATCAGCGACGACGGGCGGGGTCTGGATTTCGAGGCCATCCGGCACGTGCTGGCGCGACGCATGGGCGCCGAAGCGCAAACGTTGAGCGAAGCGGAGTTGACCGAAGCCATCTTCAGCCCCGGCGTTTCCACCAGTCCCATCGTGACGGATGTTTCGGGACGCGGAATAGGGCTGGATGTGGTGCGCCGCAATGTGGAAGAGCTGCACGGACGTATCCAGGTAGTCTCCAACGACGGAGCCGGCACCACGTTCATCCTCACCCTGCCATTGGCCGTGAGCAGCTCACGCGCCCTGGTGGTACAGGTTTCCGATCAAACTTTTGCCATTCCCCTGAACGCCATCGAGCGCATCCTGGATGTTACGCCGCAGGAGATTTACCGCGTCGGTGGCCGTGAGATGCTGCGCTATAACGGCACGGCTTTCACCGTAACCTATCTCAGCGACGTGCTCAACTTGCCTCGCGTCACACCGACGAATCTGGCAGAACAACATTTGACGGTCCTCCTGCTTGCCTCGGCGCAACGGCAGATGGCCTTTATTGTGGATAGACTGCGCGGCGAGCAAGAAGTAGTGATCAAGGAATTAGGGCGACAGGTACAGCGTCTCGGTGGAATTGCCGGCGCCACCATCACCGGTGATGGTACGGTACTGCTGGTGCTCAATACTGCCGACCTCATCAAGCTGGCATTGCGCAACGAAGGACGCACAGTGACGGTAGTGCCGGTCGTACAGGCCGAAGCCCAAACATTGCCACGGCAAAAGTGCATCTTCATCGTGGATGATTCCATCACTACCCGTACCCTGGAAAGGAACATCCTCGAAGCGGCCGGCTACGCTATCCGCGTGGCCACCGATGGCCTGGAGGCCCTCAATGCCATCGAGGCCGAAAGTACACTGCCCGACCTGGTGATTTCTGACGTCGCTATGCCGCGCATGGATGGTATTGAGTTGACCAAACAGTTAAAGAACACCCCTCGTACCGCACAAATTCCGGTTATCCTCGTCACCTCTCTGGCTTCTACCGCCGACAAAGCGCGAGGGATTGAAGCCGGCGCCGATGCATACATTGTCAAAAGCAACTTTGACCAGAACAATTTGCTAGAAACTATTGAGCAGTTGATTTGATGAGCAACGAGCAACGAGCAACGAGCAACAAGCAACAAGCAACAAGCAACGAGCAACAAGCAACGATTTACGGGGATTTGCCGATTCTCCCACAGGAGGCTCGAATGGACACGATCTTAATTATTGAAGACAGTCTGGTGCAGGCATTAGCCTTGCAACAGGAGCTTGAAGAAGCCGGTTTGAGCGTCTTATACGCCACCGACGGTTACCAGGGCCTGGCACTCGCCGACGCCCAACAGCCCGATATTATCGTCCTGGACCTGGAAATGCCGGGGATCAGCGGCTTTGATGTCTGCCGACAGCTCAAGGCCAACCCCAAAACAGCTCTGATTCCGGTGATCATCCTGACCAGCCACGATGAACCCCAGGAATTCGCGGAGATCCTGGATGCTGGGGCCCTGGATTTCGTCGTGAAAGACGAGTTTGCCTACCGCATTGTCCTGGACAGCATCAAACAAATCCAACAAACTCCCGCTACAACTCAAGTTGTCGTTGAGTCTGTGGAGCAATAACGATGGTACCAGCCGAAACGTCAAAACCGATACGGGTCCTGGTGATTGATGACTCACGCACAGCACGCGAGCTACTCGTCGCGATGCTCGAAAACGCCGGGGGTCTGGAAGTCGTCGGCGTGGGCGAAACGGGACAGGATGCCGTGCGACTGGCGCGGCGCGTCCGTCCCGACCTGATCGCGATGGATATCATCATGCCGGAAATGGACGGCCTGGAAGCCACCCGCGCCATCATGCGCGAAGCGCCCACGCCTATTGTCCTGCTCACGAGTACGCTGATGTATTCGGATGTCAAACTCACCTTCGAGGCCATGCGTCTGGGCGCACTGGCGGTCGTCAACAAGCCGGCCGTGGGTGACGAAGCTGCCTGGGAGACGGTTCTACAGACCATGCGTCTGATGGCTAAAGTGGGCGTGGTGCGGCGCTGGGATCCCGAAGCGCGCAAAACGGCAACGGTGGCGCCTTCCTCATCAGTGGCCGGGGCCGTTTCGTCAGAATTCCCAGTCCAACGCCCCAATACCCAAATCATCGGCATCGGGTCCTCGACCGGCGGGCCGGCCGTCCTGGCGACCATTCTAGGCGCGCTTCCGGCCGATTTTCCGCTGCCCATCCTGATTGTGCAGCACATCACCAAAGGCTTTGGCCCAGGGTTCGCCGAATGGCTAAGCACCCAAACTGCTCTGAACGTGCGCCTGGCCGGCCATGGTGATACCCCTGTACCGGGGAATGTGTTGCTGGCCCCCGATGATTGTCACATGCGTATCAACGTGTGGGGCGTCATCGAGTTAAGCAAAGACCCCCCTTACCGGGGGTTACGCCCTTCGATCAACTATCTTTTCCATTCCCTGGCAACGGTCTACGGGCCACGTGCCTTTGGCATCCAACTGACCGGCATGGGAGATGACGGCGCAGAGGGACTGGAGGCGCTACATCGGCAGGGCGGATGGGTCATCGCCCAAGAAGAAAAAAGCTGCGTCGTCGCCAGCATGCCCCAGGAAGTCATTGCCCGCAAAGCGGTCAACGAAATCTTGACACCGGCCCAGATTGCAGCACGGCTACAAGCCCTGGGGTCCATGAAAAACAAAGAGGTGAAATAAGATGAGCGTGAAGAAAAAGCGAGTCCTGCTTATAGACGATGAATCACAGTTGGCGCGCACGCTAGGTGACGCCCTCAAGCATGCCCTCGGTGATGCTTGCGAGGTGTGGGTTTGCACTTCTGGGGAAGAGGCATTACAATATCTGGCGCGGGGCGAACGTTTCGAGGTCATTATCACCGATTTCAAGATGCCCGGGGTCAACGGTATAGATGTTTTGCGCTACATTTACCGTCAGAAGATAGTGACGCGCACCATCCTCATCACAGCTTACGGGACGCCCGAACTGGAAAAACAGATCGAACCTTTAGAAGCGGCTTACCTGCTCAAACCGTTTAGCATCCGGGATTTTGTGGATATCGTGCGGCGCAACCTGGATGAGAGCACCCAGCTCAAAACCACCGTGATCATCCGTGATTACCGCGATGTCATCAACGCCCGGCAGAAAACCCGCGAGCTGGCCCGCACAATCGGCCTGGACATCACCAGCCAGGCGCGCATCGCCCTGGCGACCTCGTCAATTGCCGATGCCATGAGCCTGGGGATGTTGCATGTAGGACAAATCAGTATTGAGCGGATTGAAGAGCCTGAAAAATTCGGTGTGCGTGTCGTCTGCACCACGACCGACAGCAAACAGACCCATATTCCTGTTAACACCCTCCACGATATCGGCTGGATGGTTGATCGCTGTGCCATAGACCCGCTACCGGCCGGCAACGTGCAGGTGACATTGGAAAAACTGGGAAGCACGGAGGCGAAATGAAAAAGTCCATCCTGGTCATCGAGGATAGCCCCACCCAGGCGCTATCGTTGCAAGCCTTGCTGGAAGCTAACGGCTTGCACGTGACCGTGGCATATAACGGCGTGGATGGTCTGGCTCTGGCGCGCAATCTGTTGCCGGAAGCTATCGTGTTGGATATCCAATTGCCCGATATGGATGGATTCCAGGTGTGCCAGCAGCTCAAAAGTTGGCCGGAAACAGCCGATTTACCGGTGATTATGCTCACCCAACACGACGAACACACTGCCGTGGTTCAAGGGTTGCAACTCGGCGCCCTGGAGTACATCCCCAAAGACGCTTTCGCCAATTCGGTACTGGTGGGCACGCTAAGTCAAATGGGTCTCATCACCGGGCCGCCGGTGTTGCCCCATTTCGACGATGACTGGACATGGGTCTAAACCGATGGATGATGCGGCACCGGAGTATACACTACCTGAAGAGCCTGTATCACAACTGTCGGCGACCGGACCATCTGAGCAAACCATCCTGGTCGTAGAAGATAGCCCCACCCAGGCGCTTCTGCTTGAAGCGCTTTTGGACCAAAACGGGCACAATGTCATCTGGGCACTGGATGGTCGCCAGGGGCTGGCTATGGCGCGGCATTTTCGCCCGGATCTCATCATCCTGGATATGGAAATGCCGGAATTAAACGGCGATGAGGTCCTGCGCATGCTCAAGGCCGAACCCGCCCTGCAACATATTCCCGTCGTCATGGTTTCGGCGTTCGACGATATTGAGCGGATTGCCAGGTGCATTGAACTGGGCGCCGAAGACTACCTCCCCAAACCGGTCAATGCCGTCTTGCTCAACGCGCGGGTCGGGGCATGCCTGGAGAAAAAACGCCTGCGCGACCAAGAGATCGAGTACCTACGCCGCATTGAGGCCGAGCGCCGCCGCTTCGATGAATTGCTCCATGTCATTCTGCCGCCGGAAATCGTCACCGAACTGAAAAACACCGGCACGGTCAAGCCACGGCAATTCCCCAACGTGGCCGTCCTGTTCGCCGATATTGTCAATTTCACCCCTTATTGCGAAACGCATACCCCGGAAGACATCCTTACCAACCTGCAAGCGTTGGTCGAAACTTACGAGAACCTGGCCTTGCGCTACGGGTTGCAGAAGATCAAAACGTTGGGAGATGCTTTTATGGCAACCGCCGGGCTGCTGCGCTCCCTAAATAACCCGGTGCTCAACTGCGTCCGCTGTGGACTGGAAATGATCCCGGCCGCCCGTCGCTTACCGGCCGGTTGGCAAGTGCGGGTGGGCATCCACATCGGGCCGGTGATGGCCGGCGTCGTGGGCCATCGCCAGTATCTTTTCGACATTTGGGGCAACACGGTAAACACCGCCGAGCGCGTGCAAAGCCACGGCGCCGTGGAAGCTGTCAATCTCAGCGAAGATGCCTGGTCCTGGGTCAAAGACCAGTGCATCGCTGAATCGTTGGGATTGGTGCCGGTTAAGGGCAAAGGTGAGATGCCGATCTACCGCGTACAGGCATTGCGTTCATAATCTTTGTGCGCGGGTGACTACATAAACGCAACACAAATGTAACACACCCGGCGGTGCAATCCCGCCAAATCTAGCTATAATCAAAATAAAGGGATTCCAGTTGACAATTATGACAAACCAAACGCTCAATCTCTCCTACACATTGACCGATATACGCCCGGGCCAACACATCGGCTGGTTTTACACAGATGCCGAAACCTATCGGCGCGGCTTGACCACATTCATCCGCGATGGGTTGTCCCAAAATCATAAAGTATGGAGCATCTTTGAAGCCGCTTCCTTCGAGATGCGCATCGCCGAAGTGAAAGCCAGGCTAGACGCAGAAGGAATAGATTCAACCGCTGCGATACAGCGGGGAGCATGGCGGATTACAACCGCCGAGGAAACCTACCTGAGCGGCAACGGCACCTTTACGCCGCAGGCCATGCTCACAGCCCTGCGCGATGCCATAACCGCCGCCCTGGACGAGGGCTATGCTGCCTTGCGCGTCACCGGCGACATGCGCTGGTCACTGCACGCCGTCGCCGGCGCAGAGTTATTGGAGGATTACGAATCGCAACTCAATGCCCTCATCTCACAATCTCCCTGCATAGCCCTGTGCCAGTATAATCTGAACCACTTTACACCCGCATCATTACAAGGCATCTTGATGGCGCATCCTTTGCTGCTGGTTGATCAGCAAATACTGTCCAATATCTACTACATATCCGAGCAAGATCAGCACATTCACACCTCGCCCTTCGAGGGATGGATGCAAAATCTCATCCGGCACAACCGTTTACAAGCGCAATTGGCCGCCAGTGAAGCCCGCTACCGCCGCATTGTCGAAACGGCTAATGTTGGTATCTGGCAAATGGATGCAGAATACCGTACCATCATGGTCAATCCTTTCATGACGGCTATGTTAGGTTACACAGAAGCGGAGATGCTGGGACGCACGGTCACCGAGTTTATGCACCCTGACGATTTGGTTGACCATACGCAGCGAATGGAACAACGGCGTCTGGGCTTTCACGATCGGTACAAACGTCGTTTCCTGCGCAAAGACGGCAGTATATGTTACACAGAAGTTTCGGCAACAGCATTGCAGGATAGCGAAGGACGCTTTTCCGGCTCGTTCGCTATGGTTGTAGACATCACCGCGTTACACCGCAGCATTGAAGAGTTGACCTTGTTAAATCAGGCCGGACAGGCCCTTAATTCCTCCCTGGACCTGGACGAAGTCCTGCTGAACATCTTGCGCGAAACCCGACGCTTGCTAAACATCACAGCGACCTCAATATGGTTGCGCGAGGCAGAGACAGGCGATTTGGTCTGTCGGCAATCTATCGGCCCGCAGAATGAGAATTTGCACGGTTGGCGCGTGCCTGCCGGGCAGGGCATTGCCGGATACATTGCCACAACCGCCCAAAGTCAGCTTGTGGCCGATGTGTGGAGTGACCCCCGCCATTATCATAGCATCACCACAGGCACCCACGTACCCGTTCACGCATTGCTCGGCGTGCCCCTCATCGGCAAGCACGGCGTTTTGGGAGTGATCGAAGCGATAGATATCCACCCCCATCGTTTTACCGACGCCGACCAGAAATTGCTGGAATCGTTAGCAGCAACGGCCGCTCTGGCAATCGAGAATGCCAATTTGTACGCACAGGCACAGCGTGAAACCCAGCTCAAATCACAACTGCTGCGGGAAATCAACCATCGTATCAGCAACACCCTGAACATCCTCCAGTCCATGTTTGAACTTGAGATCCATCACGCCCTACCGGAAGATCGCGCTGCCTACGAACGTTTGGGGACGACCATGCGGCAGCGCGTGCAGGGCTTCGCCGAAATTCATAAACTGCTGGCAACATTGAACCAATGGGGACCGTTGCCTGTTGCGGCCCTGGTGCAGATGCTCACCACAGCTATCACTGGCTCCTGGCCCGATACCCAGGTAGCCATCGAGACTCATGGCGATACGACTATGCTCACCCCTCAACAGGCCAGCTACCTGGCAATGATCCTCAACGAATTGCTGACCAACACACTCAAATATGCCAGGCCGCAACAAGGCCCATTGTGTATTAAAATCACAATTGCCGAAGAACCGCCCACCGATCTGGTCATCGAAGTCAATGACAACGGGCAGGGGTACCCCGCCGATGTTTTAGAAGGCAAGCGCAGTCATGTGGGAATACATCTGGCGCGCGTCTTTACCGAACAGCAACTGGAAGGGACATTGACGCTGAACAACACGCCGGGAGCGACGGCGCGCCTGCGTTTCCCCAAAAAACCGCTGCCGGATGATCAGAGGGATTCATCACCCCCCAGCTCATCGGCGCAATGGCGTTCAAACGTTGAACATTCGAATGGTTTTTTATAATCAAAGACGAGTCAGACTATGGACATCTTTCCTGAACTGATGCGTAATGCGGCGCTGCTGCTGTCGTCGGTGCTCATCTTCGACCTGCTCACGTCGCGCTGGCACAGTAGCCGTGAAGCCTGGATAGGACAACAGATCGTGGTTGGCCTCATTCTGGGGGCCATCGGCGTCGTTGTGATGCTGACGCCGTGGACTTTGCAGGCCGGGGTGGTCTTCGATACGCGCTCGGTCCTGCTCTGCATCTCCGGCCTGTTTTTCGGGCCGATTCCCACGCTCATTGCGATGCTCGTTACCATAACCATGCGATTATATGGAGGTGGGGCCGGGACGCTCACCGGCATCTCCGTGATCCTGGCAACAGGCGGTCTGGGTCTTATATGGCGGCATATGCGCCGGGGCGCACTGAATGAGATCACCCTCCCCGAGCTTTACGTATTCGGCATGCTAGCCCATCTCATTATGCTGGCGCTGATGTTCACCCTGCCCTGGCCCATGGCCTTAAACGCGCTTCGCAATATTAGCCTGCCGGTGCTGGTGATTTATCCTGTAGCAACGGCACTGCTCGGCGAGCTTTTGGCAAGCCGCTTAAGGCGTGAGAAAACGATCCTGGAGCGTCTGGAAGCCGATGCCCAAAAAATGCAGGCGCTCGAAGCACTGGCCCAGGAACGGCAACTGTTGCGCACTCTAATTGACAACCTGCCCGATGCCATTTACACCAAAGACACTCAAGGTCGCAAAACGCTTGCCAACCGCGCCGACCTGAACAACATCGGCCTGCCGGAAGAAGAAGTGCTCGGCAAAACCGATGCGGAGCTGTTCCCTCCCGAAACTGCTGCGGCTTTTATGGCCGATGACGAGATGGTGTTACGCACCGGCGTCCCGATCCTCAACCGCGAAGAATTCCTGGTCAATGCCCATGACAAACACATGTGGCAGCTCACCTCCAAATTGCCGCTCCGCGACGCCACCGGGCAGATTACAGGTCTGGTGGGCATCGGACGCGACATCACCGAGCAAAAACTGGCTCTTGAAGCCCTGCGCGAGAGAGAATTACTGCTCAACCATTCCCAGAAAATCGCCGGGATGGGCAGTTTTGTTTGGGATCTGCGCGACGACTCCCTGCGCTGGTCCCGGAACATGTACGCGATCCACGGCCTGGACGAGACGAATTTCACCGGCAACCTCAGCGCCACAATGGCGCAACTGATCCACCCTGACGATCAGGAACGAGTGCGCGCCGAGATCGAAAAGATGATCGCCGCCCGAAAAGTATGGCCGATGGAGTTCCGCATCCTACGCCTAAATGACGGCGAGGAAAGGATTATACAATCCTCCGGAGAGTTTGAACTGGATGCTCAAGGCCAACCCATCCGATGTCTGGGTATCCACCTCGATATTACGGAACGCAAACGCATTGAAGCTGAAAAAGAAGCAGTGCTGGAATCCGAACGCGAACAACGCCTGCGTGCCGAAACCCTGCGTGATGTCACCCTGGCGCTGACTTCGGCGCTCGACATCTCCGACGTGCTGATGGAAATCCTGCACCAGGCGCAACGGTTAGTCCCCTCCACGTCTTCCAACATCGCCCTGCTGATCGGTGATGCCCTGCATATCGCCGGGAAACGCGGCTACGCCGCCCACGGCGATGATCTTACAGATATGCTCCAACCCCTCGCCGAATTCCCCATCAATGCGCAAATCTGCGCCGATGGACAACCGTATCTGTCAGCCGATGTCACCACCGACCCGCGCTGGCAACCACTGCCGGAAACAGCCTGGATTCGCTCGCACCTCTCGCTGCCGATCCGCCTGGGGGAACGCACTCTAGGTATCCTGCGTCTCGATAGCGATCAACCGGGAACATTTACGGCAACCGACATCGAGCGTCTCTCGCCGTTGGCTCGCGCGGCTGCCATCGCCCTGGAAAATGCCCAGCTTTATGCCCAGGTACAACAGGAACTGGCCGAACTTCAACATTCACGGGCCGCCCTGGAAGCCAGCGAACGCAAATTCCGCGAGATGTTGGAAAATGTACGCATGGTTGCAATGATGCTGGATATGGAAGGCAACGTGATCTTCTGCAACGAGTTCGGTTTGCAACTGCTGGAAATGACGGAAGAGGAGGTCCTCGGCACCAACTGGTTCGAGACCTTTATTCCGCCCGAAATTCGTGCCGATATGCATGCGAGTTTCTTGCAGCACTTTGCGCAGGGCGACTTTGCACCCCATTATGAAAATGAAATCCTCACCGCGCGAGGTACGCGGCGCGCCCTGATTGCCTGGAATAACACGGTCATCCGCGATCCGGGGGGCAACATTATCGCTGTGGCTTCCTTAGGAGAAGATGTCACCGCCCACCGCCAGGCCGAGCGCGCTTTGCAGGAAAATGCCGCCTGGTTGCAGTCACTTATGGATTCCATAGACGACGTCGTCTTCTCGTTGGACCGCGAGCAGCGTTACACAGCGGTCTACGGGCGCTGGCTGGAACGCATGGGGCTGTCACCGACGCACTTCCTGGGGCGCACGGCCCGTGAGGTTCTCGGCCCTGAAGCCGCCCAGTGCCACGAAGCGGCCAATCTGGAGGTCTTAACCACCGGCAAGAGCCTGACCTACGAATGGTCAACCAATGGCTTGCATTTTCAAACCACCCTTTCACCGCTACGTGGGCCACATGGCGAAATCGTTGGGCTGGTAGGGGTAGGACGTGACATCACCGCGCTCAAAGATTACGAGGCACAACTCCAAGCCGCGCTGGACGAGAAGACCTTTATGCTCACCGAGATCCACCATCGGATCAAAAACAACCTGCAGATCATCCTGGGCTTGCTGGAACTACAATTCAATATGACCGAAGATGACGAAATGCAACAAATACTACGCGATAGCCAAACCCGTATCAAAGCCATCGCGCTGATTCATGAACAGCTTTATCAATCGCCGGGCAGCGCCACGGTCAACACTTACTTCTACTTCCAATCCCTGCTGCGGCATCTCTCCCAAACCTACGAAACCTTCAGCCGAGGCATCGTCATCGAACAAGACATCGCCGACCTGAAATTGAGCCTGGACCTCGCTATCCCCTGCGGACTCATCGTCAACGAATTGGTAACCAATGCCTTAAAATACGCTTTCCCGCCGGAGTGGCGTTCTCCTGACAACGCCCCGCCGACCATCCGCCTTGCCTTGCGGCCCGAAGGGAATTGCCTTCATCTGGAGGTCGCCGACAATGGCGTGGGATTGCCGCCGGAGGTCGCTATGGAAACCTCACCGGGGCTGGGGCTACGGCTGATCAAGGTGTTGACGCAGCAAATTGACGGTGAATTGCACACCCAATACGACAAAGGAACATGCGTGACCATTACCTTTACCTGTGACGAGGATACGTAAAGTATGGCAAAAGCGCGGATTTTCCTGGTAGAAGATGAGATGATTGTCGCCGAAGTCCTCAGGATGAACCTGGAACGCAGCGGCTATGAGGTCGTCGGCCATGAACTTTATGGTGAGGCCGTGGTAGAATCTGTCGCCCGCAGCAAACCCCATCTGATCCTGATGGACATCCGCCTGAAAGGGAAGATGGACGGGATTGCCGCTGCGGCGCAAGTGCAGGCGCGTTTCGACATCCCTATCATTTACCTCACGGCTTATGGGGATATGGAAACCTTGCAGCGTGCTAAAAAGACCGCGCCCTACGGCTATCTCATCAAGCCCTTTGAGATAGAAACGTTGCGCTCCACCATCGAGATGACCCTCAACAAACACGATCTCGAACGCCGATTGGCCGCCAGTGAGAGCCGGGTGCGCCAAATCATTGAACAATTGCCCTACCCCATGATCGTCTTCGCGCCCGATGGCATCGCAACCCTCGTCAACCACGCATTCCTGGCCCTGTTCGATTTGCCATCCGCCGATGTGCTGGTAGGGCAATTTAACGCCCTGGGTGACATGATCATCCACCGACTTGGGTTACAAGCCGTTTTAGCGCGGGTATTCCGGGGCGAAACGGTCCAACCGTTCGAAGTCCAGCTAGACTTGAAAGAAATCAATTCTGCCTATCGCTCAGAAAGCCCCACACAAGTCGTCGTCATCATCACCTTGTTTGCCGTGCGCAATCCAGAAGGTGAGATCAACCAGGTGGTCGGCATTTTGCAGGACACCACCGCCCGCAAAAAAGCCGAGGAAGCGCTGCAACATCACAACCGTCAACTCCAGGCGTTAAACAAAACTACCCAGGCATTGACTTCAACGTTGAGTTTGGAACAAGTCCTGGAACAAATGATGCACGAAGTGCGCACATTGCTCGAAGCGGAAGCTGCTTCGGTGCTGCTGTATGATCCCGATTCTGATACATTGACCTTTGCGGCTGCCGTGGGGCCAAATTCCCAAAGCCTGGTGGGCACCCGTATGCCGGCCACGGCCGGCATTGCCGGCGAGTCGCTGCGTACCCGTCAGGCCCTTCTCATCCGCGACGCCTATCAGGACCCGCGATTCTACAACCAGATTGACGCCCGCACCGGCCTGAGAACCCGTTCACTGCTGGCTGTGCCGCTGATCACTAAAGAAAAAGTGATCGGCGTCGCCGAAGCCATGAACTGGGGGGATAAATTATTCAATGAGGATGATCTGAATTTGCTGAACACTCTGGCCGGGTCGGCGGCCGCCGCCATCGAAAATGCCCGCCTGTATACCGAAATCACCCACCGGCTTGCCGAGAGCCGGCTCCTGCAAGAAATCATCCTGGCCGCCGCCTCGTCGCTGGATTTCGATGAGGTCGTGAGGCGGGTATTGCAAACCATCCACCAGACTTTGCATCCCCACAGCCTGAGCCTAGCCTTCCCCGACCCACAAGGGGAGTATATGATCATTCACCCCTCCATCATCGGCGTAAAGGTGGATACGCCGGAAACTCTGCGCCTCCCCATGCACCAGAGCGTAACCGGTCAGGTTTACACCAGCGGGCAGTCTGTCCTGATCCACGATACGTATGCCATCCCCAATTATTATAAGCTCCAGAATGATGTGGAGCTGTGTTCTGAACTGGCCGTGCCGGTACGCATGGATGATCAGGTGGTAGCTGTGCTGAATATCGAAGATCAACGTCTGCATGCCTTCACCGAAGACGATCTGCGTTTATACGAAACCATCGCTGCGCAATTGGGTATCGCCCTCAAGAACGCCCGCCTGTATGCCGCCGAACGCGAACAACGCCGCCTGGTCGAACAGACCACCGAGCAATTGGTCCACAGTGAAAAGCTGGCCGCGACCGGGCGTCTGGCTGCGGCGCTCGCCCACGAGATCAATAACCCCTTACAAACCATCCACAGCAGCCTGGAAATGCTCCTGATGTTCTCCCTAGAACCGGAACAACAACGCGAATATATTCAGATCGCTGATGAAGAAGTCCAGCGGCTGATCGGCCTGGTCACCCGCATTTTGGAATTTGCGCGCAAGCCTCGCCGCGAGCCACATTCTGTCCAGATCCATACTGTGGTGAACCATGTCCTCAGCCTGGTGAACAAATACATGCAACATCGCAATATGCGCATCGAGCACGATGTCCCTGTGGATTTGCCGGTGGTGCGAGCCGATGAGGGCGAACTGGGGCAGGTCTTCATGAACCTGATACTCAATGCCATAGACGCAATGGATGAAGGTGGGCTTCTGCGCATCCAGGGGAATGTAACCGATGATGGCTATGTGGCAATCAGTTTTACCGATAACGGCCGGGGGATACCGCCGGAAGATATGAGACACCTGTTCGAGCCGTTCTTCACCACCAAACAGAAAGGCGCCGGTATGGGACTGAATATCAGCTATGATCTGGTCAGGCAATACAATGGTGACATCATCGTTCAAAGCCAGGTCGGGCAAGGCTCCACGTTTACCGTGCGGCTTCCCATCCCTTGAAAATACCTATGGAAGAGTTCACGACACCAACAGCTTTTCCTGGGGCGCGGATTCTCGTCGCCGATGATGAGCCGGGCATCCGGCGCACTCTGCTGGATTTGTTCAGGCGCGTGGGGTATCGGCCGGCAGAAGCGACTTCGGGCACCGAGGCTCTGCAAAAGATTCGCAGTGAGCCGTTCGATCTGGTGTTGCTCGATTTGAATATGCCGGGGATGTCCGGCACAACCGTGTTGGCCGAAGCGCGCCCCTATGCTCCCGATACGGTTTTCATCATCCTTACCGGCTATGCCACGCTGGATTCGGCCATCATCGCCCTGCGACATTGGGCCTACGATTATCTTTTCAAGCCCAGCTCACTACGCGAAATCCTGCGGGTGGTCGAAAATGGATTAGCGGCGCGGCAGCAGCGCACGCTCCCCTCCGATCCGGTGACGTTGCTGGAGCGCGCCCTGGCTACACTCAAAAGCGCCCCCACCGATGTCGGGGACGCAACCGAGGCCACATCCACGGAACGATTTTTGCGAGCGCCGGGGATCACGGTGGACCTGCAAAAAGGGCTGGCGATGGTCGCCAACAACGCCGTCTCCCTTACCCCCACCGAGTTGAAAATCCTCGTTTATCTGATGCGCCGGTCGGGAGAGGTCGTCTCGCTCCGCGAGTTAGGCGCGCACCTTCAGGGCGGCGAAGTCACGCTGTACGAGGCGCGCGATCTGCTGCGCGCGCCCCTCCATCGGTTGCGGCACAAAATCGAAGTTGACCCCAACCACCCCCGCTTTATCCACACCGTCCGGGGACGCGGCTACGTGTTTGAAGTGCGCTGACGGGTCTACCGGGCCAGCTCACTCAAACAGCGGCGCCATCTCCTGTTCGGCAACCAACGCTTCCATCTCCGCGTCGGTCGGTCGCTGTGTGAAGCGGCTGGCAGCATCCAGCACCTTCGGCAATACATGAATATCGCCCACGGTGTTCAGGAAAAGCTCCGGGCGTCCCAACACCCAATGCACGGCTTTATCCACAGCGGCCTGATCCTCCAACGGTTCATACCAGGTCGCCCGTGTGTGCGGTCGGTCGCCCCAGGGACGCCGACACAGGGATTTGATGGTCTGCACTGCCACGTTGCGTTCACGGCACATGGCAACCAGCGCCTCGAAATCCGCCGCGTATTGGGGATTCTGGATCAGCGGGTAGTTGTAAGGCAGCAGGACAGCATCGAAATCGAAACGCTCCAGGCTGCGCATGTGCATCCTGGCAACGTTGAGGCCGTGCCCGGTCACGCCGATAAAGCGCACCAACCCTTGAGCGCGCGCCTCGATGCAGGCTTCCAATGCGCCGCCCGGCCCCATCGCCACTTCCCATTCCTCAGGCTCCACCAGGACATGCAGTTGCCACAGGTCAACCGAATCCACACGCATACGCTCCAACGAGCGACGCAATTCGTCCCAGGCTTCCTGATAGGTGCGCTTGCCGGTCTTCGTCGCCAGGAAGAAGTCTTTACGATGCGCCGGCATCCAGGGGCCGATCCGCAGTTCAGCATCCCCATAAGACGCCGCCGTATCAATGTGATTGATGCCATACTCCAACAGCAAATCCAACGTGCGATCGGCCTCGGCCTGCGTCACACCGCCGAGTGCCGCCGCCCCAAACAAAACTCTGGTGCTCTCATGACCGGTCCGTCCAAAAGGTGCTTTTGCAATCATCGTAACCTCCCAGAAAAGAATTAGCTGAGTTTAATTCACCCCGCCCGCACGGCGATCGTAATCAAATAGGTCATGCTGACGCTACCTCCCGCATTGCAGTTGCAGGTTTCCGCACGGCGCGAAGAACTGTCGTAAACACCAGCAGATCCAACACCAGGCATACCAGAATCACAAACATCGTCACCCGTGGGCTGACAGACTCGAACCATTGCCCGATCAACCAGGGGATGACCATGCCGCCGCTGCTTGAGCCGACAAAGAACCAGGCGGTGGTCTTGCCGGTCGTCGCCAGATGGCGCCCGGCGAAGGAGATCATCGTCGGGAAGATGGACGCCATTGAAAAGCCTGCGCCGAACGTGCCGATCCACAGTGCCACCGGCGCGCCAGGCCACAGGATGACCACGAGCATGCTGAGCAAACAGCCGATCAGATCACCTAACAGCAACGTGCGCGGGCGCAGACGTGCCGCTAACGGGATAGAAAGCAAGCGCCCCAGCGTCAACGCGCCCCAAAATACCGACGTCAGATAAGCCGCCGTTGCCGGGTCACCCAGACCGGTGGCTTTGGCATAAGTCGCAATCCATCCGCCAAAGCTTCCCTCTGACCCCACGTACAGGAAGAAGAACACGGCAATCAGCGTCACCAGCACGGCAGGCGTGCGCCGCGGCGCAGTCGCCGGTTGTTCGCCAGACGCCGCGCGCTCGTCCGCAGACGAAGAAGGACTGGGCAAGCGCAGCATGGCCACAGCAACGGGAGCAATTAACAAGGCAAGAATCCAGTAAGCCCAGGTGACGCCGCCGCTGACCGCCAGCACGCGCGCGACAACGACCGGCGATAGAAAGGCCCCGACCCCAAAGAAAAAGTGCATCGCGTTCATGTATGGGCCAACTTTGTCGCCGTGCAGCCAGACCAATAATGTGTTGCCGCCCACGTCCACCGCCCCTTCAAACATCCCCAACAGCAGCATGACAGCGATCAACACCCACAAGACGGGAATCAGCGGTATCAGCGCCATACTGAGCGCCATCAACAGCAACATTGTCCCCATCAAAGGATTGCCGGGACGCCGATCGTATAAGCGTCCACTGAGGAAAGAGCCGAGCAGATAGCCCAGTGCGCGTGCGGTGAAACCGTAGCTGATCTGCGCCAGCGCCGAGCGCGTGTTCGCCGCCAGATCGGTGAGCGTTGGGCCAAGTGAGGCCGTCGTCAGCCCCAAAGCGATGAAGGCCGCACAGTAACCAATGGTCGTGTACAGACGTGAACGAGTTTTGGAATCGGAAAGGGAAATTGTTGGCATCGTTGCTCCTGAAAGATAATAATGAGTAATGGGTGAAAAGGGATTGGAGATCAGCATACGTGAGACGCCCCCTGCCCCTTGCCCCTATGTAATGAGAGCTTTGGGCAAAAAGTCGGTGCGGTTCATGTAGACGATGCGGGTGCGCTCCGGCAGACAATCCAGGCGGGTGATGGCTACATTGTTCAGCACAAACCAACGGTTGAGGTCAAAGGGAATATCCAGAAGCGCGGCTATCAGATAGTTGTAGAAGCCGCCATGCGTCACCAGGACGATGTGGTCTTCGGTATCGCCGTGCTGCGCCAGCAACCAGGCCACGAGCCGCTGCGCACGCGGCAAATACTCGCTTTCCTCCTCAAAGGGCCGGTTCCACCAACCGTTCTCATCCACAGATTCGGGCAGGCACAATTGCGGGTAGTGCGTCGCAAAGTAACTGCGGGGTCTGCCCGGCAGGCCGACGGGAACATCGGTCACAGGATCAAACTGGTAAATACCACCGGTCTCGTGCGCGTCGCGCAGGCCGACCAGCGGCAGGCCGAGCGCCCCGGCAATCGCCGCACCGGTCGCCACCGCGCGCACCATCAAACTGCAATAAACGTGTGTGATACCAAAACCGGCCACATTTTTGGGGGTGCGATCCCGTTCGTCGAACATGGGATCGGCCTGCTGCAAAAATCCGGCCACCAATGCGGCCTGTTGCCGCCCCAGGGATGTCAGTTCGGGGTCTTCGTGACGACCGACATTAGAGCCGGTACGTTCCCACAAATGATTGTTTGCCGATTGTCCATGACGGATAAAGTAAAGCTGCATGTGGTTTCCTCTAACACTATAATCCTGACCAAACTTTAACGCAATTTAGCAAATACGCAACCCCGACGAAGGAGCGTATCTTCGTCGGAGTTGCCTGCCTGTGCAATTGTCTCCGTCATGGAGATTCCGATATGTTAACGTGCCGACGTTCAAACAAGGCCCTAGGGGGCTTCGTACAATTGAACCCGCCCCCCGTAGAAATCACGTTGCCGGGTCAATCGCATTTTCGATGCCAGCGTTTGTGGGATTAATCCCTGTGGATCCGTGTACCAATCATGGCTATAAACCAGCCAAACCCTCTGTCGTCCGTCTATCAAAGAAAGTAACCGGGGAATATCGCGCTCCGTCATCTTCGGCTCCACGACGCCGCTGTCGAAAAGGTCTACGGGCGCTCCGCGCTTCTCTATCTGGATCGCATACTGATTTTCATAGGCGTGGAAATAGTAGTCGAATGGGATTTGTACCCAGGTGGCATTAAAAAGGACTAGATCGCCTTTTTGAGCGAAATTGGCAACGTAACCGGCCGCCGTGCGCCAATCCTCTTTTTGTGTGAACCGGTAATAATCGGCAGCCGCAAACAGATTGTTTGTGCCTAAAATCCCCACCGCCACGAGAATAAGAAAACGAAATTTCAATTGAGTGACGCCGGCCGCCAGAGCCAGGAACAACGGAATGGTTATCCAGATCAAGGTTCGATCATAAAAAATGGGCCGGCGGATGCTCACGATCAACTCACCCAAAAAAGGGACGGCAAACAGGGCCGCCAGAAACAAGAAATGTGCCATCTTTTTCCGGTAATGCCACATCCCCAGGCCAAGCACCACCACATACAGGAGCCAGATCATCTGCCCCTGGTTGGTTTGACCCGGCGCAGGCGTAGGAGCATTCAAAAAGGATTTAAGCACCTGGATAACGGTATTCCAATCCGGCTTGGGAATCCAAAACTCCTGATAGACGCCTCTGGCTTGGCGGATAAAAGCAACGCTCCAGGGACTCCAGAGCACGAGAATGGCGATCTGCGCCTTCACCCAGTTCTTGAAAGGAGGCACCTGAAAGGTGGACAAAGCCCCTGATTTCCCCACTCTCTGAAAAAACATCAGGCCGAGAACGAAAAGGTTAGTGGCTAAAGGGAAAAGGACTGCCGTATTGTGGGTGAACATGGTCGCAACCGAAAAGGCGATGAAGATACCCCAGGCCAGATCGGTCTCAATAGTTCGGATGGCCGACCAATGCCGGAGCCGCAGATATTCCCGCACCTGGCTGCCGATGGGAGCGATGGTGCGTGAATCCGTAAGCAGTCTGACCAGCGCGTAAATCGCCACGGCAGCGTTGAAGGTCAGGAGCGTGTACATGCGCGTTTCCTGGGCGAAACGGATGTGGAAAGGCGAAAGGGCCATGAGCATGGCGGCCACCAATCCCATCACCGCACCGGACATACGTTTGCCGATCAGGTAGACCGTCGGGATTGCGCCAATCCCGAACAGGACAGAGAGCAAACGCACAGTATAGGGTGTAGTATCTCCGTTAAGCGCGATCCAGTAATGGAGCAGGAGATAATAGAGGGGCGGATGTTGGTCAATCCGGGCAACCCACCGCAGCAGATCACCGACCCCGCGATTCGCCAGCCATACGCTGAACGTCTCATCCAGCCACATCCCCTGATGATCGAGCAACAGCACCCTTAGCCCGCCGCCGATCAACGTGATTAAGATGAGCAACCAGGGCGCCAACTCTTCGAGATTGATTTCTTCATCCATTGCAGATTTCCCGGTAAAGCACCGCCCCTGCCAACAGCATCGGTCAAACGAGGGCCGACAAGTCTTCTACTGTGCGTCCGACCTCAAAGGCTTTGATCAACGGATAAAGCTCCGGGGCCACACAGTTTACGTCATAAAAGCTCACAAAAGTCGGCGCGTGGGTTGCCAGACACTCCAGCCAGGGTTGGAATTCGGCAGATTTTGCATAGCGCCCCCTCCTTCAAAAATGGCGGATGGCAAGTAAGGAATGGTAACGTCGCCACGTACCAACCTGCCAGGGTATCAACGCTAACCTGATTGTCGCCAATTTCAAGCGAAGTCAAGCCGTCTGCCCCTCCCCATTTGCCCAACGGCGCAGCAAGGCATCAACATCGTCCAGCGAGATTGGCTTTTCGTCGGCCAGCGTCTTGATGTGTTCGGTGATCGCCTTGATATGCGCGTCATCCAGCGCCAGGCCCAGTTGTTCGGCGCGATTCTTGATCGCATTCCAGCCGGTGAGCCGGTGGGCGATGCTGACGTAGCGCGTCAGTCCAAACGCCTGCGGGTTGATGATCTCGTAGGTCTCCGGGTTGTTGAGGATGGCCTTCGCATGGATGCCGGCCTTGTGCGTGAAGGCGGTGATGCCGGTAATGTAGTTGTTGAACGGCACATCCACGCCGACCATCTGCGCGACGGTGGTATCAATGGTGCGCAACAGCGGCAGATCGTACTTCGCCACCAGAGCAGGGTCGGTGGCATACAGGCGCGCGATCAATCCACCGAGCGGCGTGATGCCGTTGCGCTCGCCGATGCCGAGCACCGTCGTATCCACGTGGGTCGCGCCGGCATCAAGCGCCTCGTAAGCGTTGGCGATGGCGCAGCCGGAGTCGTTGTGCCCGTGGAACTCGATGTCGCAGGCTACACGCCCGCGCAATTCGCGCACCAACTCGTAGACCTGACGCGGCGTCGCCACACCGACCGTATCGGCGATGCCCACGCGATGAACGCCGATGCTGTCTACGGCTTCGTAGATGCGGAACAGGTCACGCGGGTCACTGCGAAACGAATCTTCGGTGCTAAAGCGCACCTGCACGCCCTGCGAGCGCACGAACTCGACCACTTCCAGCGCCAGGTCAATGATCTCGTCAATACTCTTCCCGTGGCTAAACTGGCGCAGCAACGACGATGTCCCGATGACGATATCCACGCCATCCACGCCGGTATCAATAGCCTTTTGGGCGTCCTCGATGCGGCAACGGATGTGCGTCAGGATGCGGCAGCGCAATCCCAGTCCGGCGATCGTTCTGGCGTCCTCGTAACTCTGCGGTGACGCCAGCGGCGAGGTCAACTCCAGACATTCCACGCCGAACGCATCCAGCAGGCGCGCAATCTCGACCTTTTGTGCTGTCGTGAAACTCGCTCCGACAAATTGTTCCCCCTCGCGTAATGTAGATTCAATGATAGCAAACTGTTGCAGTGTCATAGTCTCTCCTCCTTCTTAATATAATGATTGGTGATTAGGGATTGGGGATTAGGAATTGGATAATGCCCAGTCCCTGGTACAGCATGGTGCAAACGCCTTTGCGCAAAGGGGAACGTCAGTTCCCCGTCTAGAAAACCGCGGATCTGACGATCCGCTCCAAGCATTGTTGGCCGACGATCCGCTCCAAGCATTGTTGGCCGACGATCCGCTCCAAGCACTGTTGGCCGACGATCCGCTCCAGGCACTGTTGGCCGACGATCCGCTCCAAGCATTGTTGGCCGACGATCCGCTCCAGGCATTGTTGGCCGACGATCCGCTCCAAGCACTGTTGGCCGACGATCCGCTCCAGGTACTGTTGACCGACGATCCGCATCCCCATTCCCCTCGATACCCACAAAAAAACCGGCCCTGATGAAGTGTCTTATCACCAGGGCCGGTCTTCAGCAACGCGAAATTCCCGGACCTAGCGGTCCGGCTTCTTGGAGCCTCCCATAACAATCAGAGAAACGATGATTCGGCGCATTTACTGATCTCCGATAAATGTCATATCAAATTAAGTCATTTATCGCATTTTAGCGTATATGCGGAAATTGTCAACAAAAAGCCGGGGAAAACTATTGACAAGCCCCACTTTCGGTGTTATAATGTTATAAAGAAATACCAAAGTGCCTTTTGATCATACAAAGTCAGGCCCTTTATGGTGGATCGCAACTCGCCCGTTCCCATCTACTATCAACTCAAGCTCCATTTCAAGCAACAAATGGAGGCCAACGTCTTGCGGCCCGGCGACCGTTTGCCGACCGAGATGGAACTCTGTGAGCTGTACAACGTCAGCCGCGCCCCGGTGCGACAGGCCCTCACCGAACTCGCCCGCGAAGGTTATCTTTACCGCCGTGCCGGCCAAGGGACATTTGTAGCACGCGGCGTCGCCCAACGCCTGGAACAGCAGATTGACCTCCACATTTTGACCCACTACGATGTGTTTTGGCTTGGCTCGATGGAAAGCGCCGTCCACACCTGGAACATGCAACACCCTGACCGGGAAGTTAAGCTCAAGGTGACGATGTGCTCCCGCGATGATTTCCACCGTCAATTGCGGCGCGCCGTCGCACAGGGCGAAGCGCCGGACATCATCCCGATGGACTATGTGTGGATTGCCGATTATGCCCGCACCGGTTATATCGCCCCTCTGGATAAACTGGACAAAGAATGGGCGCATGAGTTGGCCGAAAACCTTGAAACTCCGGTCGCCCAGAATAACACCGTGGACGGACAGCTTTACGGTGTGCCGGTACAGGCAGACGTAAGCGGGCTATGGTATCGCAAAGATTGGTTTGAGGCCGAAGGACTTACGCCGCCGGAAACTTGGGACGCTTGGTTACAAATTATTGACCACTTTACACTAACGGACGTACAACAACGATATAACAATCAATATGCAGTTGTTTTTCCGGTCGGAGTTGCCGCCGGAGAAGCGCTCATTAACTTGCTGATGGCGTTTTTCTGGAATGCCGGTGCGTACCTGATGAACGACGCCGACGCGCTCAAACTGGACGATCTGGCAACCTACAAAGCCCTGCACTTCCTACGCCAGATCACCCTGCAACGGCGCGCCTGCCTGCCGCCCGATATGGTCAATTTTCACTGGTGGGACATCACCGATCAGTTGTCTAAGGGAACCACACCGATGATCCTGGGGGGCACTTACGAATGGCCGCGCATCCAGGATGAGTCTGCCGACTGGGCCGAAGAAGGTGATGTAATCACACACCTGGGATTCATCCCCGCGCCGCGCCCCACCCTGGACGCGCCACAGGTCACCTCGCTGGGCGGTACCAGTTGGGCCATTACGCACCAATCGCCGGAAGGGGAATTGTGCGTGGAGATTCTCAAGCAAGTGTCTACGCCAGAAGCACTGACCGCCTATTGCGAAGAACATCTCCAAATCGCACCACACCGCGCCGTCAATGCCAGCTTGAATAACGATGGGCATCCCTGGCTCAAGCGCATCATCCCCCTGCTGAAGCTGGCACGCCCACGGCCGTTCTTGCGCAATTATCTGCAAGCCTCGGTGTTTTTGCAGAACATGCTCCAAAAGACCTTGTGGGACAACGCACCGGTAGAGGAAACCGTGCAACGTACAGCGCAGACGCTTTCTTTGTTGTTATGAACAGGCGAAAGCCTGTTCCCAAATTAAGGTGATAGCCAATTCTCAGTTTGTAATTCATCACTTTGAAAATTTTCAAAAGGAGGTGCACTATAGAAATACCGGTTAAACATTGTCTACAGTTCCCAAATTTCAATTCACAACCAAATTAGAAGGAGGTTTGTCATGAAGAAGCGACTGTTTCTACTGTTGAGTTTTGTAGTCGTCCTGGCGATGGTCTTCACGGCATGCAAGCCCAAGGCCACGCCAACCCCTGCACCGACAACTCAGGCCCCGGCGGCCACGCCAGTCCCCAAAACCGAGGAACCGGCAAAGTCTAAATACAAAGAGGCCCCCATGCTGGCCGAACTGGTCAAGGCTGGCAAGCTGCCCCCGGTAGATGAGCGTCTGCCGTTGGATGTGGTCGTTGTGCCGGTGGTCGAATCCATCGGTAAGTACGGCGGCACCTGGAACGATCTGACCTGGTGGGAAGGCGCCGGCAACATCAAGATGGAGCTGTACGATCCGCCCATCCGCTGGAAGGCCGACCTCACCGGGTACGAGCCGGGTCTGCTGATCGAGATGCCCACGTGGACCGATGACGGCAAGACCATCACCTTCAAGTTCCGCCGTGGCATCAAGTGGTCCGATGGCGAGCCTTTCACCACCGCCGACCTGAAATTCTGGTGGGAAGACCTCGCCAAGAACGAGGACTACAAGACGAACCAGGTACCCTGGTGGGCGCGCAACTCCGATGGTACCCCCATCACGATGGAGTTCCCCGATGACTACACCTGGGTGCTGAAGTTCGACAAGCCGCAGTACATCATGCCCTACGTCCTGGCGCAGGGCTTCTGGGAGTGGGAGCCGCTCATGAAGCCGGCGCACTTCCTCAAGAAATATCACCCCAACTATGAGGGCAAGAAGGGCGCCGAAGGCTACACCGAGCTGGACCAGATGGACCGCTGGTTCGAGACCCCCGGCTACCCCTGCTTGATGGCCTGGTGTCTCAAGGAATACAAGCCCGGCGAGTACCGCATCCTGGAGCGCAACCCCTACTACTGGAAAGTGGATCCCGAGGGCAACCAACTGCCGTACATTGACTATATCCGCGTCGAGCTGGTGGAAGACAGCGAAGTGCGCTTGCTACAACTGGCACAAGGGCGCTATGACTGCAACTTCCGCTACAACGGTAGCCCGATGGATATCCCCTTCCTGCAAGAAAACGCTGAAAAGGGCGATTACCGGCTGGTGCCCGGCTGGATGAACGGCGCAGGCGCGTGGCCGGCGTTCATCGTGAACCAGGACTATCACACGGAGATGGAATACGATCCGGCGAAAGAAAGCGAAGAGGATAAGGAAATCCGCGCGCTGCTGCGCAACCACGACTTCCTCGTGGGTCTGTCCTACGCCATGGATCGCCAGCGCATCGTGGATGTAGCGTGGGGCGGCATCGGCGAACCCAAGAACTTCACCATCAGCCCGCAGTCGCCGCACTTCGTCGGCGAGCAAGGCCAGAAAATCTTCAAGGAATGGGCCGAGGCTTACGCAGAATACAGCCCCGAAAAGGCCAAGGCGGCCTTCGATAAGGCCGGTTTCAAGGACGCAGACGGTGATGGTATCCGCGATCTGCCCAGCGGCAAGCCCTTCACCCTCGTCATCCAACTGAACGACTGGAGCGATCCCAAGGTCAACACGAACGCCGTCGAGGTTTACAAGAAGAACCTTGAGGATATCGGCGTCAAAGTCCTGATTGATAACGCCATCGGAGCACCTGACGGCGGTACCAAGCGCGACAACGGTCTGTTCATGATCGCCACCGCGCACGCTTCAGAGCTTGACCTGTGGACCTACCCCGACTGGGTCTTCCCGGTGCGCGGCGTCGGTGAAGGGACGCGTGCTTTCCCGATGGAAGGTCAGTATTACAAGACCGGTGGGGAGCAAGGGTGGGCGCCTGAACCCGGTAGCCCCGCGGCCTTGCTGCAGGACATCTACCGCAAGGGTCTGCAGGAACCCAGCGAGCAGAAGCGCAACGAGATCATCTGGGAAGCCGTGCGCGTCTACATTGACAAAGGCCCCTTCATCATCGGCGCGGCCGGCGACCAACCGCAACCGGTTGTCTGCAAGAACTACTTCAAGAACGTCGCGGAGTACGGTGTGCTCGGCCCCTGGGCGCCCGGTACCCCCGGCAATACGCATCCTGAGCAGTACTATATGGATAAGTAAGCTGTAAC
This sequence comes from Anaerolineae bacterium, assembly GCA_035373625.1. Lineage (GTDB taxonomy): Bacteria > Chloroflexota > Anaerolineae > B4-G1 > SLSP01 > DSWT01. The sequence continues at coordinate 11,742 of DAOSNS010000043.1, read as the reverse complement.
CTGGTAGCGGGTGGGGAACCCTTCCCCACCCGCTGTGTTTTTTTCGGGTGGGAGAGGAGGTAACAATGCTATCGTATATCGTGAGACGGCTACTCTACATGGTGATCATGGTCATACTCGTCTCCTTCGTCAGCTTTCTCATCATCGAATTGCCCCCGGGCGACTATCTGACCGTGAAATTGCAGCAGTTGCAAGCACGTGGCGACCTCAGCGCCCAACAACGCATCGCCGAATATCGGGCGCGTTATAAACTCGATAAACCCATCCTGGCACGCTACTGGTACTGGGTGACGAGTTTTGTCAAGGGAGATTTTGGGGAATCGTTTGAATTCGAGAGACCGGTCAAAGAAATTATCGGGCAACGGGCATTAATGTCGGCAGTGCTGGCGCTGGCCAGCATCACCATCGTCTGGTGTCTGGCGATTCCGATCGGCGTTTATTCGGCCACCCACCAGTACTCGCTTGGCGACCAGATCGTGACCACCATCAGCTTCCTGGGACTGGGGATGCCGGGATTCCTGTTAGCCCTGTTGGTGTTATTCTTCACCATGATGGTGTTAAAAATAGAGGTGGGTGGCCTGTTCTCCCGTGAGTTTCAGGATGCGCCGTGGAGTTGGGGCCGGGTCGTGGACCTGCTCAAGCACTTGTGGATTCCGGCGTTGATCAGCAGTGTGACCGGTACGGCGGGTCTGGTGCGCATCATGCGCGGCAACCTGCTGGAGACACTGGGACAGCCCTTCGTGGAAGCGGCACGCGCCCGTGGCCTGAAACAAGGCCAGGTGACCTGGAAGCACGCGGTCCGCGTGGCAATCAATCCGCTGGTCGTCATTCTCACTTCGGAGGCGTTGCCGAGCATCGTGGCCGGCGACGCACTTGTGGCCACGGTGCTCAACTTGCCGACGGTAGGGCCGCTCTTTGTGCGGGCGTTGACCTCACAGGATATGTACCTCGCCGGGACGGTGCTGGTGTTTATTGTGTTGATGACCATGATCGGCACTCTGATCGGCGATTTGGCCCTGGCGGCGCTGGATCCGCGCATCCGTCTGGAATAAGGAGGATGTCATCATGGAAGAGCCACAACAGATCACAACCACCAATGTGACGGAATCCGAGGCCAAGGGCAAACAAGAGCAATTGAGTCAGGCCTATTGGAGCCTGGTGTGGTGGAAATTCAAGAAGAACAAACTGGCAATCGTGGGCGCCATCATTATCATTCTTTTCTATACCTCCTGCGGCTTATTCGCCGAATTTGTCGCCCCCTATCGCCTCGATTACCAGTCAAGTCATCTTGAAGCACGTCCACAACCCATTGTTTTCAAAAATCCAGAGGGCAAATTCAGCCTGCGGCCTGCCGTCTACGGCCTGGATCAACAGTTGGACCTGGTAGCGCGTACCCGTACCTGGGTCGTGAATAAGGAAAAGATCTATCCGCTTTCCTTCTTTGTCAAAGGTCAGCCTTACAAACTCCTCGGCCTGATCCCGACCAACATTCACCTCTTCGGTGTGGATACCGAGAAATACCCCGACGGCACAGCGTTCCTGTTCGGCACCGATCGCCTGGGGCGCGACCTCTTCTCACGCATTTTTTACGGCGGGCGGTTGTCGTTGTTCCTGGGGCTACTGGGGCAGTTCCTCACATTGGTTCTGGGGATGGTGCTGGGCGCGGTCTCCGGTTACTATGGCGGAACCACAGACATTCTCATCCAGCGGTTGGTCGAGTTCATGGGCGCCTTCCCGGATATTCCGCTCTTTATGGCGTTGGCCGCGGCGATCCCGGTTGAATGGTCTCCCATCCTGGTCTACTTTATGTTGACGATCATTCTCGTCTTCATCCGCTGGGGTGGCCTGGCGCGTCAGGTGCGTGGCCTGATCCTCTCGTTGCGGGAGCGCGAGTATGTTTTGGCGGCCAAGAGCGCCGGCGCCAGTGACTGGCGAATTATGTCCCGCCACCTGCTGCCCGGCACCCTGAGCCACGTCATCGTCATCGCCACATTGATGATCCCGGGGATGATCCTCTCCGAAACCGCGTTGAGCTGGCTGGGACTGGGGCTGCGTCCGCCGCTGACCAGTTGGGGCGTGCTGCTCCAGGAAGTCAGCGCCGTGCGGGTCATTCGCTTCGCTCCCTGGATGTTGACCCCCGTGCCCTTCATCATCCTGGCAGTGCTGGGGTTCAACATGCTCGGAGACGGGCTGCGCGATGCTCTCGATCCTTATAGTGGGCGCTAAAAGGAGGATGCGATGGCCGAGCCTTTAGTCGAAATCAAAGATTTGCACGTACAGTTTGAAGTGCGCGACGGGATCATCAAAGGCGTGGATGGCTTCACGTTGACCATCAACCGTGGGGAAACCCTGGGGGTGATCGGCGAGAGTGGTTGCGGAAAGTCCATTACCGCCAAAGCCGTGATGCAGATGGTGCCCAAGCCCGGCAAGATCACCGGCGGCGAAATCATCTATTACCGCCGCGACAAATACAATCCCCAAAAGCCGCCTTCGGTGGTCAAAATCACCGACCTCGACCCGGATGGGGATACTATCCGCAGTATCCGCGGCGGGGAATTTGCGATGATCTTTCAGGAGCCGATGAGTTCCCTGACGCCCGTCTATACCACCGGTACGCACATCGGGGAAGCGCTGTTCTTACATCGCTTGGTGCCCAAAACGATCGGCGAGCAGATGACGCAAAACATTATGGCCTATCGCCCGGTCACCAAGCAAGAGGCGCGCGAGATCGCCATCGAAATGCTGCAAAAAGTGGGGATTCCCAAGCCCCACGAGCGCGTGGACGCTTATCCGCACCAGCTTTCCGGTGGACAACGTCAACGGGTGATGATTGCCATTGCCCTTTCCTGCCAGCCCTTTATGTTGATCGCCGACGAACCGACGACGGCGCTGGATGTGTCCATTGAGGCGCAAATCCTCGATCTGATGCGTGAGCTTCAGGAATCTATGGAAATGTCCATCATGTTCATCACCCACAACCTGGGGGTCGTCGCCGAAATGGCCAAAGAGATCGTGGTGATGTATATGGGCAAGCAGGTGGAGAAATCCAGTACCGTGCGGGTTTTCTACGAACCCAAACACCCGTATACCCGCGCGCTGCTGCAATCCATCCCCAAAGTGGGCAAGCGTACCAGTGAGCGTCTGGCTTCCATCAAAGGCATGGTGCCCGATCCCTTCCACCTGCCGACCGGCTGCGTCTTCCATCCACGCTGCCCCTCCTTTATGCCGGGGAAGTGCGATGTGCTGACACCCAACTGGATCGAGACCGAACCCGATCACTGGGTCCGCTGTCTGTTGTACGAGAACGTGTAGGAGGTAAAGGAAAATGGCCGAAAGAATCGCAACCAGAGATGACAACATCATCCTGGATGTGAAAGGAATGAAAAAATACTTTCCCATCCAGAAGGGCCTGCTCAGAAAGGTCGTCGGCTACGTCAAAGCCGTAGACGACGTAAGCCTTTATCTCCGCGAGGGCGAGACGCTGGGACTGGTCGGCGAAAGTGGCTGCGGCAAAACCACCGTCAGCCGCACCATCATCCGCCTCTACGAGCCGACCGCCGGCACGGCGCACTTCAAAACCAGCCTGTTCTCTGCCGACGGACAACCGGAGATGGTCAATATCTTCGATCTGGATAAAGAACAGATGAAGCGCATTCGCCGTGAGGTGGCGATGATCTTCCAGGACCCCATCAACTCCCTCAACCCACGTATGTCGGTCTTCGACATCGTTTCTGAGCCGATGGTGATCCACGGGATGAAGATCGGGCCGGAGATGGAGGAAACCGTGGTGACGTTGTTGGAGCGCGTGGGGCTGCGCAAGGAGCACATCCGCCGCTACCCGCACGAGTTCTCCGGTGGGCAACGTCAGCGTATCGGCATCGCGCGCGCACTCTCGATGAATCCCAAGATCATCTTCTGCGATGAGCCGGTTTCGGCGCTGGACGTTTCCATTCAAGCGCAGACGTTGAACTTGCTGCAAGACTTGCAATCAGACTTCAACCTGTCCTACGTCTTCGTGGCGCACGACCTGAGCGTAGTGCAGCACATCTCGGACCGCGTCGCGGTGATGTATGTGGGGAAGATCGCCGAGACAGCCCACTCCGATGTGCTGTACAACGAGCCACTGCATCCCTACACCGAGGCGTTGATGTCGGCCGTGCCCAAGCCCGATCCACTGTATAAATCCGAGCGCATCATCATGCAGGGCGACGTGGCCGACCCCTCCAACCCGCCGCCGGGCTGCTATTTCCATCCGCGTTGTCGTTATGCAGTGGATAAATGCTCCAAAGAGACGCCGGAATTCCGCGAACTGCGGCCGGACCATTGGGTGGCCTGCCACCGGGCCGAAGAGCTAAAACTGAAGGGGGTGTGAGATGACCGTATCCGATAGATTGACCCTCCTGCAACGCACGCCGCTGTTTCGCCGGCTGAACCGACGGCAAATGGAGCAAATCGCCAAACGCTTCGTCGAGCGCGAGTACGCTCCCGGCGACAAGATCGTCACCCAGGGCAAAGGGGGCGAGGGGTTTTTCATCATCACGCAGGGCCGCGCCGAGGTCATCCGCGAGCAGGCAGATGGGATGCAGATCACGCTAAATCCGCTGGGCGCGGGAGATTTCTTCGGTGAGATGGCGTTGTTGACCGAACGATTGCGCACGGCCTCGGTCGTCGCCGTCGAGCCGACCTGCTGCCTGGTGTTGGCGCAGTGGGATTTTCTCAGCCTGCTCCGCGAAGATGCGGAGATGGCGGTTGCCGTACTGCAAGAATTGGCAGAACGCTTCAGCCATGTGCTGAACATTATGTAGCCAGCGTTTTTGACCGCTAGCCCCGACAGGTTTCTGAACCCTGTCGGGGCTTTTAATGTTGATAGGACTTACGCAGACGTGTCCATTTTTCACCGCCGAAGCCGCTGAGAACGCCGAGAAAAGAGAGAATCTCCGCGCTCTCGGTGTGCTCTGCGGTAAAGTTCCGCCAGTTTGCGTAAGTCCTGGTTGAAAATCTGGCTTTTGCGGTATACTCAGCGCCATGAGTATAGGACTTACGCAGACGTGTCCATTTTTCACCGCCGAGGCCGCTGAGAACGCCGAGAAAAGAGAAAATCTCCGCGCTCTCGGCGTGCTCTGCGGTAAAGTTCCGCCAGTTTGCGTAAGTCCTGGTTGAAAATCTGGCTTTTGCGGTATACTCAGCGCCATGAGTATAGGACTTCCGAACGTCTATGAAGTATGGCGACTGGCATTGCCAGAAAACACAAAACTAGCCAACACTGACGGCGACTTGACCCGGACGGTGTCTTGGGCGCACCGCATGTCGCCTCAGCCCCCGGCTTTCGCCAACCTCGATGAGAATGACATTGCGCTGCTATCCGTCGCCACCATCCCCTTACTTGATGAACGACTGACCCTCACAGAGATCGTAACAGCGTTGGCCGCGCGCAACGTGGCAGCCGTAGCCATCGTAGGCCCTATTTCTCCACCGGCGCGAAATGCCGCCGACAAGCACCACCTTTGCATCCTGAGCTTGCCCGACACGGCAGACTTGCGAGACGTTGAGCGGGACATCATCCGACTCATCATCGAACGTGAAGCGCAGATTGAGCGGCGCGGACGACAACTATATCGGCAACTGGCGCAAGTCTCTATCGAAAACCACGGACTGACAGCCATCATCGAGACTCTACGCGACCTCGTCGGAAAACCGGTCATCCTGCACAACGAACAACTCGTCATCCAGGCCCAGGCTTTGACCGATACCTGTCCGTTTTCGCCTGAAGAACTCAAATCGCGCCTCGCGGACAAAACGCCGCTGGAGCACTGGTTACACGCCCAACCACTCGACAGCAAAGCTCCACCCTGGACATACTTCGATCTGGACAAGCATGGCTGGGCGCGCTATGTCGCCGCAGTTATCATCGAAGGGCAACTCAGCGGCTACCTTTCCATCTTGGGACCAAAAGACAGCCTTGACGACCTGGATCGTCTGGCTGCCGAGCGTGGCTCGTTGGTTTGCGCCATGGAGTTAGCCAAACAACGCGCCGTGGTAGCCGTGGAACACCGGCTCATGGGCGATTTCCTGGCAATGTTGTTGACCACCAGTTCCACCGAAGAGGCTGCACTCACCCGGCGCGCAGTAGAAATGAACTACCCACTCGACCGGCAACACGCCGCCGTCCTCTTCGGTTTGACCCAAAGCAGTCCACGCGCCTGGGCAATCGTTGCCAGCGAGTTCCACGCTTGTCTGGCGGGTACCGACATTCAAGCCCTTCTCTGCACTTACGAAGAGAAATTGGCAGCGTTGTGCGCCGCCGACGACGCCATCGCGCTGAAAAACCTGGCGCACTATGCGCAAACCGCTCGTGAGCGCATTATGGCCTTAGCGCCGGAAGTTCGGCTGGCGATAGGCCTCGGGAAACCTGGCGCGGGGCTATCAGGCTTGCGCCGCTCCTTCGCCCAGGCGCGCGAAGCCCTGACTCTGGCGCAAACACTATTCGACGGCGACAAAGTGGTCTCTTTTGGTGATCTGGGGCTGTACCATCTATTGAACCATCTGCAAGGATGTGACCAACTGCTCGATTTCTACAACCAGACCCTGGCCCCGCTGCAAAACTACGACTGGGAACACGGCACACAGCTTGTGAACACACTCGAAGCCTTCTTTGCCCATCACGGCAACGTCAGCCAGACGGCAGAAGCTCTTTATTTGCACCGTAACTCGCTGCTCTACCGTCTGGAACGCATCGCCGAGATCAGCTCTATGGATATCAACGATGCCGATGACCGCTTCGCGCTCCAACTCGCCCTCAAATTGCGGCCCTTCATCAATACCCCCTGCATATAGCCACACAGGAAAGCGCCATTTTTCATCAGCAGATTTAGCCGATTAAGCAGATTCCTGACCAGTTTCCAGCACATAATCTGCTCAATCTGCTTAATCTGCTGACAAGAATAGAGAAATTTTGCCGTGCGCTAAGTATAGACAATTTGCCCTATAAAATCCCCCGGATTTTCGTTCACTATGCCCATAGACAAGAGACAGTCTCCTCCTGTATACTGACGCTTGTTTAAGAATTAACCTAATCATTGATCAAGAAGGAGGTGTAGTATGGCTGTCACAACGGCTCAAGATGTTCTGCGTATCGCCCGCGAGCAAATGGTGAAATTCATCCATTTGCAGTTCACCGACATTGTCGGCATCGTGAAGGGGGTCACGATTCCCGTCCACGAACTCGAAACTGCTCTGACTAAGGGTGTATGGTTCGATGGCTCTTCAGTGCAGGGGTTTGCCCGTATCGCGGAAAGCGATATGTACCTCGTGCCCGATCCGGCCACATTCCAGGTCATCCCGTGGGAGGCCAAAGAGGGCGCCAGCACCGCGCGTATGATTTGTGATGTCTACACGCCGACGGGAGAACCCTTCCCCGGCGACCCACGCGGCGTCCTGAAGAGAGCGGTGAAGAAGGCTGAGGAGATGGGGTTCGGCTTCAATACCGGCCCGGAACTGGAGTTCTTTCTCTTCCATTACGACGCGGCGGGAAGGCCAACCGTCATCCCCCACGACCAGGGCGGTTACTTCGATTACTCGACCGATCTGGCCGTGAACGTGCGCAAAGATATGGTCGCGGCGCTGGAAGCCCTGGGGATCAAACCCGAAGCCAGCCACCACGAGGTCGCCATCGGACAGCACGAGATTGACTTCAGATATGACGACGCGGTCACGACTGCTGACAACGCGATTACCTTCAAGTATGTGCTCAAAGCGGTAGCGAAATTCCACAATCTGTATGCGACCTTTATGCCCAAACCCGTGTTCGGCATCAACGGTTCGGGGATGCACACGCACCAAAGCCTGGTTGATCTGAAGACTGGCAAGAACGTCTTCGCCGACCCGAACGACGAATTCGGACTCTCGACCATTGCCAAACAGTTCATCGCCGGGCAATTGGCACACGCGCGCGGTTTCTGCGCTGTCGTCGCCCCGCTGGTGAACTCGTACAAGCGCCTCGTGCCCGGTTACGAAGCGCCGGTCTACATCAGTTGGGCGCGCATCAACCGCTCGGCGCTCATCCGCGTGCCGCGCGTCAGCCAGATCGAGGCAACCCGCCTGGAACTGCGCTGTCCCGACCCAAGCTGCAATCCTTATCTGGCTTTCGCTGTCATCCTGATGGCCGGCCTGGACGGCATCGAAAAGGGCATGACGCCGCCTGATGCTTTGGAAGAAAACCTCTACGAGATGGACGAAGAGAGCCGCATCAAACGCCAGGTCAAAACCCTGCCCGGATCGCTCCGGGAAGCCCTGGATTGTCTGAGCGAGGACAAAGTCATCCAGGATGCGCTCGGCCCTCACATCTACGAGCGCTTTGTAAGCGCCAAGCGCCAGGAATGGGACGAGTATCGCATCCGGGTCACCGAGTGGGAAGTTGACCGTTACCTGCCGACGTACTAGTTCCTTATCTATCCAGTGAAGTCTCGACCGCGCTCCACCCAGCCAGGGAGTGCGGTCAGGGAGCTGGATATACATCTGTGCACATATCCGAGAAAATTCAGAAGAGAGGAGAGGATGACATGGTTACCACAAGTAAGAATATCGAATGGATTGATATTGGTGTAGCAGGGCTGATGGATTTTATCCCCGGTCTGCCAAAAGGCGATGCGATCCTGGTCCGGGGGGAACCGGGAACGGGGAAAACCATTCTCTGTTTGCAGTTCTTGCACAAAGGCGCCGAAAACGGCGAGAAATGTATCTACATCACTACCGAGGAAACACCTGAAACGGTCATGCGCACCGGCACGGAGTTGTGGAGCGATTTCCCCAGTCTGATAGCCAGCGGCCAGATTCAGGTGGTGAACCTGTCAATTACCGCCAGTTACGCCAGCGAGTACTCCCTGGTAGATAAAACCGAAGTGATTGACATCGTGATGAAAGGATTGAAAGCCCAACCGGGGGCAACCAGAATTGTGATTGACTCCCTATCTTCACTGGGACGCCGGCTGGCAGATGAAACGGAATTCCGCGAAGTGTTTATGCGGCTGCTGCTGGAGACCAAAAAGATGGGCGCGACAACGATCTTCTCGGCAGAAGGTATTCCAATGTCGCCGGACATTACCGAATATCTGGCCGACCACCTGATCTACCTCGACTACCATAAACACGACGTAATCTGGACCCGGATTTTCCTGCTGCGGAAATCACGCAGCGTACCCCTCAAGCCGCAAATCCTCAAGTTGAACATCGAACGCGATGGCCTATCCGTCGAAGAAATCCCGATTGCGCTGAAACCGGTCTGGTTCGCCAGCAAAATTTAACGATGGACAGGCGCATCACTGCCACGCGCGCGCAATGTGTCGCGCTCAATATTGCATTGTTGTTCGAGAACAAAAGGAGGATATCATGAACGGAGAACTTGATCTATTTGCGGCTTTTCAACAAGTCTTTCTCGTCGGATGGGCGCCGGTTGCCATCTTTATCATGGCGACAGCAGGCTTCGCCCTGCTCTACGCAGGCATGGTGCGCAAAAAGAACGTCAGTCACACCATTCTCACGATTAACGTCGGTTGGACATTAGCTTTTGTGATGTACTATCTCATCGGCTTTCCGCTGGCCTATTACACGGATGCGGCGGTCATCGGCCTGCCGAAATTCATCCCGACCATCGCTAACCCGCTGCCGCCGGCCCTCTCTGAAACAGGCGCCTACGGCATCGCCGGCAGTCTCTCCAGCCTGGGCGACCTGGCGCTGTGGTTCAAAATGGCGATGTTTGCGATCACAGCGGTCGCCATTGTCCCCGGCGCGCTGGCCGAGCGCGATAACTTCTGGGGTTGGGTCATCGCCGCCGGCATGATCTCGGGCCTCATCTACCCTATCGTCGAGCACTGGGTCTGGGGTGGCGGCTGGTTGAGCCGCCTCGGCTACATTGATTACGCCGGCTCCACCGTGGTTCACTTGCTCGGAGGAACACTGGCACTGGTGGGCGCCATCATCATCGGTCCCCGAATCGGCAAATTTGTCGGTAAGAATAATCTGGCCCGCTCGTTCTTTGGACACAGCATCCCCTTGTCCGTCATCGGCGCGTGGCTGCTGGTGTTCGGGTGGTTTGGCTTCAATATCGGCTCCAGTACCGCCGCCGATGTCCAAACCATCAACGTGGAACTGGCGTGGGTTTCGGTGACGACAGCGATGGCGATGGCCGGCGGTCTGTTCGGCGCCGCGATCACGTCGCGTGGACACGTGCTGACCAGCATGGTTGGACTGCTCGCCGGCGCGGTTGCCATCTGCTCGGGCGCCGCTGTGATGAGTCCACTCTTCGCCTTGATCACCGGATTGATCGCGGGCGTGATTACCACCTTCACCGTAGGCCTTCTGGAGAACGTCCTGAAAATAGACGATGCGTTGGCTTGTTTCCCGGTTCACGGCGCCTGCGGCATTTGGGGCGCATTGGCGACCGGCCTGTTCGGCGCGAAAGTGCTAGGGGCGCATCCCGTCTACGGTTGGGAAACCAGCGAGTGGCTCTCCCATATAGGCGTACAGGCGTTGGGCGTTATCAGCATCCTGCTCTTCACCGCCGCTGCAGGATTCGTGCTCTTTTCTGTCCTGAACAAGTTCAAAATGCTGCGCGTGTCGAAAGATGCGGAACTCTACGGGATTGACATCGCGTTGCACAAAACGTATGCCTATCCTGAAGACATGATCGAGAATCAGTTCCAGTAGAAGTTCCCACGTGGCTTAGCCGCCTGGGGGATAAAGCCGGACCTCTCAGGAGAAGGCACAAAAAATCATTTCCGCCGCGATCATAATCGCGGCGGAAATGGTTCAAACAAAGAGAGGCAAAGTGGGGGTTTTTGAGAGAATACCACAAAAGTCAGACAGTAAAACAATAAGTCTGAATCGAGTGCGCGGGGCTTTCGGCGACGGCGACCTGCCCGGCAAACTTGAGCGCGAAGAGAACATCCTTCTCCGTGCGGTTGAGCACGACGACGGCAATCCGCCCGTCGGGATTGAGGAACGCCGTCGTTTCCAGCTCATCGCACGTGGGCGCGGCAATGATGCGCTGCGCGCCGGGACGGATGTAGCGCGAGAAATGGCCGATGTAGTCGTAAGAACTCTGATAGAGCACTTCGCCCGTGCGCGTGTCGGCGATGATGGGCGCGCTGCAATAGTTGCCCACGTGGTTCGGCCCGCCGATTTCGTCCAGCACCAGGTTCCAGTCCACCCACCCCACCGTCCAGCGGTTGAGATCGTTGACCATCGAACGCGCGTAACGCTCGCCCACGGCCCATTCGCCGAGGTGCGGTCCGCCTTCCTGGCAACCTTCGGTGAAGAGCAGATGTTTGTCGGGATAGGCGTCATGAACGCGCTGGACGTTGTCGAAGCAGTCCACGACGTACCAGTGGAAGCCCGTTCCCCACACGTAACGCGCCGCATCCGGGTCGTCCAGCACGACTTTGGCGCGCTCGTAGACCAGATCGCGGTTGTGATCCCAGATGATGAGATTGACATGACCCAAGCCTTCGCGCGCCAACGTCGGGCCGAGGTAGTCGCGCACGAAATCGCGCTCTTCTTCGCCGGTGTAGATGCACGAATCCCAGGTCTGGACCGCCAGCGGCTCATTCTGCACGCTCAGTCCCCAGATGGGGATGCCTTCCTTCTCATACTCGCGGATGTAACGGCAGTAGTAGCGCGCCCAGGCGTCGCGGTATTCCGGCTTGAGCTTGCCGCCGTGATTCATCTCGCCGTTGGTCTTCATCCACG
>DAOSNS010000042.1:0-39860 GCA_035373625.1 Anaerolineae bacterium | reverse complement strand
GCAGTTTCGTTTTTGTTAAGGTGCCCTCTTTTGTTATGTAAATCTAAACTCAAGTACCATTGAATTCCCAGCACAATGCTGTTGATCCCACTGCCGACACCGAAGAGCACGACTTTATCCCCATCGCGCACGACGCCGTTATCGAGACCGATCGCCATTGAAATGGGCGCGGCGACCGAGGCCGTGTTGCCCAGGTAGTGCAGCGTTGGATAGTCAATATCGGGAGAAACACCGATGGCCTTCAAGCCGATCTTTCGCTGCGGCTCGCTGACCTGATGGGTGAACAGACGGTTGACCGCGCCGTTTCGCCAGCCGGTTTCCTCCTGGAAGGAACGCCATGCCTGAACGACAACCTTCGTCCCCTCGCTCAGCAACAAGCTGGAGTTGGTGCGCATCCACGTGCGCTGGGCGACGCACAATTGGTTGTGCTCGGTGTTACTGAAAGCCGCGCCGCCGAACAAGTGCTTGCCGGTTCTGGATTTCGATTTATGGCGTAAAATCATCGCCACCGACGCCGCACCGAGCGTGAACGAGGCCATGTTGTCACGGATGGTCTCTTTGGAAGGCGGATGGCTGAGCATATACTGGATGGTCGCCAGTTGTCCCTCTTTGGGATCTTCGGCGGCCACCACCATGCCGGTATCAATCTGGCCCAATTCGATCATGTTGGCAATCGTCATCATCCCGTTAAGAAACCCCAGGCAGGCATTGACGATGTCAAAACTCATCGCCGCGTCGTCCAATCCCACTTTACGATGCACAATGGTCGCCGTTGCCGGTTCGATGTAATCACGGCAGACGGAGGCGTTGATCAAACACTGAATTTCACGGCGGTCAATGCCGGCGTTTGCAATCGCACGCTCGGCCGCCATCGCCGCAGCATCCGAAACCAAAATGTCACCCTCCCACCAACGGCGTTCTTTGATGCCGGTGAGCCGTTCGAGATAACCGAACGGGATGCGCAGCGCCTTGTAAACCGGCGCGATTTGTTCCTCCAGCCAGGCGCTGGTCACAATATGAGGGGGGATCACATACCCCATGCTTTCAATACAAACGTTCTGATATAACATGCGACTCCTCTTTATTGATGCTGTACGGTGTGTTCACAAACTCGATCTATTGTACTACAAAAGCAGTAAGGGGAAATAATCAGCAGACTTTTTATCATCGGCATTTTTCAACCGCGAAGACACAGAATATGCCAAGAAAATTTACGGCGGTGACTCTGCAAAGTCACCGCCATGGGTTAAAGAGATACCTCAAAGCAAACAGTAAGCCGATAGTGCGCTGACGCTCCAGGATGTCCTTTCACATATAATGATTACAACCCAACTTCGGTCAAATATTTGACGAACTCTTGAATAGAAGGCGTCAACACGGCTTCTTTGTGCAACATCGTCAAACGATCAATGTCATTCAAGCGGCTTATAGATTGTACAACTTCTAAGGGAAGCGCACCAAAACGCAATCCCAAGACGGTTAATACATCTTCTCGTGCTTTGGTGACTAACCCTTGCTGTAGTCCTTGTTGCATCCCTTCTTGCTTGCCCTGTTGTAAGCCCTGTTGTAAGCCCTGTTGTAAACCCTCTTGTTTACCGCGCTCTAACCACTGCTGCGCTAATGTGCCCATTGTTTCACCTCCTGCCTCAAATGTCTCGGCTATAGCAACCTGGATTGCCTGTTCATCGAATCGCCCGGTAGCGGCGCTGACCAGATAGCGCAGGACTGCCTCGATATAGGCTAATCCCGTCTGTTCAGTGCTCAACGTCCGCAGTAATCCAGCGATTTCCGGCAAATGCTCCACCAACTCATCCCGAAAGATGTATTTCAGCATCAATAAGCCCACTTGTAGCCAGGCAGCCCCCTTAAGTTCACTATCGGCATACTGCGAAAGATCACACAGCCAATAGCGGAACTCTGGCATATAAGGCTTGAGCGGCTCCGGAATAGACAGCATCGCCTGAAAGTTAGGCGGACGCTTCCAGGCAACTGTACCGTGATACAACACCACCGGAAAAATCGGTGAAAATTTCATTCCTTGTCGTTGTGTGTAATCCCAAATCTTCACCATATACCGCAATACCTGCAAGGCAGTGTACGGCTCTGGATAGCTTTTATGCTCAAAGAGCAAATAGACATGCACCTCTCCGCCATCCCGCAACTGTACCTCGTAGAGCAAATCTGAGAAATGTTCTTGAAGCTCCTGATCAACAAAAGAATCTTTGTACAAGGTAAGTGTGGTCAGATCAAATAAAGCAACCACATCCGCCGGCAGGTAATAACGAAGGAAATCCTGCGCGACTTCCAATTGCGAGAACGATTCTTTGAAAAACTTGTCATGCGGATTGGTCACAGCATCCAGCATAGCAAATGACCTCCTACCAGTCATAGCTTACTATCTATAGTATACCGTTAGTTCACTTTTGAGGCAAGAGTCTGGAAGAGAATTTTTGACACAATGGACACGCCTCACAGCGTCCTCCCTACCGCATACCCCGCCTTCGTCGCGGCGAAGACGTTGCCCGGTGCGAAGGCGTCACCGATGTTGTGTAGCTCCGGCGCGGCATGCAGGCGAACGCATGCCTCATACAGGGCAGGATCAGGCTCAAATCCGGTCGCCAGCACCACCAGGTCCGCCGGCAAAAGGATATCCTGCACTTCCTCACGGATGGGGCGCGCCAGGGGATTTTTGACGTTCTCCGGCAACACAACTTGCCACGTCACGTAAGGATCGGGCACACTGGGCGAAACGTTATGCGTGACGGTCACATTGCCCGGTCCGATGCGCCGCACCTGCGCACAGTTCATCAGCTTGACGCCCTTGCGTTCCAAATAGTGAATAAGGTAGCCTCGATTGGCAGTACAGGTGTCCTTCATAAAGTACGGCAGCATTTCCACCACCGTCACCTGCTTTCCCAATTCACAAGCCAGGAAGAAGGCCGCCTCGCAACCGACTTCCCCCCCGCCGATGATGACCACATGTTCCGCCTGCGCCGCGTTTTCAGGATGATTGAACAGTTCAACCGCCTGGATCACTTCGGGCAATTGCACGCCCTCAATGTGCGGTGTGATGGGCTTCCCGCCCGTGCAGGTGACAATCACGTCGAAGCCTTCCGCCTTGAGCATTTCCGCCGTCACCTCGACGCCGAAGCGCGTGGTGAGCGCGTGTCGCTCGGCAGTTTGCGCGAGCGTCGTCTCTAGATAGGCGACGTAGTTGGCAACGTCGAACTTGATGCGGGCCTTCGAGCCGGGGCGCAACATTCCACCAGCGCACGTGGCTCTGTCGAACAGCGTGACCGTGTGCCCACGTTGCGCAGCGGTGCAGGCGCAGACGATGCCGGCCGGTCCCGCACCCACGACGGCGATTTTCTTGGGCGTGGTGGCGGCTGGGAGAATTTCGTCGTAAACGTCTTCCAGTCCCGTGCGCGGGTTAACGCTGCACTGTGGATGTCCGCCCTTGATGAACTCATTGAGGCACGCTTCTTGATCGCCGATGCAGGGGCGGATTTCCGCGACACGCCCGGCGTAGGCCTTGTTTGGCCAGTCGGGGTCGGCCAGCAGCGGTCGCGCGAGCATGACCAGGTCGCATGCGCCCTCACGCAATGCGCGCTCGGCGAGGTCGGGATAGCCGAGCTTGCCCACGGCCACGATGGGAACGTCCAGACCGGTGTTAGCCTTGATGTGATGTTCGGCAAAATACGCCTTCACCAAACGCGCCACAGGCAGATAACAGCCCGGTGGCATGGGGCCGGGAGGATGGGGCAGCCACCAGTTCTCGTAACACCCCAGGTCTACGTCGAACATATCCACGCCCGCCGCGACCAGATGGCGCATATAGTCCAGCGTCATCTCGACCGTGCGTTCGTTTTGGAAGCGTTTCAGAGGATACGCCGTCGTCATCCGCGCGCCGTAAGTGGCCCGCAACGCCAGTGACAGGTCGATGCGATACATGATCGGGTAATCCGGCCCGCAGCGCGCACGAATCTCGCGCACGCTTTCGATGCCGAACGCTTGCCAGTCAGCGAACTTTCCCAGGGTGCGGCGGTTGAAAGCCGGATTGGTCATCTGCTCCAACAAATAGCCCTCGTGCCCGTGGAGATAGACGCCGTCAATGGTCAATGCCTTCGCATCGGCGGCGGCCTGTCCGGTAGCGGCGATGAGGCGGCGACATTCGCCGTCAGTCAGGGGGCGGCAGGGGACCGCCGGCATATAGAAGCTGGGATTCCACGAGGCCGAAATCGGCATTTTCAGCTTTTTCAGCAGACATTCCGGCGAACCAACGCGCCCCAGTCCCGATGTAAGCTGGATAAAGAAGCGCGCGCCGTATGCGTGAACGGCCTCGGCGAGGCTGCGCCAACCGGCGTAGACGGTGCGCGAGCGGTCAATGCGTGGGAGCACACTCAACTGCCCCGGCTCGGTGATGGAAGGATCAAGGTTGGCGCTCACCGGTACCAGCCCGGAGGTGATGAGGCCCACGCCGCCCTTGGCCCGTGCCGCGAAGTACGCGATCATCTTCGCGCTGGGCCGCCCGGTTTCGTCGGCCATGCACACGTTGCCCATCGGCCCCATCACGATGCGGTTCTTGAGCTTCAGCCGGTTCACCTGGATGGGGCTGAAGAGCGCCGTGTAAGGGTAAAGTTCGGCGGTCATCCGCCCGTCGCGCGTTTGGCTCTCATCCTCAAACCAGTCACCGAACCCCTCGATAAGGGACTGTAAAAATGTATCGTCGTCCATAGTGTCTCCGTATTCGAGTGGCAAATGGCAAATGGCAAATGGCAAATCCCCCACTCTCCCAGTCCCCCAATCCCCACTCACCTGCTCGCCAGTTGCGCCGCCAATGTGACCAAATCCGCTACGCGCCAGAGATGGCCGCTGCGCAAGGGAAATTCGCCGTGGAGGGCAGTTTGCCAACGCTGCGGGATGGCATCCAGGCCGTAGGCGGCGCCGGCCAGCGCGCCAACAACTGCGCCCGCCGTGTCCGCGTCATTGCCGAGATTGACGACGTTGACGACGGCATCCTCGAAGGTGTGCGTGGTGAGCAAACCCCAGACGGCGCTTTCCAACGTGTGGCGCACCCAGCCGCTGCTCGGCAGATCACGGCGGTCTTTGTCGGGCGCGGACTCTATAACAGTGCGCAAGGGGGCAGGGACATCCGCATCGTTCAACGCGCGCATGACGGCATCTGCTGGCGTGAAGCCGTGCAGCATGTGATAGATGGCGGCATTGACGAAGGCGCAGCCCGCGTTGCACTCCGGGTGGGGATGCGTGACACGGCTTTGGAGCACGCTATCTTCGAGCAGGCGCTCCAGGTCGTCCCACCACGCCAGCGCGACCGGCCAACAGCGCATCACCGAGCCGTTGCCCGCCGATGCAGGGTTGTGCGCCTGCACGGCGGCGACGGCAGCCTGCCACGGTTCACCATTGGCAATGCGCCGCAGCACGGAGGCGGTATGGATGCCCACGTCAGGCGGGTGGCTTTCAATCCACACTACGAAACGCTGTGCCAGATCGTCGGGATCAAGCGGTCGATGGGCCAGCAGACTCTCCGCCAGCGCCAGCGCCATTTCGGTGTCGTCGGTGAAGCTCCCGGCGGGGATGCGACCTGGCAGCATTTCGCGCACCAGGCGGTCCACCGGCCGCGCCGGCCCGAATTCCAGCGGCATGCCGAGTGCGTCGCCTATTGCTGCGCCTACGGCCACACCTGCGATATGATTTTTTAGATCATCCTGCATCTTGATTCCCTCCTGAACCACGGAACACGCGGAATACACCGAATTAAGAAACAAATCTGCTTAATCCGCTAAATCTGCTGGTGAAATGTCCACCCTCTGCGTTGTCTCACGATCCTTTGTTTTTACAAGCAACACCCCACTCAGAATCAACGCCAGGCTGATGAACAATCCGGCGTAGATGCGTTCATGCAAAATCAGCGACCCCAGAATCAAGCCGTTGACGGGGACGATGTATGTCACTGTGGTGGTGAAGGTGGCGTTGGTGCGTTGCAGCAGGGTGTAGTAGATGGCGTAGGCGATCACCGTGCCCAGCAGCGCGAGTGTCGCCCAACTGGCGATGGCCGTCCAGGAGGGCGAGAGGGCGAAGGGCCGTTCGATGAGCAGGCTCAGCGGTAGGATGTAGACAAAGCCCATGGTGAATTGCCCGGCGGCGGAGACGAGCGGCGGTTGGCCGTGCAGTCGCTCGCGCGCGAAGATGCTGGCAATCGCGTAGGAGATGGACGAGCCGACGATGGCAAGCTGTCCCCACACCGAAGCCCGCACACCGCTGCGCAGTTCGGGCCACATCAGCAGCCCCACGCCGGCGAAGCCCAGGACAATGCCGAGCACTTTTTTCGCGGTGAACCGGTCGTCGTGCGTGAGAAAGTGCGCCAGGATGATGGTGAAAATCGGCGTGGTGGATTGGAGCAGGGCGGCCAATCCACTGGGGATGTATTGCTCACCCCAGGAGATGAGGGTGAAGGGCAACGCGCCGTTGAGCAGGCCGGTGAGCGCGTAAATGCCCCACAGCCGCCGTTCGCGGGGGAAGGGCACACCGCGCAACCGCAGAAATGCCCACATCGCCAGCGAGGCCAGGCCCAAACGCCCGGCCACCAACGTCATCGGCGGCACTTCACCCACGACGATTTTGATGAAGAGGAACGACGTTCCCCAAATGCTGCCAAGAATGAATAGGAGCAGTAAGTTCATGATGAAGTCCTGCTTGGTGAAGATTTGGCGGTCGCCGCCATAATGCCGATCAAAATGAGCACCCCGCCGATGATGGTGCTGAACGTCGGTGGCTCGCGCAGGATGAGCCATGCCAGCAGCGTCGAGCCGATGGGTTCGGCCAGCACTGCCAGCGCCACGAAGGTCGCCGAGACGTGGCCGAGCGCCCAATTGAGCGTGGAGTGCCCGACGATCTGCGGGAAGACCGCCATGAGCGTTAGCCAGAGCCACGTCTGCGCCGGATAGCCGCCGAGCGTGACGCCGCTGAACAACGCTGCACCCATCAGGGCCAGGGCCGCCGTCCCGTAAACCGGGAAGACGTAGGCGAGCAACGAGAGTGGGGGGCGCACATCGCGCGTTTCCTGCGCGCGCAGCCGCCGCCCGATGAGCATATAGCCCGCCACAGCCAGCGCGCCAAGCAGCGCCAGCACATCGCCGGTGATTTGGTGCGTCCCCTCGCCCGCGTCCGCCAGGCCGATGATGAGCGAACCGGCGAGCGCGACCGCCATGCCGATCACCATCTGGCGCGACATGCGCTCTTTCAGGAAGAAGTGCGAGATCGCGCCGACGAACAGCGGCGCAGTGGCGACCAGCACCACCGACGCCGCTACGCTGGTCAAGGCCAGGGAGGTGATCCAGGTGTAGAAGTGCGCGGCGAGCAGTAGCCCGGAAACGGCGAGCAAGCCCCAGTCGCGCCGGCTGAGCGCGCGCCACTCCCGGCGGCAAGTGGCCAACGCGAACGGGGCCAGGATGAGCGCGGCAATCGTCAATCGCCACGCGGCCACCGCCAGCGAGGTCATGCTGCCCTGCGCCAGCCGGATAAACGTCGAAGCGGTTGATGACGCCGTCACACCGACCGCCAGTCCGAGGGCCGGCGGGATGATAGGTGCTGTTCTGCGCGCTGTCGTCATAGTCGTGGCTGGGGATCGGTAATCGGTAATCGGTGATTGGGGAACGGTGAGAAGCAGCTTCTTCCTACTCCTTACTCCCTACTCCCTGATTACCGACCCGGCAGGGCGGCGGTAAGGAAGCGCGCCAAATCCGCCTTGAGCTTCGCCAGCGAGGGCTGGTGCAGGTACATCATGTGCCCGGCCTCGTAATAAGCCATCGTTACGTGATCTTGCAGGCTCGGATCGAGTTCCAGGTGATCAAAGGTGTATTCGGTGGCGAAGAACGGCGTCGCCAGGTCATAGTAGCCGTTGGCCACGAAGACTCTGAGGAACGGGTTTTGGGTCATTGCCCCGCGTAAAGTCTCGGCGACGTTGACGTATTGGTTTTGGAATTTGCTATAATCCCACGGCTCCACGTTGCCGGTGAGGATTTCGTAGGGTAAATCACTCTTGAAACGTAGCTCCGAGCGCAGGTAGTCGTTCAACATCGCCGTGTATGCCCCCTGGATGATGGCGTAGCTGGGGTCGTACTCGTGATATTCACCCGCCGCGTCGCGGTCTATGCCTTTGAAGCGCGCGTCGAAGCGCCCGATGGTGCGGCGTTCATCGCGCAGCAGTTCTTTGACAAAGCGATGGATGTTGATGCGCAGGTTGGTCTGCTCGATGTAGGTCTCGGAAAGGCCGGAGTAGCGCGCCAGACGAGTCACGATCTGCCGACGTTCTTTGTCCGGCAGCCGCGCGCCTTGCATCAACGCCAGCGTGTACTCCCGTTCGGCGAACGCCTTGACCTCGGCGAGCACGGCGCGCAGCTCCTGGTGCTGCAGGTCAGCAGGCAGGCGATTGTGGAACCACGCCGCCGCCGCGTAGGTGGGCAGGAAGAGGATGTAGGGCAGGTCATTGCCCAGATCGAAGCGGATGCTCTGGAAGTTGAGCACCGACGACACGAGCATGATGCCGTTGAGATACATCCCCAATTCATTTTGCAGGTAACCCGACAGGCCGGCGGCGCGCGTCGTGCCATAGCTCTCGCCGATGAGGAACTTGGGCGAGGCCCAACGCTTAGCGCGCGTGGTGTAAAGGCGGATGAACTCTCCCACGGACTTGATGTCTTGTTCGACACCGTGGAATTGTTTGGCCTCTTCCGGCGGGATGGCACGGCTGTAGCCGGTACTCACCGGGTCTATGAAGACCAGGTCCGTCACGTCCAACAGTGAGTACTCGTTGTTGACCAGCGTGTACGGCGGCGGCAGCGGATTGCCCTCCGGGTCCATCAGCACACGGCGCGGCCCGACGACGCCCATATGCAGCCACACCGACGACGATCCCGGCCCGCCGTTGAACGAGAAGGTGATCGGACGCTGCGCCACGTTTTCCACATCGTCGCGCGTGTACGCCACATAGAACAGCGATGCTTTGGGCTGTCCCTCTTCATCCTTGAGGAGCAATGTGCCTGCCGTGGCCGTATAGGGAATCTCCTGCCCACCGATGACAACGGTATGTTTGGTCTTGGAAATCTTTTCTCTAGGAACGGGTGGCTTCGCCTGGGTGTGTTTATCCTTCTTCCGTGGTTTTCGATCCCGCTTATCTTTGTCTGCCATATTTTTCTCCCTTGAGAATCCGTTTGAACGTTGGTCAGTGTGTATTGTAGCGGTGGATGTCTAAAACGCAATTTGCCTCTTTTACCGGCAAGACTACAATGCGAGCAAGCGTTCAAACAACCCATTCAAAGGAGGTGCGCTATGTCGAAGTTACTATGCTCCCTACTTCCTACTCCAATCATTACTCGTTACTTGTTACTCGTTACTCATAACTCATTTCCTGCCTCTGGAGGCTACTTTTGACTAACAACTTCGATCATATCATTGACCGTACCGCAACACCGAGCATCAAGTGGAAAGCCTATGGCGAGGGCGTGCTGCCGATGTGGGTGGCCGACATGGACTTCGCCGCACCCGAAGCGGTTATGGAGGCGTTGAAAGCGCGGGTGGCGCATGGCGTCTTCGGCTACGAAGGTCCACCGCCCGCGCTGGTGGAGGCAATCCTCGCCCGCTTGCAACACCTTTACAAGTGGACGGTCGCGCCAGAAGCCCTCGTCTTTTTGCCGGGCGTGGTGACGGGCTTCAATCTCGCCGCACAGGCGTTTCTTGAACCGGGCGATGGGTTGCTCATCCAGACGCCGGTTTATCCACCGATCCTCAACGCTGCGGGGACCGCCAACGCCGTAACCCAGGTTATGGAACTCACGCGCGAGGCCGACGGGCGCTACAGTGTGGACTTCGAGCTGTTCGAGCACACCATCAACGAACGCACGCGCATGTTTCTGCTGTGCAACCCCCACAATCCCGTGGGGCGCGTCTTCCGTGAAGATGAGCTGGCACAGATGGCCGAACTGTGCCTGCGCCACAACCTGCTCATCTGCTCCGATGAAATCCACTGCGATTTGATTTTCAGCGGCTACCGACATATTCCTATCGCCGCGCTCGCGCCGGAGATTGCCGCACGCACGATCACCCTGATGGCGCCCAGCAAAACGTTCAACATCGCCGGGTTGCATTGCGCCTTTGCCGTCATCCCTGATGCCGAACTGCGTCGGCGTTACAAAGCCGCACGGCGGGGTATTGTGGATTCTGTCAATCTGCTCGGTTATACGGCGGCCCTGGCGGCCTATCAACAGGGACAACCATGGCTTGATGCCCTGTTGCGCTATCTGGAAGCAAACCGTGATTTTGCTGTCGCCTTTGTGCGCAAGCACATGCCGCGTATTGCCGTAGCACCGCCTGAAGGGACATACCTGGCGTGGCTCGATTGTCGGGCCGCCGGTCTCCCCGGCAACGCGCACGAATTCTTTCTCAAAGAAGCCCGCGTCGCCCTGAACGACGGCGCGACATTCGGCGGCGGCGGAGAAGGTTTCGTGCGGCTGAATTTTGGCTGTCCACGGGCGTTGTTGGAAGAAGGGCTTGAACGAATGCGCGCGGCGCTCGAACGCATTTGCTTCTGACCTGCGTTATGATAGAATTGATGTGCAATTGAATGAGGGTGACTCGCGTTACGATAGAACTGTCAACGACGCGCGTCCGGGGTAAAGAGAGTGACAATCGAACGCGAACAGAAATATCTGCATATCCGCATACCCTTGTTGCTGATTCTGGCAATCGGGGCATTGCTGTATGAGGTTTGGATTTTTGCCGTATATCAGCGCGCCTACAGTGACCAGACGGGCGTCTTCTTTGGCCAACAGATCATTGTAGAACAGGCATTTCCCGACTCCCCGCTTCACGTCGGCGATGTCATCCTCAAAATCGGCGATCTGGATGTCAACGACAACCTGATGCGCCCCTTCTACTGGTTGCGACGCTACGCCGAACTCCCCACCCACAATGCGGTGTATACCATCCTGCGAAACGGGCAAGAACTGCGTGTTTATGTCCCCTGGAAAAACTACCGGGCTTTGCCGCTCCTGTGGCGGGGTGGAGCGTTGTGGTTGATGGGAATCGTCATGAATGTCGTCGCGCTCATCCTGATTACCGGCAAAGGGCGTGACCTGGCAACACGCCTGATCAGCCTGGGATTTATCATGGGCGGATTGAACCAAATCAACAACCTGATCCGCACCGCGAGCGCCAACATGGCCCTGGCCTGGGCGTGGTTCTTCATTCCCCTCGATGCGCTCTCCGTATGGCTGACGTTCAGCCTGCTCCTGCACGCATTTTTGCTCTTTCCCGAAGTCAAAGCGCCGCTGCGCCGTTTCCCCTGGCTACCGTGGATCGTCCACCTGATCACACCGATTGTCTCCCTGACCGCCGGCATTCTCTTTGGAGGCGACACACTTCTGGGACGCCGCAACGCTATGTTCAACGTTGCCAATCCACTGATGATGATCCAACTGGTGTTGGCGATGACGGCACTCAGCCACACCTATTTCACCAGCCGCCGTCCGGGTGTGCGCAATCAAATCCGCTGGATCATCCTGGGCTTGCTGCTGGCGTTGATGCCGTGGATGCTGTTTTACGCACTGCCCTCCCTGCTGTTCAACATGAGCTGGCTACCGCTCTCTCTCATCAACATACCGCTGATTCTGATTCCCGTCGCGTTTATGGTCTCCATCTTCCGCTTTGGGCTGATGGATGTGGATCGTTTTATGAATCGCACCCTGGTCTACGGGTTAACCGGCGGAGCGTTGGTGTTGGTGTATTTTCTCGTGCTCTTGATCAGCAGGGACCTCCTCCCGCAAGTTAACGGTCAACCCAACCACTTCTGGGCCGGAATCATTGCCACGGCGGTGCTTTTCATCATCTTCAATCCCCTGCGCCTGTACACCCAACAGTTTGTCAACCGCGTCCTCTACAAAGAACAACACGACTTTGCGCGCGTCCTGCGCGATATGGGGCGGCAACTTTCTATGGCCACCATGCAAGAGGATGTGTATGCTCTGCTGACACGCGATATCGCGCGACGCCTGGGACTGACCTCGGTTCGGATTTTGTTGCCGGACGAAAACACCTGCACGTATACCGACCGCGAGAACACTTTATCCATTCCCGGCGACTCGTTGTTGATCCCCTGGATGTGCGATCACCGTGATCCCCTGATCATACATCAGCGGCAACGGCTTCCTGCCGACATTGCCGGAGCCGCTGAACCCCTCGCAACGGCGGGGGTGGAATTATGCCTGGCCCTGATGCAGCGCAGCACCCTGCTCGGCATTTACGTATTCGGCACCAAAAATTCCGGTGACCTCTTCACCCGTGAAGAGGTCAACCACCTGGTCCTTTTTGGACAACAGGCAGCGGCGGCCATGCACAATGCCCAGCTCTATGAAGAGCTACAGGAGTACAACCGCTCGCTGGAAGCACACGTGGCGGCGCGCACCTCCGAGCTTCAGGCCGAACGCAATCGCCTGAACACGATCCTCCAAAACATCACCGACGGCCTGGTCGTGACCGATTCTAAAGGCAAAATCGTGCTGGTGAACGCCGCTTTTTGCGACATCGTCAACCTGCCCGGCGAGCAAATCATCGGCCAGCCTCTGGCAAGCGTCTTCCCTTCCGAGACCCTGTCCCAATTGCTGCATATCGCTGCCGCCTACCCCGGCCATGCCCAGACAGAAACCATCGTAGGGGATATGGCCCAGAGTGGAGAATACGGCACCTACAAAATTTATCGTGCTTCGGCGTGCGCGATGATTCCCCGTCCCCTGGCGGAAGTAGCCGCCGGCCTGGGCGAACCGGGCACGCCGGGTGTCGTGACCGTGATCCAGGACATCACCCACGAGCAAGAAGTGGACCGTATGAAAACCGACTTCGTCTCGATGGTGTCCCACGAACTGCGCACGCCGTTGACTTCGGTGTTGGGTTTTATCAGACTGATCCAAAAGCTCTTCGAGCAAGAGGTGGCCCCGCGGATTGCCACTGCCGATCAACGTGGACGTTGGGCCGTCGAGCGCATATCCGACAACCTGAAAATTATCACCGATGAAGGGGAGCGGCTCACCCGCCTGATCAGCGACGTCCTCGACATCGCCAAGATGGAGACCGGTAAGGTTGAATGGACCAGGGACAACGTTTCCTTCCAGGAAATCATTGATACGACGGTGGATATGTTCAAGACGCTCGCGGCCCAGAAAAACATTCTGATGCTTGTCGAGACACACGACCTTCCGCCCACGGTATACGTTGACCGCGACCGCATGGTGCAGGTCATGACCAATTTGCTCTCCAATGCTTTGAAATTTACCAACGCGGGCCGGATCACCATCCGCGCGCGCAGTGTGAACAGGCTAAGCGACGACGCCCCAACGATGCTCCGCAACCTGCTCGGCTCAGAAGCCGATGGCGACTGGCTGTGGGTCAGCGTTCAAGATACCGGTGTTGGCATCCCGGCAGATAAGATTCCGCAGCTTTTTGAAAAGTTCAAGCAAATACGGAACCCGCTCAACCCGCCTTCTTCTGGAACGGGGTTGGGGTTGCCGATATGCCGTGAAATTATCCGGCAGCATCGGGGACACATCTGGGTAGAAAGCCGTCCAGGTGTCGGCAGCACCTTCAGCTTTGTCATTCCGGTGCAAGACACCTCGGCAATGCCCATCGTCTGAAACACTCTGTAAATAGCCACAGAGAACACGAAGTTCGTTAAGGAAGAATGAAAATACTCTGCGTTCTCCGCAGGCTGGTCTGAAAATAGCCGGCATTTTCATGCTTCATGGTGCGCCCCAGGAGCATGGCGACTGGTATGAAAACAAACGGTATTTTGGGGCTATACCGTATTCGATCACACTCTTTGGCATAAGAGGAGGAATCTGTGGAAGAACCGGCGCGTCCAAACGCCAGGGCCGAAGCTAACCGCACGCCGAAGCCCCCACAGAACACGCTGCGTGAGGCTCTCAACGCCGACCTGCGTGACAGCCTCGCCACGCTGGCGTTGATCTTTGGCGCGCTGTACACGCTTTTTGCCATCAGCCATACTTTTGTGTTGCCGCATTCCATCGCCGTTGTGATGGCGCCCCTCGCCGCCCTGACGGCGATCTTGAACTTTGGGCTGGCCTGGGCGCTGCGGCGCTGGCAATTGCCGGCCCGCTGGGCGCACCCACTTGCCACAGCCGCCGCCCTGTTGTCCCTGTTCAATACCCTGCTGCATCTGTACCTCACCGCCGATCCCCTCCAAACGACCAACGTGACGCTCTTGATCATCGGCGTCGGGTTCATCGTATTTTCGACAGTCTGGTGGGGGGTGATTGTGAGTGCTGCGACCCTGGGCTGGCTATTCGTGGCCTGGCGCATCGGGCCGCATCCAAGCTGGCAGCATTTCGGCTTCGCCATGGTGTCCGCAATAACCGTTTCTTTGCTAGTGCATATCATCCGCCGGCGCACATACATCCGCCTGGAAGAACTCCGTAGCCAGGATCAGGCGCAACGGGCGCAGTTGGAACACTCCCTGCACACGACCGAAAAGGTCCAACGCGCCCTGGAAACCAGCATGGCCGTGGCACAACACATCACCGCCATCCTCGATCTCGAAACGCTTTTGGATCAGGTGACACAACGCATCCAGGAGAATTTCGGCTACACTTACGTCGGCATCTTTCTCATCGAGGCCGACGGCAAGTTTGCCGTAATGCGCGCCGGAACCGGTGAAACCGGGCGGAAAATGCGCGAGCTGGGGTGTCGCCTGGCCGTGGGCCGCGAGGGCATCGTCGGATGGGTCGCCGCCCAACGGCAGATCGCCAATGTCGGCCATGTGACCGAGGACCCGCGCTACGTCCCCTTGCCCGACAGTCCCCCCATCGCCTCGGTGCTGGCCCTGCCGCTGGAGGCTGCGGGCACCCTCCTCGGCGTCTTGGACATCGAAAGCGACGTGCCGGAAGCCTTCGACACCGAAGATGTGCAAGTGCTGCAAGCCCTGGCCTCCCAGGTGGCGGTGGCGATCCAGAACGCCGTTAACTACCAGCAAGAACAGGCACGCCGTCTGCTCACCGAGCGACTCTATACGGTAGGCATGGCCATCTCACGGACGCTGAACCTCTCGGAGACGTTGGATCTCATCCTGACGGGCCTGGTGGATATCGTAGACTACGACCGGGGCGCGGTGATGCTGGAAAGTGGCGGCGAGCTGTTGGTCGTGGCCCTCAGAGGTTTCCCGCCGGGGACGCACCCCCTCGATGTACGGGTGCACCTCAAAGAGAATGATGTGTACCATGATCTGCGGCGTACTCAGCGCCCCCTGTTAATCCCTGACGTGCAGCAACGACCGGACTGGCAGTACGTGAAGAACCTGCCGCCGGCCCGTTCCTGGCTCGGCATCCCTCTCGTCTACCAGGGTGAGGTGATCGGCATGCTGTCGCTCACCCGCGAGCGGCCTGAGCCTTATGCCGAGTCCGAAGTCGCCTTCGCGGAAACCTTCGCCAGCCAGGCCGCACTGGCAATCCAGAACGCACTGCTCTACGAGAACCTTGCTTCGGTCAATCGCGAGCTGGAAAAGACGGTGCAGCAGCTCAGTGAACGCACGCGCGAGCTACAAACGGCCTATCTGCAACTCGAACGCCTGGATCGCACCAAGTCCGACTTCATCAGCGTGGCTTCCCACGAACTGCGCACCCCCATCACCGTAATGAGCGGTTATAGCCAGATGTTGCTGAACGACCCCGAACTCAAGAAGCAGCCGCAGTACGCCCCCATACTCTCCGGCATCATCGCCGGCATCGCGCGGATGGAAAACATCGTCGGCAGCATCCTCGATATGGCAAAGATTGACAGTCGGGTCATGCAATTGCATCCCGAACCCCTTAAGTTGGAATTACTCTTGCAAACTCTAAGCGCAACTTTCAATCAAGTATGCAAACAACGCCGTCTCACCATCACCCTGGAAAACCTGGACACCTTGCCCACCATCATAGCGGACCCCGAAGCATTGCGCAAAGCCTTCAACCATCTGTTGGTCAATGCGGTGAAATATACACCCGATGGCGGAAGCATCACCGTTTCCGGGCATCACATACCCCCCGATGATGAAGAATTCCCCGAGGGGGGCGTCGAAATCATCGTGAGCGATACGGGCATCGGCATTGATCCGGACGCCCAACAACTGATCTTCACCAAGTTTTATCAAACCGGCAAAGTTTCCGTCCACTCTTCCGGCACGACCACCTTCAAGGGCGGGGGGCCAGGACTGGGACTGGCCATCGCGCGCGGCATCGTGGAAGCGCACGGCGGAAAAATTTGGGCGGAAAGTCCCGGTTACGATGAAGTTAACTGCCCTGGCAGTCAATTTCACGTGATTCTGCCCCTGACTGCGCACGGGCCGCAGTATACTGCCACGACTATTTTGAAGGAGAACGAAGATGGATACCAAAGTCGTCAATCGCAGTGAACACGATGTACAACAGCTCGTACAAACGGTCGAACGGCTGGAACGTATGGTCGCCATCGGTCAGATGCTCAACTCCACCCTGGACTTATCGCAGTTGTTGGAAACCATCATCAGTACTGCCTCCGAGTTAGTCGGTACGCAAGCGGCTTCGATCCTGTTGATGGATGAGCGCACCGGCGAGTTGTTTTTCGCCGCGGCCACCGGCTCAAGCCGTGAGGAGCTGCGCAAGATCAAAGTACCGCTTGTCGGTAGCATTGCCGGGACGATCTACAAAACCAGGGAACCGCTCATCGTTGCGGATGTCAGCGGTGACGCACGCCACTATGCCGGCGTAGATCAAAGCACTAAATTCCAGACCCGTTCGCTCCTGGGTGTGCCGCTGCTGGTGCGCACACGCTGTATCGGCGTATTGGAAGCACTCAACAAAATCAACGAGGAACCGTTCAATGAGGAGGACATCCGTACCTTATCGGCCATGGCCTCCCATGCCGCCATTGCCATCGAGAACGCGCGCCTGGTCGCCAGTTTGCGCGAGGCTAACCAGCGTCTCTCCGAACTCGACCGCCTCAAGAGCAATTTCATCAGCATCGCTTCGCACGAGCTGCGTACCCCTCTGATGATCGTGCAAGGATTTGCCAGTTTCCTGCGCGAGCAGGCCAGCGGCGATATGACGAGCGACCTGGACATGGTGCTGCGCGGCGCGAGCAAACTCCAGGCGATTATTGATCAAATGACCAATTTGAATTACCTGGAAGCGGGTCTCTCGGAGCTGAAGCAAGAAAAAATCATCGTGCAAGAGCTTATAGCCGAACTTGAGGAGGAATGGCGCCCGTTGGCGGCGGCCAAACAACAAAACCTGCACGTCAATATGCCCCCTACTCCCATTTTGATCCGTGGCGACCGCGGTAAACTCAACCTGGCGTTCAGCAATCTGCTCAACAACGCCGTCAAATTTACACCGGAAAACGGACACATCGAGATTCACGTCATCCTGCACACCGGGCGCGTTGAAATCACCGTCGTGGATACCGGCATCGGCATCCCCAAAGAAGAATTGACGCGCATTTTCGATCGTTTCTATCAGGTCGAAGACCACCTCACCCGCCATCACGGTGGCCTGGGCTTGGGACTCGCCATTGCGAAAGAAGTCATTGAACAACACAATGGCCGTATCTGGGCCGAGAGTGTCGAAGGCCAGGGCAGCCGCTTCCGTGTCATCCTCCCGGCCCTTTTCGAGCACTTGTAGATCCTTATCCCCAATCCCGAATCACCATTTCCGGGGGAGACACCGGTGCTACCGCATACCATACAAGCACGAAAATCTGCCAACGGATTTCTTCAATCCGCTTCATCCGTTGACATTTTCGAAGGAGGCCAGGTATGAAAAGAGGGGGATTGATCCTGCTGATCATCGCGTTGACGCTGCTGTGGGCGCCGTCCCTGGCAGCGCAGGAAGGTGTAAGTGTTTCACCGCGCCAGCTCAGCATTGCCGCCCGGCGCGGTCAGACCGAGACCCGCCTGTTGCTCATCCGCGCCGCCGAGCCGGTGAACGACCTCCGCATCATCCCGCTGGATTTGAACGCCGCCAAAGGGGACGTCGTCCTGCCGGCGGAGGCCATCCGGGTTGCCCTGCCGGCTACCACCATCGCCGCAAACGACATGATAACCGTCCCCGTCACCTTTAATCTGACCAACGTGTCAAGCGGGCAATTCACCGGCGAACTGCTCATCAATTACACCGGTCAAAGCTTCACCGTACCGGTCACAGTTGCCGTGAAAGACCAACCCTGGTTGCCGCTGGCAGCGCTGGTCGCAGGTGTGGCGTTGGGAATCGGCGTTTCCACCTATCGCGCCCAGGGACGTCCGCGCGACGAGGTTTTGGTGCGCCTGGGACAGATTCGCACGCAGATGAAGGCAGACAAGGACCTGGAAGAAAAGGGCAAGCCGTTCTATACACGTCTGGATGCCCATCTGGTGGATGTCGAAGTCGCGCTCGAAGCGCAACAATGGGAGAAAGCCCAAGAGGCGGTGCGCGCCGCCGAGACACTCTGGGTTCGCTGGCGACGGGCGCGACCTGATTGGTTAGTGCAGGTGGATTATTACAATCAGCTCAATACCAAATTGACGGAGCTGGGAGAAAACCTCTTCTACATCAGCGAGATCAAGAAGGCCGCACTCGATGTCTATCGTGCGCTGCCCGACCTGG
This sequence comes from Anaerolineae bacterium, assembly GCA_035373625.1. Lineage (GTDB taxonomy): Bacteria > Chloroflexota > Anaerolineae > B4-G1 > SLSP01 > DSWT01. The sequence goes on along the minus strand of DAOSNS010000042.1, from coordinate 21,183 downwards.
AAGACCCGAATATTTTCCGGGCCAAGCTGGAACCCCTTACCAAACGGGTGAACGATTTCATCGCCCTGAACAGACGCATCACCTCGCTGATGACGACACCCCAGGGAAACGCCATTGCGCCAAAACTACAACAGCGTTTGTCTATGCTCGCCCCTGATGATAGCGCGGGATACCAAAGCTTGCAAGACGAAGTCGAGGCAGCGCTTCAAAAAATCCAAAAGGCACAGCTTGAGAAAAAACTCGCGCAACTCGCCGGTCTAACCACCAAACTGCCCGCGGCCCAGGCACAATCATGGTCGAACACGGTCCAGGAATTACAGACACGCATGGCCTCCCTTACCCCCACCGACTCAGCCGCCTACCTGACACTGGAGAGTGACATTGACGCCGCTCTCCAACAAGTCGAATCGTTGATGCCTGCGCCAGAAAGTACTTTCAGGGGCATCGCAGACACCTCATACAGCGCACCTGTATCTAAAGGGGCAACGCCTCCAGAAAACTGGCTCTCCGGCCCACCCGGTATCCATGTACAGGCGCTGTCTGAAGAGAAAACCATCAAAGCGGGCAAACGCCTGCAATGGTTCACGTGGCTCACCTACGCCGTGGCCGTCGTCTTCCTGGCGCTTGCCGGCTTCGTTGAACTGTACGGCGCACGCCCTGACTTCGGTGTCAACGGCATCGGCGACTATTTCACATTGCTGGCCTGGGGCTTCGGTGCAGAAGCCACCCGCGCCTCCATCGCCGATATGGTGCAGGGGTGGAACCTGACAACGGGAAAATAACATAATTATTGAGATGAATACAATTGTCAAGGTGATAGGTCTCCCACTTATGCTATCTTAATCCCAATTTGGAGATGCAAAAATGAATACAATTGTCAAGGTGATAAGTCTCCCACTGGGGCCGATCAGCCGGATGTTTCTGGTGCAGAGCGATGCCGGCGTCATTGCGGTTGATGCCGGCATGGCCGGTCAAACCGACCGCGCCATTGCCGCGTTCGCGGCCCACGGCGTCGCGCCACAAGATGTGCGCTTGATCCTCATCACGCACGGGCATATAGACCATTTCGGCGGCGCGAAGGCGCTGCGGGCGCGCACGGGGGCGCCTGTCGCCGTCCACACCCTGGATGCCGACGCCTTGCGTAACGGGAAAAATATGGAGCCGATGACCCCCACAACACGATTGACGGCTCTGTTGAGGCGACTCGGGGCGCAGATGGTGGCGTCTGATCCGGCCATCGCTTTTGAGCCGGACATCGTTTTCGAGACCCCCTGGCGATTGGACGATTACGGCATCGCCGGCGAGGTCATCCATACGCCCGGACATACTCCCGGCTCCATCACCCTGCTGCTCGACAACGGTGAAGCCATCGTGGGTGACCTGGCGACCGGCAACTGGCTTTTCCCCAAACGCGCAGCGCCCCCCTTGGTCGCGTGGGACCTTGACCGTAACTGGGCCAGCCTGCGCGCACTGCTTGATCGGCATCCCACACGTCTCTACATCACCCACGGCCAGCCCTTTGCACCCGAAGCTCTCTATACCTTGCTCAAACATTATGCCTGACCATACGCCAAAAGCAGAACCGGCCAATCTCAAAGCGCAAGAGTTACCCAAGACGGCGCAACCATATCTGAGCGATGAGCAGATCCAAAAAGCCGTGGTCGCCTTCGTCAATGGAGACAAGGCCACTGCGCGGGACCTGTTGATGCAGGTTGTGGACCGCGACGAAACCAATGTCGCCGCATGGTGGCAACTCAGTCGGGTAGTCGAAACGGCGGATGAGCGTGAAATTTGCCTGGAAAACGTACTGACCCTTGATCCCAACCATACCGCCGCGCGTGCCGCTTGGGAACAACTGCAACGCGATAAAACGTTGACCGCAGCCGCGTTCGCCGAAACCTCTTATGCTCCGGCTGAGGTTGCCCTTGAAACTATGCCGACGCCACCCGCAGAGCCGACGCCCCGGCCTCCGGCCCCTTCGACAACCGATTTCCTTGAGGATGAACTGGGCTGTCCGTATTGCGCCACCCCTACCGTCTGGGAAGATCGCCGCTGCCCGGTTTGCAAACACAACTTGTGGACCCGGCAGCGGGAAGTGGAAGGGAGCACCCCCGCCTATCGCACTCTCCTGATGTTGGAAGTTCTGTTGATCGGCATCAGTGCGCTTTTGCTCCTCCTGTTACTCACTTATGCCGACATGCGTGTCAAATCTGCCGACATCCGGGACCTTGTTCCCCTTTATCTGGGCATAAAACAAGTCGCTCCCCGAATCGCCACCGCAAGTTTCAGCTTTGTGCCACCCATGCTTTTCCGCCTCTCCCTACTTCCGATTGGACTATCGCTGCTCATCTTGTTGAGCGTCCTCAGTCGTTGGGTGCCACTTTACTTCACTGCACTGGGCATAGAAGCCTTACGCATCCTTCTGAACCTCAGCACAATCATCGGCGCGATAAACACCTGGGCGGCAACCGCCGCAGCCGTAAAAGCAGGGGCCACGGCAGGCCAGTTAACCGGACGAACTCTCTCGGTGATGTACATCGCTATCCTCCTCACCTATCTGACGATTCTCGCGCTTTCAGGTCTCTCGCTCATATCCCTGCTCAATCTCCATGATCACTTCACGTACAAGCATCGGCGTCTCCTGTTGCGCACCGACGCCGACGTGGAGGGAAGTGTTGTAGGGCTACAAATTCGTGGACGCGCTTATGCCCGGCAACGAGCCTGGGCACTGGCAGCCTTGCATCTGCGTCAAGCGTGGATGCTCGAACAGAATCTGGAAACCTGCCTGCCCCTGGCGATTGCTTACCTCAACCTGGAGCGTCTCGATCTGGCCACCATAGCCCTGGAAGATGCACGTCGCCTTGCCTCAACCGATCCACGGGTCGTCGAATTAGCGACGTTACTGACGAAAAAGCAAGCCAGCATAGCAAAATGACTTTGAAATCCAACCATGAAAAGGGCCGGTGGAGTTCCACCGGCCCTTTTCGTTGACTGATTACGCTGACTGATTACGCTTTTACCCGTTACTTATCCACCAAACAGATGGAACGCTGCGATCACGGGCGCGAAGAGCGACGAAACCAGCGACATCACGGTGATCAGCGTGTTCAGCGACGGACCGGCGGTATCTTTGAAGGGATCGCCTACGGTATCGCCGACGACGCCGGCCTTGTGCGCCTCGGAGCCTTTGCCGCCAAAGTGGCCGCTCTCGATGTACTTCTTGGCGTTGTCCCAGGTGCCACCGGCGTTCGCCATCAACAGCGCGAAGAGGATACCGGTAATGATGGCACCACCGAGGAACGCGCCGAGCGCCTCCGGCCCCATAATAAAGCCCACCACCAGCGGCAAGACTACCGCCAGTACGGCCGGAAGGATCAACGACTTCAGAGCATTCTGTGAAGCCAGAGAAACACACCGCACATAGTCCGGCTCCGCCTTACCCGCCAAAATGTCGGGGTTGGCGTGGAACTGGCGGCGAATTTCCTCGATCATATCGAAGGCATTGTGGGTTACGGAGAGCATCACCAGCGCGCTGAAGAGCGGTGGTGTGAGCGAACCCAGCAGGATGGCCGCAATGACCAGCGGGTTGGAGAGGCTCATCGTCATATCAATAGGGGGCAAGCCGTGTTCTGCTACAGCGATCGCGATCTCGCTGGAATAAGCGGCAAACAGCGCCAGCACCGTCAAGGCCGCCGCGCTGATGGCGAAGCCCTTCGTAATGGCCTTGGCAGTATTGCCCGCCGCATCCATCACATCGGCAACCTCGATGACGTCTTCAGGCATCCCGGCCATTTCGGCGATACCGCGCGCATTATCCACGATCGGGCCGTAGGCATCCGACGACACAATCATACCGCTGATCGCCAGCATACCCACCGCCGCAATGCCGACGCCATAAACGCCGTTCACCACCGTGGACTGATCCGCCAGGAAGTAAGAGATCAAGGTCGCCGCGGCGATACCCACAACCGACGGCGCAATGCTGATCAACCCATAGCTGAAGCCGGTGATGATGTTGATGGCCGCACCGGAGGTAGACACACGCGCCGTCTCAACCACAGGCGGACGGTCATCGCCGGTGAAGAAGTCAGACGTGAAGCCGATGATGACGCCGACGATAAGACCGGCCAGCGTCGCCCACATCACGGCCTTATCCAGGCCCATCAACAAGACCACGGCGATTACCAACACGCCAAAGATGATACAGGTGTAGATGGTACCGTTATTCAACGAGGTGCCGGGCTTACCGCCCTCTTTCACCTGCACGAACTGCACCCCGATCAACGCAGCAACCGCGCCCAACATACACAGGATCAGCGGGAAGATAGTATAGAGCACCCGTGTCTCCGGGCTAAGCTTGGTCAAAGCCGCGCCGAGCAGCATGGCCGCCACCGAGCTGGCGACGTAACTGTCGAAAATGTCGGCGCCCATACCGGCGACATCGCCCACGTTATCGCCCACGTTATCGGCGACCACGGCGGGGTTGCGGGGGTCATCTTCAGGGATACCCACCTCAACCTTGCCGACCAGGTCCGCAGCGATATCGGCGGTCTTGGTGTAAATGCCACCGCCAGCCTTCGCCAACAGCGCCAGCGTCGAAGCCCCAAAGCTGAAGCCCAGCACCAGGTTGGCGTCACCGGTGATGAGGAACACCAGGCTCATCCCCGCCAGCGCCAGGCCGACCATCGCCAGGCCCATCACCGCGCCGGCCTTGAAGGCCAGGTTGAAGGCCGGGTTCAGGCCCTTGCTCGCGGCGGTTGCACTGCGCACATTGGCTTCCACCGCCACCGTCATACCCATGTATCCGGCAGCCGTGGAGCACAATGCACCGAAGATAAACGTAATCGCCATCGTCAGCCCGTAGCCGAAGTTCTGCTGCAACCCAAAGACGATGGCAATGATGACCGCAAGGCCACCAGCGAGTAAACCCAGCGCGCCATACAGCTTCTTCAAGTAAGAGCGTGCACCATCACGGATCCAACCGGCGACACGCTGCGCGCGCTCAGTACCGGGGTCCTGCTTCACCACCCACCTGAAGAAAGAGTAGGCAACGCCGATCGAAATGATGCCTGCAATGAAACTTAAAACCAACCACAACGTGTTACTCATGATTTTTTCCTCCAGTCCTCCAGAATAGATATTAGAATACACACAAAGAGGCTCAAGCTCTCCTGCGGTTCACAGCGACAATAGCAGCGCTTGTGGGAAAAAACCGCGCTTCAAGTCAACTACACATCTGTCGCCCGAAAAAAACAGAAAAGCTTTGAGCCTTTCGTGATCCGGTAAATAAGGCGGCAGCTTGCGCTACGTGTTACATGTTAGCAGAACGCCACCACTGGTAATGCTTCGCGCGTAACTCCTCCTGGGAAGGGATGGGGAAGAATAACAACTTCTCGGTATTCCCCAAGAAAATGCCACTCTTGAGCATGCGATACGGGAAGGCCGCCGAGCTGAGACGATCCACCATCTTGGTATGCACTTCTTTGGTGCTCAAGTCGGTGAGGCATTGCCGCAGATGATCAATGTTGGAATACGGGAGGTCGCCGACGCTGCCGAATTCCGGATTGTGTGCCAGCTCACCGAGCCGCAACTCGGCAAAGCAGACGGCCGGCAACGTCAACAACGAGATGGGATTTCTCACGATCAAGTCATAGAAGGCTTTTGGCCCCAACGTGCTGACAATCAAGGGGTGCACCGGTGCAATTTCTTGATAGAGATGCAACCCGCTGGTATCCTCAGGAATGTTGAGACCGGTGCCCTCAAGTTCCAAAACTCGACCATCCTGCGTTACCAGGTAGAGGTTTCCAATGGCCTCCATCGGGATCCGTTCCAGGGCACGATAGACGGTGATATAGATTGAATTTTTGGGACGACCATCGGGGTGCGGAACACAACGGCGGATACCTTCATCAATGGACAGCTCAGGGTGGCGAAAATCGGGATCAATTTCAAAGAAGATCGCCTGTCCGCGCGATTTCTTTTCACTTCCCACCGCATAATAAACACCGAATTCCTCAGGAGTTAACATGGAAGCGATCAATGCTTCGGGAATCATCGAAAGGTAAAGATGCACACCCATAGCAATTTCCTCCTTTGGTTAGAAATACCTATGGCTCAAATAAAAGTCAGGAAGCCATTCACACTCATTATACCACAATATTTGAAAATCGAGGCGCGCATCAGCAATACACATAAGGTTTTATTATTTTCGTTACAATGACTTCATTGAGCTTCGAGCAGATCACCAGATCCGCGTTGCTAACCTGAAAAAACGGGGAACTGGCGTTCCCCTCGAAGCAAGAATGATAAGGGGCGCAAGAATGATAAGGGGCGCAAGAATGATAAGGCCCGGGCAATATACACCGGTTGATTTTATGCCGACTTGCGTTATAATATTTTTACCGCCGAACTGCGAATATTCACGCGACGGCGGTTCTTTGTTATCTTTGAGCGATGACTTATGAGCCAGGAAACGATTACTCGCATACTCGACATCGAAAAGACGGCTGCGAAAATGCACGACGATGCACAACAGCAGGCCGCCGAACTCATAGCGGAAGCTGAAAAAGCCGCCGCCGCCATACGCCAACGCAGCCTTAAACTGGCGCAACGGGAAGCAGAACATATCCTTGCCACGGGCGCCCAACAGGCCGAAACTGAAAATGCGCGGATCATCGCCCAGGCCGGCGCCGATGCGCAACGTTTGGATACTATGGCCGCCCAAAATATGGACCGCGCAGTCAATTTTGTGCTTGCCCGCGTGATGGGTCAAGCGTGATGCTATGATTCGCACCAACGTCACCGCTTACGCACAAGTCAACGCAACCACACGGGCGCTATATGCCAATCTCCTGACGCCGGACGTATGGCATGCCTTGATCCAGGCCGCCAACTTCGATGCTCTGCTCACGCTGCTGGATAAGACCGCCTACAGCCCCTTTCTCAAACTCGATCGCCAGCTCCTCACGCCACGGCGCACAGTCTATCAATTGCGCTGGCACCTGACGCATGACTACGAAAAGCTCATCCGCCTGACGCCTGAACCGGCCTGCCAGCTCATTCTCCAGCTCTGGCGGCTTTACGAAGTGGATAATCTCAAAGCCACCTTGCGCGGCGTCGAAACCGGTGCTTCCTGGGATGAGGTGCGGCGTCTCCTCTCACCGATGGTCCGCTATATCACGGTGAACAACGAAACCATTCAGCGGATGTTGGCCAGTGGCAGTGTGGTGCGCGCCATCGAGCGCCTGCGCCACACGCCCTATTACGAGACCCTCATCCATGCCCTCACGCGCTACGAAATGGAAAAGAATCTATTTCCCCTGGAAGTGGCGCTGGACCTGGATTATCGTCGTGGACTGTGGGAAGCCATCCAAAGCCTCAAGGGTACGGACCGAGACCAGGCGTTGCGGCTCGTGGGGACAAGCATTGACGTGGATAACCTGCTCTGGGCCATGCGTTATCGCCTGTATCACCATCTCTCCGTACAGGAAATCATCAACTACACCATGCCCTTTGGCTATCAAGTGCGGGATGAGCACATCCGCGCGCTCGCCGAAGGCGCGGATATGGTCACGATTGTCAAACGTATCTATCCCCACATCGAGGGGTTGGACGACACAGGCCCACAATCCAGAGAAGAGCCACCGTCTCCACAACGTCAGCTTGCCCTGATCGAACGCGCCCTACACCGACACATCATCCGCTTGTGTCATAAATCATTCCTGGGCGATCCCTTTCATGTCGGTGTCCAGGTGGCCTACCTGATGCTCCTCGAATATGAACTGCGGGACCTGACCGCCATTGTCGAAGCCAAGGCGGCGCAGTTGCCCTCGGAGAAACTTACAGCGATCCTCGAGAGTGAGTGGTGGTAACTATGTTCAAACCACAAGCCATGAACAAGGTCGAACTCATCATACCGGAGCACGAAGTTGTGCGCACCACCGAGGCATTGGCGGCATCCGGCATCTTCCATCACATTCCCACCGCGCCGTTGACTATAGGCATCCCTTCGCGGGGCATTGATGAATGGCAGACGTGGACCACAGAGTTAGTGGCTTTGGAACGCCGCATTTTGATGGTGATGGAGGAACTCAGGATTGACGAAGGCCCGCCACCTGCCACGCCGCCGCACATCATCGAGCCGCGCGTGGCCGAGCGGGATATCGAACGCCTGGAACATGAAGCTGAGGCCCCTATCCGCGATTTGGAAGCGGCCCGTCGCCGCCTGACACAATTGCAAAAATATGTCAATCAGCTGGCGCCGATTGCCGACCTGGATGTGGATTTGGGCATGTTGCGTGACCTGCGTTATACCTTCGTAATGCTGGGTTCAATACCGGTCACCAACATCGAACGCCTCGAAAGCAGTCTGGAACACATCCCCTGTGTTCTCATCACCTTGCGCCATGAAGGACATCTGGCGACGGTGGTGCTCTTCGGGCTACAACAGGACGCTGCCGTGCTAAATCGTGCCGCGCGCAGTGCCTATCTGAACCCGCTGATCTTGCCTGAAGACTACCGGGGGACGCCATCTCAGGCCATTGCCGCCCTGCAGGCCGGCATCGAGCGCACGCGGGAACACATCGCCGAGTATGAAATGGAGATCGCCCGCCTTCAGGAAATGCGCGTCCGCCACCTGCGGCATCTGCTCTGGCGCGTGCGTGCCAGTCACGCCCTGGCCCACACGATCACCGGTTACAATCACTTCCAGCACACCTACCTTGTGACCGGCTGGGTGCCTGCGGCCTCCCTTCCTACCCTCGAACAAACCATCGGTAGAGTCAGCGATAAGGTTGTTATTGAGGTCATTAAACCACGCGAAGAGGATATCGAGCACATTCCGGCGTTACTGAAAAATCCGCCCATCCTCAAAGGGTTCGAGGGGCTGGTGACCACATACGGACAGCCCGGCTATGAAGAACTGGACCCGACGCCGATCATGGCGTTGACCTTCCCGCTGGTCTTCGGACTGATGTTCGGAGATATCGGCCACGGACTCGTGTTGTTGCTGGCGGGATTGCTGCTTGCCGGGCGCAAGATTCGGGCGCTGTCCGGTATGGCCGGTTTCGGCGTCGTCATCGCCCTGTGCGGCGGCATAGCAACGATTTTCGGTGTGCTCTACGGCAGCCTGTTCGGTTTTGAGGATGTGCTGACGGCATTGTGGTTCCGCCCACTTGAAGATATTAACAAGGTCCTGCTCTTTGCGGTTGCCGTGGGGATTGTGTTGCTCAGTGCCGGGATGCTCTATAACATGCTCAATGCGGCGTTGAGCCGACATTGGGGTCATTTCCTTTTCAACCATAACGGCCTGGCCGGGTTAATTTTCTACTGGTCACTGATAGGACTGGGGGCACGGACTTTCGGCGTGGCCATTCCGATTCCCGGCACAGTCCTGGTTCTCACGGCGGTCATCGGTGGCATCGGTCTGACCTTTGCGGAATTCTTTGAACGTCTGGTGGAGCGCCGACGTCCCTTGTTTGAAGAGGGCATGGGGACTTACATAGCGATGGCGTTCTTTGAACTCTTCGAGACGCTGATCGGTCTGTTCAGCAACACCCTTTCTTATGTGCGTATGGGTGCATTTGCGGTGGCCCACGGGGCACTGAGCATGGTGGTTTTCATCATCGCGGAAAGTGTCGGCAATGCGAGCAGCGTGGGGTACTGGATTGTCGTGATTTTAGGCAATCTCTTTGTCATCGGTTTTGAAGGCATGATTGTGGGAATCCAAACCTTGCGGTTGGAGTATTATGAACTCTTCAGCAAGTTTTTCTCCGGTGGGGGGACGCCGTATCGTCCGTTATCGCTGGTGCCGAGACAAGGCCAACTCGGTGCTTCAGAGAGCACGGGCGGATAAAGGCCAAGGATCAACGGTGAAACATCGGATTAAAAACAATCGGACTATTTCAGGAGGTGTAGAATGATGATGATACTTGTTTTGTTGGCAATGCTGTTGCCTTTTGCACCGGCCGCAATCTACTGGCTTGTCAAACGCAAGGAGACGCAGGTGGATGTGACCCGGAAGCTGATCTTCGGCTTGAGCACGGTCAATATCGTGATGGCGTTGTTGCTCCTGGGTGTGGGGCTGGTGTGGCTGTTTGCTCCAGAAGCCGTGGCGGCTTCCGGGCTGGCACAGGCGTCGAACGGCGATCCTTATGCCTCGCTGGCTGCTGCCGCTGCCGTAAGCCTCGGCTCGATCGGCGCGGCTTATGCGGTTAGCGCCACCGGTGCTGCGGCCATCGGCGCCATCGCCGAGAAACCGGATGTCTTCGGTAAAGCCCTGATCTTTGTCGGTCTTGCCGAAGGTGTGGCGATCTACGGGTTGATCATCGCATTCATCATCCTTAATCGCTAACATGAAACTCATGGTCATCGGACACCAGGACGCCGTGCAGGGGTTTGCCCTGGTCGGTGTGGATGGGCAAATCGCTACGACGAGTGAAGCTGTCAATCAGGCGCTCGACGTAGCGTTGAACGATAAAAACACCGGCATCATCCTGGTAACAGAAGATGCTGCCGACCTGGCCCGTCAGCGCGTAGACCATCTCGTCGCCCATAGCACCGTCCCCCTGGTTGTGGAAATTCCGGGGCCGGCAGGGATGTCCGCAGACCGTCCGGAGCTTGGCGAGATCATCCGGCGAACCACAGGAGTGCGAATATGATGGGGCAGGAAAAGGTTCAAGTCCTTGAACAAGCCATCCTGGGCATCGCAGCGCAGGAAGCACAGACCATCCTGGACGAAGCGAAAGCCAAAGCCGACAGCATCCGCAGACAAGCGCAAAATGACGCGCAGAGCGAAAGTGAACGTATCCGTCAGGATGCCCAACAGACCGCAGAGCGGAACATCGCCCAGGCCATTGCGAAGGCGCAATTGGAAGCGCAAATGCTCAGGCTCCAGCGCCGTGAGCAAGTGCTGGCGCGCGTTTTCGACAAAGCGCGCGCACAACTGGTGACAATTCCCCAGCGTGCCGATTATGTGGACCTCGTGCGGCGTTTAATCGGCGAGGCCGCTACGTATCTGGGGGGGAATAACTTCATCGTCCATGCCGACGCGACCACCGCTCAGCTGCTGGATGATGGTTTTCTGGCCGATCTGGCGCAGAAACTCAACGTGCGTCTGGAACGCGGCGCGCCGCTGGAAGCCGGCATTGGCATCATCTTGAGCACTCCCGACGGCCATCGTCGCTACGATAACACGCTGGAAACCCGGTTGACCCGCATCCAGGACGATGTGCGCACGACCGTCTACAAAATTTTGACAGGAGAGGCCGTATGAGCACCCAGATCGGTGAAGTGATATGGATCAACGGCCCGGTAGTGCGTGTGCGCGGGTCGCAGCACATCGGTATGTTGGAAGTGGTCGAAGTCGGTGATGAGCATCTCGTCGGCGAAATCATCGGCCTGGAACGCGACATCATCACCGTCCAGGTCTACGAAGAGACGGCCGGGCTACGTCCCGGCGCCCCGGTCTTCAGCACCGGGTATCCGCTCTCCGTTGAGCTGGGGCCGGGGCTGTTGCAGAGCATCTTCGACGGTATTCAGCGGCCCCTGCCGGTGCTGGAATTGCGCAGTGGCGCGTTTATCGGACGAGGCATCAAAACCACGCCCCTCTATCGCAAACAAAAATGGGCCTTCACGCCCCGCGCGCAGGTCGGCGATCGCGTGTCGGGAGGCATGATCCTGGGTGTCGTCCCGGAGACCCCCCTCATCGAACATCGCGTGTTGACACCGCCAGACGTTGAAGGCACCCTCACCTGGATTGCGCCGGCAGGCGAGTACACTATCGTAGACCCCATCGCCAGGCTGCAAACATCGCGTGGTGAGCAGGAGATCACGATGCTCCAACGCTGGCCGGTACGGCGGCCACGTCCCTACCGACAGCGTCTGTTGCCCACCGAAATGCTGGTGACCGGGCAACGGGTGTTGGATACGTTCTTCCCCCTGGTCAAAGGCGGAACGGCGGCCATTCCGGGAGGATTTGGGGCCGGGAAATGCGTCACCGGCGACACACTCGTCCTTTTGGACGACGGGACATTGCGACCCATCGCCGAACTTTTTGAGGAGTACAGCAACCAGGGGCGGCAAGTCGCCCAGGGTATCGAATCTTACACCTACCTCGACAAGCCCCTTGGTGTCTTCACTTTGGAAAACAACAGGGTGGTTCCCCAAAGCGCCACCGTCGTCTACAAGGGCAAAGCTGATGAAGTTATCCGCATCACAACCCGCAGCGGCCGCGCGGTGAAGGTCACACCGATCCACAAATTACACGTCGTGACGCCAGAACTGGAGATTAAAGAAGTCGAAGCCCAACAACTCAAAGTCGGTGATTATCTGGCCGCCCCGCGCCGCATCTGGGTGAAAGGGCAAACACAAACCCTGAACGCCTTAGAATTGAAGGGAGAACGGCAAGGTGCAATAACCCACATCCCTGCCACCGTGGATGGGGATTTCGCCGAATTTCTAGGACTGTTGTTGGGCGACGGTCACTTGAGTCCCAGGACGGTCATGTTTTTCAACACCGATGAATCATTGTTGAGCCGCTTTGCAGAATTGGGGCAGCGGCTATTCAGCCTGGAACCCAAGAGGTCCATAAACCGTACCATTTCAACTGTCCGTTTCCACAGTACAATCCTGACCAAGTTGATGTTGAGCCTGGGGGTACCGGGGTCCGGTCACCGTAAGTCGCGCACATGGGCGGTCCCGGAGGTTATCCTTAAGTCATCCGATGATACCATCGCCCGTTTCCTTGCCGCATACTTTTCGTGTGACGGGAGCATAAGCTCAAACAAAAAAGAACTGGCACTCTCGACGGCCAGTCAAACCATGGCCGCAGGTCTCTCCTACCTCTTGATGCGATTGGGTATCCTGCATAGCCTGTCATCTAAAACGGTAAAGGGATGGGAATACTTCCGCCTGACGGTGCAGGGCAAGGAAGAGATCGGGCGTTTCTACACAGCTTGCCGACCACAAAACGGCGTACCTCACACAAGGAAATGGGATCAAATAGCCAGCCATCTGGATGACGAAGAGGGTAAGTACACGGCTGTTGATATTGTACCGGCTGGGCCTGAGGTATTACAGACAGCTTATCAGTCTATCGGCAGTCCACGCGACGAATTGGCCTTGCATGGCGTCCATATATCCGATTACCTGTGTGGCCGCGAAAAGATGTCAGCAGCGACTTTCCGACAATTTGCGGCACTATCCGACTCCCCGCAAATCAAGAATTTCGCGGACGCATTGGACTCTATTTTCTGCGATCCCATTGTCAAAATCGAAACAATCCCTGGGCCTCATGATGTGTATGATTTTACCGTGCCCGGCACGCATAATTTTGTTGGTGGCAGAGGCGCTCTCATCTTGCACAACACAATCACCCAACACCAAATTGCCAAGTGGAGCGACGCGGATGTCGTTGTCTACGTGGGGTGCGGCGAACGCGGGAACGAGATGACCGAGGTGCTTCAGGAGTTCCCGGAGCTAAAAGACCCGCGCAGTGGTCGGTCATTGATGGAGCGCACCATTCTCATCGCCAATACCTCGAACATGCCGGTGGCGGCCCGCGAGGCCAGTATCTATACCGGCATCACACTCGCCGAGTATTACCGCGATATGGGGTATCACGTCGCCATCATGGCCGATTCCACCTCACGCTGGGCCGAGGCGCTGCGTGAGATTTCGGGGCGGCTGGAAGAAATGCCTGCCGAAGAAGGGTATCCCGCCTACCTGGCGGCACGGTTGGCGGAATTCTACGAACGGGCCGGGTACACCATTACGCTGAACGGCGCCCCCGGCTCGGTCAGCATCATCGGCGCGGTCAGCCCGCCCGGCGGCGACTTCTCCGAACCGGTGACGCAGCACACCAAACGCTTCATCCGCTGCTTCTGGGCGCTGGATAAAACGCTCGCTTCGGCGCGGCACTTCCCGGCGATCAACTGGTTAGACAGCTACAGCGAATACGTGGATGAGATCGCCGATTGGTGGCGGGGTCGGGGATATGCCGACTGGCACACACTGCGCACACAAGCGATGGAGATTCTACAACGCGAGAGCCATCTGCAACAGATCGTCAAGCTCGTCGGCCCGGATGCCCTGCCCGATGATCAGCGGCTCATCCTGGAAACGGCGTGGCTGTTGCGCGAAGGGATCCTGCAACAGAGCGCGCTGGATGCAATTGACGCTTACGCGACCATCGAGAAGCAAATCCGAATGTTGCGCGCTATCCTGCACTTTCACGACCGCGCGGCGCGCATTGTCGCCAAGGGGTGTCCGATTATCCTGCTGCACAACCTGCCCATCGTCAACACGCTGGTGCGGATGAAGACCACCATCCCCAACGACGCCGTCAAGCAAATCGAGAAACTGATTGCTGAGATGGATATGCAGATGGATCAACTGGAACACGAGTATGCATGACCTTGAGGAACATGAGCATGGAAATAAGCGGTGAGTACGGGGAACAGGAAATCCTGGGGGCGGCGCGCGTCGAAGGGCCAATTGTGGTCGTGGAAGGGATGCGCGGCGTCGGCTACGACGAAGTCGTCGAGATCATTGACGCGCAGGGCCGCGTGCGGCGGGGCCGGGTGCTGGAAGTCGGCGAGGAAGCCGCAGTCATCGAAGTCTTCGCCGGGACGACCGGCCTCTCTATCGAGGATACCCACGTCCGCTTTCAGGGACATCCGATGCGGATTCCGGTCTCGCTGGAGATGCTGGGACGCACCTTCGACGGCCTGGGGACACCCATTGATGGCGGACCGATGCCGTTGGCCGACCGCTGGGCCGATGTCAACGGCCAGCCCATCAATCCCACGTCGCGCGTTTATCCCCGCGACGTCATTCAAACCGGCATCTCGGCCCTCGATGGGATGAACGCTCTGGTGATGGGGCAAAAGCTGCCGATCTTCTCGGGCAGCGGTCTGCCGCACAATCAATTGGCGGCGCAAATCGTGCGCCAGGCCACCATCCTCTCCGCCGACCAGGAAGCCCAGTCATTCGCCATCGTCTTTGCGGCGATGGGCATCAAGCACGATGTCGCGGACTTCTTCCGCGAATCGTTCACCAGCAGCGGCGCGCTCCTGCGCGTGGCGATGTTTCTCAATCTGGCGGATGATCCGCCTATCGAACGGCTCATCACGCCGCGCGCCGCGCTCACGTTAGCCGAGTACCTGGCCTTCGAGAAGGGGTTACACGTGCTGGTAGTGATGACCGATATGACGAACTATTGCGAGGCGCTACGACAAATCTCCAACATTCGCGGCGAAGTGCCCAGCCGTAAGGGCTACCCCGGCTACCTTTACAGCGACCTGGCCTCGCTTTACGAGCGTACCGGCCGCATCAAGGGAAGCCGTGGCTCCATCACCCAATTGCCCATCCTCACCATGCCCAACGATGACATCACCCACCCCGTCCCCGACCTCACCGGCTACATTACCGAAGGGCAAACGGTGCTCAGCCGTGAACTCTATCAGCAGGGCATTTATCCGCCGGTGGCCGTGTTGCCCTCGCTCTCGCGGTTGATGAAAGACGGTATCGGGGAAGGTCGCACACGCGGCGATCATGCGCACCTTGCGGCGCAACTTTATGCGGCCTATGCGCATGTGCAGGATGTCCGCGCACTGGCCTCGGTCATCGGTGAGGAAGAGTTGACAGCGGTGGATCAGGATTACTTGAAATTCGGACGCGCCTTTGAACGCGACTTTGTCCATCAGGGGGCAACCGAAAACCGTCCTATCGAGCAGACCCTTGATCTTGGCTGGCAGGTGCTTTCTTTGCTGCCGCGTGAGGAATTGACGCGCGTTTCAGAGGCCGAAATCGAGCGGTATTACAAAAAGGCGTAATCCGATGCCCCAGCAAATCGCTCCCACCCGCAGCAATCTGCTCCGCACCCGCCAGGCACTCAACCTGGCGCGGGAGGGATATGAAATCCTAGACAAGAAGCGGGAAGTTCTGACCACGGAGCTTATCCGCTCTGCCCACGATGCCGTGGTCCAACAACGTCAGGTCTGGCAAAAGCTGGATGATGCCTATCGCGCGCTGGTTGACGCGCGGCTTTCGATGGGCCGGGAGCGCCTGGAATGGACGGCGCTTGCCGTGAACAAAACCGTCGAGGTGGAGATCAAACTGCACAGCATTATGGGCGTGGTCATCCCCGCAGTCGAAGCACACGGCGAGCCGCCGGAGATGCCCTACGCTCTGGGAGATACCACTGTGGCGCTTGACGAAGCCGCCACACGCTTCCGGGAAGTGCTCGCCGAAATTCCCAGGCTGTCGGAGATGCTGACGACGGTATGGCGACTGGCGCGGGAGTTGCAGAAGACGCAGCGGCGCGTCAATGCTCTGCAATACATCTTTATCCCACAATACGAGGCAACAATCAAATATATCGAAAGCGCGCTCGAAGAGCGGGAGCGGGAGGAAACCTTCCGCCTCAAGCGGCTTAAGTCCAAAGAAACCACCGCACGGGTCGGGCCGCCCACCCGCGAATATCAACAGCCCTATCGCGACATTGGCGGGGGGAAGCCAACGTCTTATGAGTTTGGGTAAAACGACAACGGATTACGGATAGCGAGTTACGAATTACGAATTACGAATAGCGAATTACGAATCACGTTCTGCATACGGAGGTGCCGATGGAAGCACGGAAAAGCCCGTTTACGCACATCGTCGTTCCTACCGACGGCTCGGAGACTTCAATCAATGCCGGACAATTAGCTATCAGCATTGCCGGCATGCGTCCGATGAGAATCACCTTCGTCTACGTGATTGATGCCCAGACGGCGGAAGAAATTGCCCGCACGACGCGCCGGTCGTTGGATGAGGTGCGCGCGGAGTTCAGCGGCAAAGCCAGCCATTATCTGGACTATCTGGCGCGGATGGCCGCTTATCAAGGCATAACCACGGCCCAGGTCATCCGCTATGGCACCCCTTATATCGAAATCACCGAGCTGGCGCGCGAGGTCAACGCTGATCTCATCGTCATCGGGCGCGTCGGAGGGTTGGGGACGCAGCGTTTGGGACGCATCGGCAGCGTGGCCGAACGGGTCATCGAGTATGCCCATTGTCCGGTTTTGACGGTACGGCATAAACCCGGCTGAAAAGATGAGGGGAACCGATGAAACGTGTTCTGAGCTGGCTGCGTCAAGCTCTGGTCACGCTGTATATCGAGCCACTGAAGGAAGCCTTCATTGACACCACCGGCTTGCTCCTGGGGTGAAGATTCTGGTACGGAGCGGTTATATCGGCACCTGGGTGTATTCTTTCTCGGCTTGCCCTAGCTTGTCTGGACGGCCTGGAAGCGTCGGGAGAAGCTTTCCGGTGACGATGAAAAACTCAAAGACGTGGAGCCCCTTTTATAACATTTCTCAGACTTGCATGGCCACCTGACCCTTAAACTGGCTCATATACAGGTGGTAATAGAACCCCCGTTGCGCCAACAACTCCGCGTGGGTGCCGCGCTCGACGATCTCGCCTGCGTTGATGACCAGGATGGTGTCCGCGCCGCGCACCGTGCTCAAGCGGTGGGCAATGACGAAGCTGGTGCGTCCCTCCATCAGACGCAGCAGTGCCTCTTGGATGTGTTGCTCGGTGCGTGTGTCCACGCTGCTCGTCGCCTCGTCGAGAATGAGGATCGCCGGGTCTGCGAGAACGGCGCGGGCGATGGCGAGTAACTGCCGTTGCCCCTGGCTGAGGTTGCTGCCACGCTCCGAAAGCTCCGTCTGGTAGCCCTGAGGCAGGCGGCGGATGAACTGATCGGCGTTCGCCAGTTTCGCCGCGGCGATGACCTCTTCATCGGTCGCGTCAAGTCGCCCGTAGCGGATGTTCTCCATCACCGTATCGGAAAACAGGAATGTATCCTGCAAGACCACGCCGAGTTTGCGACGCAGGCTGGCTTTGTTGTAGGCGCGTAAATCCACATCATCAATACGGATGCTGCCACTCTGGATGTCGTAGAAACGTGAGAGCAGGTTGATCATCGTCGTCTTGCCCGCGCCCGTCGGACCGACCAGAGCTATCGTTTTTCCGGGTTCAGCCCGGAAGCTCATATCCTTGATGACCGGCACGCCGGGCGTGTAGCTGAAGTTCACGTGATCGAAGACCACATCACCGCGCACTTGATCCAGCACAATCGCGTTCGGCGCTTCCAAGATTTCCGATTCCTGATCGAGCAACTCGAAGACGCGCTCGGCCCCGGCCAGCGCCGATTGAATTTGATTGTAGAGGTCGCCCAATTGCCGCAGCGGTCCGGCAAATCGCCGCGAGTAGTTGTAGAAGGTGAGGATCGTGCCGACGGTGGCCCAACCCCGCAGGATCATCCAGCCCCCAAGCCCGGCGAGGATAGCGATGTTGGCGTTGCTAAAAATGCCCATCAGCGGGGGAATCAACGTCGCATAGATTTGGGCGCGGATGCCCACGTCGCGCGTCTCGGCGTTCACCCGGTCGAATTTTGCCAACGTACTCCCTTCCTGCCCATAGGCGAGGATGACCCGTTGTCCGCTGAAAATCTCTTCCAGTTCGCCGTTCAACTTTCCGATGTACATCTGGAATTCGCGGAAGCCTTGCCGCGTGCGCTTGCCCACGAAGCCGGTGAACCACAGCATCAGTGGGAAGACGAACATCGAACCCAGCGCCAGCCAGAAGTTGATGGCGAACATCATCACCACAATCCCCACCAGCGACAGCAATCCCCCGAACAGTTCGGTGACGTTTTGCGCCAGCAGGCGGCTGAGCGCATCCAGGTCGTTGGTGAGGCGGCTCATCAAATCGCCGTGCGGATTGCGATCGAAGAAGCTCAGGGAGAGTGTCTGCAAGTGGCCGAACAACTGTTCGCGCAGGGTGCGCATCACCTTCTGCACCATGGCCACCATCAGCCGTGCCTGCGCCACCCGCATCGCCCAGACGACAAGATACACCGCCAGCATCAGCAAGGCGATCTTGCCCAACCCTCCGACATCGCGCCGCGTGATAAAGCGGTCAATCGCCACACCGTTGAGGTATGGGCCGAGCAAATCCAGCAGCGTACTGGCGACAACCAACACAATCACCAGCACG
Organism: Anaerolineae bacterium; assembly: GCA_035373625.1. Taxonomy (GTDB): domain Bacteria; phylum Chloroflexota; class Anaerolineae; order B4-G1; family SLSP01; genus DSWT01. Next base: position 2,139 of record DAOSNS010000042.1, on the reverse strand, counting down.
AGCGTCCAGCGATAAGGGCGCAGGTAGCTCAACAGACGCCGCAGCGTGTTGCGCACGTCGCGGGGCTTCTCAATGCGCGTGCCGAAGCGTCGCGCGCCCGGCCCCGATAAGGGTATCGAAACAGGCGGCCGCTCACCGCCGCGTGGTTCATTGGAAAAAGTCGGTCGTTGTTCCATAGAGATTCTCTGTCTCCTTGCATTTACACGTTAGCACGTTGGGAAGTTGGAACGTTGGTAAGTTTCATCTTCCCTCTATTCCATCTACCGTTACTGTCTACCATTCCCCAACTGCGAGGCATAAATCTCCCGGTAGATGGGACTGCGCACCAGCAGCTCGGCGTGCGTGCCTATGTCGGCAATGCGGCCTTTGTCGAGCACCACGATTTTGTCGGCGGTGAGCACAGTGCTGATGCGTTGCGCCACAACGAAGACGGTCGTCTGATGCGCCAGTTGGGTGCGCAAGAGTTCATCCAGCGCATCCTGTAGCTTGCTCTCGGTTTCTACATCCACCGCACTGGTGCTGTCGTCGAGGATGAGGACGCGCGGCTTGACACACAGGGCGCGCGCGATGGCGAGGCGTTGCTTTTGTCCGCCGGAAAGGTTCACGCCGCGCTGCCCGATGAGTGTATCGTACCCCTGTGGCATCGCCATGATGAAGTCATGGGCCTGCGCGGCTTTGGCGGCGGCAATGACTTCCTCATCGGTGGCGTCCGGGCGACCATAGCGAATATTGTCACGCACGGTGCCGCTGAAAAGTACGGCTTCCTGCAGCGCGATGCCCACCTGAGAGCGCAGATCGTGCAGCGGCCATTCGCGCACATCCACGCCATCCACCAACACCCGCCCGCCGTCCACATCGTAGAAACGCGGGATCAGGTGAATAAGGCTGGACTTGCCGGAGCCGGTCGCGCCGAGGATCGCCACGGTTTCGCCGGGTTCGGCAACCAGGTTCACGTCGTTGAGCACGGCGTCGGCACAGCCGTGATTGTAGCTGAAGCAGACATTCTCGAAGATGACCCGCCCGGCAGTTATCGTCGGTCGGCGCGGCTCCACAGGCGGCTGGACTTCCGGTTCGCTTTCCAGCACTTCGAGGATGCGGCCGGCGGAAGCGTCGGCGGCAGAAAGCGGGGCGATCATGTTGATGAGCATGGTCAGCGGGAACAGCGAAAAGATCATGTAGTTGACCGCCGCCATAATCTGTCCGACCGTCAGCTTGCCTTCGATTGCCAGATTGCCGCCGAACCAGATCACACCCACGGTGGCGAGGTTGGTGATGGTCATCATCAGCGGCATCAAGAACACGACGAAATTGAGGACTTTGATGGTCTGCGCCATAAGGTCATCGTTGGCGCGCGCAAAACGCTGTTTTTCATATTCGGCACGGACGAAGGCTTTGACCACGCGCACGCCCGCCAGATTCTCCTGGAGCACGGTGTTGAGTCTATCCAGCTTTTGCTGCACGATCAGGAACAGTGGACGCGCTTTGATCATAAAGAGCAGGACGATGCCGAAGAGCAGCGGCAACATCGCCAGCCATATCCAGGCCAGGCTCGGCGCGGTGAAAATGAGCATCAGCAGGGCGCCGGCGGCCCAGATGGGGGCACGGGTAAGGATGCGCAGCCCCATCATCAAGATCATCTGCACCTGATTGACGTCGCTGGTGGCGCGCACGAGCAGTTGTCCGGTCTGCAGACGATCAAGGTTGCCGAAAGAGAGGGTTTGTACTTTGCGCACCAGGGCACTGCGGATATCGGCGGCGGTGCGCATCCCCACGCGTACCGAAAGGATGATGTTGCCGACCGAGACCAGCGACTCCAACACAGCCACGCCGAGCATAAGCAGCGCGGTGTTGAGGATAACCGTCATATTTTGGGCCTTGACGCCCTCGTCAATCACGCGCTGGGTCAGGCGAGGAATCGCCAGGTCGGCGAACACCACACCCAACAATAGCACCAATGCCAGGATAGCGTCACGGCGATAGGGTTTCATAAAGGGAAGCAAGCGAAGTAATGATTTCATAAGCAGTATCTCCTTAAAGTAGTCGGATAGTCGTTAGTCGGGTAGTCGTTAGTCGGATGGTCGTTGGTCGGATAGTCGTTAGTCGGGTAGTCGTTAGTCGGGTAGTCGTTAGTCGGGTAGT
>DAOSNS010000041.1:0-39899 GCA_035373625.1 Anaerolineae bacterium | reverse complement strand
TAATTCGCAACTCGTGAGGAGGAACTATGGTGAACATCGTTCAAAAAGTAGACAATTGGGTTACCATTCAGCATGTGTTGCTCAGTGTGTCGGATAAGACGGGGCTGGAAGAACTGATTCCCGGCCTGATCGCGTTGAATCCGTACATCCATTTTTATTCCACGGGGGGAACGTACAGCCGCGTCTCCGAAATCCTCGGCGCGGTGGGGACGGCCCGTCATCTGATGCAGGTTTCGGATTACACCGGCCAGCCGGAAACGCAAGGCGGGCTGGTGAAGACGCTGGATTTCAAAATCTACCTGGGCCTGCTCACCGAAACCTATAACGAAGCGCACCGGGCCGATATGGTGCGCACGAAATCCATCCCCTTCGATATGGTCGTGGTGAACCTGTATCCCTTCCTGGCGACGGTCACCCGCGAAGGTGTGAGCCTCGAAGAAGCGCGCGCCAATATAGACATCGGTGGGCCGTGCATGCTGCGCGCGGCGGCGAAAAACTACCTGCGCGTCATCCCGGTCGTAGACCCGGCGGACTATGCCCCGCTGCTCAGCAAGCTCCGCGCCAACCGCGGCGCCCTTGACTTACAGACGCGCTTCGAGTTCGCCCGCAAAGCCTTCGCCCATACCGCCGCCTACGACGCCGCCATCAGTGCCTATTTGAGCATGCAAGAACCGGCGGATGTGCCGGGGGTGTATGAAATAGTTGGGTAATGAGTAAACTAAGAGGGGGAAACCATGCCACAAGACTTGAAAAAAGCCTACCGCACGATTATGGATGATCATTTCCCGGAGCGGATGGAAATCAGCTTCGTGTTTGATGACCGGCGCACGACGTTAGTCTATGAGAAAGTGGCCTGGGAGATTGACGGCGTGCGCAAGGGGCTGCGTTACGGCGAAAATCCCGGTCAGGAGGCTGCGTTCTATAAGCTCGTCAACGGCAATCTCATCATCGGCAATGTGACGACGATCGCGCCGGGCCGTTACCTTGTCTCCGATGCCGAACTGCTGCAATTCGGCAAACACCCCGGCAAGATCAACCTCACCGACGCCGACAACGCCCTCAACATCCTGCGCTATCTGATGGATAGGCCCACGGCGGCGATCATGAAGCACAACAACCCCTCGGGGGTGGCGATGGCAGATACGATTGCCGAAGCGTACCTCAAGGCCGATCTGGCCGATCACATCGCTGCATTTGGCGGTTGCATTGCGCTCAACCGGCCGGTGGACATGGCGACCGCCGAAGCAATCGCGGAGCAATATGCGGAAGTCGTCGTTGCGCCGGAGTACGAGGAAGGGACGGTGGCGGTGCTCGCCGCGCGCAAGAACCTGCGCATTATGCGCATCGCCGCCATTGAGCGACTGGCAACCTTTGCTCAAGAGCGTTTTGTGGACTTCAAGAGCCTCATTGACGGCGGAATCATCGCGCAGCTCTCTTTTGTTCCTCAGACCCAGACGGCGGCCGATTTGCTTCCGGCGACGGCGACCCGCAAGGGTGAAACCATCGCCGTCAAACGCGCGCCCACGGCGCAGGAGATCGAAGACATGCTCTTCGGTTGGAAGGTCGAAGCGGGTGTCACATCCAACTCGGTGCTCTACGCAAAAGACGGCGTCACTGTGGGCATTGGGGCAGGGGAACAGGATCGCGTCGGTGTGGCAGTGATTGCCCGCGACAAGGCGTACCGCAACATGGCCGAGCGGCTGGCCTACACGCGCTACCGGACCGCCTACCGTTTCCTGGATGCCGAAAAACAGGCGGAGATTGATGCTGAGGTCAAAGCCGCGCATGGCGATCTCAAAGGCGCGGCAATGATTTCCGATGCGTTTTTCCCCTTCCGCGATGGCGTGGATGTGGGCCTGCACGAGGGTGTCACTGCCGTCATCCAGCCGGGCGGTTCCCTCAACGACGCCGAAGTCATCGAAGCCGTCAACGAGGCCGGCGCGACGATGGTGTTCACCGGTCAGCGGAGCTTCAAGCATTAAGCCGTAGTTTTCCCCAACAACAAAAAAACGGTAGACAGGGGAGCCTGTCTACCGTTTATTCTCTTTCTGCCTGCCTGTCTACCGTTTTCCCCACCTAAAACGGCCGTGGTGCGATGCCGATGAGGTAGCCGAACCTGGCCTTGAACTGATCCAGCGACAGGTTTGTCTGGGCGGCCATCTTGCCCAGCAGGATCTCGTCTTCGGCGTCCTCAGGGGTTAAGCGGATCATGAATTTGCACGCCGAGCGGTAGACGAAGGAATTGACGTTCACCTTGCGGACTTCGGTGCGCCCGGTGGTGGGATCCATCATCTTGTCAAAGGGGATGGGGATCATCTGCCCTTGCTGGATGGTGATGGTCGCGTGGCTCCCATCGTTGAGCAAGAAGGCCACGGCGGCTTCGCCCAGACTGCGTGTGTAATCAATGTCGTAAGCGATGGGATCGGCGCAGCGCAGCTCGTAGCCCATGTCAATGTTGATAATGCTGGTGCTGACGCCGAGGTCCTTGAGTTGCTTGCGCAGCTCGTCCTTGAGAATGTCCGAGAAATTGACTTCCGACAGGCGGATGTGCCCGTGTGCGTCGCGCTCGACGTTCTCCAGACCTTCCAGATCGCCGGGGTACATTTGCTCCACCACCCCTTCGGCCACCACGGCCACGCCGTGGGGTTTGTCCTCGGCCTGGCGCTTGATGATCGTCGTGGTGAGGATGTCAATCACTTCCTGCAGACGAATCTCACGGTTGCCCCATTCCTCGGGGATGAGTGTGATCGTTGCGCCGGAGCTTTTGCCGATGCCCAAGGCCAGATGCCCGGCCTTGCGCCCCATCGCCACAACGAGGTACCAACGTTGGCTGGTGAGCGCGTCTTCCATCAGGTTCATCACCAGCCGCGTCCCCAACTCCCGTGCCGTCTCGAATCCGAAAGTCACGATGCCTTCGGGCAGCGGCAGGTCGTTGTCAATGGTTTTGGGCGCGTGAACCGTCTGGATTCTGACGTTCATATGCTCATCGGCATAGCGCGCGATGCGGTAGGCCGAATAGGCCGTATCGTCACCGCCGATGGCGAGCAAGCAGTTGATGCCTGCGTCAATGAGCGTGCGGCTGCATGTTTCCAGGTCCCTGTCCGACTTTGTCGGGTTGGCGCGCGAAGTGCGCAGGATCGAGCCGCCATCGCGGTGGATGCGGCTCACGTCGGCGATGGTCAGCGGTCTGCCGACGATACGGCCTTGCATGAGGTACTTGAACCCTTCGTACAGGCCGATGACTTCCATCCCGTTGACGGAAGCCTCGATGACGGCGGAATGGATCACCCCGTTGATGCCCGGCGCCGGTCCGCCCCCTACCAGGATGCCGAGTTTTTTGTTCTTTGCTTTATTCATTCTCTCCCCCTTCATAATACCTGAAAAGAATCGCTTCAGAAACAGTCTACAGTATAACGCAAGGTTGGAAAATCGTCAATGTGGTTATCAGTTTTCAGCTATCAGTGTGCAATCATTGCAAGCTGACGACTAACGACTACGACTAACGACTAACGACTAATGACTAACGACTAATGACTAACGACTAACGACTAATGACTAACGACTAACGACTAACGACTAACGACTAACGCCTACGCCTACCTCCCCATCCACCCGCCGTCCACGATGAGTGTGATGCCGTTGACGTAGTTCGAGGCGTCGGAAGCCAGGTAGACCACCGCGCCCTTGAAGTCTTCCGGTGTGCCCCAACGGCCGGCGGGGATGCGCGCCAGGATTTGCTCGCTGCGCATGGGATCGTGGCGCAGGGCTTCGGTGAGGTCGGTGGCGATGTAGCCGGGCGCAATCGCATTCACATTGACGCCCTTGCCGGCCCACTCGTTCGATAACGCCATCACCAGTTGGCCGATGCCACCCTTGCTCGCGGCGTAACTGGGGATCGTGATGCCCCCCTGGAACGTCATCAGCGAGGCGGTGAAGATGATCTTACCGTGTCCGCGCGCCAGCATGTCCCTGCCGAACTCGCGCGCGAGGATGAACTGCGCGTTGAGGTTGGTCTCGATGACCTCATCCCACTTATCATCGGGATAGTCCACCGCCGGTTTGCGGAAGATCGTGCCGGCATTGTTGACCAGGATGTCAATCGGCGGACATTCGGCTTTCACGCGGGCGATGAAGGCATAGAGCAACTCGCGATCGGTGAAATCGCAGGCGTAGCCGCGAAACGTGCGCCCTAAAGCCACAACGTCCTGCTCTACCTCACTGCCCGGTTGCAGGGTAAGGCTCACACCGACGATGTCCGCGCCGGCTTCGGCAAGTGCCTGCGCGTAAGCGCGCCCAATCCCGCGCCGGCAGCCGGTGACGAGCGCAGTTTTGCCGTCTAATTTGAATTGATCGAGGATGTTCATAGAAGCTCCCCATAAGCGATTAGGAGTTTGTTAGAGGTCTCCAACCCATCGAACCCATGGCACATTGACGCTATTGATCAGGCGCTGATCTGCTGTCCATAATTCGCATCCAAGCGTTTCTGCCAATGCCAGGTAAAAACTGTCATACGTTGCTGCTCGCTTGAGTTTCCGCGTCCACATCATAGCCCGGTAGTTATCCTCTATTTGGGGAGACTTGAGCATAACGTTCAGGCACAGTAATTGATGCAGGGATTGCTCTCCCTCATCTTCGGTCAAATATCCGAAATGTATGGCTTTGCATACTGCCGACGTGACCTCATAAGCCCATAGCGTTGGGGCTACCGGATCATATCCTTTGCGGATCAGGTAGCCCATAGCGTTACAGCACACCTCTCGCATAGGATTGGGAAGCACGATTTTCGCCGCGAAGTTCGCATCAATGACGACCGGTCGTCTAGTCATTGCGCCTCTCCAAATCTTCGCGGTCTTCGCTCAGCAAATCATCAACCGGGATGAATACGCCGCCTCTGCGCGCCAATACCGTTTCCGCCAGTGCGTTTGTTTGTGTAAGCCATGTTTGCCACTGCGCAACTTTGTCGTCCTCGCGTTCTTGGGTGAGGCGTTGATAATCCTCGATGCTTACCAGGGCTGCCTTAGGTTTGTCGCGAGAAGTCAGAATGATGCGCTCACCTTTATAAGCCACCCGATTGACTAACTCAGAAATATCCCTTTTTACCTGCCCAATGGGAACAGTTATGTCGGCCATGCTCGCCTCCTGCTTTGATGTTGCATTATCCTGATAAAGAGTGTAATGCAATTATAAAACCTGTCAACTTCAGCTCGAAGGCTGCACGGTAGCGGATGGGATCGGCTTTGATCCTTCCTGGCGCGGTAAAGCTACCGCCAATCTATGAGCGTGACCCCGCCATCATCCACCAGCGGAATCACCTGCCCGTCCTCCGGCGCGAGGAGGTAGATGCTGCTCCGATAAATGAAGGCGATATGTTGCCCGTCGGGGCTCCAGCGCCAGAAGGGAAGTTCGATGCCGTTCGCGCCCAAAATGTCCGGCGCGTTGAAGCACCGCTGGTTCGAGCCGTCACGGTCGGCGAGACACAGTTTGTGCGGGCTGATGTCGCTTTTGTAGGGGATGAGCGCCCGTCCGAAAAGCAGGGTCTTGCCATCCGGCGCATAGAGCGGCGTCGCCCACATGCCGGTTTCGGAAGCCATCTCGGTGCTGTACGCTCCACTGGCGGCGATTTGCCATACATCGAATACCGGGCTTTCCTCCGGCTCCTTGATATTCGGCGATGGCGCGTGGATGACCGTGGCGATGAAGTGGCCGTCGGGTGACCACGCCAGCGCGGGATTCCACGCCCAACTGCTGTAGGTGCGATATGCGGGAAAGGTGAGCAGGGGCGTGCGCTTTGCCTCGCGCAGATTGACCACGCCCACGGCGTCCGGCTGGGAATACGCCAGCAGCGCCCCGTCCGGCGACCAGGCATAGCGTGTGCCCCACCAGCCGTACCCGCCGCCGGCCTCCGCCGCCAGCACTTTGCGCCGCGAGACGAGGGTGAATTGCGCCGTCAATTGCGCCGTCCACAGGTCGTTCTGTCCGCGCCAGCCCGGCGCCTGCTCGATAACTTCTGCCGTAGTCCAGGCGATGGTTTTGCCGTCGGGGTGCCAGCCAACCCAGAGCACATCACCGACGTTGAGGGGGATGGGGGTGGGATCGGCTTCGGCGGTGCGGAGGAGCCATAGCTCGTTGAGGCGTCCTGTTTTGGTGACGGCACGGGTGAACAGGAGCCTGGTCCCATCCGGCGACAACGTGAAGACGCGCCCGTCCAGATCACCCAGCGCCGTGAGGCGGCGTCGCGCGCGGTTGCTGCCGCGCACGATCCAGGCATCCTGGTTATTCAGGTAGGCCAGTGTGCCGGTGATGATGACCGTTTCGACTTTGGGGCGGGTGCCCAGCAACAGAATCTCGTCCTGCGGCGCCTGGGTGACGGCTTCCTGCATCAAAGTACGCTCCACCACAACACCGTCTTCCAGCGTGATGCGGTAGGCGCGCTCCAAAACCCCGGCGCGTCCCGATTGGAGCAGGCGTGTTTCGCCTTCGGGAATGGCGGCGTCGCGCACGGTCTGTCTGCCGAACGGCAGTGTCTCGGTGACGGTTTCTGTCTGCCGGGTCACGCGCACGATGGTGATAGTCATCCCGTTGCGCAGCGCGGCAGTCTCCGGCGGCGTCAGCCGGTCAAGTTCGCCCAGTGTGATCCCCTCGGCGGCAAGCAACTCGCGCACCGTGCCCAGCCCGGTGACGATGATCCGCCGTTCGCCATCCACCACAAGGGTCACACGGTTGGGTTCAACGGCCGGGGGCGTTGTGGTGCAGGCGACCAGTAGCATGAGCATCGCTGCCAGCGCAAGCGGCAGCATGGCGCGTAAACGGCCCTCTCGGAACTTCGGGAACGGCATCGGATTCATAACGTGTTTTATACAACGACGCCCCTCAAACGTCAAACGCGCCAACGTTCTAAGGCTCCACCGCCTGCGTGCCCCACCGGAAATCGTGAGCACCTTCCAACGCCGCGCGCACGTCCCAGAAGCCCGAACCGTCGGTCACGCCCATGCGCGAAGGCGCGCCGTCTGCGTCGAAGTAAATGAAAGCTGATCCGTCGTGTGTCCACAAGACTTCGCCGTCATTGTGATCGAGCAAGGCGATCGGGTGCACAGCTTCATCGGGGCCGATGAAATACAGTCCCGGCGCCGGGCCGGGGCAGCCATCACCGCAGCCGCGGTGCAGGAACGCCACCCACCCATCGGGCAGCGCCAGCGGCGACGCGGGATGCAGCGCCCAGGCATCCAATGCGCACAACTGATAGGGCATGGCCGGTGGCGCATTGCCTGTGGGTGGTTGCACTTGATACAGGCAGCCCTGTTGCGGCGTGTCGGTGAACATCCACAGGCTCTGTGCGTCCCAACTCAGCCCGATCCGGCAGCCCTCGGCGCAGACATCGCCAAAGGGGAAGATCGCTCCCGTTGTCACGTCGAGCAACCCCAACAGGATACTTTCGGCGGTACGCGCTTCCAGGATGACCCAGTGGCTATTGGGCGACCACCCTTTGAACTGCCAGGGCGGCGTTTCGCCGGCTTCCGTTGCCGGCAAAATCAGGCGTGGGTTGGGATTGTCGAGCGCGGTGAGCCACAACCCTGCGCCGTCTTCATAGGCGACGAGATTGCCGTTCGGCGCGAGATAGACGCCGGTGCAGGGCGTCGTGCCGATGCCACAATACCCCAGCGTGCGCTGTGGTCGGCGCAGATCGGTCAGTTCGATGGCAAAGACGGTCCCGAAGTGCTGGTGGGTGGTGAGGGTTTCCGTCACCGGCTGGATACCCCACGCCAGGTAGACCAGGTAACGGGCATCGGGTGTCACGTCAAAGTAGCTGCCTTGTTCGTCCAACAACCGCCCGGCCGTGGGGATGAGCGTGTGTTGCCACTGCGCGCGGTCGAAGGCGTACAGCTTGCCGGCGTCGGTTGTGTAGAGGAAGAAGCGTTCATCCTGCGTCACACGGTAGGTGAGCACGTGCTCACCCTCGGCGGCGACGGGCAAGCTTTCGACCGCGCCGCCTTCCGCCAGCCACAGCCAGATTTGCCCATCGCGCAGGAAGAAAAGATCGGTAGGCAAGGGGGGCCACCCCTGAAGTGCGGTCGGTGTGGGCGATAAGAGCAACCCGGGCGGCAGCGTCGGCGTGGGCGTCGGGGTGATGGTAGGCGTGGCAGTGGGCGTGAGGGTGGGTGTGTGCGTGGGGGTAGGGGTGGGCAGAACCGGCGTGCGCGTCGGAGTAGGGGTGGGGGACGGTGTGGAGGGCACGCATGCCGTTGTTATAAGGATGATAATGAGTAAAAGGATCGAGCCAGAAAACAAGATGTTGTGCGTCGGTTTCAAGGTTACCTTCACCGTCAAGGGATATACGTGAAGTGATTGCCGTTAATGATCCACAATACCGGTTCGGCAGTCGTCCCGGCCTGGAAACACCACAGGCTTTGTCCATCTTGTCCCAGATAGAGCGCGTAACGGTCATCCGGCGCCGTGTAAAAGGCCGGGCCGGAAAGATCAGGTGCGGCCGGCGGCGCAGGCGTGGCGGTCGGCTTTGGCGTTGCCCCCGGCGTGGGGGGCGTGGTTGCGGGCCGTGCGTCCCAGGGGACAAGCTCCCCTGTCTGCCAGTTGAGGGCGAAACGTTCTACCGGATCCGGGCAGCGGAAGCCATAGGCGGCGCATGACACCCCCGGATCGTCGGGGTTGGCTTCCAGGTCAAATGTTTGCGCATGGAACGGGATGCGCCGCACCTCGATAAAATCGCCGTCCCATTCGCACTTGCCATAAGCCAGACACAAATGGAAATCGTAGGCCGGATCGGCGAGCAGCGTTTGCTGGATACCGGTGTCGGCATCAACACGGATAATCTGCTGGGGACCGACGGTGATCATGCTCCCCGCTTCGTTGGTCGGCGATAAGACACGCTGCTGGTATAGCAGATAATCGCCCGTCGGCGTCCACAGCGGCTGGGATTCCTGGGTGTGCCGTTCGGCCGGCATAGCGATGAAAAGCTGTCCCCGGACGAGGTTGTAGCCCCACACCACACTGCCCCAGCCGAGGTGGGGATGGGCATTGACGGCAAAAGCCGTGCGGGGAGCGTTCCACACCGGCGTCCCCTCTGCGCCCAACGTGGTCTGGTCGCCGGTTGCCAGATTGACCAGCCGCAATTCCCCGCCCTCACAGTGTCCCACGCCGATGAGCATTTGCTCGTCCGTAAGAAATGTGAAACTATGGCCTCCACCTTCGGCGAGGGTGCGTCTCTCGTCGGTGTTGAGATTCAAGGCCGCGATGCCGCGCCCGCAAAGCTCCTCGCCCCAGAAATAAGCCGCCCATGCCCCACCCGGAGAGAAGGTGTACGTGTTGCACGGGAACGCCGTGTCGGTACATTCCGGGCCGAGGATGTGCTGGCGGATGAAGTCTGTCTCCAGCGAATAGGGTTGTGTCACCAGCAGGTCCACGCTCACGCCGCCGTCTGTCGGGCGGACGTAGAGGGTGTCGGCGTCGGCGGAGAGCCGTTTGCTGCGTCGGCCATCGGCAGAGATAGCCCACAATTGAGGGAGTGTCTTCTGCTGCTGGATAGAGGCCGGCGCAAACGGCGCCCGGATCTCGCTGGTGAACAGGATCACGTCGCGCAACGGCTCGCCTTTGGGAAAAGCGCGTTGCCAGATGGGGGCGCAGGCAGGGAAGGGCGTTGCCGTGGCGGTCGGTTGTGGTGTCATGGTCGGCGTGCGGGTGGGGGACGGCGTCGGCGGCAACGCCGTGGCCGTCGGCGTCCAGGTGGGAACGGCGGTGCGTGTCGCCGCCGGAGAGGCAGGGATCCGCGTCGCTATGGGCGTCTCCGGCGCGACGGTCCGGCAGCCTGCCAGCAGCAGGCACACCATCAACAGAATAAATCGGCATGGACCCGGTTTCATCATATTTCCTGCTTGTTCTCGGTGAGCATAGTGTTGACCAGCGCCACGGCGGCTTCGCGGGTGGTGACTTCGCCCGCAGCCTGGGCTTCGCGCAGCGTTTCCAGGATGCGCCCGACCTGCGGCCCTTGGGGGATGCCGAGCGCGATCACATCGTAGCCGTTGAGCAGCGGCGGCGGCGCGACGACCTGCGTCGGCTGCTCGAAGTAAGCGTCAAGTAACATGTGGGCGCTGCGCAACAGCATACGCCAGCGACGTTGCGTTAACTCGCGTTCCCATACGGCCAGCGTGTCGGCCAAAGCCAGCAATACGACGCTCACACCGGCATCCCCGGTGGTGCGGTAAAAGCGGTAGATCGCCCGCCGCGAGAATTCGCCCTTTTCACTGCCGGCGAGCCGCATGTGCTCTGCCACCAACGTCTCGACAAACGCGATGGCTTTCGCCGGAAAACGCAGGGCTTCCAGACGTGCCGCGGTTAATGCTGCGCCGGCCTGAGGATGATCGTAGAAGTGCGTGTAGCCGTTGTCATCCACACTGCGAGTGTTGGCCTTGCCGACATCGTGGAACAACGCCCCCCATTTGAGGAGGTCGGCGCGCGGCATATCGGCATTGACCGCCGTTTCCAGATAACGCAGCAGCTCTGTCTGGAACGGGAGCAGAATTTCGGCGAGCATCGGCCACGTCCAGGGGGGGACGCTCACATAGCTGTCGGTGGATGGCGGATGCGCTTCTCCCTTGAGCAAGGCCAGGATTCCCTCGACTGCGGCGACCGTCGCCAGGGTGTGCATATGGACATTCGCGTAGTGATGTGGGGCGGATTGTTGGACCGCGTGCAGCGCCCAGATTTCTGGCAAAATGTGACGCAGCAACCCCAGGTCGGTCAGGTCTTGCAGGGAGCGAGCCGCCGGGACGTCGTGGAGCATTTGGAGCAGCTCGGTGTGAATGCGTTCCGGCGCGACGGTCGTGATGGATGCGGCTTGGGTGCGGATAGCCTGTTCGGTGTGCGTTTCGAGCCTGAAGCCCAGACTGTTGGCCAGACGCACGGCGCGTAACAGGCGCACCGGGTCGTCCGTAAAGCTGGATGGGCCGGTCATCCGGATGAGACCTGCATCCAGGTCAGCCTGCCCGCCGTTTGGGTCGCAAAGTACCCCCTGCAGGGTGAGGGCCATCGCATTGATGGTGAAATCGCGCCGCTGCAGGTCCTCTTCCAGGGTTGCCCCACGCAGCGTGGCGAAATCCAACGTTATCGGACGGTGGGTGTTGGGGGCGGTGACGACGACGCGCCCGGTATCGCGCACATCATCCAGCGGATAGTAGGCGGCATGGAACGCATCGGCGACGGCGCGGGCCAGCTTACGGCCGTCCTGCACGACGGCGAAATCCCAATCGTGCAACTCGCGGCCCAGCAGGAGATCGCGGACCGGCCCGCCGACCAGCCATACCCCTTCGGCGGGGAGGAGGGTTTTGAGGCGGGTCAGAGGCCATTCCGGCAGGAGAATGTGCGGCGGATGTGGCGTGATCCACATCAAGCGCAATCGCTCTTTCGGCCACGCGGCACGTGCGGCGTAGCGTGTTTCTTCGAGCGTCGTCCCCACACCGGCAATGGCGCAGCTTTCGGTCAACGCAATCCAGCGGCCTGCATACGGGCTGAAATCCATCGGCATAATCCCGGAAAAATGTGTGCGGCACGCCCGGAAGCGCGCCGCACCATATCAGACTTACTTACTACCAGGCTCCCGTGGCAGGTTAAACGCGCGTGAGATACTCTCCGGTGCGGGTGTCGACGCGGATGACGTCACCGACGTTGATGAACAGGGGCACCTGGACCTTCAATCCGGTTTCGCAGACGACGGTTTTACTCACGCCGGTAGCCGTGTCACCCGCGACGGCAACTTCGGACTCCACAACTTCGAGTTCTACAGAAGCCGGAAGGTCGGCGTCGAGCACCTCGTTTTCAAAGAGGGTGAGCGCCACTTCCATACCTTCTTTCAGAAACCCGGCCCTATCACCGATGATCTCGGCCGACACGGGAATCTGGTCGTAGGTCTGCGCATCCATGAAGTAGAAGGTGTCACCATCTTCATAAAGATATTGCGTGGTGCGGCGTTCTACCGGAGCTTCCTCGAAGCGGTCGCCGGAAAGGAAGTTGCGCGGGATTGTGGCCCCGGTGCGCAAATTGCGGATTTTGGTGCGAATGATAGCGTTACCCCGGCCCGGCTTGTAATGTTGATATTCCAACACCTGGTACAGTTCGCCATCCAGGAAAAATGTGGTACCTTTGCGAAGCTCATTTGCGTCAATCATACTTTCTCCTCCATAAGACTATCAAGCTCCCATTATAACCCTGCTGCGTTTATCGTCAAGGAAAACTTTCCCTTGTTGTGATTTTTATAGTATAATTCTTCATAAAGGATGGAGTAACTCTCGTAAGAAATTGTAGCTTTTGTGACTTGTGGCAAAACCTTGTTGCAAAATGTATTTGTGTGTATAATATCTATGAATCCAGAAGAAAGGAGAATTCGCATGAGTCGTAAATCCATAGCCGTCATTTTAGCCGTTTTGATAGTGTTCTCACTGATGCTGACCGGTTGCAAGAAGTCCGCCACTCCGCCGCTCGGCAACATCCAGGAAGGTGAAACCACCGCCATGATCCAGGAGGCTGGGGCCAATCCCACGGTTGTGGTAGCCGAAGCTACCCCTGTGGAAGCAACCCCTGCGCCCGCGACGGAGGCTGCGCCTGCGGCAACGGAAGCTGCGCCTGCGGCAACAACCGAAGCTACCCCTGTGGCGACCGAGGTGGTTCCTGTGGCCACTGAAGTGGCGACTGTTGAAGCCACGGTTGTTGTGATCGAGCCGACGGTGGCCGCCACGACACAACCCGTTGTTGCTGCTGCGCCGGGAAAGCACATCGTTCAGCCTGGTGAGAATCTCTTCCGCATCGCGCTGCGCTATGGCACGACGGTCGAAGAGCTTGCTAAGGCCAACGGCATTACCAATGTGAACATGATTTCTGCGGGGCAAGAGCTGACAATCCCGGGTGGGACGCCCGGTGGAACCACGCCGACGCCGACAACACCCCCGGCGCCTCCGAGTGGTGGTGAGAAGACCTATGTGGTTCAGCCCGGCGATAACCTCTTCCGCATTGCGTTGAAGTACAACTACAGCTATTACTATCTTGCCAAATACAACGGCATTGCCTATCCTTATGTGATTTATCCCGGCCGGGTCATCCGTATCCCCTGAGCTTTGCCGGCGAGAGCTTCAGTCGAATCTGTGTAGAAGCAGCCGGTGGGTAAGATCGTCAGTCTGAGCAATGAACGTGTGCGGCGAGTGCAGGCGCTTGAGCGCAGCACTCGCCGCCGTTATCAGGAGAGCCTGTTTGTCGTTGAGGGGCTACGCCTGGCACAAGAGGCGGTGGATGCCGGGTCGCCCATCCACGAGGCTTTCTACACCGCAGCTTTTGCGGCAAGTGCCGCCGGACAATCCCTTGTAGCGGCCTGTGCAGCCCGGGCCGCTTCCTGTTGGGAAGTCTCGTCCGAGGTGATGCAGGCACTTGCGGATACCGAAACTCCCCAGGGCATCCTGCTGGTGGTGCCGATCCTTCATCTGCCCTGTGAGGCACAATCGCCGTTGACCTTGATCCCCGATGCAGTGCGTGACCCCGGCAACCTGGGCACGATGCTGCGCACGGCCTGGGCGGCGGGTGTCTCGCAGGTGTTGCTGCCGCCGGGAACGGTGGATTACACCGGTCCGAAGGTGGTACGCGCCGGAATGGGAGCGCATTTTCATCTGCCGCTGCGTCGGGCGACGTGGGATGAGATCCGTGCTGCGGTTGCCGGTTCGGCCATCTGGCTGGCGGAGGCCGGGCCGGGCACCCCTTACGATGCCGTGGACTGGCGTGGGCGCGTCACGCTGATCGTCGGGGGGGAGGCGGAGGGCGCCGGCCCGGAGGGACGCGCGTTGGCTGCCGGACGGCATGTGGTGATTCCTATGGCGCCGGGCGTGGATTCGCTCAACGCTGCAATGGCGGCTGCGATTCTCCTCTTTGAGGCGGCTCGTCAACGCGGCGTGGGGAGAAAATGAAACGTCATCATCTTGTCTGGGTTTTGTTGTTATGCCTGGCGTGCAATCTGGTGATCCCCCCAACATCGCCTTCCCCGCCACCGGCGACGGCGATGCCATCTTTCACGCCGACGCCGACGGTGATGCCGACGCCATCGCCGTCCCCGACCCCTGTACCCCCAACGGCGACACCGTCCCCTGTACCAACGCCGCTTCCTCAGGGGCCGGGGCTTGAGCCGGAGGAGGTGCATTTCTTTCCCCAGCCTTTGTATGCCGGCGATTGGGTCAGTGTGGATGTGGACCCGCGTTTGCCGGAGGATGTCGGCGGGCCACTGACCCTCACATGGACGCTGGCGGATGGCACAACCCTGACGACGCCGGTTGATGTGATGGGGCTGGATGAACGATTACAGGCGCGTTTTTATTGGGCATGGCGCTTGCCGGAGGCGACGGCGGCCATCCCGTTCACATTCACCTTGCTGTTGCCGCCAGCCGTCTTTGACCCCGACCCGGCAGACAACACTCTGACGCTTACCATCACCCCACTCCCTGCCGCAGCGCGCCCTGTGCCGGAGCAACTGGCGCATTGGGAACAAACCCAGCTCCCCGGTGTGCGTCTGCACTATCTCACCGCTTCGGCTGCCGAACGCGACCTGCCGGCGATCACTGCCATCGTCGAAGCCGCTTACGCCGATGTCACCGCGCGTTTTGGCGCGTCGTCGGAAGCGTTGGACATTTACCTGTTGGACCGGGTAATCGGGCAGGGCGGCTATGCTTCGTGGGAATGGGTCGCCGTTTCTTACACCGACAGGCAATACACGCCGATAAATCTGGAGATGGTGCTGCGTCACGAGTTGACCCATCGCCTGGATGCGGCGTTGGGCTGTCAGACGGCGCCTTCGGTGGTGCGCGAGGGGCTGGCGGTCTACATAGCGGGGGGGCATTATTGGGCCGGCCCGCTGGTGCGGGATGCGGCGGCGCTGCGCACGTCGGCGTATTACATTCCACTTGCGCAGCTTGCTGAGAACTTCTACACCCAGCAGCACGAGATCGGTTACCGCGAGGCGGGCGCTTTGATCGCATACCTGGTGGAACGGCATGGTTGGGAGGCCCTGGAGACATTTTGCCGCGCGCCTGCACTGGATGAGACCGATGCCAGAGCGTGGCTCGACACCGCTTTGCGCGCGCTCGGCGAGCCGGATTGGCAAACATTTGCGCGGCAATGGGAAGCGTGGTTGGATGCCCAGCCAACGCAGCCACAAGACCTGGCGCGTCTGGGGGTCGAACTGCGCTTGATGGAGACGCTGCGCGCCTATCAGTTGGCTTATGATCCGGGGGCACATTTTCTGGAAGGTATTCTGTTCAGTCCACAAGAAGGCGCGCGTGCAAACATCACGGCGGATTTTGTGCGCCATCCACGCGAGGCCGAGCCGGTGACGCTGGAGCTGTTGTTGATGATGACGCTTGAGGCGATGAGCCGCGATGCACTTGCGACGGCGGAAACCTTACTGGCGACCGTGGAAAATGTTCTGGCAAACGGTTTCCCAAAAACCGGCCTGGCTGCTGATGTGCGGGCGTTGGTCACGGCGGCACTGGCGCAGGGCTATGAGCCGTACCATCTGACGGCACGTCTCGATGGGAGCTATGAAGTGGAGGCGCTGGTGTACGCGGCGTGGCCCTCCCAGCGCGTGCTGTTGGCGACTCCGACGGCAGGAAGCTGGTCGTTAACGCCACTGTCGCTCAGCGATTGAGAGGGCATTTCCTATCAGCAGATTGAGCAGACGAAGCAGATTTTATCGGGGCCTTATCATTCTTGCGCCGAGGGGAACGCCGGTTCCCCGTTTTAGCTGAGAGAGCAACGCGGATCTGGCGATCCGCTCGAAGTTCAATGAAGTTGCTGTAACGAGAATGAAAAAGCCCTGCAGATTTTATCTTTATGAGGTATAATCCGCTGCTGATAGTAACTGCTGCATGAGGTGGACGATGGAACCTTGCGTTTTGACGACAATGACGAATTTGTTAGGCCCGTTGTGGCTGTGTGCAACGGAGACCGGGCTGTGCGGCCTGGGGTTTGGCGAGTCCCCGTCCCCTGCCGAAGTACGTCGTCTGGCCCGCTATGGAATTGCTGCGCCGCTGGCGGGCGATAGCGTGGTATTGCAGACCGCCGTCGCGCAACTGGCGGATTACTTCGAGCGACGCCTGCAGGAATTCGACGTACCCCTTGACCTGCGCGGGACACCGTTCCAGCGGGCCGTGTGGGCCGAATTGTTGACCATCCCCTACGGCAAGACGTTGACCTATGGCGAGATAGCGATGGAAGTCGAACATCCGCGGGCATTTCAGGCGGTTGGGCAGGCCGTGGGTGCCAATCCGGTGGCAATCATCGTCCCTTGTCACCGGGTTGTGGGGCGCAACGGCGCGCTCACCGGCTACGCTGCCGGCGTGGAACGCAAAGCCGCCCTGTTACAATTAGAGCAGACCGGGCTACAATTGCACCTCTAGGTTAAGGAGACTTATGGGAAACTGGATTACACCGCCGGTATTATCGGTTGCGTCGGTGGCGCTCAACATGGTATTGGGGCTGGTTTTGAGCCTGTGCGTCGCCTGGTACTACGAGCACTACGGGCAATCACTCGCCAACCGGCGCAAATTCGCCTACCTGCTGCCCGTGCTGACGCTCACGACGACGTTGGTGATCACGATCATCAAATCATCGCTGGCGCTTTCACTGGGGATGGTGGGAGCCTTGTCCATCGTGCGCTTTCGCACTGCCGTCAAGGAACAAGAGGAACTGTTATTCTTGTTCATCGCCCTGGCCATCGGTCTGGGGATGGGGGCCGAGCAGCGCTGGCCCACTGTGGTCGGTGTGGCGCTGTTGCTGGGATATATGGCCGTACGGATGTTGTTGAACCGCCGCCGCCGCGATAACAACCTCTACTTGAACGTGCTTGTGGAAGAAGCCGCCCCGTCGCTGTTTGAGCAGGTGACCGCTTGCCTGCTGGACCATGTGGATGCGGTAGATTTTCGTCGCCTCGATAGCCGCGACGGAACCATGCAGTTGACCTACTTCGTCGAATGTGCCGATCCACACACGCTCAACGACCTGGTGGACGCCCTCAAGGCGCGTTTCCCCATCACCGAGATCAGCTTTTTGCAGCCCGAACAGATGCTGGGGGGCTAAGTGCGTATCACGAAATCGCGGCCGGCTTCCCGTGTCTCTGAACGGTGGTTGTGGGCGGCGGCGTTGCTCCTGATTTTCGGGTTGGGCTGGCTTGCGGGGAACGGTGGATGGCATCGCCATCTGGCAGATTGGATGACGCGCTTCTGGTGCGATCCACGTGCGGCATTGTCGGCGTGGGCGGCGCGCGCTGATATTCCCACGTTGTATGTGGACTGTAAGTTTGCGAATATGCAGAAGCTGGCAACCCAGCGTGACCGCGCATTGGAGGCCGGCGCCCATCTCGCAGAAGCCACGGAGGCCGTCCCCGCGCGACTGACGCTTGACAATCGGACCGTGGATGTGGATATGCGCCTGCCGGAGATCGAGGCGGCGGCGCTGGCGGGGAGCCGTTGGCCCTTTGTCGTGACGGTCCGCAACGGAAAGGCGCTGCGCGATATGTCCCGGCTTATCCTGTGGCCCGCCGACGAGACGACGTACTTCGGCCTGACGTACCGGGCAGCGCTGCGCGCGCGCCATATTCCCGCAACGGCGAGCTATTACGTCAATCTCACCGTCAATGGGACGGGGTGGGGGCTGTATCTGGTAGAAGAAGTCCCTTCGACGGTCTTGATGGAAGCTCAGGGATTCTCACCGCAGAGTGTGGTGGTGGTTTTCGACCGGCGCGCGTATCTCGAAGCGCAGCCCCTCGTGGTGGATGGCGGTTTTGCCTACGCCAGGGTCATCGTCTTTCGTGGCGACAACGACGCGCGTGATGACCCCGCGCTTGCCGCGATCCACGCCGATGTTGTGCGTCTCCTGCGCGGGGTGGAGCGGGGAATCCATGCGCCGTCTACGATCTTCGATCCCCAAACCCTGGCCGACTTTATGGCCCTGACCATGCTCTGGCGTGGCACACCGACACTCGATTGGCGATCGTTGTATTTGCTCTACGATCCGACGACCCGTCGGTTCACCCCCATCGGTAGCAGTGCCCTGCCCGGTACGATGCTGCCGCTGCCCGCAGCTTTCACCGCCGACCCGATCATCCAGCGGGCCTACGCGCGGTCGCTTGCTACGTTTGGCGACCCGACATTCTTGACGACATTGGAACAGGGCGAGGATTGGCGCACCGATACAGCCGTAGCGCCCGTCGGGATCTTGTCTGAACATCAGACCCGCATGCGGGCGCTCGTGATGCCGGCGCGTTCCCTTGTTGCTGCTGTTGCGGAATCTGAGGGAGCCTGGCAGCTCATCCTCACCAACGTCACACCGTTCCCTGTGGAGGTACTTGCCCTGGATGTGGGAGAGCGTGCTTTGCTGTCTCTTGATCCTGCCTGGGTGCTCGAAGCCGATCGCGCGCGCCTGCTCGATGCCGCCGATGGTATCATCTTGCCAGCGCAGACGGGGGATACTGCGCCCTCTATTGTTGTACGTGTGCCGTTGACGGTGTTGCGCGCGGTTGCACCGGCGATGCCGGAGACCATAAATGTTGTCACGCGCATTTGGGGACTGGATGCGCAGATTGTGGTGCCGCTGGAATGGTGAACGGGGAATCAGGGATGGAAAATCGGGAATCGAGTCTCCGTTATGAGGTGAAGATTCCACTGCCGGCGTACTGGCAGGCGGAGGTGGAGACATGGGTACGACTCCATCCGGCACAGTGGCGTGTGACCTATCCGCCGCGTCAGGTGAACAATGTCTACTTTGATACGGCATACTACGAGGGCCTCAATGCTAATCTCAGTGGCGTTGGGGAACGGGATAAACTGCGCTTACGCTGGTATGGCACGGATGCTGTTCACATCGCCGGAGGCAACCTCGAATGTAAGCGCAAGCGCGGCATGGTCGGTTGGAAGGAAATCGGCGCGGTGACAGGCATTTTCGACCTCGAAGCGGTGACATGGCCGGCATTTATGCACGCGCTGCGGGCTGCGGTGACGCCTGCGATGTTGCCATGGCTTGATGTGTTTGCCATTCCGACGCTTATCAATCACTATTGGCGTGTATATTACGCCACACCCGACGGGACGCTGCGACTGACGATTGACACGGCACTGTGCGCCTACGATCAACGTGCGACGGTCCGCCCGAATCTGACCCGCCCGGCGTTCGTGGGTGCGCCGCTGGTGGTCGAACTGAAGGCGCCCCCCGATGACGCGGATTACCGACGGCTTTCGGAGGCGTTGGCGGGTTTCCCCGCGCCGGTAGATCGCTTCTCAAAGTATGTGCAGGGGATGATGGCATGAAGATGCCCCAGCGGCGTCGGTACGACTCCTTGTTTGCGCATCCACCGGTTCTAGGGGTACTGGTGTTACTTGCCTTTGCTGCCGGGATGCTGACGACGTGGATCGTTGTTCCTTTGCGTACCGCATCCTTGCCACTCTCCACGGCGACGATTGCTCCTCAAACGCCCGTGCCGCTCATCCCCACGGCTACCCCTCGTCCTACACCTACGCCCACCACGCCTGAATTCGGTGATACATTGGAAACGCTTTACATAGACATCGCGCCCGGTGACTTTGCGAAAATCGAGGCCAAGCGGCAAGAAGCGCTGAGGTTGTGGATTCTGCTGGCGGAAGACACCGACTTTGTGCCGGCGACGTTGCACTGGCGAGACGCGACACTTTCCGCCAGAGTGCGCCTCAAGGGCGACTGGGCCGATCATCTGGTCGGCGACAAATGGTCGTTTCGCATTGAGCTGCGCGGTGATGGCTATCTCGACGGGATGCAGGTTTTCTCGATCCACGATCCTTCGATGCGCACGTATCTGAACGAATGGTTGTTCCATCGCACAATGCGCCGCGAAGGGGTGTTAAGCGTGGGCTATGATTTCGTCCGCGTCGTGTTGAACGGCGAGGACAAGGGCATTTACGCGCTGGAAGAAGGATTTGCAAAGGAGCTACTGGAATCCCAACAGCGCCGCGAGGGTGTGATCGTCCGCTATGCTGAAGACTTGATTTGGAGGGCGCGGGCCTATTACGATGATCAGGTGATCCCGCCGGGGATCGAACGTTTCTACATTGTGGACGAGTTCAATGCGGGACGGGTGCGTAAATCTCCTGCTTTGCAGGCGCAACGGGATGCCGCCATCGGCCTGCTGCGTGGTTTGTGGGATGGAAAACTGACTGCGCCGGAAGTTTTTGATATCGAGGCCATGGCGAAATTCCTGGCGCTTTCGGATCTGTGGGATGCGCCGCACGGTTTGATCTGGCACAATCTGCGCTATGCCTACAATCCCGTCACTGCCCGTCTTGAGCCGATTTCTTTCGATTCTGATCCATTCTCGCCGGAGCTGGACTTTACACAGGTGGGCCTGCCCGCGTCGGCGTTCTATGATGACCCATATTTGCAGGCTGCTTACGCGCGGGAACTGTGGCGGATGAGCCAACCGGGCTACGTGGAGACGCTGGAGGCCGAATTTGGGCCGCAGTTTTCGGCTTACGTGGCGGCTATGACGCCGGAATTTGGTGCGGATGCCTTGACGCCGCCGTGGGATTGGTTGCGACGGCGTCAGGATTTGAACCGCCAGCGGTTGACGCCGGCGCAGATGGTCTATGCCTACGTCGGCGAGGCCGATGATGTACCGGAGGGTACATTATCGCTGCGGGTGGGCAATTTGATGGATTTGCCGGTTGAGCTGGTGGGGATGACTATCGGCGACAGATTCCTTCCTGCCGATGCGACATGGAAAGCCGAGGGATTGATTAGCGCGGTCCCGCCGGTTCTGGCGCCGCTGCGCGAGGATGCACGTACTCTGCCTTATGTTGTGTTTACAATCCCCACCGCGATGACCGATGCGACGATGACGCTGGTAACGCGCGTCTGGGGTGTGACGCAAACTATCACGCAGCCGGTATTACCGGTCTATCCACCGCCTTTGGCGAGCGGGCCGCGTCCCGCACTGCCGACGTTGGCCGAGGCGCTGGCGCAACATCCCTATCTGCGTGTGGAGGCTCAGGCGCAGATGTTGACCATCGCGCCGGGTGTATGGGATGTGGCGGGCGATCTGTTGTTGCCGGAGGGTTACGGTTTGCGCCTGACGCCAGGGACGACGCTCAATTTCGGTGTTGAAAACTTCCTGCTGGCAACCGGGCCGTTGATCTTTGAAGGCACTGAAGAAGCGCCGATTGTCCTGCGTCCCCAGGGGGAAAAATGGCGGGGGATTGTGGTGCTGGACGTCGCACAGCCCTCGTTGTGGCGCTATGTCACCGTTGAAGCCACCGATGCACTTGATCGTCAGGGATGGATGATGACCGGCGGGATCACCTTCTACCGTAGCGCCATCCGCCTGGAGTACAGCCGTATCCTGCGCACACAGGCCGAAGACGGCCTTAATGTCATCCGTGCACATTTTGCCTTCGTGGATTCGGAGTTCGGCGACACCCGCTCCGACGGTTTTGATTCAGATTTTGGCCGGGGAGTGATCGAGCGGTGCATTTTTCACGACATCGGTGCGGACGCCATAGATGTCAGCGGTACTGAAGTCCAGGTGCGGGATGTGCGGATGGTCAATTTGGGCGATAAGGGGTTATCGGTCGGCGAAATGAGCCACGTTACGGCTGAGGATGTTTTCATCAGCGAGGCTGACTTCGGCGTGGTCAGTAAGGATTTGTCGCAAGCATCCATCGCCAGTGTGACGATCCAGGCTGCGCGCGTTGCCGGTCTGGCGGCCTACATCAAGAAGCCGGCTTACGGACCGGCGTCCATCACGGCGGAACGGATCACTTTCGTGGACGTACCTGCCGAGCGGCAAACGTTGGTGCAGACCGGCAGTTGGATTGACCTCGATGGTGTGCGTATCTGGGGCGTGGATGTGGACGTTGATGCGCTGTATGAAAAGTGGCAGAAGTAGGGTGAATCAACGCATCGGCGAATGGGGTGAATTTGTGAATCACGAATCACGGATTACGGATCACGGATTACGGATTACGGATTATGGATTACGAATTACGAATTACGAATTACGAATCGCGTTTTGCGTTTTGTTGTTGCTTGTCGGATGCTCGCGTGGGGATGGCGGGGCTGATGCTGTCGTCGGGTGGTTGGAGGCGCACGCGCTGAGGTCGGAGCGGGTGGCTGCGCCGGAGAGGATGGCGCGATATTTAGCAGGTTGGTCGGTGGTGGCGTTGCCGGAAAGCGGCGATGCGGCGGCGTTGTCGGCGACGTTGCATACCGAACTGCCCGATTACGTCATTGCCTGGCCCGGCGTGGCATGGGATGGCTTGCGTGCGCAACCGTGGTTCCAGGATCATTATCGTTTTCTTGATGTTTTGTCGGTTGCTGCTGATGGATTGACCCCACTGCGTATTTATGGCTACACCTCGGCCCCTTTTGAGCAGGGGATGTGGCAATCGGTGCAGCAGTCTCTCGGTACAACCGGTGTGGAGTTGCGCGCGCTGCGCGTTAACCGGCAGCGGTTGATGCCGGGCGACCCGCTTTACATCACGTTAGCCTGGGACGGAGACTTATTACGCCTCGATGCGCAGCGATTGGTCTTGCGTCTTATGGATGCCGGTACTGCGGGCGCCTCGTCCGATATGGGGAACGGGAAGGTATACGCGCAAGTCGAGTTCCCTATGGTTGATGGCTTGCCGGTTGACCTGCGCCGCGATGGTGACATGTTGACGTCGCGATACATCCTGGCCTTGCCCGGCGACTTGCCCTATGGCGATTATGTTTTGACATTGACGCTCTACCGTCGCAACGCTGAACCGATCGGCAGCGAGAATCTTCGGCTGACGACATTGTTCTATCCGCCGGAAGTGACCCGCAAACGCCCCGTACCGGAAAGCGAGGGCGCGTGGCAACTCGGCGATGCCGTGGCCCTGATCGGCTACATGGCGCCGGAGCGTGTGTCGCCCGGCGATGCCTTTCGGGTGACGCTCTACTGGCACGCACAGGCTGCCGTTTCGGGCGATTACAAGGTCTTTGTTCACTTGCTGGATGCGAACGGCATGATCGTGGCGCAGGATGACAGCAAGCCGGTAGGATGGGCATATCCGACGACCCAATGGAAACCGGGAGAGTACATCCGTGACGAGCACGTTATTGGGTTGGATAAGGCCATACCGCGTGGCGATTACACGCTTTATGTAGGGATGTACGATGCTGAAACGGTTGTGCGTCTGGAGGTGCGAGATGCACAGGGCACACTTCTGCCCGACAGTCGCGCCATGCTTCGCGTAGTGAAGGTGCGCTAACAGGCTATGATTCGTGCAAATACGCCAACTATGCTGACTAAAAGACAACTTTAGGGGGCTATGTGCGTAAATTTCTGCCGTTGATGGCGTTGTTTGCCGCAACGTTGCTGCTGCTAGGGTTGGGCGAAATCCTTGATCGCCTTCCGGCAGTTGGCGCGTCTGCTGCCTCCGATACGGAAACGCCGACGGTATCCCCACCGCCGGGCGTGTATCGCCGCAGTATTCGCGTCGCCCTGCGTCCGGCACACTCACGCGGGCAGATCGTGTACACGCTCGATGGGACGCAGCCTACGGCAGAGACGGGGCTTCTTTATGAACACCCTATATACCTCGATGCTGCGTCGCCGCGTGTGGTCGTCCTGCGTGCCGTCGAGGTACTGGATGGCCTTGTCGGCCCAACGCTGAACGCGACCTACGTGTTGGGGGTGCAAAGCAGCTTGCCCATTGTCTCCCTCATTGCCAATCCCGCCGACCTATGGGACACCGAAAAGGGCATTTTTGCCAACACCTGGGGGCGCGGCCACGATTGGGAGCGCCCGGTATACGTGAACTACATTTTGCCTGATGGGACGACCGGCTTTACGTTACCGGCGGGCCTGCGTATTCACAGTGCGGAGCCGGCGAACGCAGCCAAACAATCGTTGCGGCTCTATTTCCGCCGTGAGTACAACGCTGCACGGTTAGAATTTGCCCTCTTTCCTACGCATCCCCAACAACCCGATAGTCTGCAAACGTACAAACGCCTGGTGTTGCAGGCCGGTGACCGCACCGGACGCTGGACGTTTTTCCGCGATCAATTGGTAGCAGATGTGGCGACCGGGATGGGCTTGCACGCGGCGCAGGGACGTTTTGTTCACCTTTTCCTCAACGGCGAGAGCTGGGGCCTGTATCGCCTGAGCGAGCGGATTGATCGCTTTTTCCTGGACATCAATCTGGGCATAGCCAACGCTGACCTTGTGCAGAACGGGCGTCCAAAAGAGGGTAGCGACGACGAGTGGGATGTCCTTATGGATTGGGCGGTGGGGCATGACCTGACCGACCCGGAAAACTACGTTGCGCTTGCTGCGCAAGTTGATCTGAACAGTCTGACCGATTGGGCGATCTTACAGCTATATTTCGGGTTCCCGGCATCCGAGATGTATGCTGCGCACCCGCGCGGTGGACCGTGGTTTTTCCTGTATGGTGGTGGCAGTCAGGTATTTGCCTCGCGGGCCGACGCGCCGTTGTTTCAGGAGGCGACCGCCGATTTCACCCTCCTGTTGCGCGCGCTGCTCAAGAATCCTGATTATCGCGCCCGGTTTGTGCGGCGGCTGACGACGTTGCTTAACACAACACTTGATGCGCGCACCATGCAAAGTCGGGCGCGGGCGCTTGCTGCCACATTGCGCGCCGACATCGGTTATGAAGCAGCGCGTTGGCCTTCGCCGCTTGTGTGGGAAGACAACGTGGAGACTTTTATTGCCGATTTCGCCGTCAACCGGCCGGCGTGGGTGATGCGCCACCTTGCCGCGACGCTGGATGTGGGTGACGTCATAACGGTGCAGATTGACGTGGCACCCCAGGATGGTGGATATGTGTATATCGAAGGCGCCCGTCTTGTCGGCGAAGGGCACGGGTGGGAGGGGGCCATCTTCTCCGGTGCATCTGTGTCGTTCACGGCAGTCCCGGCGCGCGGTTTTGGTTTTGAGAACTGGACCCTTAAGGCAGATGCGGAATTGTCTACCCTATCGAACGTTGTTGTGACCGTGGATGCGCCGCGTCACATTACCGCGCATTTCACACCGCTGATGTCCTCTTCGTCGGGGGAGGTTGAGGAAGGGAATTGGTATCCTGACGACGTGATCATCAATGAATTCTGGATCAACGACAACGGCACGTATTATGCGGGTATCGGTGGCCGTCCCATTGACGGCGATTGGATCGAATTGCTGGTGCAGCGCGACGGCGTGGACTTGCGCGGTTGGCGGCTGACCGATAACGATGCCAAAACCGGCATGGCTGAAGGCTCGCTTATCTTCCCATCCATTGACGCGCTGGCCGCATTACCACGTAATACCGTCATTTTGATTCTGGCGACGGAGAGCGAGCGCAATGCCCATTATTTCCCGGTGGATGACCTCGATCCGCGCGACAAGCGGCTGCTGTTTTATGTAGGCAACGGTATGCTTGATAGGACGACCGATCCGGGGTTCGGCCTGGGAACCGGTGACGATAACCTCGCACTGTTAGCCCCTGGCCCCACGTCTGCCTTTGATGACGACATCGGCATAGACTTTGTCGCCGAGGGCTATGCAGTGACACCGTACACCTTCGGTATTCTGGCGGATGGTGTGACGTTCGACCGCCCATTCTGCAAGCTCGGTGCAGACGATGGTGCCTTGTTCACCAAAACCGGCAGCAACGACGCGCTTGCGGATTGGATTGCCGATCCGCAGGCAGCCCAATCGGGTGATGAGGTGCGCGGCGATTCGCCGAATATCGTCACGCCGGGGACGCGCAATGATCAACAGCGATTTTCGTTGTTCGGATTGTGGTAGAATCGAACCCTTGCGAAGGTCTCCGAACCTTCGCAAGGGTACTGGTTATTGCCGCATGATGACCGGCAAATAGACGCGGTTCGTCTTGCCGAGCAGTCCGTAGACGCCGAGCCATTGGATGTCGGCGATGAGGTAATCCGCAGCTTGTGTCACCTTCGTGATGTTTTCCGTGGTCCAACCGCTGGCGGATAACCGATAAAGGGCGAGTGTGTTGGAGATGATTGGCATCTGCTCATTGTATCCCAGAATCAATTGTGCGGGTTGGATAAACTGGGTGATGGGTAAGGTGAACATCTCGTCCCGCGTGTTGCCAGTGATTGAGAAGAAATGGTCATTGCCCTGCAATTCGCCCTGTGTATTGGCGCGATTGTCGTATGTCAGTGTGATGACGCTGTGCGGCGCGACAGCATCTCCAGGAATTTTGAGCATCGTGATGTGGCCGGGGGAGCTGATCCAAAGGAGCGCGCCTTCAGCCCCGACTTCGGTGGAGGCGAACGGCGTTGGTGTTGGCACTGGCGTTGGCGTTGGAGTGGGGGTCGGCGTCGGTATCAAGCCGTAGCTGGCGACGAAGGCGTCGCGCTGACCGCCTAGCTGATTTTGCGCTGCGTTTTTCAGCGGGAAGTTGGTCGAGTCGGTTTCACCTGTGATGTGCGCGATCCAGTTTTCGTCAACGCTGATTCGCCAACCCCGCTCACTACCCGATCCGCCCAAGAATGAACTGTATTGCAACACACCGTCCGCTGTCATCACGAGCACGAAAGCGTCGTGTTCACCTTGATAAGGTTGCAACGCGTTGAGGGTAGGGAAATCCGGCGAGGCTGTTTCTCCGGTCACATAGATGTTGTTGGCACCGTCGAGCGCCAGTCCCCAACCTTGATCTCTGCCGGCGCCGCCGACGAAGGTCGAAAAGCGCAGTTGGTTGCCCGACGGCGACAATTTCGCCACAAATACCTCTTCGTTTCCCTTGAACTGGTTCTGGAAGGCATTGACAACGGGAAAATTGGGCGATATAGTGAAACCAGTGACGTAAGCCGCGCCTTCGTCATCCACGGCAAGTCCCCAACACTCGTCGCGTCCGGCTCCGCCGAGGAAGGTGGAGTAGATCATCCGGTTGTTCCAGGGATCGAGTTTGAAGATAAACCCATCGTCCCAGTCCCCGCCATAGTTGCTTTGCAGCGGATTCACCAACGGGAAATCCGGCGAAGAGGTCATTCCCGCGCCGTAAACGTAACCCTCACGATCCACGGCAATGCGAAAAACCTGGTCGCGCTGTGGGGCGCTTATGTAGGTGGAATAAACTAACTCGCCATTGGCGTTGAAAATGGAGATGAATGCATCTTCCTCATCTCTGCCGTAGACGGCGGATGACCAGGGATTGACCAGCGGGAAGTCGTCTGAATAAACTTCGCCGCCCAAATAGACATTGCCGATGGAATCAGCTACGATGTCGTTGACTTCTTCTCCCCCTGAACCACCGAGGAAGGTCGAGTAGACTAGCGCGCCGTGGGGATTTAATTTGAGGAGATAGGCATCCTCATAACCTCCGAACTGGGGCTGCCATGCGTTGAGAATAGGAAAGTCGGCGGAATAGGTTTCCCCCGCGATGTAGGCATTGCCCTGCGCGTCGGTTGCGATGGCGTTGCCTTCTTCGCCGGTGTAAGTCCCCTCTCCGCCGATGAAGGTTGTGTAGAGCAAATCGCCGTGTGGGCTGAACTTACTGACAAAAACATCTTTGCCAATGCCCCCCTGATAATGACGTATCTCCGTCGCGCTGACGAGGAAATCGGTCGAATGGGTGATGCCAGTGATAAGTGTGTTCCCGTCTCCATCAACTGCGATGTCCCAACCTTCGTCAATATCTGTTCCCCCCAGATAGGTCGCGTAGAGCAGCAGTGGATCAATGATAAGCGGCTGTGTGGGATCCCAACCGGCGATGGTGAAGCCATACGCATCATCGCCAACGAGCCGGAACGAAGCGGCGACGAGATGTTGCTGACCATCCGGCGATATCTGGTAGGCAGTGGGCAGCTGTTCGGTGATTTGTTCGCCATTGGACAACACGATACGCAGGTTCTGGTCGTCATCCAGGCTTAGTTGTAAGCTGCCGGTGTAACGGATGAGGATGTCCGCTGGATCTCCTCCCGGCTGGATGATGAATTCCGATTTAAGGAGTCCTCCTTCGACGGTGTAGCGCAGATCAATGCCGGAGTAGAGTTTGTTGTAAGTGATAGCGGCATACATTGGAAGGTTTTCCTTCCAATTGGCAGTATCATTCCCATTGTAGATATGTGTTATAGCCGGGAGCAGATCGCTGCCAGTGAGCTGCACCTTGTCATTTGCGCCGATGAACTCGGATGTCAGTACGTTATCGCCGGCAGCAATGACGACGCCGCGCGCGGTGAAGCGGGCTGTGGTGGGGCCAGTGATGATCTGGTAGGTGTTATTTTCGCTGGAGAAGAAGGCTGCTGGAACTAATGGATCAGTCGGTGGTACGCGAGTGGGTAAAATCGCAGGTTGTCCAGAAACAGCGGGCGCAGACCAGAGTAGATTGGCGCTCAATGTTGCCAGGATCATGATGCAGCAACCTGCTAACAGCCAATTGATGGGACGTTTTAATGAAAGTGACATGATATTCTCCTGATGTTGTTCAGTTTTTGATCTCAATGGTGGCTAGAGAAAATGTATCGCCTTCGGATGAGGCCAACCGTTCCATCGTGTCAAGCCAATACGCCCCGCTGACCAGGGTGTAACGCCCACTGTTCGCTCCCGTTACAATATGCCGCTGTACGATGACGTCGTCGGCGCGCCACTGTTCGATGGGAACCCCCAGGCCATCACCCACGGCGACAGTCGCGCCATTCGCATCAATCAGGTGCAGCATCAACGAGAGCGGGCGTGTGGGTGTGGTCAGCGCGCGCCAGTAGGTGAGAACCGCGACGGTTTTGCCGGCCTTTGCCGTAGCCGGAGCTGTGACGCCGAGCAGAACCAGTGTCTCGTCGAGAGTGACCGGTTCCAGGGGCGTTTTCGGTTGCGGGACGCCAGTGGCGTGTTCCCAGATCGTGAACGCCGGCAGCGCGCCGGGTTGGCGCTGCTCGTAGCTGAGGCGGAGGCTCGTGAGCGGCAGGGCGTCTGTCCAGGCGGGCCAGCGTTCCAGATGTTCCGTCTGGTGCGGCCATTGCAGTGTGTCGCTGTCTGGCGTCGCCCGGACGTACCACCCATTGCCCGGCGGCGCGATCCAGCTTTGCTCGCAATCGAAGACGATAGCGCGCCATTCAGTCTTGCCAAAGCCTTCGGTGATGGTCGCCGCGTCCAGTGGCGTGACCGGCGTGCTGCATTGCGCGATCCACGTGTGATTGTCGAGGGCAGGCACGCGATACACGTGCATCACACGTGCGATCTGCGTCTCTGGTTCGCGGTGGCGGAACCAATCGAAGGTGGCGGGATACGCCAGCGGCAC
Source organism: Anaerolineae bacterium (assembly GCA_035373625.1). Lineage (GTDB taxonomy): Bacteria > Chloroflexota > Anaerolineae > B4-G1 > SLSP01 > DSWT01. Next base: position 10,614 of record DAOSNS010000041.1, on the reverse strand, counting down.
GCCGTCTAGTGTCGTCGCGCTGATGGCGTAGAGGCCCGGTGCAGGATTGAAGCGGCGTGGTAACACGGTCTCTGCGCCCGTCATCGGTGCAATGGGGACATACTCCACGCCGTAAATAGCCGGGTCGAGAAAGGTGAACGTTGACAAGTAAACCGGTCCAGTCGCATTTTCTTGCTGATAGGTCGCCAATGCCTTGAATGATTGTCCCCAATCCGTGTTCGAGTCCGCCAGGAAGCGCCAGCCATTCTTCGGCCCACCCGCAAGTTCGTTGAAAAATGCCAGATAGTGTGGGGTGAGGGTCAGTGTCCCCACGACGAGCCAGGCAAAGAGTAAGGAGTAAGAAGTAAGGAGTAAGAAGTAAGGGAAGGCTGGTGATTGGGGATTCGTAATTCGTAATTCGTAATTCGTAATTCGTGATTCGCGCTTCCTTCTCCATACTCCGTACTCCATACTCCCTACTCCATACTCCCTACTCCCTACTCCCACGTAGAGAAACGGCAGAATCGGCAGCAGATGGCGATAGCCGATGTTGATGGTGCTGGTGAGGCTGGAAATAGCGTAAAGCACGGGGAACAAGAACAAAGAAAAGCCCGGTAACATTTGAGAGGCTAACGTTGCGACGTTGGAACGTTGAAACGTTAGAACGTTGGAACGTACCAATGTGCTGACGTGAACCGCAAATCGTAAAAACGCCCAGGTTGCCAGGAGGAGCACCGGCAGCGGCGTCTTGATAAGGAAAGCGATGGGGAAATATTGCCACCAGCCGTGCATACGATTCTGCCCCAAAAGGAAACTCTCCCGACCATACGCGAGGTTGGCGCGCAGACGTTCCCAGCGCTCAATATGACCGGCTGCGGGAAGGGGCAGTGTTCCGTTGGCTATCGTGGCTACAGGGCGCACTTCGAGGCCATAAGCCAGCCAGACAATCAACGCCGCGACGACGATCATGCCAATACCGGAGAGCGCTGCGTGAAGCAATGCGCGCCAGCGATGATCTTGCGCATGAACCCAACCATGCGCCACGATCAGGAAGCCGCAGATAGGCACCAGAGCGAGTGCCGTGAGCTTGGTCAACTGGGCAAGTCCCAACAACACGGCCACGGTCCACCATCTTTTGCGGCTGGGAACGCGCAAGTAATCGTACAGCGCGACCAATGTCCAGAAGATGAACGCCGTCGCGCCGAGGTCCGTGGTGGCGAGGCTGCCGTGCGCGAGGATGTTGGGATCGAATGTGAAGAGCGTGAGAGCGATCAGCCCGCCCTTGACGCCTGCCATTTTCCGTGCCAGCCGGTAGACGCTGGCCGCCAGCAGCACGCACAGCAGCGCGACCGGCACGCGGCATGCGACGATGACACGGTCTATGGGGGTGTAGGTGAGCACGGTGGCCCGGGCAACGGCAATGAGATCACCCCCGGCATAGCCGGGGGCCGTTTCCGGCGGCGCAAGATCGGGGATCAGAAACAGCGGCCACGCGAACAGCGCCTTCGCCAGAGGAGGATGCTCGTCGAAGAGTCGCACCTTTCCCGTGCGCAGATATTCGTAGCCGCTGGTGATGTGGAACCCCTCATCTATCGTTGCCGAAAGCGCCGCTGCGGCATAGAGTAACTGCGCGAAGAAGATGAGGAACAAAACCAGAATCAGGAAACGCGCTTTGTTCGAACTCATGGCCCATCAAATTTGATGACCAGTGGATAGTAGGTCTCCGTTGTACATGTGGTCGCTGTTGGCCGGCGCGAGAGCGGCACCAGCATGACGATATCGCCGGCCTGTATGTCGGTGATGATGACTTGGTGATCGGTAACAGGTGTTGTATCCAGAGCCGTATACCGGGTAAAGGTGTGGGGGGAGGGCACGGGATCCCTGGAGACAAATGGCAGGTACACCTGATACGTGAGTGAGATGATAATCGTTGATGTTATAGGCGTAACCGGTTGGTAAGGTACAATTTCGTATCGCACCTGCGTAGAGGCCGCAGACCGGGTTTTCCAACTGACCGTCAACGAGTTGCCGCCTTTTTGGGTTTGAACATCATAAATAAAGCCCGATGGCGTCCAACTATCTGGCGCCGGCAGATGATTGTCGGGAAAAGCCTGCGGCTCCAGGACAGCGGCATCCCAGTAGGAGTCATAATAGTGGGTTCGGTTACTTGCGGGTTGTGGGGCGGCGTAAAGGATGGCCGTTAAACTATTGCCAAGAGGTTCGGCGCGCACCGAAAGTTTTTCCCACACGAAAAGGGTTGTTTGTTCGGCGGACCAGGCTGTGTAGGGTGGGAAAGAGAAAATGCCTCCATCACTACCGGGGGCCATATCCGTCCCCTGAGGATCGAGGCCCACACGCGCATGGGGCAGCACACCTTCAAGTGAGTGGCTGCGTGCATAGGCAGATAGCTCATAGGGTGTGCAGGGGGTTAATCCTGTCACCCGTTGATAGATGCCGGCTTGATAAGAAGGACCCCATTTGAAATAAACTTGCGCGTGAGTGCCCCCATCACATTCACCACAGTTAGGACGCGGGCCGCCACGTGTGTCGTCATATTCCGGTATCACTGAGTAATAGTACCACCATCGTCTCCAGTAAGGAGCAACATAATGGTTAGGGTAATACCAGGTGTAGGGCTGCATCTCCATATCGCCGTTGATAAGGAGATTGACTGCCACATTCTCGGTCTGGGGCACCGGCGGAACGGCGGCTGCGATGGTCGGTCTGGCCTGCGGGGATATACCGACGCTTGCTGCCAGGCTCAGAACAATACCAAAAGCGACAAAGATGTGAATGATTGATCTCATTAGTAGGCTCTCCTGAATCAAAGAATATAGAGTTCCGCGGTGTGCCTCTTTTTGACAAGATTAACGGAATTTTCAGGCTAGGGAAGGGCTTGCCCCGGCTTTTTTATCTTGTAAGTCCTGTCCAAAGAAACAGACCGCGTAGCGACTATGATTAAGGATTAATGGGGCTGCAGAACTCCGTACTGTTGATACACTACCCCCCAACGCTTCATCAGACCGGAATGGGAAATCCCCTCGCGTTTGTCTACGGCGATTATAACACAACTGTTGCCGATACAAAGGCCGGAATCGGGGTGCAGAGTTCGCCGAGAGCGCGGAGCAATCTTTGATGCCTCTGTGGACTCAGTGCTCTCTGGGGGTAAAGCCACCCCCGTCCTGAAACGCCCCCCGGAATCGGGGCCTTATCATTCTTGCGCCGAGGGGAACGCCAGTTCCCCGTTTTTAGCTGATATAGTTGAGCAACGCGGATCTGGCGGTCTGCTCGAAGCCCAATGAAGTTGCTGTAACGAGAATGATAAAGCCCTGCCCCGGAATCGGGATCTGTTGACTTGAAGGCAAAGTATGATAGACTTTTTTTCTCGTACTCTGTAAAAAGTCTCTTGGCCTATCAATGGGATGACGTGTCAACATCCCAACATGCTAACGTGTCAACACTTCAACGATTCAAGGTACCGCTCTTTCTGGCGGGTGCGACGCTGCTTTTCTTCTGGCCGGTGTGGGTGGCCGGGTATCGCTTCCCCATCGGTGGCGGTGACTTGTGGGGGCAGCTTCATCCCGTCTGGTCTTACGTGGCGCACTGGCTGCGGCGCGGCGTTATCCCGTTGTGGCACACGGGGATGATGGCCGGCGATCCCATCGTCGCCGAGGGACAGTATGGGATTTTTAACCCGCTCAACTGGCCGCTGTTCCTGCTGAGTCCTGTTCCGGCGTGGGCCGTCGCGTTGCGGGGAATGGCGACGCTGTGGTTGGCCGGCATGGGGATGTATTCCTACCTGCATCGTTCCCCGGTGTGGAAGTTGCACAGGCCGGCGGCCACCATCGGCGCGCTGGCTTATATGTTTGCCGATCCGTTTGTGGCACACCTGGGCCACCCACAGTTCAACGACGCCCTGGCCTGGCTCCCGTGGACATTGTGGGCGGTGGATGGCGCGGTGCGTTGTTCGCGGCGTATTCCCCTGGCAGGCGGCGCGCTGGCTTTGGTCTTGTTGGCCGGGCATGGACAGGCTTCGCTCTACACAGCGCTGATCGTGGGGTTGTATGCGCTGTGGCAATCCCTGGATGCCGGATGGCAGGTCGCCCCGCGTCGTCTGGGGCGCCTGGTGTTGGTGGGGTTGCTGGCTGCGTGTCTGGCTGCTCCCGGTATCTTGCCCGGTCTGGAACGTCTGCCTTACACCGAACGCGCCCTGGTGCCTTTCGACCTGCGGCGTGGTTATGAATTCCCCCCGCAAATGTTGGTGGATTTGCTGTCCCCGGCTTTTCACGGGCGCGGTGTGGGTGGTTTCTGGCCTTCCTGGAACCGTGTCGAGAGCGCCTACATTGGCGCGGTCGCGTTATACCTGGCTGTTTTGGGCATGGGGAGCAGCTTACGGCAGCGGCGAACGTGGTTTTTGCTGACCCTGGGTGTTCTCGCGTACCTGTTTGCCCTCGGCTACCAGGGACCGCTTTATGCGCATGTGGCGCATCTGCCGTTGTTTGCCGATTCCTGGAAGACGGCGCGGGCCATCTTTGGGCTTTCTTTTGTGTTATCTATCGGCGCGGCGCTCGGCGTGGAAGCGCTTTATTGGGGCGGGGGACGGCTATGGAGCGCGGCTTTGCTTGTCGGAAGTGTGCTGTTGTGGGTTGTCGCTCCGGTGTGGAGTATGCAGGCTCCGGCAGGCGTCCATCGCCTGCAAGCATTACGTGGACTGCGCATGGCGGCGTTGCTGGCGTGGCTGGTGGCCCTGCTGCCGCTGGTTAGAAAACGTCACTGGGCCTGGTCCGGTTTGTCATTGCTGCTGTTGGCTGAACTTATCCTTCAGGGAACCTGGGTAGAGCTTGAGGCGGCGGCACAGGATGGATCTCCTCACGCTGCGGCACTCGTTTACCTGCGTACCGATCCCGGCTGGTTTCGTGTGGATGTTGACAGCACTGCGCGTGGCCTGTGGTCGCCGGCGACGCTCCAGGCCGCCGGGTTTGAGGTTCCACAAGGCTCCGGCAATCCGATGGAACTGTTTGCATTCGGTCAATTCTATTGGGCCGTGCCGTATAAGGGTGCGCCGGCCTATCAACTCTTCGGCGCGAAGTACATCATCGTTCCCAAAGGCGCACCGCCCGGCGGCGAGGGCATCTGGCCAGTGTTTACCGAAGACCCGCTCGTTGACATCCACCTGAACACTAACGCTCTCACGCGCATCTGGCTGGTTTATGATACTGTCCCCGTCTCACGTATCGAAGAGGCTTACGCTATTGTGTTTGCGCCCGATTTTGCGCCGGCGCGGGTTGCCGTTGTTGAGAACGGCCCTGATCTGGAGGATAGCGGAGAGCCGGGAAGCACAAGTGCACTGGAAGTGCTGGCTTACGGACCAAATCGCGTGCGGATTTTTGTGCGGACTGCTGAACCGGCGTTGCTGGTGCTTTCCGACATCTTCTATCCCGGCTGGCAAGCGTCACTTGATGGAGAGCCAACGACACTCTATAAGACCGATGGTATCTTCCGTGGCGTATTTGTTCCGGCCGGTGAACATCTGGTGGAAATGCGCTTCTTCCCATCCGCATTACGTTTGGGGATCGGTCTGGCAGTGTTGGGACTGGTGGGTGTGCTTTTTAGCCTGCGCAAGGTGAGGCGTCACCCATGAAACCTTCGGGAGCTGCAAATCCTGCGACGCTACAGCGTGCCTCTGGCAGCCGGCGGATGGCTTCATGCTGGCCCGGCGTGATCATCATGCTGATTGCTGCCTGGTTGCGTCTGGGAGCTTTCCACGAGGCGCTGGTGGGGGCCGATCAATCCTCGATCCTTGCCGCGGCGGCCAATATCGCCGCTTTCCGCGATTTCCCGCTCGTGGGGATTAAATCCTCGGTAGGGGTGATGCAGACGGCCATCACGCCTTATCTGGCAGCCATTCCTCTGTTGCTGGTGCGTCGCGTGATTGCGGTCAAGTGGTTCTTTTCTGTACTGGACTTGCTGGCGCTGGCGTTGCTTTATCGGGCCGTCAAACGGGTTTTTGGCCCGCTGGCTGCCCTCATCGCGGCGTTGCTTTATGCCACCAACCCCTGGGTTGTGGAATTCATCCGCTGGATCTGGTATCAGACGCTCATCTCGACCTTTGCGACAATAGCTTTTGCCACGTTTTTGCTACTTTTGACCGGAGATCAACATCCTGCCACCTCTGCCTGGATGACCGTGGGACTGGTAGCGGCTGCCTTGATGGGGATGGTGCACCTGGCCGCTCTGCCCTGGGCCGCCTTGCTTGGCATGCTGGCGGTCTATCTGGCCTGGCGCACCAGGCGGTGGCGGTGGTTTGTTGTGGGTGTTGGATTGAGCCTGGTGGTGCTCAGTCCCTACCTGATCTATCTTGTGAAAACCCAATTCGCAGATGTGCGGCTGATGATGGGGAGCCAGGATACCTCTTGGAGCTTGAATTGGGCAACTTATCGTTTGGCCGGCGAACTCCTGACCGGGCGGCAGGTCTTCACGACCCCCCGTGATTCGCTGTGGGAAGCGTCGGTGGTGAAAATGCCGTTGCTTTACGGGATAGTACCGGCGGCGTTAGGGTTGGCGTTGTTGGGCAGCGGATGGCGCGCTTTTGTGAAGCGGCAGATGCAGACAGTTGAGGTCTTCACACTGGGCTGGACGTTGTTGGCGCCGACGTTATTTTTGCCCACCCATGTCCATCTGCAACACTTCTACTTGCTTTTCATGTTCCCGGCACCATACGTCTTGATCGGCATAGGGATTCGGAACTTTTTTCTTCCCGTGAGGGGGATGCTTGTCAAACTGTGGCGTTGGTCGGGGCGATTGGCGGTGGCGGCGATCTTGCTGTTGTCGCTATGGTGGACGTATATTTGGACCGTCCGCATCTGCTTTGAAAATCGCGGGCTGCTTCGTGCCCCCACACGCGCCTGGCTTATGGATATGACGGTGGAGCGGATTGCCGGTTACCTGGCTTCTGAACCTGAAGGTAACGTGATTCTGCTCACGACCTTTGAGGGGGGCGACCTTTCTGCTTTTGACTGGATACGCAGCTTCGTGCACAGCGACCGGGTGCGTGTGGTGCCGACCGGATCGGGCTTGATTGTCCCCCCTGGCCCGACGTGTTATATGATCACCCCCTATGCTTCCGAACTCGATCTCCAGCCCATCGCCGATCGGCTCACCGAGCGAGCGGCGATGCGCATCCCTGCGCATCCGCCGTGGCCGACCTACTGTACGGAGGCGCGCGCGCCCGTATCTGCGCCGTTGGCGGAATGGCAGAACGGCATGGCCCTGCTGCGCGTTGACGTCACGGAGACCTTGACGCCTGGAGGATATGTGGATATCACCCTCACGTGGCACTACCGCGCCGTTGCATCGAAAGAATATCACATTTTCAATCACCTCTTGTTGGATGAGACGCTAGTAGCGCAGATAGATGGGGTGGGGGTTCCGACCTGGTACTGGCGCGATGATGACGTACTTGTAACTCGCTTTCGGATGGCATTGCCCCAGCAACTCGACCCGGGCATGTACCGTCTGCTTACGGGAAGTTACACCTGGCCGGAGGTGGAGCGTGTGTTGCTGATCAACGGCGAAGCTGCTTACGAAGCCTGGCGATGGGAGAACTGAGCTGTATTTCCCGGACAAGCGTTGACTTTAAGGGTAGACCATGTTACACTGCCGGGGTGATAAGTCAATTAAACTCATTTCTCAAAAAGAAATAGACACGGATGACACGGATTGAACGGTTTGAGTGGACCGGAGGACCAGGCGTGACTATGCCGACGTTTGGGCATCGTATGAGAGTTCCCCTGCTGTTGGTAGGTTTGACCTTCCTGCTACGCACATTTTCTCTGGATTGGCAGTCGTTGTGGATAGATGAGGCGCATGCGTTCTATTTTGTCAATCATCCTTTCCTTGAAACTGTCAAGATGATCATCAATCCTGAGAATAACGGCCCCCTGTATTTTCTCCTTTTATGGGGGTGGGTGCGGCTTACCGGTGCAAGCCCTTTTGCCATTCGCTACCTTTCCGACCTGTGTTCGGTGCTTACGGTTGCCGTTATCTGGCAATTGACACGTGGTTGGTTTGGGCGACGAGTGGCAGGTTGGGCAGGGCTTCTGTGGGCGATTGCGCCGTTTGCTATCTGGCTGGGGCAGGAAGCCAAAATGTACGCATTGCACATGTTGCTGGCAGGTCTGGCGACGCTTTGGCTGTTCAGGGCGCTGCGCGCCAATCGCTGGTATTTGTGGCTGGCTTACGGCCTGACGATCAATTTCCTGGGATATAGCCATTTCTTCGGCGCTTTGACGATTGCCACGCAAGGCCTCATCGTCCTCATCACAACCTGGAAATCCTGGCATAAGCTGCGCAGTTATCTGGTGACGATGGTGTTGATTGCCTTGCCCTATTTACCGGTTGTGCGTTTTGTGCTGCGCCAGCTTCCCAATTTTACCCTACAGGACATCAGCAAAGGCTTTGTCCCTTTGCCGAACATGTTACGTGAGTTGGGCGCCGAATATACCCTGCGGGTCTCTATGCTTCAGGTTCAGCATCCCCAAAGATTACTTTGGCCACTGGCTTTGCTGTTGGGCATAGGGATATTCCAGGCATGGCGACGCGGCTGGAGAGAGGGTGTATGGGTGACGGGATTGTTGGTGCTACCGACCCTCATTTTTTATCCCATTTCCTTCAAGGCGCCGCTTTTCTCTCCGAAATACTTGAGTGCCTCATTCCCCTTTTTCATTATCACGTTGGCACTGGCTTTGGAAGCGTTGCGCGCGCTCTGGAAGCCCTTGTTGTGGCTGGGATTTGCCGGTATGATCGCCGTCGCCGGCTGGGCAAACCTGCGCATCCTCACGCAGCCTGAATTTCAACGGACCGACTGGAAAACCGCCGCCCGCTTTCTGGAAACCCATAGCGAACCCGATGATGTCATCGTAGTTTTTGCCAACTATATCAATCGGGTGCTGAGCTTCTACTACAAAGGTATGCTCCCGATTTATCGGTTTGGGTCTGATCCGTACAATCCTGAGAATTTCTATCAACAAGAATTGCAACGCAAAGCAGATTATCACACACTCTGGCTGGTTTTGCATCAAGATCAGGCGATGGCACCTCACAACCGCATGCGCGAGGCGGCCGGGCTGCTTTATCCGCAGATTACAGAGGCTTATCCCAATAACGGACAGATTGCGATCATCGGCTATAGTTTACGCTGGCGGCATTGCACGTTACCGCAAAGCGCGACACCCCTTGTCGCCCGTTTCCAAAACGGCCTGGCACTGGTAGGATACCACGTGAATCCAACTTCTTTGCCGCCGACCGACAAACTGATCCATCCCCCAAGCAACTGGATCCATGTGGTCACCTACTGGCAGGTATGGGATGGTGCTCCGCCGCTTGATTTTACCCCTTTTGTTCGTCTGGTTGACGCGCAAGGTGGCGTCTGGGGCGGGGAATTGCAACGTCCGCCGACCGTTTTCCACCGCGACCCGCCGGAGCAGTGGGAACCGGGTGTGATTGTTGAAGCCCATTATGATGTGAATCTTAACCCGGTCACCCCGCCGGGGACCTATCAACTTATCGTCGGACTGGAGCGCGACGAAGAGAAAGAGCGCATCCTGTGTGTGGATCAAACTCGCGAAGTTCTGCTGACAACCATAAACATTACCCGACGCTAGTCCGTGCGGCAGTGTTGCTGCTGTTGCTGATATACTTTGCTTTGGGGATGGCGCACGCGACGCACGCCTCCATCACCTTCGACGAAGGTCCGCATCTGGCGATCGGTTATGCCACCTTGCGTACCGGCGATTTCCGCCTGCAGCCGGTCCACATCCACCCGCCGCTGGCGAACGTGTTGGCGGCGGCCCCGCTGCTGCTGCAATCTGACCTGCCCGATCCCCGCGCCGTGGACGGATGGGAGATTGCCAGCCTCTCGGCGATCACCGACGCGGTGGTGTGGCAGTATCCTCACCCGGCGCGCATGGCGACGGCGGGGCGGGTGCCTATGCTGCTGCTCAGTGTGCTGCTAGGGGCGTTGATCTATCGCTGGGCCAAAGACCTGGGCGGCTGGCGCGCCGGTTTGTTGGCGCTGACGCTTTTCACTTTTGATCCCAACTGCATCGCGCATGGTTCGCTCATCACAACGGATATGCCGGCGGTGTTTTTTATGGTAGCGACGATGTATGCGGCGAGTGGCGAGTGGCGAATGGCGAGTGGCGAATGGCGAATGGCAAATGGCAAATGGCGAATGGCGAATGGCGAATGGCGAATGGCGGCAGTTGGGGTGTTGCTGGGGGTGGCGCAGTTGGCAAAGGTGTCGGCGCTGATGCTTGTGCCGGTGGTGGGAGTGCTGTTGTTGATCCAGGGATTGGCGAATGAAGAATTACGAATTACGAATTGCGAATCACGAATTACAAACCACGCCTCACGTATCACGATTCACGTTTTGCGCACGTGGGCCGTTGTCTTCGGGATTGCGGCGCTTGTGGTGTGGGCGGGATATGGATTCGAGATCAGTGCGGTGCCGGGGGGGCCGTTCCCGCTTCCGGCCGGGACGCATGCGCGTATTTTTCAATCGCTGCGGGAGCACTACGAACTGGGGCATCCGACCTTCTTGATGGGACGGGTCAGCAATCACGGCTGGTGGTGGTA
>DAOSNS010000040.1:0-41232 GCA_035373625.1 Anaerolineae bacterium | reverse complement strand
CGAAATGCTCTACAAAGTTCAACGCAAGGGCTGGAAGGTCGGCGAAGTGCCCATCGTCTTCCAAAATCGCCGGCAAGGCATATCCAAAATCTCGCGGAATGAGATCGTGAAAGCCCTTTACACGGTTTTGCGCCTGTTCCGCACGCGCCTGTTTGGGAAGGCGGCATGACGCTTCCCGAGCCTCAGCCGTCGCTGGAACACATCCGCTGCAACCTGTGTGGGGCGGATGACTATGAGGTGCAGATCCCCTCTACGCTTGAGCGTCACAAACAAGCCGACTGGAACGCTTATGCCTGTACCAACAGTGGCTATGGTTGCCACGGCCCGATTGTACGGTGTAAACGGTGCGGTTTTGTCTATGCCGATCCGCGTCCCCAAAGCAGCGATGTCCTGGATATTTACGAAGCGGTGCAGGACCCGCTATACGTCGAGGAACGCGAAGGACGTGTCCTGACCTTTGAGCACCATCTGCGGCCGATGGAGCGTTTCACCGGCCCCGCCGACGGGCGACGTTTGCTTGATGTAGGGGCGCATACCGGCGTCTTCGTGGACATCGCCGCCCGTCATGGCTGGGATGCCTGGGGCGTGGAACCGAGTATCTGGGCGGTCGAGCAAGCCCGCGCGCAGGGGCTCCAGATGCACCTGGGCACACTCGAAAATGCCACATTCCCTCCTGCTCATTTCAGTGTGGTGACGATGTGGGATGTCATCGAACACGTCCCCGATCCGTTGGCCACTTTGCAGGCCGCGTGGCGCGTGCTCGAACCCGGCGGCACCTTAGTCGTGCATACGATGGACATTGATAGCTTGTTCTCCCGTCTGATGGGCAAACGCTGGCCCTGGTACATGGAAATGCACCTGTTTTACTTCTCGCGCCGCACGCTGGCAGCCATGTTGGGTAAAGCGGGATTTCGGGTGATGTGGATGGGGGCGCAGGGACGCTATCTGCAAGCCGGTTATCTGGCCAACCGCGTCGCCGCTCTCCTCCCGGCCATTGGACACCCCCTGGAAAAGTGGGTCACCCGGTTAAACTTACGCCATCTGGCCTTACGGATCAATCTCGGCGACCTCTTTACCACGTATGCGCGGAAGAATAGCCAGTAGGATCGAACGTGCTCTGAGATGTTTGACAACCCTTATCGCTATGTTATAATTTTTTCGTGTCTGCTACTTCGTTCGTCTCATGCCGCCGGCGCTGACTTTATCTCAACGCTGGCGGTTGTGTTCTTTAGAGGGGATGAGAACAGACTGTCAGAAAATGACATATCACGTAACGCCTGTGTGTAAAATTTAAGGAGGCACAAGACAATGAAATCGAAAAGACTGAAAGGATTAGGAGCGCTGCTGTTGTTAGGGCTGACCCTATCCACTTTAGTCCTGGTTCCGTCAGCAGCCGCCCGCGAGGCACAAAGCCCGGTGCGTCAGGAGGTCGGCACCCAACTGCTGGTCAATCCGGGTTTTGAAGGCATTGGCAAGCCGATAGATAACTCATTGCCGAACTATGGCAACTGGACGCGGGATACATTCACCGGCGTGCAGTATGGTGAAATTTTCACACCAGAAGGCTGGGTGACATGGTGGCAGGAAGGCGATTTTGGACGGCCGGAATGTAAGGTTATCCCTAATGAGGCGCCGTTCAATCAAAACCCTGTGCGTATCTACCAGGGATATTACGCCGGTATGTGCTTCACTTTCTTCAGAAAGCAGAATGCCGGCTACTACCAGGTTGTACGTAACATTGCCCCCGGTACTGTTGTGGAAGCGTCCTATGCCGCGCACGCCTGGTCCTGCGGCGAAGACACAACCACATCCTGCGGTGACCCGTACGCTTTTTACTTCCGTGTAGGCATTGATCCCAACGGAGGTACAGACCCCTTCAGCCCCAACATTATATGGAGCCAACCCTATTACTATTATGACAAATACGGCATTGTGGGGCCGGTGCAAGCCACTGTTGGGGAAAGCGGTACGGTCACATTCTTCACCAACTTCTATGGAAAATGGCCCAATAAGCACAATGATGCCTATACCGATAACATGAGCTTGAAAGTGGTCGCAACGGGCACGCCGGCAACGCCGACACCTGAACCGCCGCCGCCAACTTCTTCGGCACCTCCCACACCGGTTGTGCCGCAAAATACCCCCACGCCGCGCCCAGATGGCGCCATCGTGCATATCGTGGTCCCCGGCGACACGATGTTCGGCCTCGCCATCCAGTACGGTGTGGATTTGGATGAGCTGCGTCGTCTCAACGCCGGTACCGTCATCAATGACTTCCTCGTCGTAGGTCAGGAAGTGATCATTTCACCGGGACCGCTTGGCCAGGCCACAGCGACGCCGGAACCTCAGCCGACGACGCCTGAGACACCCCAGGCGACGTCCGAACCAGTGCAGACGCCGGCGAACAGCGGTGCCTTGCCGGCTGCTCCGGCGGCTAACAAGGCCGCGCTCTGTGTGTTGGCCTACTTCGACGCTAACAACGACATGTTCCGCCAGGCGGATAGTGGCGAAATGGCGCTCCCCAATGCGGAAATCAACGTGGTTGGGGTAAGCGGCCCTGCGGGGACGTACAGAACGGATGGGATCAGTGAACCTTACTGCTTCCAGAACCTTGAACCGGGGAACTACATTGTGCGGCATACCCCGCCGCCAGGGTACAAACTGACCGACACCGGGCAGTGGAATATCCTTCTTAATGCCGGGCAGTCTTTGTCGCTGAATCTGGGCTACGCACGCGACGAGAACGCTGCTTCTGGATCGGGAACTACCACTCCCCAGGAAAATCCCAAAGCCACCACCACATCTACAGCGGATAAAGACAATAATAAAGAAAGTACCGGAGGCGTTACCAAAGTGCTCAACACGGTTTTGCGCATCACGGGTATCATCGTGGTGCTTTTGGCGATTGCTGTGGGGGTGCTCTTTTTCCTGTCGCGGCGTTCGATGTAAGGCTGCCCTTCTCGAACAAAAAACAGGCCATCAAATTCGATGGCCTGTTTTTATTACCGTCAATGCCGCGGCCTTTACCACTCTTCTTCCTCTTCCTCGTCTTCCTCGGCCTCGTCATCCCATTCCAGATCTTCTTCGTCTTCCTCCAGCTCGTCCAGAGCGTTATCGTCATCCTCAAAGTCGTAAACCGCTTCCAGTTCTAAAGGATTGACGTCCACAACCTCCAGCTCGACACCGCAAGCCTCACAAAAGAGGCGATCCCAGCGCTCCAAATCTGGGGGCACCACGATCTTTGCATTACATTCCGGACACCTAGCCATTTGACCTCCCCTCTAGAGAATGCCATTTTCACTTACAATATATCCAAAATCTTAAGAATGTCAATACTTTGACTTTTCTTATGACTGTGTTAATATCGAATACAAGTAAGTTAAACATGCCCGTGCTCCTCATCATAGTAATAGTACCTTTATAAGTGATTATTTTTTTTCATCATTTTATGGAGAATTTATTATGCAGATAACTCTTATCCTTCGTTTTATCGGCCTTATTGTTTTTGGTTCCGTTGGAGTCGCACTTGCCGCACAAGTTGTGCAGATTCCTGCCATTCCCGCAAACATTCATATTTACATCACGGTTTTTGGCGGGATTCTGGGCGGCGTTCTGGGATTCATTTACATGCCACAGTTGACGATCAATCCTTTCAAGCGATTTCGTCACGCCGTTCAACACTTGCCGGCAGAAGAGATTTTCTCGGCGACGATAGGGTTGTTTCTGGGATTGGCGTTAGGTGCCATCTCCGCTTATCCGATCTCTCTACTGCCACAGCCGTTAGGACAGTTTTTGCCGTTTATCGTCACTGCCGCGTTTGGCTACGTGGGATTGATGGTAACCACCATCCGCCCCGATTTGTTGCAAGGTCTGCGTGCGCGCCTCTTTCCCAAAGAATCACGCGTGTCGCTCGAAGCTGTTGGGGGGGAACAAAGCAAACCGATCGTGCTGCTGGATACCAGTGTGATCATTGACGGGCGCATCGCCGATATTTGCCGCACCGGCTTCATCCAGGGCGAACTGGTTGTACCGTTGTTTGTGCTGAACGAGTTGCAACATATCGCCGATTCCTCCGACACCCTGCGACGCAATCGCGGGCGGCGGGGGCTGGAAATTCTGCGGCAGCTTCAGGATGACTCACCGGTACCGGTGCGTCTCACCGATGCCGAGGTGCGGGGCGTGCGTGAGGTGGACGACAAACTGATCGCTTTGGCGAAAGAACTGGGCGGGGCGATTCTCACCAACGATTACAATCTGAACCGTGTGGCTGAACTTCAGGCAGTGAAGGTGCTCAATGTCAACGAGCTGGCGAATGCGGTGAAAACCGTTTTGCTCCCCGGCGAAAGCTTCAACCTTCAGGTGTTTCAGGAGGGCAAGGAGCAGAATCAAGGTGTCGGTTATCTGGACGATGGAACGATGGTGGTGGTCGAAGATGGTATGCGTTATATCGGCAAGACCATTGAAGTGACCGTGAGCAAAATTCTGCAGACGGCGGCCGGCCGGATGATCTTCGCCCGCCCTGTCGTTGAGGAATAGTAAAACATAGGGAGCTGCGCGTGGCCTTAAAAGTCTATAACTATCTCAGCCGTGAAGTTGAGCGTTTTAAGCCCATCCAGCCGGAAACTGTAGGCTTGTATGTCTGCGGCCCCACGGTGTACAGCCATGCTCATTTGGGACATGCCAGAACGTATATCGTTATGGATGTCATCGTGCGTTACCTGGCCTATCGTGGCTACAAAGTGCGTTATGTGCGCAGTCTCGCCGACGCAGGATTTCCGCCGGAGGCGGGGGAAGAGCGCGTGTCCAGAGGTGGACGCCGCACCTTCGTCGAGCCGATGGAACTCGTGGATACTTACATCAACAGTTTCAACGATGATATGGATGCCCTCGGCGTCAAGCGTCCCAATATCGCGCCGCGTGCAACGTGTCATATCCCCGATATCATCACCTGGATCCAAGACCTGCTGGCACGAGGTTATGCCTATGAAGTCGCAGGGAATGTTTATTTTTCTGTAGAAAAGTTCCCGGAATATGGAAAATTTTCTCGCCGCCAACCGGAGGAGGTGCAGGCTGACGCGCGCGTAGCCACCTATGAGGATAAGCGCAACCCCGCCGATTTCGTACTTTGGAAGCGCGCCGAAGCTGATCATATCCTGAAATGGCCCAGTCCGTGGGGTGAAGGGTATCCCGGTTGGCATATCGAGTGTTCGGTGATGGCTACCAGGTATCTGGGAGAAACCTTTGACATTCATGGCAGCAATCTGGAGTCCATCTTCCCCCATAATGAATGTGAGATCGCCCAGGCTGAAGCTCGAAATGGTGTTCCCCCGGCCAATTACTGGCTACTTGTGGGACCGCTCACCGTCAACGGCGTTGCGATGAGCAACAGATTGGGCAATTCTCTGACCATTAAGGAAGCCCTTAGCCTTTACTCCCCCGAGGCTATCCGCTGTTTTATGCTTGGCAGCTATTACCGCGAGCCGGTAGATTTCAGCCGTGATGCGCTCCAGGCTACGCAACGCAGCATCAATCGCCTGCATAACACCATTCTCAAGCTCCGTTATGCGATGAAAAATACCACGGCGGTTGCGGGAACGGCCGTGCTTGCGCAGGTTGGCTCGCTCGAAGACTATCGCGAGGATTTTCAGGCGGCCATGGATGACGATTTCAACACCCCCCAGGCCCTTGCTATCATCTTTGACCTTGTTAAAGAAGTCAACCGCCATTTGGAAGATCCGGCCCGTTGTGCGATGGGGACGCTGGCGGCTATGGATAGAATCTTTTACGATTTGGCCGGGAATGTCCTGAGGATTGTGCCTGAAAACTTCAAAGCTCAGGAGAATGAACATCGCATTGCCGGATTGGTAGACTTGCTGCTAGAACTGCGCCAGGAGTACCGCGAGACTTTGAACGCGGACAAGGCCAACGCCATCCGCGATCGCTTGCTCGAACTTGGCGTTCTTATTGAAGACGGCCCCGACGATACCACGTGGCGGCTGGCCTAGAGGGGGGCCACGTGCGTGAATGGCTTTTCGGACGACAGGCAGTCCGCGAGTCGCTAAATGCCGGAAGGCGACAACCCTTTCGCCTGTGGCTATCCGAGGGCGTGACCAAAGCGCCCATCCTTGATGAAATCGCTGCCGAGGCCCAGAAACGGCGCATCCCCATCGAAAAGCGTCCCCGCCAGGATATCGCGCATGTCACCGGCGTTGACGAGCACCAGGGAGTGGCGTTGGAAACGTCCGGTTATCCCTATGCTACCACTGCCGATATGTTTGCCCTGGCCCGCCAACGCCATGAACCGCTTTTACTCCTGTTGCTCGATTTGATCCAGGATGTCCACAACCTGGGAAGTCTGTTGCGCACTGCCGAGGCCGTCGGTGTCCACGGGATCGTCATCCAGGAACGGCGCGCGGCGGGCATTACCCCGGCCGCCGTCAATACGTCTTCGGGCGCGGTCGAGCATCTTCTCGTGGCGCAGGTTACCAATCTGGCGCAGGAAATCGAGCGATTGAAGGCCGCCGATGTGTGGATTGCCGGCCTGGAAGATGCGCATGGCGCGCATCCTTATACTGAGGTGAAGATGACGTTGCCGCTGGCTATCGTTGTCGGCAGCGAGGGAGAGGGGTTGCGCCGCCTGGTCCGCGAACGCTGTGATTGGCGGATGTCCATTCCCATGCGCGGGAAAATCAACTCACTCAATGCCGCCGTTGCCGGTTCACTGGCGCTTTACGAAGCGTTGCGCCAGCGCCACCAGGGGACGGCTACAACTCCAGCACCATCTGCATCAAAGTCCGGTGGTGTTTGAACCCCATGTCAAACAGTGCCTGCACCAACGGCGACTGATCGGCGGCGAAGGTGATCACCGGCCACGGTGGGAAACGTCGCGTCGCCCACAAGGCTTGAGCAACGCAGGTGTGAGCACCGGCGGCGTCTTCTGCCGGATGCGCCAGAATGTCCCACAGGTGAAAGTGACTTCGCTTATCTGTGCGCACACTGACGGCCAGTCGCGCCTCTTTCTGATTGCCGTAAAGCCAGGCCCCTTCCCATTCCCCATCCATCCAGCGGTTGAGACGGCGCTCAAAACTGCCGAAGGTGTACTGACTGGGGCGCACTTCGAGAACCCACTGCTGCCGCGGCATGTAGATTGCGTCGGCCAGCTTTATCCACAAATGGCTATCGCGGGGCTTGCTGGTGCGCCACGGTCCCCTCGGAACTTCACCGGCAGGCCACGGCATATTGGCCGGTCTGAGGAGATGTTGCTGTTTTCCGACCGTTTCAAATCCCATGTGAGCGTAGAGTGTGCAGGCCGCCGGATTATCCTCGCGCACTTCCAGGCCGATCCAGGGAGAATTCTGACGCCGTGCTGCGTCAATCGCCGCCTCGACCAGCGCGTGCCCGATGCCCCGGCCCCGATAGTCTGGATGGACAACGACGTTCCCGATCAAATGGCCGTGGCTCTTGGCAGAGAGGGCGTAACGCAGCGAAAGGTTCCCCACGATGCGTCCTTCTTCGACCCACACAAAGCCGGCCGTATCCACGTCTCCCTCCATCACCGCAGACCACGGCCTGCGTTGTGCCGCCTTACGCATCTCGGCGAGCATCTTCTGCCCCTGGGGATCCAGTTCTTCCTCGAACCCTAAGGCGACCAATTCAACAATGGCCGGCAGATCCCGCATGGGATCTACCGGCCTGACCCCCCGCGCCTGCGCGCCCGTGCGGACTTGTATGGTGACTGCCATTTACTCCAACGTCCGCTCCGCGATAGCCTTTTCCGCATGCGCGATGAACGCCGTAACAGGCATGGCGCCCAGGTCTTTGCCGCTGCGCAGCCGCACGGCGACCGCGCCGGCCTCGACCTCCTTATCTCCGATGACAAGCATGTACGGCACTTTCTGCATCTGCGCCTCGCGGATCTTGGCGTTCATCCGTGAGGCGGACACATCCGTGCTGACCCGCAGGTGCGCCTGGCGCAGCGCATCTTCTACCTGTTTGGCGTACTCGATGTGCCGGTCGGCGATGGGGATGATGCGCGCCTGTTCCGGCGCGAGCCACACCGGGAATGCACCGGCATAGTGCTCGACCAGGATGCCGAAGAAGCGCTCCAGCGAGCCGAGCAGCGCCCGGTGGACCATGTAGGGACGGTGTTCGTTCCCATCCTCGCCTACGTAGGTCATATCGAAACGCTCCGGCAGGTTGAAGTCGAACTGGATCGTCGTCAACTGCCACTCGCGGCCCAGCGCATCCTTGATTTTGAGGTCAATCTTCGGACCGTAGAACGCGCCGCCGCCTTCATCTACCTGGTAAACCAGCCCTTCGGCGTTGATAGCGCGCAGCAGCGATTCCTGTGCCTGTTCCCAGCGTGCCGGTTCGCCCACGGCTTTCTCCGGACGTGTCGAGAGGTAGGCTTCGATCTGCTCGAAGCCGAAGGCGCGCAGCAGGGCCAGTGAGAAGCGTAGCACGCGCAGCACCTCATCTTCGATTTGCTCCGGTGTGCAGATGATGTGCGCGTCGTCTTGTGTGAAGCCGCGCACGCGCATCAGCCCGTGAAGCACGCCGCTTTTCTCGTAGCGGTAGACCGTGCCGAGTTCGGCCCAACGCAGCGGCAGCTCGCGGTACGAACGCAGGCGCGTCTTGTAGATCAGGATGTGGAAGGGGCAATTCATCGGTTTGAGGTAGTAATCCTGCCCATCCACGTCCATCGGCGAATACATACTCTCACGGTAGAAATCGAGGTGACCCGACGTCTCCCACAGCCACGACTTGCCGATGTGCGGTGTATAGACGAATTCGTAGCCGCCTTCGAGATGCTGATCCCGCCAGAAATCCTCAATTGTCTTGCGCATGATTGCGCCGCGCGGATGCCAATAGGCCAACCCCGGCCCGGCTTCCTCGTGGAAAGAGAGCAGATCGAGTTCACGAATCAGCCGCCGATGGTCGCGCTTCTTCACCTCTTCCAGCCAATCCAGGTAGGCTTTCAGTTCTTTGGGCGACTCGAATGCCGTCCCGTAGATGCGTTGCAGCATCGGGCGTCTCTCGTCGCCGCGCCAGTACGCGCCGGCGACGTTGAGCAGCTTGACCGCCTGCGGGTTGATCTCGCGCGAGTTTCGCACATGCGGCCCCCGGCACAGGTCTATGAACGCACCGCTCTTGTAGATGGAGAGTTTGGGCGCCTCAAGGACCGGGTTGCCGTCTTCATCTACACCGCCGGCCAGGATGCCGTCAATCAACTCCAGCTTATAGGGTTGATCGGCAAAGAGCCGCCGCGCTTCCTCGGGGGTGATCTCCTGGTAGACAAAATCGTGATGCTCGGCGATCAGCGCACGCATGCGGGCTTCGATTTGCTCCAGATCTTCAGGCGTGAGGGCGCGGGGCAGATCGAAGTCATAGTAAAAGCCGTTTTCGATGGGTGGCCCGATGGCGACCCTTCCCTCCGGGAACATTTCCAGTACCGCCGCCGCCATCAAGTGTGAAGTGGAGTGGCGGATTTTGTATAACTGACTCTCGTGATACGGCTCGGAACTTTTCTCATTCATTTTCTCATACCTCCTTCAAAATGGCGAATAGCGAATAGCGAATGGCGAATGGCAAATGGCAAATGGCATGGATATTACTTTTGATAGCTTTGCATACGATTAATTTCAGTTACCAGTAGGGCTATGACTTCACCGAGTGAGTTCAAACGTTGCTCAATAGTTGGTGAAGACAGGAGTCTCTGACTTCGGTAATACCAACCCTTGCTCTCACGGGCTGAACCTAATGCAATCTTAAGAAAATATGCCCGATCTTTGCCATAACCACGTCCATAGCCCTCTTCGATATTAGCAGAGATAGAACCCGCGCTGCGGATGAGCTGTTGTGCTATAGGCTTTCCCAATGGATGTTTGAGCAAATGTTCACAGTCTGTCCAACACAAGTCAAACAGGAACAACGCTTTGCGGTACCCGTAAAACTTCCACATATCTTCAGCCGTGATAGCCTGGGGCACATTCTTCATCCACGTTTCATAACTCTGCACCTCATCCACCGGCAATCTCCTACTAAGCCGTCATCTGCCACTATTTTGCCATTTGCCATTTGCCATTTGCCATTTGCCATTGAAAACAGAAAACGCCCCATGTCTCTTGGGACGCGGGGCGCTGCGTGGTTCCACCCAAGTTCCGATCGCTGCGCGACCGGCACTTTGACAGCGATAACGGGCTTGCCCGGAGGTCTATACTTGGCGCACTGATTTCCCTTTCCAGACCTCACTCGCGGGGGGTTTTCACCGGGTTCGGGAATCGTATCGCTGATTCCACGGAGGAGGCTCTCAGTCAATGGCCCCCATTCTCTGGCGTTGTCCGCCGGTTACTCGTCCCGCTCAACGTTTTTGCAACTATGTTGATATTATACCTGTGTTCCCCGAAATTCGCAAATCAATTATAATGGGGGTCGCTTGTTTTATCTTACCGATCGGTTACGACCGATAAAATCAAACTGTACGGCTTATACCAAAATCGGGGGTAAGGAAGTTTTCGGATGTCTTCTGAAATTCAAGAATATCTCGATGTCAGACAGCAACGGCGGTGGATTTTCCCGCGCGCGGCGTTGGTGGGTGCTTGCACCGGCATCACCGCTTTACTTTTCCGCGTCGCATTGACTGGCGCTGATATCGCCAGAAACGGCCTGATTTCCTGGGCGCACAACAGGCCAGGATGGGGATGGATTTTTCCTCTGGTGTTGACGATGCTCGGCGCGGGAATCTCGGTCGCCGTCACGCGCCGCTACGCTCCCGAGGCCAGCGGCAGCGGCATCCCCCATTTGGAGGCTGTCTTGCAGCGCTTTCGCACACTGGATTGGCGACGCGTCTTGCCGGTGAAGTTTTTCGGCGGGATTATCGCCATTGGCAGCGGTTTGGCGTTGGGACGCGAAGGCCCAACCGTGCAGATGAGCGGCGCGGTTGGGGATGCGGTC
This sequence comes from Anaerolineae bacterium, assembly GCA_035373625.1. Classification (GTDB taxonomy): domain Bacteria; phylum Chloroflexota; class Anaerolineae; order B4-G1; family SLSP01; genus DSWT01. The sequence goes on along the minus strand of DAOSNS010000040.1, from coordinate 30,279 downwards.
GCCCGCTGGCTCAAGGTTTCGGAGCGGGAACGGCTAACGTTGATTTCGGCCGGGGCGGGGGCGGGACTGGCAGCGGCATTCAATGCTCCTTTATCGGGTCTGATCTTTGTGCTTGAAGAGGTGCGTCGGGATTTTCAGCCGATCGTGTTTGGCGCTGCCTTTGTCGCTGCCGTGATCGCGGATATTATTGCCCGGATCGGCACAGGCCAGTTTCCTGTCTTTGCCGTGCCCAGCTATCCCATGCTGCCGCTGGCTTCTCTGCCGGCATTTGCCCTGTTGGGCGTCATCGCCGGGGTGTTGGGCGTGTTTTTCAATCGCGCTCTCCTGATCGCCATTGAAACGTATGCGCGGTTGCCTGGGCGTTTTGCGGTGCCGGCGGCGGCGCTGACCGGTGGCATTGTTGGCCTGGTCGGCTGGTTTGCTCCATCATTGATCGGGAATGGACATTCTCTGGCGGAGTCGGCGCTTCAAGGCGATTTGCTGCTCACCGCCATACCGCTATTTTTCGTCATCCGTTTTCTGCTCACGATGTTCAGTTATGGAACGGGCGCGCCTGGTGGCATTTTTGCGCCGCTCCTGGTTCTTGGTGCGTTGATCGGTCTGGCGGTTGGGCAGGCGGTGCACGCCGTGTGGCCCGCTGCCGTGCCGATCCCCGCCGTTTTCGCTGTTGTGGGGATGGCTGCCTATTTCACGGCGATTGTGCGCGCTCCACTCACGGGTATTATGCTTATCGTCGAGATGACGGGTAATTATTCGCAAATGCTGCCCTTGTTGTTGAGTTGTTTCTGCGCGTATGCCGTCGCCGAAGCGTTGAAGGAACTGCCTATTTACGAAACCCTTTTGGAGCGCGACCTGCGGCGCGGCGGGGTGACGCCTCTGTTGAAAGAGCCGGCCGTCGTAGAGTTCACCATCCAACCAGGTGCGCCCTTTGTCGGTCGTGAAGTACGTTCGTTGGGACTGCCACCCGGTTGTATCCTCGTACGTTGCGCGGACGGCAAGCGCGAATGGGTGCCGAAGGCGAACACGCGCCTGGAAGCCCACATGCGCATCACGGCCATGATCGCGCCGGAGGCGTCAGGGGGCATCGAGCGTTTGCGTGAGGGATGCCGGGCATCGAGCGAAAACGTGTTGGCTGAAGCGCAATGTTGAGAACTATCTCCTAATGTGGAGGTTTTATGGAATTGACTCTGACCACCCCTGCGTTGTTGTTTCCGGCACTGTCGTTGCTGTTGTTGGCATACACCAATCGCTTCCTCACGCTCGCCAATCTGATCCGTGAGCTGCACCGCCGCTACCAGACCGAACCGAACCCCAGCGTGGCGGGGCAGTTGGCGAACTTGCGGCGGCGCGTCTACATCATCCGCGACATGCAGGCATTGGGCATCGCCAGCCTGTTCGCCTGCGTGCTGTGCATGTTCCTGCTGTTCGCCGGGCAGATGCTCGCCGGTGAAGTGGTGTTCGGCGTGGCGTTGGTACTGATGCTGCTCTCGCTGGCGCTGTCGTTCTGGGAAATTTTGATCTCCGTGGACGCGCTCAAACTCCAGTTGCAGGATATGGAACTGCTGCGATGAACGCCGATTCCGCGCATACAAGGGCGTATTCGCCATCTCTCGAAATCCGCTCTATCTTGGCGCGGCGCTCCTGTTTCTCGGCGTCGCCCTGACGATGAATGTGCTGTGGACCCTGGCGACCCTGCTTGTTTCGATTGTCCTTTGTCATTATGGGCTGATCATGCCTGAGGAGAAGTACCTTGCGGCGAAATTCGGTGAAGCGTATCAGGCATACACCGCCACGGTGCGGAGATGGCTGGGTCGAAAGTGAATTGCAAAAGTTGAACAGGCGCTTATCTTCGTTGCTTTGGAGGAATTGATATGGAAATCCCGATCATGCTGATCATCTTTTCGCTCCCTTCGATCATCTACATCATCGTCCAGGCCATCCGCGGCATGCCGTTTTCCGAATCGCGGAAGAACGTGGGGTGGACTTTGTGCACAGGGAAGGATGTCCTGTATGCTGCGGCTGTGTTCGCCATCCTCGCCATCCTCGCCTTTATCACATTCAAGTTCATACCGGCGTCAGTGCTCGAAGACGCTTCATCGTATGCCGGGCAGCCACGCAACGTCCGATCCATTCTGGCGGCATTGATCCATGAGGCTTTTTATATCACCCTGGGTGAAGAGGTCTTTTTCCGCGGCTTCCTGGGGAGCTGGCTGTTCAGGCGACTTGGCTTCCGCTGGGGAAACCTGGTGCAGGCGACCGTGTTTCTCCTGCCGCACCTGTTCCTCCTCGCGGTTGGCCCGCAGATCTGGCCGGTTTTCATTGTTCAATTCTGTGCCGGATGGATGCAGGGCTGGTTGCAATACAAGTCAGGGAGCATTCTGCCGGGATGGCTCGTTCACACCGCGACCAATGTGGCGAGCGCCATATCGTTTATGGGATGAACCGGGTTTGTCTACCTCTTGCTATGGCAACTTTGTGACATCATCGCCGTGCGCCCTACTCTCTAACGCGGGATTCGACATCACCCCCTCTGGGATGCCATCCGGAGTGGGGGTTAAATGTACAGGTCCCTTCTGGTGTACGTCAGATAGGCGCCCGCCATACTTGCCACAACGATCACCAGCGACAGCAGCACGAACGTCACGTCGAACCTGGATTCGCGCAGCAGCAACCCGGCGTCGAAATACTTGAAGGGCGTGAAGTATTTGACGAAATCCAGGTTTTTGTTCAGACCGGGCAGGATCGAGAGGAAGTAGGTTCCCAACAGCAGGGATACGGCGATTGAACTGGCCCTCCGGTATTGTTTCAGCGCGCAGCCCAGGAAGATGCCGATGGCGAGAAAGATCAACTGTATGAGGAAAAGCGCCACCATACATAAGCCGACAAATTTGTAAAATTCGCTGTCGGGGTGAAATTGCGCCGTGCTGGCGAGCGAAGTCCCCCAGGTGATCAGCAGCAGGGCGACGCAATTGACCAGCGCCGCCAGGGCTTTGGCCGTCACCACGCGCCCGCGCGTCACCGGCAGGGTCAGCGCAAACTCGACGGTTTTGTCGCGCTCTTCTTTGGAGATGATGTCGCTGCCCCACATCGCCGCTGCGATGGCTACCATGAGCGCGTAATAGGTGAACATGAGGCCAAAAAAGCCGGTGACCGTGGTCAGGTTGAACGCCTGCATGTTGAACGCTGCCAGCATCGCCGGCGGCAGCGTGTCCAATATCGCCAACATCTCCGGATTTTCGTAATAGGCGGTAAACTTGGACGTCCCCACGACCACAAACAAAACCACAATGACGCCCCAGATGAGGAGCGATTTCAGGTTGGCTTTTAGTTCTCGCAAAAAGATGTTCATCGTGCGACCTCCTTACACCACCGCCGGGATATTCCGCCGGGTATACAGCACATAACTGCCCACCAGCGAGACCAGGATCACCGCGACGCTGATCAGCACCAACGGCATGTCATAGGCGTCGTGTTGGATGATGTATTGGGCATCGAAATGGCGGAATGGGGTAATTTTCTCCAGCACACTCTCGCCGAGCATGTCGCCGAAAACGCTCAGAAAGTACATGCCGAACCCGAGCGCCATGGCGTAAGGTGTGACGCTTCTGATCCGTTTCATCAACAACGATACCACCAGTCCAACAGCCAGGAAAAACAGTTGGAACGGCACGATACTCAGCAGCAACAAGACCAGCGTTTGGGTATCATACGTCCTGTCTCCTTTGAAGAGCTGGATGAAGGCGAAGCTGCTGACCCAGACAACGATGTCGGTGATGAGCAACCCACTCAATGCAGCCAGCAGTTTGCTGGTTAGAATCTGGGGACGTCCCACCGGCTTGGCCAGCAGGAAATCCGCCGTCCACTCGCGCTCTTCGACGGAGACCAGCCCAAACCCGTAATTCGCTGCCTGAATCGCCAGGCAGACCTGCACAAAGAGGAAGATGAAGCTGAAATAGCCCAGAATCGTGGCGAGGTTCACGCCGTTCATGCCAAAGGCGGTGAGCAGCGCCTCCGGGAATTTGGACATCATCTCATTCAGCAGCTCTGCGTCTGGGGCGAAAGCGGTGAACAGCGATGTGAAGACAAACAGCATCGCCAGCATCGCCGCTGACCAGATGATCACGGATCGCAGGCGCATGTTGAACTCTTGCCGAAAAATGTTCATACGCATGGGCATCACCTACTCGTAGTAGTGCATAAAGATTTCTTCCAGGGTCGGCTCTTCGATGGTGACATTGGAGAGTGTGATGCCGCCGATTGCGCGCGTCAGCGTGTTGATGTCGCCCTTGTAGAAGAAACGGATCGCGCCGTTGCTGTGCTCCAGGTTGGTCACGCCGGGGAGGTCAAAGTACGCGGCATTCAGGTTGCTGCCTTCCACCTGCACTTTTTTGTAGTTGTTCTGCTGTAAGGTGCGGATGTCGGCAATTTCGATGATCCGGCCCTCTTTGATGATGGCGACGCGGCTGCACATCCGCTGCACCTCGCCCAGGATGTGCGACGAGAAAAAGACCGTCACCCCGCGCCGGTTCTCTTCCTGGATGAGCTGGAAGAATTTGCGCTGCATGAGCGGGTCGAGGCCGGCGGTGGGTTCGTCAAGGAGCAGCAGTTTGGGTTGGTGCAAAAGGCCCTGCACAATGCCCACTTTCTTCTTGTTGCCGTAAGAGAGGTCCTCGATGCGGCGATGCAGCTCCAACTCCATCAAATCGGCCAGTTCGTGCATGCGCTGCGTGCAATCTCTGGCGTAAAAACTGGCGGAATATTTCAGCAGATCAATCACCTTCATCCGCTCGTAGTAGAAGACGTCGGAGGGCAGATAGCCGATGTCTTGCCGGAGTTCCGGCCCGTACTTGATGCAGTCTTTGCCGAAGATCGTGGCACTGCCGCTGGTCGGATAGATCAGCGACAAGAACAGGCGGATCGTGGTGGATTTGCCTGCCCCGTTCGGCCCGATGAAACCGAAGATCTCTCCTTCGTTGACCTGAAACGAGACATCCACGATGCCCCGGGATTTTCCATAATACTTGGTCAGATGATTGGCTTCGATGACGTTCATATTGACACTCCATTAAGACAGTCTGGTAGTCTTTAGTCCGGTAGTCTTTAGTCTGGTAGTCTTTAGTCTGGTAGTCTTTGGTCCGGTAGTCGGAGCGGCAAGTACCACACGGCAATTTGCCGCCTCAGTTTTCCCCCACTGCCTGCACTTCTCTGCTGTTCTTCCTGCACCACAAACCGACCCACAGTGCACTGCCCATGGTGCTGGATTGAATCTGCTGTTCCAGTCCAAAAGGGGCCTTCTTTCACGGTCCACGCGCCGCCGGTCGTTATGTCGGGAGATGCGCAGCCTGTATCCCTGCGCTCTTGGGGGATCATTAACGTGATTATATCCCGACTTGTATACGTGTCAATGCTTGCTGATTTTGCCTTGCCCCTTTCCTCATCTCTGTTACACTGTGTCGTCAGAGGTGAGCAAATGCAACGAACTACGGCTATCTTGTCGGCTCTGGCTTTGGCCCTGGGAATGGCCTCCCTGTTGATGATGACCGTATCCGTGGTCGCGCAGCCAGCAACGGGCACGCTGCTGCCGCCGGTGACGTATACGGATGGACGCGCGGGCATCAGCTATTCGTTCTACCCCGGCCCGGAGGGGCAGGAGCGCTACTACCTGCCGCTGGCCGTGCAGGCCGGGTCGCGTTGGGATCGCTTCGACTTCAACTGGCCGCGCCTGGAGCCGGCGGATAACACCTGGAGCTTCGGTGCATACGACACCCTGGTGAACGACCTGTACAACGCGGGCATCCAGAACATCGTCGGCATCCTCGAAATGACGCCCGAATGGGCCGCGACCGCGTGCGTGACCGGGCCAATCACGACGACACTTCAACAATCCGGCGACTGGTATCCAGCGGCTCCGCGACAGTTCCTCACGCTGCCGGAAGATGTAACGTCACCCACGCTGACGCCGCAATCCACCTGGAACGAGGTGTGGGCGCGGACGCCGCCCAGCGGCCTGTACCGCCCCTGGACGGTGACGGATTTCAACGGCAATCAGTGGGCCGAGTTTGTGTATACGGTCGTGTCGCATTACAAATCGCGCGTCAAATTCTGGGAGATGTGGAACGAAGTCGAGTGGGACCTGCTCTGGTGTGGCAGCGAGCAGGACTACGCCCAACTGCTCAAGGTCGGCTACCGGGCGACCAAAGCCGCATGTCCGGAGTGTACTGTGCTGTATGCCGGCCTTCACTTTTGGGCCGACCAGACGTACTTCGAGCGCGTGCTCGACATCCTCAACGATGATTCAACTGCGCCCGCCAACAACTATTTCTTCGACGTGATGTCGCTGCACTCCTATAGCCGTTCTAGCCACGCCTACGACCTGGTGAACCACATCCGCGAGCGGATGAAGGTGTACGTCTCCGATCACCCAATCTGGCTCACCGAAACCGGTGTGCCGGTCTGGGGCGATCCTCAGGCATATGCCGACAAGTACGAGTACGCCGCCACACAGGACGAGGCCGCTGCCTATCTGATTCAGTCCTACGCCAACGCGCTGGCTTCCGGCGTCGAGCGGTACCTTTTCTTCCGTACCAACGACGCTGACATGGGCGAGTATTTCGGCCTGATCCGCAACGACCGTTCCGTGCGTCCCGCCTACAGCGCGTTTCAAGTCGCCGCGACTTACCTCATCTCGCCGACTTTCACCACCCGCGTTCCCACCGGCACCAACCTGCGCGTCACGCTATGGGGCACGCCGCGCGGCAAGGTCAGCGTGCTGTGGAACACCAACCCTGTGACCTCTGTCTACACGCTCCCCGCGACCATCCCGAACGCCACGCTGGTGAATCGTTGGGGAGCCACGCGCACCCTCACGGCCACAGCCGGCGTCTACACCTTCACGCTGCCGGGAGCAACCGCTAACCTGGTCTCCAACCCGAACGACTACATCATCGGCGGCGACCCGCTGATCGTCATCGAGTCGGAGACGGTCAACCGGCCGCCCACCTCGACCGTTCGACCGCTGCCGCCGGTCACGTACACCCCCGCGTTCACCGTCACCTGGGAAGGGCGCGATAATGAATCGGGCGTCTGGCTCTATGACGTGCAGGTACGCACCGGGGAAGACGGCGCGTGGGTGTTGTGGAAATCCTCGACGACGGCCACCTCGGCTGTCTTTACCGGCACAGACCGCAGCACCTACTACTTCCGCGTCCGCGCCACCGACCGCGTGGGCAATCGCGCGGCCTGGCCCACCGCGCCGCAAGCCTGGACGGCGATCAAGCTGTCGAGCGTGCTGCACCTCACCGTCGGGCCGTTTTTCGCCGATGACAATCGCAACAATATCTGGGACGTACCGGGCACGCAAATCGGCGAGGAAATTCTTACCGGGGTATTCTTGCGTTTTGTGGACAGCCTGGGGCGCGATGTCGTCAGTCCCGTCATCGCGGATACGTGGGAATTCACCACGACGGTTTTTCCAGGGGAGACCTATCGCTTGAAAATGATGGCAGCCACCCCGACAACCGACTACATCCGCATCCTGTCGTTCAACTGGCCGTTGAGTGAAGAGACGTACACCGAGTCGTTAGGCATGGTGGGGCTGTGGCCGGTAAGCCGCCTCTACATGCCGTTGGTCATGCGCCAGCGTTGATTCGTTTCTGTCAGCAGATTTAGCGGATTGTAGATTGAAAAAATCTGCTTAATCTGCTAAATCTGCTGATAAATTGAGGAGTTTACGGATACACCCGATTGATCATCCGCGGATACGGAATGGCCTCGCGCAGGTGATCAATGCCGCAGATCCACGTCACGGTGCGCTCCACACCCAGCCCGAAGCCGCTGTGGGGAACACTGCCGTAGCGCCGCAGGTCAATGTACCACTTGAAGGCTTCTTCCGGCAGGTTGTGTTCGTGGAGGCGCCGCAAGAGCAGATCGGGGTCGGAGATGCGCTCGCTGCCGCCGATGATCTCACCGTAGCCCTCCGGCGCGAGCAGATCCACGCTCTTGCAAACCTCCGGGCGGCCGGGCCACGGCTCCATGTAGAACGCCTTGACGGCGGTGGGATACCCGTAGACGAACACCGGCTTGTCGAACTTTTTGGTCAGCGCGGTCTCGTGCGGCGAGCCGAAATCCATACCCCATTCAATGTCCAGCAGTGCCTTGGCCGCCGGGTCTTCCGTCTGTTCGCGGATTTCGGCGAGCATCGCCAGCGCGTCATCGTAAGAAATGCGTGGGAAGGGCGGCATCACACGCTCCAGCGCGCTCACGTCGCGGCCCAGCGCCTTCAGTTCTGGCCCGCACTTCTTCAGCACCGTCTGGACGATGTGCGAGACGAACTGTTCTTCAATCTCCATCACGCCGTCGAGGTCGCAGAACGCGACTTCCGGTTCCACCATCCAGAACTCGGTGAGGTGGCGGCGCGTCTTGGATTTCTCCGCGCGGAACGTTGGCCCGAAGCAGTAGACGCGATTGAAGGCGAAAATGTTGGCCTCGTTGTAGAGCTGTCCACTTTGCGCGAGATAGGCCATACCCTCGTCAAAATACTCGGTGCCGAAGAGCGTTGTCGTCCCTTCGCAGGCGGCCGGGGTGAGGATGGGGGTGTCCATGTGGATGAAGCCGTTATCCGTGAGCCACTCGTGGATGGCGGCGATGACAGCAGCGCGGACGCGCAGCACCGCCCACTGGCTCGGCGTGCGAATCCACAGGTGACGGTTGTCGAGCAGGAATTCGACACCGTGCTCTTTAAGGGCGATGGGATATTCGCCTTCCACCGCCTGCACTACCTCGAAGCCCGTGATGCCGACTTCGTAGCCGCCGGGGATGCCGGGCGCGCGCGGGTCGGCGCGCACCACGCCGGTGATGACAACCGACGATTCCTGTGGGATGCGCGTCATCGCGTCGAAAAGCTCGGCGGGGACATCGTTCTTGAATCCCACACACTGCACGAAGCCGTAGCCATCTCGCACCAGCAAGAACACCAGCTTGCCCTTGTGCGTGCGGTTGTACACCCAGCCACGGATCGTGACTTCCTGACCGACATAATCACCGATTTTCTCGACACGGATAATGGGGGACATAAGATCTTCTCCTGTGCTAGAAATGAGAAACTAGAAATGAGTAAAGAGGACTTCTACGCGATCAATACCCATTCGCCGATTCGCTCATTCGCTGACCGCTTTCTTCCGTCGCTGCCAAAGCCGGTAGCCGAAGAACCCCACAATCGCGACGGCGACGATGACGTACACGGCATGCTCGTATTTGTTGATGATGTCCGTGACGACCGGCCAGCTTTCGCCGAGCAAGCGTCCGGCCAATGCCAACAGGAAGCTCCACAGGGCAGTACCGAGGGCGGTATAGAACGCAAAGCGTGGGATGTTCATCTTCGCCAGGCCCGCCGGCACGGAGATCAGACTGCGCACAATCGGCACCATCCGTCCGAAGAAGATGACGTACTCGCCAAAGCGCGCGAACCAGGCGAGCGCCACGTCCAGATCGCTCTCGGAGAGCATAAACCACTTGCCGAACCGCTGTAACAGGTAGCGCACGCGGCGCTCATCGAACCAGCGACCCAGCCCGTAAAAGAAAAACGCACCTGCGACGGAGCCGATTGCTCCCACAATGGTCACGCCGAGCAAGGTAAATTTGGCGTTAGCGCCGACAGTGAGCCAGCCGGCCAGCGGCAGAACGGCTTCTGAGGGGATAGGGGGGAACACGTTTTCCAGGAACATCACCAGACCCAGCCCCGGATAGCCAAGCGTGCGGATGATGCCGAGTGCCCATTCGGTGATGGCATTCAAGATGTCGCCTAAGTGCATGATTTTCGACTCCTGTTGATAGAATTCACTGCCGCGTTTGTCAGGCGCGAGTTAACACGACTTGAAAGCTTTGTCCTAGCGGTTGAAACTGCGCTGTCTCCTGGCGCTTCAATTGCAAGCGAATTCGCTCAAATTGACTGATCACTTCTTTGGAATACAGCCTTTCACCGCAGTGCAAACACACCTCGGCCATAACAGTCACAACCGCTGTATGCTTCCCGCCGTGCAGCAGTTTCTCGACCTCTTTGCTCACCATTTCATGTCCGCATACCGGGCAACGTTCAAAGGGTAACATTTTTAGGTCTCCTCTTCTTCCATTCAATCCAACGATTTGGATCTGGCCGATACACCGTAATCAAAACTGCCCACTGGTTCGCGGGATTATAAGCCCAGACACTATGTACGGGTTCATCGCGAAATGTTTGACCATAAATCAAACAACTCGGATAGGGTTTGTCTGTTGGATAATCTTCAATGACCTCGCCCTGGAAAACGCTGATGAAAACTTCATCGAATGAGAGATGATCGGCCTGCGCTTCCTCGTCAGCGTGATCTGTGATTCTGATTCGGTTGTGCCGTATGGCGTCAACAATGTCTTCTATGTTCACGTATATTCATTTCTTCCAGAATTGTAGCTATCTTCTTGGTCATTGTCATTATACCATAAGCATCAACCTGCTTCGTCGCCACGTCAAGACTACAAAAATCTCGACCTATGCCGGCATTTTGCCCTCTACAGGCGCAAAAGGAAGGTCTTTTCTCTCTATCCAAAAATCAGCGTCAGCACGATCACCACCACCAGCCCCGGCAGTAGATTGCTCGTCTTGACCCGCTTGATGCCGAGCAGGTTCAGCCCGATCCCCAGGATGAGCGCGCCCCCCACAGCGGTCATCTGGCTGATGATGAGATCGGAGAAGAAGCTCTGGAATTGCGCTGCCAGCAAGGTGATGCTCGCCTGGATGATGAACAGCGGCAGCGCCGAGAGTAGCACGCCCAGCCCGTAGACCGACGCCAGTGCGATCGAGGTGAAGCCGTCCAGGATCGCTTTGGTGAGGATGAGCGTGCGGTCGCCGTTGAGGCCCTCGTTGATCGCCCCCACGAACGTCATCGAGCCGACACAGAAGATGAGGAACGCCGTGATCAGCCCCTCGGTGAAGCGCCCATCCTGGCTCTTCAACCGTGCCTTGAGCCGGTCGCCCATCCCCTCCATCCAGGTTTCCAGGTGGATCAATTCGCCGATAATGCCGCCGAAAATCAGGCTGAAGATGAAGATGAGGAAGTTCTGCACCTCAAACGCCATCTTCATCCCCAGAACCAGCGTGCCCAGGCCCACCCCCTCGAAGATGATGCCCTTGATGTTCTCCGGGAACTTCTTCCGCAGCACTAACCCAACCGTGCTGCCCACAATCACCGTCAGCGCGTTAACGAGACTTCCAATCGGCATACTTGTTTCCCCCTCAAAAATGTCAACGGATGAAACGGATTAAAAAGAGAAAAAATCCGTTAAAATCCGTTGAATCCGTTGACAAACTCATTCTACCAGCGCCAGGCTGATGCGCCCACGCTGGACATCCACTTCCACAACCTCCACATCAATTACATCCCCCACGGAAACCTTGTCGTGCGGGTTGCGGACGTAGCCCGTTCCCATGCGGCTGATGTGCACCAGCCCATCGCGCTTCACGCCGATGTCCACGAACGCGCCGAAGTCCACGACGTTGCGCACCGTGCCCTTGAGCTGCATGCCCTCGCGCAAATCCTCGATGCTGAGCACATCACTGCGCAGGACGGGGCCTTCCAGGTCATCGCGGGGGTCGCGGCCGGGGCGGGCCAACGCCTCAAGGATGTCCTCCAGGGTGGGGCGCCCCGTCCCCAGCTCGGCGGCCAATTCGTCGAGATTCATCTGTCGGCGCAGGTTGGCGATTTCGCCCGCCAGCCGGGGATCGCCGAGTGGACAGTCCAGCAGGTTCAGCACCACACGGGCGACGGCGTAGCTCTCCGGGTGGATGGGAGTGTTGTCCAGCGGCTCGACGCTATCGGGAACGCGCAGGAAGCCGGCGGCCTGCTCGAACGTCTTCGGCCCGACACCGGGAACCTGACGCAGCGCCTCGCGGGTGGGGAATGCGCCCTGTGCGTCTCGGTAAGCCACGATCGTCTCCGCCAGCTTGGGACCGATGCCGGAGATGTAGCGCAACAGCGCCGGCGACGCCGTGTTCAGATCCGCCCCCACCGTGTTGACGACCGATTCGACAACCGTATCCAACGCCTCGGCGAGTGCTTTCTGGTCAACGTCATGCTGATACAACCCCACGCCGATGGCCTTGGGTTCAATCTTCACCAGTTCGGCCAACGGATCCTGAAGCCGCCGTGCGATGGAGACTGCTCCGCGCAGCGACACATCCAGGGTGGGCAGCTCCTGGCGCGCCAGCTTCGACGCCGAGTAGACCGACGCCCCGGCCTCGTTGACGATCGTATATTTCACTTTCAACTTCTTTTCATTGAGCAGTTCCGCCACCAGTGTCTCGGTCTCACGACTGGCGGTGCCGTTACCGATGTCAATGACGGTGACGCCATGCTGGTGCACCAAACGGTGCAGCGTCGCCTGAGCCTGGGCTTTATCGCGGTCGGGGTAGATCGTGGCGGTGTCCAATACCTTGCCGGTAGGGTCCACCACGGCCACTTTGCAGCCAGTGCGGTAACCGGGGTCAATGCCCAGCACGGTCTGTCCGCGCAAGGGCGGTTGCAACAACAGGGATTTGAGATTCGCCGCAAAGACGCCGATGGCGTGTCGGTCGGCCACATCGCCGAGTTCGCGGCGCATCTCGCGTTCCACGGCGGGGAAAAGCAGGCGGCTGTAGCTATCTTTGCGTGCCTCAACGAGGTCGTCCATCAGCGGGCTGGCAGCATCGGTAGGGTAACGTTGGGCGAGAATTCCCAGCGCTTCGGCTTCGGGGACTTCCAGGGCGACTTTGAGCACGCCTTCGCGTTCGCCACGGTTGATCGCCAGAATCTGGTGCGGACGCAGGGCGCGATATTCCACGAAGAAGCTGTAGTACATCTGATAGACGCCCTGGGGGTCTTTGCCGGCATCGGCGACGGTGACGTTCAGCATCCCGTGGCGTTGCACCAACCGCCGCATGTCGGCGCGTACCTCCGGTGCGTCGGCAATGACTTCGGCGACGATGTCACGTGCACCGGCATAGGCGTCGTCTACGGTGGGGACATCCTCCGTGAGGAAAGGCTGCGCCAGGGCGTTGCGGTCGCCCTTCGGCGTCTGCGCCAGGATGAGATCGGCGAGGGGTTGCAGACCCTTCTCGCGGGCGATCGTTGCGCGTGTGCGGCGTTTGGGTTTGTACGGGCGGTAGAGGTCTTCCAGACGTTGCAAGGTGTCGGCCGCTTCCACTTCCGCCTGGAGTTCCGGCGTGAGCACGCCTTGTTCTTCCAGGCTGTGCAGGATTGTCTCGCGGCGCGCCTCCATCGTGCGGCGATAGCCCAACCGCTCGGCGACCTGCCGCAGTTGCTCCTCATCCAGCGAGCCGGTCATCTCCTTGCGGTAGCGGGCGATGAAGGGGATCGTATTGCCGTCATCCAACAGGCGGACGGCAGCTTCAATGCGCGGCAAAGCCAGCGCCAGGTCGGCGGCGACGGCGGCGATAATAGCGACGGGATCCATGATGCCTCTCCTCTCAAGTGATCAGCTATCAGCAGTCAGCAGTCAGATATCAGCTATCAGCAGTTAGCAGTCAGCAGTCAGCTATCAGCAGTTAGCAGTCAGCAGTTAGCTTTCGGCGATCATCGCTCCAGGTTCTATCTCTCTCGCTAACGACTAACGACCGACGACTAACGACTAACGACCGACGACTAACGCCTAACGCCTGACGACTAACGCCTGACGACTAACGACCGACGACTAACGACTAATGACTAACGACTAACGACTAACGACTAACGACTGACGACTAACGCCTGATTGTAACCGAAAGCGGGCGGCGTGCAAACCGACGATTTTGGTTAGGGCTTTATCATTCTCGTTACAATGACTTCAACTGGATTCGAGCGGATCGCCGGATCCGCGTTTCTCGCTCAAAACGGGGAACTGGCATTTCCCTCGGAGCAGGAAGGATAAGGCCCTGTTTTGGTTGACAAAAGCGTTGTTTCTGCTACAATCTCAGTCGCTTGGCCCCATCGTCTAGTGGCCTAGGACGCTGGCCTCTCAAGCCGGAAACAGGGATTCGAATTCCCTTGGGGCCATCGGCTGAGATCGCCCCCTTCGTGTTGCACGAAGGGGGCGATGCTTTTAGGGGGTCGGTGTGGCGTCGTCCAGCGTGGGGACGAACATTTGTTGGTAGAGGTAGACCATCTGTACCCGTGCGATGGCGGCGGTCTCGGCATCATCAGCTTCATCGGCCAGACGCGCGGCTTCCTCGAATTGAGCCTGCGCTTCGGGCAGGTTCCCCAGATCGGCATTGGCCTGGCCCAGGTACAGGTGTGCCCGCGCCGATGTGGGGTTGATGGCAACGGCGGCTTCCGCGTCGGGGAGGGCCGCCTCGGGCATGCCGAGGGTGAGGTAAATCTGGGCACGGAGAAGCAAGAATTGTTCACGGCTCGCGGCAGCGGCTTCCGCGGCGGCAAAAGTCGTGGCGGCTTCCGCTTCCATACCGAGTTGGGCCTCGATGACGCCTTTTAACGTCAGCACTCCGGCATTATCAGGGGCGACCCGCAAGGCAGCGTTCACCTCTTCCAAAGCCGCTGCATAATCCCCGTTTTGGGCAAAGTTCTCTGCCCTCTGTTGGTGGTGGAGACGCTCCCGCGTGGCGGCATCGGGACGCAGGAAGAGCATATACACGCCGGCCAGCACGGCCAGAAGCGCCGCACCGATCATTAAAAAATTCATTTGACGGCGCAAGCGCAGTTTGTTTTGCTCGGCGAGCCACTGATCTATGAACCACCACCAGCGAGACGGATCGGGATGGTGCGCGTCGCGCAAGGCTGCCACGGCTTTCGTTCCGCCCGCCTTGCGCAGAAACGTTCTGGCTTTGCGGCGGAATGTCGCCGCCGCGGTTTCAAAGCGAGTTTTCTCGCCAGCGATAGGCGTGCCGATGCGCTCCAGCTCTTCGATGAGCGTCGCAGCCTCATCGAAGAGCGACGGAATTTTGCACACCTCTTCTCTGCTATCGTGCTCCAGTTTACCGATATGCCTTTCTAGCTGTGTGAGCAACTCACGCAATTGTGCTGCCGGTGTCCCATGAAACCCCTTTTGTTGGAACATATCTTGTCATCCTCACTCATCCAGGTCAATGGCGCCGGGCATGACCACTTTGACCACATCGCCGTGGACGTTGATAATCACGCGTAGCCCCATCAGCCCTAACCACTGCCGGACGTCTTCGGGCAATCCGGTGTTGAGCAAAGTCTTGATATTCTCCGGCATTTGCCCCAGAGATGCCTCGATGGCTGCCTTCGTGAAAAGATCGTCTTTTCCCAAGAACTGTAACATGCCCTGAACGACGGCTTCCCGATTCTGCAACACCTCTTCTTGTATCACGTTGAGGACGTGCTGATCTATACCTTCCGACGGAATATGCCGCAAGAATCCGGCATCATTCACCACGTAATGCGGTACGCCGCCGATGTAAGTAACATTAACAGCATTATCCGCTTCGTCAGCGACAAGTCCCTCGAAAACTGCCACACGTGCCATAACGTCCTCCTGTCACTTGCTTTATGCGCAAATCATTATACACTGTATCCGTTATCTGTGCTGACTGCGACTCTATTTGATGCCTTATCTTACAGAAAATCAACAGAAAGACCAATGACTTTAAGGAGGGTATCTTGAACACATTTGCCCCTGTTGCCGTAGTGACCGATTCCGCCGCGGGCATCCCGGAAGCTCTGGGCCGGCAATATCGCATTGGGGTTGTGCCCTTTTGGGTAATCATGGGTAAAGATTCCTATCGCTCCGGGTTGGATATGACACCGGAGGCTTTTTACCCTGAACTTCGCGCGCACCCTGAAATGAGCGTATCTACGAGTGTGCCGGCGGTTCAGGTGTTTCTTGAAGCATATCGGCAGCAAGCACAATGGGCGAAAAGCATCGTCAGCGTCCACGTGGCCGGCAAACAGAGTGGCACGTGCAGCGCGGCGGAGATCGCCGGCCGGGAAAGTCCGGTGCCGGTGACGGTGATTGATTCACAGACGACGGCTATGGGACAGGGTTATGTGGCGCTGGAGGCCGCCCGCGCAGCCGCGGAGGGCGCCTCGCATGATGAGGTTGTCGCTAAAGCACGCGCGGTTGTTCCCAATGCCGGGGTGGTGGCCCTGCTGGAAACGGTGACTTACGCCTTCAAGGGCGGACGGTTAGCCAGCGCCGCAGGGACTGTGGGCAGCTTGCTCAAGATTTCGCCGCTGGTGCGGGTGCAGAACAACCGCGTGAGTTTGATCGGGCAAGCGCGCCGGCGTAGCAAAGGCATCGCCACGTTGATCGAGAAAGTTGTGGATGAGGTAGAGGATAACCCGGTTCATCTGACGGTGCACTACGCCGAGGACGAAACTGAAGGTGCGTATGTTTTGGAGGAACTGAAGAAGATGCTGCACTGCGTCGAATCTTACCTGACGCGCGTGCCCATTGAGTTGGGTGTGCATGCCGGGCCGGGGGCGATCGGGGTAGCGTATTACATCGAGCGACAACTCTCCGGCCTCTCGCAGCAGTTGGAGAAACTCTCCGGTTATGCGCGCGGCGCGAAAGAGGCCATCCTCTCGCGGGTGCCGTGGACGCAAAAAGATGAGGCGGATTGACATCGCCTTGCCGAGCCGCCAGCTTATGTTATGATTTACGGCATAATGTGCGAGGAGTAAAAATCTATGTCACGTGATGTGGATATTAAGCGAATGACTTTGATTGCACTGATGGGTGCGTTGATTTTTGTGTTGACGGCGCTTGTGCGGATTCCCGTCCCGGCGACGAACGGCTATGTCCACCTGGGCGACGCGGCCATCACGTTTGCGGCATACACATTCGGTCCCTGGGTGGCGGCAGTGGCCGGGGGACTGGGAACGGCCATGGCCGATATGCTCGGCTATCCCCAATGGGCACCGTTTTCGTTGCTCATTCACGGCGCACAGGGATTGGCGATGGGGTGGATTGTGCGGAAACGCCTTAACACCCTCACGGTGGTGTTGTCGGTCGTCATCGGCGCGGGCATTGTGGTCGCGGGATACTTCGCAGCCGGCACATTCCTGGTTGGCGTAGCTGCGGCGGGATTGGAATTGCTCCCCAACACCCTGCAAGCGCTGAGCGGCGGCTTGATCGGTGTTCCGTTATACCTGGCCGTGCGCCGTGCATATCCGCCGTTGGGGTCTTACTCTGGCCGCGCTACTTAACCGCCGAATCCAGATGGCGAATGTTTGTAGCGCGAGTTGTCAACTCGCGCTACAGTTTTGTGGGGAATTCACGGTGAACCTGCGGTTGAACGAAAACAACGTTCAAACGCCTCAACGGGTTTTCAAAGGAAAAGGGCGTGCTCACTGCCGAACATCTGTGTTTCGCTTATCCGTCGCCGGGGCCGGGGTTACCCACAACCGAGGCGCTGCAGGATATTTCCTTTCACCTTGAAGCCGGTGAGACGTTGGCGGTGATGGGCGCCAGCGGCAGCGGCAAGAGCACCCTCTGTTATACACTGGCGGGACTGGCGCCGCGCTATACCGGTGGGCACATCTCCGGTGTGGTGCGCGCGGCAGGCTACGATGTTCTCGCGGAGATGCCACCGACCGGCGCTGTGGGCATCCTTTTCCAGGATGCTGCCACGCAACTTTTCAATTCGACGGTCGAGGATGAGGTGGCCTGGGGATTGGAAGCCCTGGGCACGCCGCCACAACGTATCGGTTCGCTGGTCGAAGAAGCGCTTACCCGTTTTGGTCTGCTTGAAGCGCGTGCCCGCCCCCCGTGGATGCTCTCCGGTGGACAACAGAAGCGGCTGGCATTGGCCGCAGTGTGGGCCATGCGTCCGCGTGTCTTATTGTTGGATGAACCCCTCGGTGGTCTTGATCCGCAGGGCCGCGCCGAAGTACTGGCGGCCCTCGCCGTGGTGCAACACAGCGGCACGACAACGCTGCTCACCACCTTCCGCCCGGAAGCCGCCATGCTGGCCCCGGCAACGCTGATCCTCACCGAGGGTGGGGCGACATCCCCCATCTCCACCTCTGCCGTGTTGCAAGACGAAACGCGCCTGGTCGAGGCCGGCATCCTCTATCCGCCCCGACGCTGGCCTTCTTTAGCGGCGCAGGGCGCATCTTCGGCGCAACCGGCGCTTACCTTGCAGGATGTGCATTTCGCCTATACCGACGGCTACGCGGCACTCCACGGCGTCAGTCTGGAGATTCCGCAAGGGCAGTTTGTCGCCATCATCGGGCCGAACGGGGCCGGCAAGAGCACGCTGTTGCGCCACTTCAACGGCCTGTTGCGCCCGACGCGCGGTACGGTGCGCGTGTTCGGCAAAGACGCCGCCGCCCGCACGACCGGCGAACTGGCGCGCGATGTCGGCTTTTTGTTCCAGCGCCCGGAGCAGCAACTTTTTGCGGCAACGGTGTATGATGAGGTGATGTTCGGCGTCCGCGCCCTGCGCCTTGAGGATGCTGCCGGGCGGGTGGAACGGGCGCTGGCGCGCTTTGAATTGAGCGCGTTTGCCCAACTGCCGCCTTCGATCTTGAGCTACGGGATGCAGCGCGCCGTCACCCTTGCGGCGTTGGCGGCGCTGGATACCCCGGTTCTGGCGTTGGATGAGCCGGAAGTGGGCCTTGATGGGCGCGAATGGGCGCGCCTGTTGACCTGGCTCGCCGAACGGCGCGCTGCCGGCGTGACGCTTGTGCTCGTCACCCACGAAATGGACCTGGCAGCCCGCGCCGACCGCGTGGTGGCGTTGGCGGATGGGCGCGTGGTTGCCGACGGCACGCCGGAAGCGGTGTTGCCCTCCATACCCGGAGCGCTGCGATGAGCGTGGCCCTCGATTTCTACGTTCAGCGGGACTCCTGGTTACACCGGCTCGATCCGCGGGTCAAGCTGTGGGGGATGCTGTTGGGATTGATTGCGGTGTTTGTGGTGCCGCATCTGGAGGTTCAGATTGCGCTGTTGATCGGCCTGCATGCCTTACTCCTGTGCAATCGTGTGCCGTGGGCGGTGTTGGGGCGTCTGTGGCGGCAAATGGCTTTGTTGATCGCGCTGATTCTGATCTTGCAGCCGTTCTTCGCACCCTCCGGCGAGGTCTTTGTGGCATTGGGGCCGCTGCGTTTGACAAGCGGCGGGTTTCTGGAAGCGGCGCGGCTGGCGACGCGCGCGATGGCCATCGCGTTCACCGTGGGCGCGCTGCTCTTCACCACCGATCAGCGCGCGTTGGTGCAGGCTTTCGTACGTCTGGGATTGCCGTATTCCTGGGGGCTGACCTTTAGCCTGACGCTGCGTTTCCTTCCGGCAATTCAGCAGCTCTTTGTGACGGTGCGTGAGGCGCAAGCCGCGCGCGGGTGGGTCGCCGAAGGCAATCTCTTCCGGCGGCTGCATGAGTATCTCCCCGTGCTGGTTGCCGTCATCATCGGCACATTGCGTATGAGCGATCGGCTGACGCTGGCCCTGGCGGCGCGGGGGATGGTGGGGTCCACGCCGCGCACCGTTTGGCGTGACCTGCGGATGCGCCCTGGGGACTGGGGCGCAGGCATCGGCATCACTTTGGCGTTCGGCGTACTGCTATGGTTCGGAATAATGCAATGACCCCATACACAAATCGTCCAATCGCTTCACCACGTCAGAGCAGCGGTGCCTTTACCGGTGGACTGATTCTGGCGTTATTGCTCATCTTGCTGATGTTGACGTTGTTTTGTGGATGGATCTTCGTGCAGCGGATGGAACGTCTGTACGAGGGACACATCTACCCCTATGTGTACGCTCTCGGCGTTCCGTTGGGCGGAATGACGCCGGTCCAGGCCGCTGCCGCCCTCGATGAGGTGGCCTCGCAGGTCAACACCGGCATGCTCATCCTCACCGATGGCGATAAACGCTGGACATTTGCCTGGTCGCAGGCCGGCCTGCACCTGGATACCCAGGCGATGGCCGAAGAAGCCTATCGTGTGGGACGTAGCGGTGGCTTCGAGGGGCAGTTGAGCGTCTGGTTGAAGGATCACGAAGTCCCGCCGCGCTTCGCCTACGATGCCGAGGCCGGACTGGCGGTGTTGTCGCAGGTGGCTCAGGAGGCCTCACTTCCCCCCACCGAAGCCGGCATTGAACTGCGCAACGGTCAAGTGATCGTCGTGCCGGGGAAGCCCGGTCGTGTGGTCAATGTAACCCAGACGTTGATGGCGTTGACGCAGGCAAGCAGCGGCCTGTACCGGGTGGAGGTGCCGTTGGTCTTCGATGTTGTGCAGCCGGTAGAACCCGACACGACTGCCGTGGTGGCGCAGGCCGAAACCTTGTTAACGCGCACCATCACGCTGACCGCCTACGAGGTACTCACCGATAAAAATCTTGTCTGGACGTTGGGCCGCGAGACGATTGCGAAATGGCTGCGTCTGGTGCCCGGGCCTGATGGCAAGCCGGTAGTGGATGTGAACCTGTACGCCATCCGCGATACGCTGGTGGCGCTGGCAGAAGGGTTGGGGGACGGGCGCGGTTTTCGGTATGACGAGGCGGCGCAGCAGATTTTGGAGGTTTTCGACGCCGGCGGGGGAACGGTCGCGGTCTATCTGACGCATCCCCAGCGCGTGTACAGCGTGCAGTCGGGGGATACGCTCACCAGCATTGGCGCGAAATTTGGGATGCCGTCGGGATTGATAGCCGAGGCCAACCCCGGCATAGATTACGACCACCTGAGCGTGGGGCAGCAGATCATCATCCCCTCGCAGGATGTGCTCACGCCGTACATGCCGGTGCCGGGCAAACGCATCGTGGTCAGCCTCGCCGAACAGCGCGTGCGCGTCTACGAGAACGGCGCGCTGCTCTACGATTGGCCCACATCCACGGGGATTGCCAGTTCCCCAACACACCGGGGCGTTTTTCAGATTCTCAGCAAGCACGAAAAAGCGTATGCCAGTCAGTGGGACTTGTGGATGCCGTACTTTTTGGCCGTCTACCCGGCGGGCGGCGGCGTGGAGAACGGCTTCCACGAGTTGCCGATCCTGGCGAACGGCCAGCGCCTCTGGGCCGGCTCGTTGGGACGCCCGGCGTCGTTCGGGTGCATCATCCTCGGCATCCCTGAAGCGGAGACGCTCTACAATTGGGCTGAGGTGGGCGTCGTGGTGGTGATCGAGTAACAAGTCAGGTCGTCACCCCTGACGAAGCCTAAGGCCGGGAGCCATATATCAGCGTCGCCACACCGCCGGCGGGTAGCAGCACCCTTTCGCCGTCCACTTGCGCCGGACGACTCAGGAGGCCGTCCTGCGACACCCAGGCTGCGGTGAGCGCGCCGGCGCCGGTGCAGGAAACCAGGCGCGATTTTCCCGCGTTGTAAAGCACCACTGCCACCGTCCCGTCGGGATTGTCGAACGCCACACTCAGCAGGTCGGCGTCGGAGGTCGTCGCCACCCGGACGGCGCCCGGCTGGGCGGCGCGGTAGAAGTGGCGCGACACGGCGTAACGCGAGGTCGCCTGATTGTCCACCACTAGCCCAAACTTCGCGTTGGCGGAGGTTTCGGCCAGCGTCCACCACACCCAGGCTGAGGCTTTCCCGTAGACCAGCGCGTTGTAGATGTTGCCGAACAGCGTTTCCGCGCCCGACCAGGTATCGGCGTGGCCGCTGGTTTCGGTCATCCAGACCTGACGCGGGCGGGCCGCATTGGCCCACTTCGCTATGCTGCTCCATTCCTGCGCGCCCGCGCCGCCGACCCGAATGCCATCAGCATCGTAGTTGTGAATGGCGATAATGTCCGTGCCCTGGCTCGCCTCGGGCAGCAGGTCAAGCTGCCGGATGTATTCGTGAATGCCGCCTTGCGCCGGCAGGGCTTCGGGCATAAAGAGCTTCGTCTGGATGCCCTCCGCCGCAAATCTGACGGCGACGACTTGCAGCACGCGCGCCATATTGTCCGCCGAAAGCAGCGCCGAGGCGTAAGGTTCGTTGAACTGCGGTTCGTTCTGCACCGAAATGGCGTACAGGTCAATGTCGGTGTGCTCTTTGATGACCCGCACAATCGCGGTCAGAAATTCCGCGTACTCCTCATAGTACCGCTCTTCGACGAAGTTATCCCCGGAGGTAGGAATCGCGGCCTGCGTGCGGTTCTTCTTCATCCAGGCCGGCGGACTCCAGACGGTGAGGATGAATTTGTCAATCGCCGTTTCCGCTTTCAGCCGGCGCATCCAATCGAGAGGGATAGCCGAGGTGTCGAAAGCGCTGAAATCGGTGACGTCAGGGTTATCATTGTCGTTGCGCGGCTCGAAGTCCACGTCAATGATGCCAAACCGCGCGACGGTGATGCCCAAATCCTGGACGAAGGGCAACGTCAAGTCCTGCCGGGCAGCCTCCCACACCCCGGTCCCCAGGAACGCGCCAAAGCCGTCTATGGTTTGGTAGTGCGTGCTGCGATCCACGGCAACGAGGGTGGTAGCACCGCGCTCAGGGATGTTCACGTCTATGGATTTTTCGGCTTGCCGGTTCGCCTGATCGGAAACCCTGATTGTCAGTCTGGTCGTTCCCGCGACGTCGGGTAAGGCGCTGAGGGTCAGCCGCAGGTAGTTGCCCTGTGGCGAAATATCCGCCGCAGCAAGCAATTGGGGATCGGCGCCGGTCAGCTCGACCGCATCGCCGTCTGTCATCCCCGATACGGGAAGCAGTTCGGTGAACGCCCCGCCTGGCAGCAACGTGAGGCGCGCGGGCGCTTGGATCACCAGCGGCGGCGGCGCGGCGCGCACGCTGGCATCGCTGCCGACCTGCAAATCGTCCAGCCAGAACGTCCCTTTGTGCAACAGCCCAGGGGCGAAATTGATCAGCAACGATTTGATGCGCGAAAAGGCGACGGTTTTTCCTTCGGCATCCAGATTTTTGCCCGAAAAATCCAGTGTGTAGTCTTTCCATTCGGTACCGACCAGCACAGTTGGCGTCCCGGCGGTGTTGTAGACGTCGTTGGCGTCCCACAGGAAGATCAGCATCGCCGTCTCTTTGTCGGCCTTCATGCGCAGCGTGATGATCGGATTGCCACTGATATCGAGTTCGGTGGGCAGGGCGTACCACAGGCCGGCCCATGGGTTATTGGTGGCGTATTTGTCGATCTCCACTCGCAGGACACCGTCCTCGATAGAGAGGGTGTGCGCGCCTTCGCCGCTGCCAGCCAGTGCAGGATCCACCTCCGGCCCGTCGAAAGTATCGGTCAATCCGGTAATGGGCGGCTGGATGATGCTGACCGGAACGGTGCGGGTGAATGTGGCGTCGCCCTGGTTGCGCGCGTTGCCGCCGTTGTCGGTCGCCGTGATTTCCACCAACGCGCTGCCCACGGTTCCGGCAGCGGCGCTGAGTACCAATACATCGTCTTCCACGGCAGCGGTCAGGCCGGGCGTATCCGATTGCGCGGTCAACGTCACCTGATCGCCGGGTTCGCCGCCGGAAATGCCGGTGAGTGCTTGCCGCAATTCGCTGCCGGTGTTGATGACAATGGGCGCAAGGCTATCGAACGTTGGCGGCTGGTTGATCTCCGGGTAAACCGTCACGTCGAACGTGCGGCTTGTGCTGGCGCCACGATCATCGGTCAGGGTGATGGTGATACTGGTCGTGCCAGCCGCCGCGGCTTTGATCTTCAACTTTGCCCAGCGACTGAGCGTGTCATACTCAACGCTTTCCACCACCGCAATAGCCGGATCCTGACTTTCCACCGTCAGGGTAAGTGGCTGCGCGGACGCCGGGTCACCGTCATCCAGTCCGGTCAGGCGCAGTTCGGTAAAGGTGTCCACCGCCAATATCTCCCCGGCAATGTCAGGCAATACAGGCGGCTGATTCACCGAAACGGTCAGCTCGAAAGCCAGGCGGACGGTCTTGCCGTCCTTTTCGCCGTGTAGCACCATCGTTCCACTGCCAGATGCGCCGGTGAGCGTATAGACAAGCTGCCCCTCTACAAATGCGGCGCTCTTGACGATGTCCGGCGGGAATTCAACGCGCCAGGTCGCGCCGGCGTCGGCTGCGGTCACCGGATAGGGTGTGATCGGGCGGGGCGCATCGCCGAGCGTCACCTGTACGTCCGGCAAGGGCGCATAGTTCAGGCCGCGCACAGCCCCGCCACCGAGCAGAATGTCGCGCAGCAAGACTTTGGCACGGCACACCGGCGCGCCACGGTTGAAGGCGATGCGCATCCCGGTGATCCGGGTGAGGTCAAGCGACAGCCTGGCGAGGTCAAAACTGTGGGTCAGCGGGTGAAGACCATGGGCCATCTCCTGATTGCCAGCGTTGCCCGGTATCCAGCCTGCTTTGCCGGAGGCATCCACCAGCCCCACGGTGACGTTGGCGGAGATGTCGGAGAGGGCCGTCAGGCTGGCAAAGGGCGCGCCGCTGATGTCCATAGCGGGGAAGGTCGCTTCTATGTAGCCATTTTCGGTGACTTTGTTGGCCTGTACGTACAGGCCGTCAGCGCGAATTTCGAGCGCGTAGTCGTTGCCGCCCTGCCATAGGGAGAGGTCCGTAGAACCATTCCAGGTGGGGAGAGGCGTCGCGGTTGGCGTTGGTTGTGGCGTCGGAGAAGCAGTTGGGGACGGCGTGGTGGCTGCGCCGCAACCGGAGAGCAAGCTAAGGATCAGGAGTGACGCGAGGAACAGCAAGTTACGTCTGGGCGATTGTGTCATAACTGACATCCTCAAAAAGTAAGCCCTAAGTTGGCCGCGCACGGCTAGAATAATTGCGCACGCAACCAGGCGAGACAATCCCCGGGCGTGCCGATCAAAAACGGCAATGTTTGCGCCTGGGGATTATTGACCAGGTGTTGGCGATCCAGCGATACAAAGTAATCCACCTGCGTGGTCAGCGCCTCAGCTACGATATTGGCATCCGGCGTATAAGCGACCACAGCTTGGGCCTGTACGCAGGCCGCTGGCTCCGGTGAAGGGCCAACGTGAATTCTGGCGCGATCCAGTAAAATCGCCAGACTGCCCTTACTGGCCGGTGATTTGCGGGTCAGCACGGCGTCCATCTCTGCCAATACGCCTGGCCCAACCCACAACGCAATCACGCCGGCCTCGCCCAATTTCAGCAGTTGCCGCGCGCCCCCCGTCTCCGAGAGGACGGCGGCAAAGAGCACGCTGGTATCGAGGAAAATGCACTTACTGACCACGGCGCTCGCGCTCCTCGCGCAGAGCCTGGAGCATACTCTCCAACGTCTGCCCATCAGCGGCCCACTGTTCCGCCACCTGGTCGGCGAGGAAATCAATCTGGGAAGGCCGCGGGCTGAGGACAAAGATTCCACCCAGGTCGAGCAACGTCAGGTTGACGCCGCCGCGCAAGTGATAGGTGTCGCGCAATTTCTTGGGGAGTGTAATCACGCCCCGATCGGTCATCTGTACAGTTGTCTCAGACATTGCCGGCCCCTTTCTGCTTTACTGCTTTTCTGCTTTGCAGTATAGCGGCAAAACGGAAAAAAGTCAAAAACGGATTTTTAGGCCGTAGTCCCGTTCTGTTTCGATTGATACTGAGGAAATCGCTCCTGAATGGTTCTGACAATAGCCTTCGCTTCCGCCTCATCAACGCCACTGCCACAGCGAATTGTCTTCGCGCCATACTCAAAGGAGATCGCCCCAAACATCCACTGCCAGTAATACATGCGGCTCGACCACCATCCCCAATAAGGTGGATTGGCAACGGCTCGCAGCTCTTTGATGTGCTCTGCCAGATAGGTTCTGGCGCGGCCCATATTCAGGGTGAGACGGCGCAACGTGATAGCGTGCGCATCGACTTCGATCCTCTCCACGCCGGTGAATTGCCACAACAAAAAGTATAGCGCGACAAGCCCACCCAACGTCCATATCAGAAACCACGGGACAGAAAAAAGCGCCATCCCGGCAAAGGCGGCAGCAGCCGAAGCGTCCGCGCTGTTACCTGCCCAGCCTAACAGGCCGCCGAGCAAAAACATGGCCCCCATCCCCACCATGGTGGCCTCTCCACAAGCCCAACTCGCTAGCCAAAACAGCGTCACGGTGATCGAAAGCCAATTCTTGTAAGTGGGGATGGTGATGATCAAAGCGGATTCTCTGTCTTCGATTGTGCTACGTGGTGGAGCCGGTTGCATCACGGGCATATCAACCTCCAAAACAGTCACATCATCATCAGTCAGGTAGTCATTCGCAACACTCATGATACTCCTCATCGCCGACTTGTAAAGTATCGGGGTTTGTCGGCGTCGCTCTCTGCTTGCAACTTTCCTCATTCGCCTTACACTTGAGGGCGTTTCCTGGTTTTACTCACCTCATCGGAAATCAAAGGGGGTTCTATGGCTTTGTTACACTGCAATTTCTGGTCTGAAGTGCTACAACTTTCGTGCTCGATGGACGTGATTTTGCCTGAACCTAAGCGTTCGCCGGATGGCGAGGTGCTGACGCCGCCGCGCCTGTATCCCACCCTGTACCTGCTGCACGGTTTGTCGGATGATCACACCATCTGGCAGCGGCGCACGTCCATCGAGCGTTACGTGGCGGAAATGGAACTCGCCGTTGTCATGCCGGCGGTGGATCGCAGCTTCTACACGGATATGGCGGCGGGCAATCGTTATTGGACGTTTATCAGCGTCGAGCTGCCCGCGCTGGCGCGCGCTTTATTCCCGCTCTCGCCCGCGCGCGAAGACAACTTCGTGGCGGGCCTTTCAATGGGCGGTTATGGCGCGTTCAAGCTGGCCCTGAGTCACCCGGAGCGTTTCGCCGCAGCGGCAAGTTTATCCGGCGCGGTGAACATCGCCGAGTTACGCCGTGTGCCCGATCCCGTATGGCGCGCCGAGTTCAAGCGCATCTTTGGCAATCTGCGACAACTGCCCGGCAGCCGTCACGACTTGCTTCATCTGGCAGAGGAAGTGGCGGCCTCGCCCTGGAAAGAGCAACTGGCGCTGTTCCAGTGGTGCGGCACCGAGGATTTTCTCTATCACGACAACCTCCTTTTCCGTGACCACGCCCTGGCGTTGGGGTTGAACCTGACCTACAGCGAAGGGCCGGGTGGTCACACCTGGGATATGTGGGATGCGCAAATCCAGCGCGTGCTGGCATGGCTGCCGCTCGTGCGTCCGGCGGAAGAAAGCGAGCCGGTCGAGCATGATCCAGAGCAGAACCAGGAAAAATAGGGGTTGTCACTTGTCTCGCTTTGTGTTACCGAGGTGGATGATGATCGTCTTCGCAGGATTGATTGCATGTACTCCACGTCCGACGGCCACTCCCAGCGTCACGTCCACGTCTCTGCCTACCGTGACGCCGGTTTCCGCCGCCACCGTGCCGCTAACCGAAAACGCCTTTTTCGTTGCGCCGGACGGCGACGATACTAACCCCGGCACGTTTGCGCAGCCGTGGGCCACCGTCAACCACGCGGCGGAAGTGCTGGAAGCCGGGCAAACCGTCTACGTGCGGGGCGGCCGCTACACACTGCCCGAACAAGTGCGCCCCACGCACTCCGGGCGCGCGGATGCCTGGATCACGTACCGCGCCTATCCCGGCGAGCAGCCCGTGCTGGACGCCTCCACCATTGATAACGACCCGTCCAGCGGCTTTTCCCACGACGCCGGGAGTTTCAACATCGAGCGCAAAGCCTACATCAGGGTGATCGGCCTCACCGTGAAGAACTCGCACCAGGCCGGTTTTATGGTACGCGATTCGCAACACATCGAACTGATCAACAACACCGCCGATACGACCTTCAGCCCTGGCATCGGCGTGTGGCGCACCGACGGCACGGACGGAATCACCGAGCACATCAAAGTCATCGGCAACACAATCATTCATGCCAACACCTGGGCCATGCTACCCAAAGGCTACGTCCGCCAGGGTGAGCCGCCGCACGAGGCTATCAGCATTGCCGGCGCGCGTCATTTCGAAGTCGCCTACAACCACGTCTACGATTGCGACAAAGAGGGTATTGACGTGAAGGAAACCAGCGCGCACGGGCGCGTACATCACAATTACATCCACCACCTGGAGCGGCAGGGTCTCTACGTGGATAGCTGGTTCGGCGTGCTGGAAGACATCGAAGTGGATCACAACGTCGTTCACGACTGCCGGGGCGCAGGCATGGCGATCTCGGTGGAGGGCGGGCACGAGGCGCGGAACGTCCGCATCCACCACAACCTGCTTTACAACAACCGGGGCACGGGGATTCTGTTTGGCCGTTGGGGCGGCGACGGGCGGCGTACCGACATCCACATCTATAACAACACGGTGCATCACAATGGCTACGGTCCGGCGAACCCGCCCACGCAGTACCACTGGATCACTGGCGGGCTTTATCTCTTCTCCGCCAACCTGGAAAACGTGGTCATCCGCGACAACATCTTCAGCGACAACCGCGGATTCCAGATTGGCTACAGCGACCGCTATCTGCAAGAGGGCGACGACATCGCGGCGATCTTTGCGCAGAAACAGATCAGCATCACGCACAATCTGATTCACGACACGAACGCCGTCACGTACCCCATTCGCGCCGGGTGGGCGCCGGATGACTTCGCCAACATCTACGCCTTCGACGGGAATGATGCGATCATCGGCAAGCCGTTGTTTGTGTCACCGGCGGAAGGCGACTTCACCCTTCAGCCCGATTCGCCTGACGGCGCCATGGGCGCGTTTCCGGTCGGGACGCCGGTAGAATTTTGGTGGAAGGAGGACTTCCCGCCGAAATTTGCGTTTGAGGATTGACATCCTTCTGGATGTGGCTAACACAAAAAATATATCCCCGGAGATGCTATTTCCGGGCCGACGCCTGCCCTTGCGGGCGGGCCGTCCCTTCATAATTTCAGGCGGGGCGCACTGACAAGGCGCGCCCCGCCTGAAATCGTTAACTCCACAAGCGATCGTGGCTGAAGTCTTTATCCCACGCATCCGTCGGTTCCCACAGCCCCGGCTCGTTGGGGTCGAGGTGTGCCGCGATGACCTCGTCGTTGAGTGACTCGATGCCCAGGCCGGGCGTGTCGGGCACGTCAATGAAGCCGTTCTGGATGATCGGCTTGGGCAGGCCGTTGACGAGATCATCCCACCAGGGAACGTCAATTGAATGATTTTCCAGCGCCAGGAAGTTCTCGGTGGCAGCGATGCTGTGGACGGCGGCCATACATCCAATCGGCGACTCGGCCATATGCACGGCCATCGCCACGCCGTACTCCTGCGCCAAATCACCGATCTTCTTGTTTTCGTAGATGCCGCCGGAGGTCAGCAGGTCAGGATGGATGACCGACACACCGCCCGACTCCAATAGCGGCTTGAAGTTTTCCTTCAAGTAGATGTCCTCGCCGGTGCAGATCGGCGTCGTACACGAGTTCGCCAGGCGCACGTACTGCTCGGTCATCTGCCAGGGGAGCATGTCCTCGTACCAGGCCAGGTTGAACTTGTCCAGCCGGCGCGCGATCTTGATGCAGTCCTGCAAGCCGATATGACCGAAGTGGTCGGTCGCCAGCGGCACTTCGTAGCCGATGATGGCGCGCACGTCGGCGACGTACTGTTCCAGATAATCCAGTCCCAGCTCGGTGACGTGGATGCCGGTGAAGGGGTGCATCACGTTCTGTACCTCCCGGAACTGCCGGTACATTTCTGCCCGCGTCTCGGGATCCGCATTGTGCATTTGCTCCCAAACCTCGTGGGACGGCATCAGCTTATGGATGAAGTCCGGCATGCCCGAAAGCGCGCCCGGCACGTCACGCAACAGGCCGATGCCCACATCCATTTTGAGGAACGTGAAGCCCATCGCCATCCGCGCCTTGAGCGCCTCACCCATCGCCGTGCCGGTGTTGCGCCCGTGGACATCGGTATCACAGTAGATGCGAATTTTGTCGCGGAACTTGCCGCCGAGCATCGCGTGGACGGGCACGCCGTAAGCCTTGCCCGCCAGGTCCCACAGCGCCACCTCGACGCCGCAGACGCCACCGGCCTGCCGTGCGTGTCCGCCGAACTGCTTGATGCGGCGGAAAATCTTGTCAATATTGCACGGGTTCTCGCCCAGGATGCGGCTCTTGAGCATCAGCGCGTAGCGCGCGCTGGCCCCGTCGCGCACCTCGCCGTAGCCTTCGATGCCCTGATTCGTGCTGATCTTGATCAGCGGGCAGCGCATCGGCGCGCCGACAATCGTGGCGACGCGCATATCCGTAATCCGCAGATCCGACGGGCGGGAATACGTGTTGACATGGTCAAGGGTATCTTCGTAGCTATTCATGGATTCTCTCCTGTGATAAGTAATGGGTAGAACAGGGTTTATTCACAGATTGTGAATTTTGTTCACTAAAAACTGACGGGATGGTTCATAATAGGTTGACACTTTAACAACTACAGACTTGCCAAAAGTGG
>DAOSNS010000039.1:21192-41609 GCA_035373625.1 Anaerolineae bacterium | reverse complement strand
CCTGCCGGATACTCCCCGGATCATCGTACTCATACGCCCCCAGGTCAGGCAGTGGATCGCGCCGGACACCAAGGATGTCGAACACCACGCCCGCCGGCAGCCCCCGGTTCCGCGCCGGGGATGCGGCGGTCAGGCGATAGTCGCCCACGCCCGCGAAGGCGGGATCGCCGGTGAAGTCCCGGCTACGGATGACCTGCCCCCCAGCATCCACGAGCTGCGTATCTGTAAGGTTATCCCATAGTGTCGCGGTCAATTGCACGGTGGTAGGGTCTTCGATGTGTCCAATGACGCGCGCACCCACCGCCGGCCCGGCTAGAATGGTATTGGTCATCGCCAAATGCGCGGGGCCTTGCCCGGAGTTCTGCGCCCACACGCCCACCGCGCCATTGTCGGCCAGCGTCGTGTGCCACGCCTGCGCCTCTCCGCCGATGACGGTGAGACCCGCTTCCGCATTGGCCGCGATGATGTTGTTGATCAGCGTCGCGCGATTGTTCCACAACAGCGGGCCGTTGGTATTGGACATGATATAGTTGTCGGAAAGCGTCGGGAAGCCCATCTCCACGACCACCCCGTGGCCGTCGCCGGTGTTGCTTTCGATGCGATTGCGCGTCAACGTCAGCGTGTACCCGCTGAGATACACGCCACTGGCGAGCGAGCCGCCGTAGTTGTGATGAATGTAGCAATCGCTGATCACCGCGCTTGCGCCTTCAACGTACAAACCGCCGCCGCTCCCGTCGGCGTACCCGTTGACAACCACCAGCCCTTCCAGCGTCACGGTGATGCGCATGTGGTAGTCCGGCGCGCTCACCACGCCGCCCCGCCCGCGCCCCTGTGGATCAATGACGGTGGGGTAGCTGATGGGATGTGCCGTCATCCAATCGGTGATGGTGTAGCCGCCGCGCACCGTCAGGCTCTTGTCAATGAACATGACCTGGGTGATCGTCTGCGTCCAGCCGCCCAGGGTGTACGGGAACGCGGTCACGGCGGTGTAGACGCCCCCCGCCACGCGGATCTCGTCGCCGGGCGCGGCGGCGTCAATGGCCGCCTGGAGCGTGGCGTAACACGGCGTCGCGCCCGCACAGTCGCCGTCCGGCGCGACATAGCGTGTGGCCGGCGCAGCGCTGACGCCCCAGGCGAGTAGTAGGAGCGCGGTTAGGGATAGCGCGAGGGTGGATACCAGGTTTAAGAAACGCATCATTGGGTTTCCATCCTTGCGGATACCGGCCGGCAAATGCGCCATCTCCTTAAGGAAGGTGCGCGTGTATTGCAGCGTCCAGGTCATTGAGCCGCCTCGTCCCGATAGGTTTGATAGGCTGCGCGCGCCTCGGCTGCCGTCAACACCTCGTCATCGGCGACCTCCAGCATCCGCTGCCCCAGGGCATAGTCCTCAAGGAACTCCAGCAGTGTCTCCGGCGTGGTATTCAACAACCGCGCCAGGGTGAAAATAGAGACGCGCCAGCCCTCGCGCAGTTTGAGCACGCCCTCAAGCTGCTCGCGCTCCGCAAAAGCCTGGAACGCCTCCGGCGTGATGCCCAACACCTTCGCCGAAGTTTGTATGTCTATTGTGAGTTGAAACATTGGCTTGCCTCCTAATGTCGTGCTATGCCTTTATGATAGCACACTTTCCCCGCCGCGACTCTGCGCCCGCCGCGCCGCTGCGATGACGCCGCTTCCCCCACCGCCCGTCGCGGCAACGACGCCCCAGGCGAGCAGCACAAGCGCGGCCAGGGATAGCGTGAAGGTGAGCGATAGGGTCAAAAGATGCATTATCTAGTTTTCATCCTTGTTTTTGCACCACCGAGACGCAAAATTCGCGGAGTTTCTTTTATGTCCCCCGCGCCTCTGCGGTGAACAAACTCACTCTTCCAATCCCCACACCCGCTGCCGGATGCCGTCCTTCAGCACCTCGACGTTGAAGTTGATGAGCAGTCCTATATCGCTAATCATAGAAAAACAAAAAAACTCAGTTCAGGAACTCTCTTTGGAAAGCCTCAGAATGAAAGTGTATTCCTCATCACTAATCACTTCTCCATAAGCGGCTTTCCATAAAATATCAATTACGGATTGCCCTTCCAAAGTCTCATCGAACTTTTCGAACGTGATATTAGGAATTGCTATCAACGCAGCGGCCCATTG
The DNA here is from genome assembly GCA_035373625.1 of Anaerolineae bacterium. Classification (GTDB taxonomy): domain Bacteria; phylum Chloroflexota; class Anaerolineae; order B4-G1; family SLSP01; genus DSWT01. The sequence continues at coordinate 39,473 of DAOSNS010000039.1, read as the reverse complement.
TCTGAGGCTTAGCTCATTTTCATACATAGACACAAACCCATATACCACATCAGCCAGAGATACCGATACGCTTAATTCCACATCCGTATTTACATTGCAAGACCCTTCAATAAAGGATATATTTATACCAATACCCTTAAGTGCGCTCCAATTGATCTGACCTCTGACAAACTCAAAAAGCAAATCGCACATCACTGATTTCACCAATTCTCAAATGAACTATGAGGGTCATTTAGGGTCAAAATGAACAAGATTTCCACTGGCATCATAAGCTTTTTGAATGACTGTCTTCTCACCTCCTTGAGTGATGGTGTATTCGAATACTTGGAACCCATTGGCACCAGGTCGACTTACTTTCACAAGTAGTTCCCCACTTTCGTTAAGAACAAGTTCGACTGTAGAAGAAGTTGTAGCTTTAGTTATTGCTCTTCGAGCGGATTCCTTTTGAGCAGTCGTGATAGTTAATTTTTCAAGTGCGTCGCGTGCTGTTTGTTTCTCTAGTCCTGAATAAACCAATTTTTTCGAAGAGGACTCCACAAATTCTTCGGTACCTTCTTTGATAATCTTCTCACCAGTTTCCTCTACGAATTCTTCGGTGCCCTCTTTGACAATTTTCTCACCGGTCTCTTCCGCAACTTCCTTAACTAATTGTGTGCCCACATTCTTAGCAGCGATACGTTTAAGGCCACTCTTTAAGATGCTAATTCCTCCTTTTAACAGAAAAATATCACCAATGATATCTACCGCTGCTAACCCTCCTGCCATAATCCGCTCAGAAGCGCTGCGTTCAGGATCTAAAGCCTTGCCAATGTTTTCAGGAATATCTTTATAACCAGTAAAGAAATTAACTGGATCTTCGACAAAACTTTCAACAGTAGCAGCTACCACTTCTTTTGCAGGTTCATAGAGATCTTCCTTGGCGTCGAAATCTCCTGTGCCAACTTCTTCGCCAACATGCCCTCCAAGAGCACCGCCTATTGCACCAGGGATTATGCCGGCTACACATCCTATTCCAAAAGCCAAAGCCCCCAAAGCACATCCGGCAATGGCACCGCCTATTGCGCCACCTATAAAGCCTTTCCAACCATATCCGAGCAAATCAATAATGTTTATAGGCGAATTTCCAGCATACATATATCTATACAAAGTTAAAGGATATCGAAAATTCCCTCTATACTTATCTTGTGTCGTCCACACCCCCGTCTCCGCATCATAATACCTTGCGAAGAAATGCGTCAACCCCGTCTCCGCGTCATACTCCTGCCCGGTATACGTGTAGTGGTTCAGCTCCGGGCAATCCTGCAACGGATTCCCGTACTCGTCATACTTCCACTGGCACACATCCGCGCCCGCCTCATTCGTGAGGGCCACGACGCTGCCCAGGCCGTCGTAGTGGTACCAGTAGGTAGTCGTGGTCACATTCTCGGTGCGGACGAGTTCCACCATGCGCCCGTTGCCGTAGACGTAGGCGCTCTGCACGGTCGGGGTGACGCTCGCGCCGGTGTACTCGACTTCCGCGACAGGGTCGAGGCCATCAAAGACGTACTCACGGGTGAAGACGGCGGGGGTGGTGAGAACGCCGGTGGCGGTGATGTAGGTGGTGACGTGCTTTTCGACGCGGCGGCCATAGCCGTCATAGACGTACTCGGCTTCCATCGTCGGGCTGATATGTGACGCGGGCAAGACCACAGAGCCAGAGATTTCCGAGGTGGTGTAGACTATGGTTTCGTAGACCTGCGTGAGGCGATTTTCATAGTCATACACGTAGTCCATCGTGACCGTGCCGGTGACTTCCCAGCCCAGGTTCAGCGCCGCGCTGAGATAGCCGCTCGCCGTGAGCGGTTCGGTCTTGCGGACGCGGTTGCCGTTGGCGTCGTAGTCGAAGGCGGCCGGCCCGGCCGTGAGCATCGCGTTGAGCGCGTTGAAGGTATACGCCGTATCTTCGGGGATCGCGGGTTTGCCGGCAGCGGCTTCGGGCGTGCCCACTTTTTGCAGGCGATTGCCCACCGGGTCATAGACATACCGCATATCCTGCCCGGTGTTCGTCTGCGCGCGCGTCAGGCGGTAGAGGTCGTCGTACTCGTAGCTGCGCGTGACGCTCTCCGGCCCGCGCTGCTCGACGGTCTGGACGCGGTTGCCGACTTTGTCGAGGGTGTAGGTGTAGCCCGCGATGACTGCGCCGCCCGCGCCCGTGTTCGTGAGGTTCGTCAGGCGGCCGGCGGCGTCGTAGACGTAGTCCGCCCGCGTGCTGTTGGGGTTCACCTGCGCCTGGATGTAGCCAAGCGGGTCGTAGTCCCAGGTGTGCGCGCGCCCCGCGAAATCGGTCAGGGTCGCCAGTTGGTCGGCAGCGTCGTAAGTCATTTCTACCCGTTCACCATTCGGGTAGATCATTGCCGTGCGGTTGCCTACCGCGTCGTATTCCCATTGTAGTGTGCGACCCCGGTAATCCGTCGCGCTGAGGCGGCGGTTGAGCGCGTCGTAGGTATAGGTCCAATCGCCGTTCCAGTCGTGCATGGCGATCTCGTTGCCGTTGAGGTCGTACTCAAAGGTGACAGCGGTCATCCCCGCGCCCTGGCCGTACACCGTGGCAATCAGTTGATTGGCCTTGTCGTACTCGTAGTAGGTCGCCTGCCATTTGCCGTCTACGCGGCGGATCATGTTGCCGCGCGCGTCGTAGCTGTATTCCCAGGTCTTGTCCAGCGGGTTGATCTCCCGCTTGAGCTGATCGAGGAAGTTATATTCGAACGTGGTGCGGACGCCGTTGGCGTCCACAATCGCCGTGCGGTTGCCGACGGCGTCGTATTCGTAGCGTGTGGTCTGGCTCAGGGCGTCGGTCACGCTGGTCAGCCAACCGAGGGCGTTGTAGGCGTAGCGCGTCGTCTTGCCTTCGGCGTCCGTGCGCGCCGTCATCCGCCGCAGCGCGTCATAATCGTAGGTGGTTTGGTTGCCAAGCGGATCCGTCTCTTTCACCAACAGATTTAATGCACTATATTCATAATTCGTTGTCCATCCCCGCGCATTGACAACTTTGATCTGATTCCCTACCTTATCATACACAAAGCTCGTCATCCGATTGAGCGGATCCGTCACCGTGAGCAATTGCCCGGCCAGATCGTAGGCATAGCCGGTGCGGTGGCCGTTGGCATCCACCATTGCCGTCGTCGCGCCTTCGGGATCGTACTCGTAGCGCGTCACGCCGCCCAGCGCGTCCGTCATCGTCGTCATCCAGCCGTTCTTGTTGTAGACAAACGTGCTGGCAAAGCCCATCGGGTCGGTCGTCTTGACCACATTGCCCACACCGTCGTATTCGGTGCGTGTCGTGCGGCTCAGGGGATCGGTGCGGCTGATGACGCGGTTGCGCGTGTCGTACACCATCGTCGTCGTCGCGCCGTCGGCCTCGACGCCATCCGAAGGGATGCCGACGGTCTGGCGCGTGACGTTGTGAACTTTATCGTAACCGAGCGTCATGCGATTGCCGAGCGGATCCATTACCTCAATTTGATTGCCCACGCTGTCGTAGGTCAACTGCACCTCGGCGCGGCGCGGATCGAAGGCGCGGATGATACGGTCGAGCGGGTCATAGCAATATTCGGTCGTGCCGCCGAGCGCGTCATAGACGAACTTGCGGCGGTTGACAGCATCGTAGACGAAGCGCGTGCGGTAGCCCAAGGGATCGGTGAGCGTGAGCAGGTTGCCGTTGGGGTCATAATCATAGGTGTAGACATTGCCCGCCGGATCAGTCACCTGTGTCATCCGGTAGAGCTTGTCGTAGACAAACGAGGTCGTGCGTCCCTCAGCGTCCGTGGTGCTGAGGCGCTTGCTCATCTTGTTGTAGGTGTGCGTGGTGACATACCCTAGCGGGTTCGTTTCCTTCGTAGGATTGAGTTCGTCGTCGTATTCCCACGTCCACACGCCGCCACGCCGATCAATTTTCTTGACCAGCATGTTGTTTTTGTCGTACTCAAAGCGCGTGACAGCGCCTTCGGGATCAATGGTCTTGGTGACATTGCCGTTCTTGTCGTACTCGTTGGTCGTGACGCGCGTCTCGGTGCATGCCGGCGGGTTGAGACATTCGGTGCGCGTCAGCTCATGGCCGGCGTCATCGTAGGTGGATTTCGTCCAGCCGCCATCCTGGTAGCGTGTCTCAATGCGGTTGCCGTGATCATCGTAAGCAAAGGTGGTAACGCGGCCCTCGGCGTCGGTCAGCCTGATCATCTGGCCTTTGCTGTCATACTCGGCCCAGGTCTCCGCGCCGTTCGGCTCGACGACGTGGGTGGGATTGCCCTTGTCGTTGTACTCGTAAGTCCAGGTGTTACCCAGCGCATCGGTCATGCTGGTGGGATTGTTTTTGTCATCGTAAGTCCAGGTGGTCACGTCACGGTCATACAGCGACCACTGATCCAGCGGATCGCTCTGGGTGAGCATGTTGCCGCGCTCGTCGTAGGTATAGCGCCAGACGTTGCCGCGCTTGTCCTTGCGCATCGTGATATTGTCTTTATCATCGTATTCGTACTCGACGGTGTAGCCCAGCGCGTCCTCTTCCTTGATAACGCGGTACTTGCTGTCAAAATAATAGACGGTTTTGTTGCCCTCGTTGTCGGTGAAGGTCGCCTTCATATTCTCCAGGTCGTAGTCCCACTTGCTCTCGTCCTGATTGCCATTTTTCTGGCTGGCGACTTTGCCATCGGGGGTATATTGGTTCTCCAGATACGTGATGCCCATCGGGTCGGAGACGCGATTGAGGTAGCCGCCGGCCGCATCGTAGGCATAGTTGGTGCTGCCGCCGTTGGCGTTGGTCATCGCCAGCAAATCCGTCCCGGCGGTCACGGCTTGCGGCCCGCGCAGTTGACGCAGGTAGGCCGTGCGCTCCAGGCTCATCACGCCATAAGTGTACGTGACCACCCGCCCGGCGGGATCGGTGATGTTTGTGACCAAGCCGTTGGCGTTGGTGGCAATGTCAAACACGCGCCCGCTCGCATCCACAATGGCGTCCAGTGCGCCGCCAGCATAGGTCAGTGTGAGCGCCTGCCCATCCTCGTTGCGGATCGCCTGCAACACGCCCGCGCCGTCGAACTCGAAGCGAATCTGCTCCGGTGTGGTGAGGACATAGCCGCCCCCCTCCGCCGTCAGCACATCGAAGACGCCCGGCTCGGCCTCGTAGCCGCCCACGCCCGACGTGAACTTGCCCCAACGCCCGTCCGCGTACTTGACCAACACAACATCGCCTTCCACTTTGAGGCGCATATCGTACAGGCTCGACCAGCCCTTGCCGAACAGTCCCACCTCAGTGGAAAGCGAGTTGTAATAGCGCACAACGTCCACATTCAAGCCCGCGCCCGGCACAAACAGGTCGCGGAACCACTGGAACTGGTTGCCGGTGACGGGATTGACGCCCTGCGCGGTGTACGCCACGCCGTCGCCCAGCCCCGTCCGCCGCGTCACAGGCACGTCGTTGACGACCGTGCCACTGAACGGGACGCACGCCGTCAATTCCAGGTGCGCGATGATGCCGTTATAGATGCCACCGGCGATAGTTTGGAGTTTAGGGTCAATCACGTTGTCACGGTCGTAATACGAATCCATAAACGCCGCTTCGAGGTGCGCATAAGTCGTCGTCGGAACATGCGTCGGCAGGTAGAGGCCATCGCCGCCCCAGGTGCGCGCGTCCTTCACACCGCGATAACCGGGCAACGACGTGGCAGCGGCAACTTCGTCAATCAACCGCTGCGTGAAGCTCACATCGTCTGTCTTGCTCAAGTCCACGATGCCGAGCGGCCCGCCCATAAAATGGCTCATCGCGTGGCTGATGATGTTGAACGCAATCGTCGCCGTGCCCGAAGGCGCGTGGCTGTTGATGAACTCGGCCCGCCACGCTGCGGAGAGGCTGCTGTCGTCCTCGCGCGTCATTAGCACGTTGACGCCGCACGCCTGCAAATAGCCCTTGACGGCCAGCGCGGTATCCAGGTTGAGCGTCTTCTCTTCGATAGCGTAACTCGCGGGCGTCGTCACCGTCCCGCCGGGGTCCGCCCCGCCGTGGTCGGGATCGAGGATGACGAGCGTTTCAGAGGGCACCGCCGTCCGCCCCAGCAGCGCGAAGCGGCTGAAGTGGTTCAGCGGCGCGCGGGCGACGTTGGCGGCCGTATCCACAACGGTGAGCAACGGATGCCAGTAGTTCTCGTCCTCGGCGCGGGTGTAGAGCTGCAAAGCGCGCTCGTCCAGCCCGGCGACGTCAGCGTCGGTGTACGTCACACTGATGACGACCGTATTGGTCACGACGTATTCGGGCATCCCATTCACCGTGCGCATCGTCACTTCCGGGGCGAACTGCGTGACGGGGGTTCCGTCGAGTGTCTGCGCTGTGAGCGCGAAGGGCTGTCCTATCAGCGTTGTCTCGGCCGGCAGGTGATCCGGCGCGCCGAGGGGTTGATAGGCCACCGTGACGGTTTCGGTCAGCGTCCCCGGCGCGAAGGTCAGCGTCATGTTGCCGCCGGCAACCGTACCGCCGGTTTCCGGGTCAACCTGGGTGGTCGTTGGCGGGACATAGCGGTTTACCACCAAGGGGAGAAACACAGTATGTGACGGGACCGTCAGTTGTCGTACAGAGGAAGCGCCCGCATCACGTGCAACACCGGGGACATTTGTTGTATCTACCAAACGGGCCGGTATCACCTCCGCCGCACGCACCGGCCTCACCGTCCAGGGGACCATCCCCAACAGCATCGAAACCACCGTCACCAACGACACGATCACACGCGGGGAACGCCACGAGGGTTGCATCATCGCACCTCCATCAATGCATCGCTTTATTTCTCAAAGTAGCTCTAACAGTGGGTTGGAAGACGCAAAGTCTATCTGGAGAGGGTTAGAGACATTCCAACTATTTTCATTTTAGCATGATTTTGTTTTGCATAAAATAGTACTTCAGTCCCCCAAGGCAAACAAAAAAGACCGGTGCGGATACCGGTCTTTTTTATCGAGGAAATTTTATGCGCCACTACGCGGTATGCCCCTTGTGGAACTGTGTCTGGTACAAACCGGCATACAACCCACCCTGCGCAAGCAAGTCGGCATGCGTGCCGCGCTCCACGATCCGCCCCCGATCCATCACCAGGATCAGGTCCGCTGCCAGGATGGTGCTCAGGCGGTGCGCGATGACGATGCTGGTGCGTTGCGCCAGCACCCGTTTGAGCGCGTCCTGGATCAGGGCCTCGGATTCGCTGTCGAGGCTGCTGGTGGCTTCATCCAGTACCAAAATCCGCGGGTTTTTGAGGATCACCCGCGCCAAAGCGATGCGCTGCTTTTCCCCACCGCTGAGGCGATACCCGCGCTCGCCGACAATCGTATCGTAGCCGTCCGGCAGTGCCTGAATGAAATCGTGGATGTTGGCCACGCGACAGGCGGCCTCCAGCTCCTCTTGCGTAGCATCCAGGCGGGCGTATTGCAGGTTGGTGCGGATGGTGTCGTGAAACAAGTACGTTTCCTGTGTAACCATGCCGATATGCCGCGCCAGCGATTCCAGCGTCACGTCGCGCAGGTCGTGGCCATCAATGCGGATGACGCCTTCTGTGGGATCGTACAGGCGCGGGATGAGATAGGTGAGCGTGGTTTTGCCCGCGCCACTCGGACCGACCAGCGCTATCAACTGTCCGGGGACCGCCCGAAAACTGATGTGATCCAATGCGATGCTGCGCGCCTGGGTGCGCAGGGCACTCTCCTCATCGGCGGCGCCGACCTGCACGCCCGATAACACCGCCCCAACGTTATCCATACTGCCGTGGCGGCGAACATCGCTGAGCAAAGACGAGCCATCGGTTGCATAGCTGAAGGAGACGTCCTCGAACTCGATCTCGCCCTGCACCTCCTGCAGCACGATTGCCCCTGGCTTTTCGGGGATGTCCACCGGCAGGTCAATGACCTCGAAGACACGCTCGAAGCTGACCATCGAAGCCGCGAACTCGACCGGCGTATTGGCAAGCCCCTGCAAGGTGCGGTACAGTGTGCCCAGGTACGCGCCAAAGGCCACGATGGTGCCAATGGTGAAGTCGCCGCGGATGACCAGATAGCCACCTATGCCGTAAAGGAACGCCGTGCCCACGGCGCTGATCATGCCGGTGATGGCCGAGAAGACCGATCCCAACGCCGCCCGCTGCACACCCAAATCGCGCACCTGCGCCGCGCGCTGGCCGAAACGCTCGATTTCCACTTGTTGACGGCCAAACAGCTTCACCAGCAGAATGCCGCCGATGTTGAGCGTCTCATTGAGCATGGCATTCATGCGGGCGTTGGCCTCCATCTGCTTGCGGGCCATATCGCGCAGGCGACTGCCCAACGCCCGCGCCACCAGGATAAACAGCGGCAGGATCACCACGCCGAGCAGGGTCAGCCGCCACTCCAGCGTCAGCATCACCGTCAGCACGGCCCCGGCCTGGATGAGTTCGGTGATGAGATTCACGATCGTGCTGCTGATGGCACTTTGCGCGCCCATCACGTCGTTGTTCAAACGGCTCATCAACTCGCCGACTTTGGTGTGGGTGAAGAAGCGCAACGACATACGCTGCAAGCGGGCATAGAGCGCCACGCGCAGATCATAGATCACCCCACCCCCCACCCGCGCGTTGATCCGCTGTTGGGCTACGTTGATGCCACCGTTCAAAATCGGAATCACCAACAGCACAACGGCCAGCAGAATCAGCCGGTTGAGATTGCGCGCCGGGATGGTCTTGTCTATCAAATCCCGCATGACCAGCGGTGACAACAGCGACAATCCCGTCTGTGCCAGAATGAGCAGCAACAGCGCCCCGATCAACCAGCGGTAGGGTCGGGCATACTGGAATACCCGCTTAAGCAACGGCCAGGTAATCTTTGGCCGCTGTTCGGGCATGTCTAACATTCTCCAGAAGCCACGATAAAAACCCATGATGGACCTCACCGATTTGAGCCGTCGTTATCGGTGCTCAGTATAGTCTGAGACGAGGAAAGGGCAAGGCATGCAACCGAACCTACGATACAGCCCCGATAATGCAAGTGATCACAAGACTATCTGACTGACGACTATCAGACTATTTTGAGAGGAGATCGCCGGCAAAAAAATCGCCGAGGGTGGTCCCAGTCACCCTCGGCTTACTCAGAAGGAGGAGAATGTCTCATTTGAAACGCAACTATAAAATACCACACTTTATCACAGCTTACTTGACGGAATCCTTACTATATTCTAACGATTGCCGTCAGGTGGGCATCAGTAGTGTACAACGCGGGCAAGGAATTGGCCGGCCACGATCTGAATGAGGTGTGGGTGAGACAGTATCCGCGCGTGCCGCTGCAACTCGATTCGATGGCTGCCGTCCGGCAATGGATTGACGGTTACGATATGGGCATCTGGTATGCCGATCGGTGAATCAGCAAGCTGCTGGATGCGCTGGCGGCCAAAGGCATCCTCGACGATACCGTCATCATCGTCAGCTCCGAGTACTCGGAAAGCCAGGGCGAGTTCAACGTGTGGGGCGACCACCAGACCGCCGACCCACCCGTCTGCCGCGTGCCGTTGCTGATCCGCCGGCCCGGCTTGACGGACGGTGGGCGCGTGGACAATGCGTTGCACTACCACTTCGACTGGACGGCGACGCTCATCGAGTTGGCCGGCGGCAGCGTGCCCGGCAACTGGGACGGCGTCCCTTTCACGGGGGCGTTCAAATCGCAAAGCCGGGAACGCGCTTTGCGATTTGTGATCTTTTGCAGTGATTCAGGATTCACGATCTCTGACCATCCCCAAGCCATAGGCATAGCCTGGCGGTCTTTCCGTGCGAACATAACTATCCGATGTTTCAAGGTAGAGAGAGGGGATATCGTGAACGACGAGATCTTCTCTCCCGGCAGAACGCAGAAGGCCCGCGATGGATAAATCTTCATCCAAAACCGGCCAGTAAATACCCAGGCCATCGGCGTCAAGCTCGAAAATGCGCAGATGCTCCAGTTGTACCTTGGGCAGCACATGTGAACCGGACCGGTTCAAGGGAACGACGATCTTTTCGCCAGATAATTGAAAGCGAATCGCTTCTTGATCTACGGTCAGATTCTTCACATCGTAAATCTTGCTCATTGCTTTGCCCTCAATTGAAATTCGTTCCAGGCTTCGACGATCTCATCCAAATGCTCAAAAAGAATCCGCCGAATTTCGCGCTCTTGAGCGTGTGTCATCCGGCGAACATAAACCGTGTGAATCTCATAGCTCTCGGTAAGAATCCAGAATTTGCCCTGCGCACTTTTCGACAATGAACGTGCAGAGGTTCATCATTTTCGTTTGCGAAGAAGAAGACGCGCCATCCTCGAACAAGGAGAACGGTTGGCATATCCAAATCCCTCGTGTGATTCACGCGATGTTGTATCCTTATCAAACCATAAAATCGAATTAAATCAAGTGTGATGCCAACAACGCGCGCCGCAGCCCCCACGTGTCGCCATAGCGGACGTGGTTGACCCACCCGCGTACGGCAACGGTGATGCGCTCCAGCGGAATCTCGCCGGCGCGGTGAGCGCGCCGCAACTGTTTGTAGCGCCGCGCGAAGGCGACACCCTTGCGCCGCTTGAGCCGCCGGTGCGTAGGGAAGACGACAAAGCCCAAGAATGGCAGCCCTTCCGCGACAGGCCGCGCGTGTGCGCCGGGATGAATCGTGAGCCGCAGGCGCGCCAGCCGCGTGATGATAGCTGCCAACCACGCTTGCAACTCAGCCTGGTCATCGCTGAACAGGATGAAGTCGTCCACATAGCGCAGGTATGCGAGACAGCCCAACTCGCGCTTGACGAAGTGATCGAACGGGTCGAGATACACGTTGGCCCAGAACTGGCTGGTGAGGTTGCCAATGGGCAGCCCGCGGGGGCGATCGAGGTCGAACAGGGTATCGCCGCGAAACGCGCGCGGACGGTACTCTTCCACCAGCACGCCCGCGCCGCTTTCCAGGATGCGGTCAATCAGCCAGAGCACATCCGAATCATTGATTTTACGGGCGAGGGTACGGCGCAAAATGGTGTGATCAATCGCCGGAAAGAATTGCTCCACATCGCATTGTAAGGCATAGCGATAGCGGCGGGCAAACGCCGTGCAGCGGTTGAGGGCGCGGTGCGTGCCCTTGCCGACGCGGTTGGCGTAGCTATCGGCGATGAACGTGCGCTCGAAGACCGGTTCGATGAGGTTGCACAACGCGTGATGCACGACGCGGTCGCGGAACGGCGCAGCGGAGATGAGGCGGCGCTTGGGATCGTGGATGTAAAACGAGACGTACTCGCCGGGGCGGTAGGTATGCGCGAGCAGCTCTTCCTGAAGTTGAAAGAGGTTGTCTTCCAGCCGGTACTCGAAGGCGGCCACGTTCGCGTGGCCGCGCTTGCCTTTGGCGGCGTGGCGATAGGCGAGCAACAGGTTATCCCAGGAACAGAGGTCAGAATACACGTCGTCACGGTCTCCATGCCGCGTCTGTAATGAACACAGCGCCGGATTATGATCCGGCGCAAGCAAGCGTATGATAAATGCTCGCTTTTGCCGGATCACAATCCGGCAACTCCAAAGCCCGGCCCTAAAGAGGCCGGGCCGAAAGCACAAAGCCCTACGGGCCAGGTTTAAGCCCGCAGGGCTTCGCTCTCTTAGCGCGCGGGCTTTAGCCTCGCGCTTGCCCCACGCCAGGGTTGGCGGGACGCGGCCCGGCCCAGGGCGTGGGGCTTTTCTATATTCGCCCGGCGTTGCCGCCGGCCAGGAACGGGACGCGCTATTTTTTCGCCTCGGCCAGAAAGGTGACCCCGTCTGGCATTTCCGGCGGGCCGCGCCACCCAGAGGGTGGCGTTCCCGGTAAAAAATATGGCCGCCGCCGCCCCCCACCGCCACCCGAAAACCGTTGTTCCTGTTGTCGTTGTCGGGAGTGTTGTGGTTGCGGTAAGCGCAGCGCGCGTTCCTCTCATTGTTGTTGAACGCGCCCCCGCGCACCACCCGGCGGTGTTTCGTCCCGGCCCTTCTACCGCGGTAGACGGCAGACGGTAGACAGTAGACGGGTGCAAACCCTGTCTACCGTCTACCGTCTACTGTCTACCGTTTTCTTCCAGCCACCCAGGAGACGGCCGATTTCGGCAACCATACCGGCCGCGTGCTCGTACTGCCGGTCGGTGAGCCACTCCAGACGCGCGGCCAGCCGGATGTAGATGCGCACTTTGTCCAGCGCCTCGTCTGCCAGCTTGAGCTTTGCCAGACGCTCTTGCCCGTGGCGATAGTTGGCCTCTTGCAACCGCTCGTTCAGATCGAACGCCGCGTCCAGCAGGCGTTGCGTGAGCGAGAAACGATGCGCGCGCGGGAAGCTGTTGGTGGCGGGCAGCAACCACTTGAGAAAATCGAACGTGCGCACAAAAATGGGCATTTCTTCGTCGGCCATAGCGCCTCACAAAATTTGGGGGCGGGGAGTTCCCCGCCCCCAAACCCCCACCCCCACAGAGTTCAAGACTCCAGAGTCTCCAGAGTTCCAGAGGGCTCAGCCCCCAGAGTCGATAGGGCCGCCGCCGCCCCCCACCGCCACCCGAAAACCGAAGTCCCCGTAGTCGTTGACGGGAGCGCTGCGGAGGCTGCGGTAAGCGCAGCGCGCGACCCTCCCATCGTCGTTGAACGCGCCCCCGCGCACCACCCGGCGGGCAGTCCCCTCCAAACCATTGGCCTCAATTTTACCATAATTCTGGTAATTGTCCACCCATTGCGTCAGACACCATTCCCACACATTGCCGATCATCTCCAAGACGCCGTAAGGCGTCACACCGGCGGGAAATGCGCCCACCGCGTTGGTTGCGCCGATCCCGGTATCAGCATAGTTCGCGCAATTGGGATCAGGTTCATCGCCCCACGGATAGGCACGCTGTGGCAGCGGATTCTTCTCTTCACCCAACACCGGTTCCCATGCCAGTTTCTCAGCCGGCACACACAACGGCTCGGCAGGAATATATAAACCGCCACGCGCGGCCTTTTCCCACTCCGCCTCGGTGGGCAGGCGCACTTCCCAGTCTCCGTGCAGCCAGCGGCACGCCCACCAACGCTGCGTCAGCCACCGGCAATACGCCACCGCTTCGTACCACGTGACGCCGACGACGGGGTGGTTGGGCAAGTTGAATGGCGTCCCATAATCGCGTGGGCCGATGCGCTTGTTCTTTTTCCACCAGGACAAAGCCGCATCCGACCAATTCCACCACTCAGCCTTTTCATAGCCTTTGTCTTTGACAAAAGCGTTAAACTGCGCGTTGGTGATCGGATAGCGCGAAATCCAGTAACCGGACGGAATATTCTGAATGTGGACCGGACCTTCGTCATAATACGCGCGCGGGTCGGGCGGGATCACCAACGTCTCACCGGTCCGCGGGTTCGTAAGGCGCGTTTCCTGCCCGGAAGCGCCCATCACGAAGGGGCCGGACGGGACGTAGCAGAAGCGCATCGCGTCCACGTTGGTCACGTCCGCGCGCGGGTCGCCCAGTTCGGCGAGGGCGCGGCCGGCGGCGGCGCGTTCGCGGGGTGTGAGAGCACCGGATTCGAGAAGGGCGACCTGCCAATCACGGACACGATCTACCGTAGCGGTGTTAGCTTGCCGCGCTTCGTCCAGACCAATCTCTATGATCGCTTCGCCGGCCTGCCATGCGGCGCGCCAATCGGTGTCGTCCACGGTGTTCCAGGCCGCTTTGCCGGGCGCAGGCTTAGGACACAGCGCCTCCACGGCATACATCCCAATGTAAGGCAACTTTTTGATGCGCGCCATGATGCCCACGGCCATCATCACCACCTCGCGCCATTGCGCGGGGTTCTGGCGCAGCAAACGGGCGGCTTCCTGTGGAAAGGCGGGTAATGTACACAGATGTGCGGCAGCCAGGTATTCCTGGAACGTGCGGTGCGGGTAAGTGTAGATACCGGGAGCGCGCTCCACCAGCAACCCGGCGCGCTCTTTGATGAAGGCGATCAAGTCGCCGGCCCGGTTCCAATCGTTGTCCAGACACCCTTGCGCTAACGCTTCACGCAGGTCTTTTTCGGCAATATCCGCCAGACCACCCGTATCCACCGGGCCAGGCGGCGTGTCCTGCTGCGCCAGGTGCGCCTCAAAGGTCACCTTTTCCAGGGCAGTTTCCAGCCGATCCAGGTTAACCACACACGAAAGGCCACTCTCGGCGCCCAGGCGCGCTTCCTGCCAGCGTGCGAGCAGCAATTCGACCGTCTCGGCATAAAGTTTCACCCGGTCGTCGGGCAAGCGTCCACGGGTGGTGTGCAGCAAAGCCATCACCGTCAGCAGCAAAGGACGGGGCGCTAATTCTTTCAATCCAGAGCGGCGCACGGCCTCGCGCAGCTTTCTGGCCAACTCTTTGGCCTCGTCCTCTGTTTTCCAACCCAATTGGTGGACTTCGGTGTACCAGGCTTCGATAAAGGCGTCAATGCGCTCGTCGCTGAAGGGCGCCAACGTGTAGACGGTGAACGGCTCCGGCAGTTGGAAGAGATAACGACGGGTGTGGTTATCGGTCTGCAGGTAAGCGTAAATTCGGCACGTGACCAGATAACGGTTGCGCGGATGATTGTATTTCCGGGCAAACGCCGCCACAGCGTCGCGCACGCGGGCGCGTTGCGTTTGGTCGGAAACTTCATCCAACCCATCCAACAGCGCCAGCACGCCGCCTGCATTGAGCAACTGCTTCAGGTGCGGTGCCAAATCACCTACATCCTGCTCGATATAACGCCACAACCCCTCGGCGCTGCCATCGCAGTGCGGCGAGCGAGCGAAATCGCGCAGGACGACCAGCAACGGAAAAAGTGCGCCGTGTCGCCAGCCCTCGCCCAGGCGGTCCAGCCAGCCAACGCCGGGTTGCAAGATGTCGCCCGCCAGACAAAGCGCCATGTGTTTGATGAAGGTGGATTTGCCGGAGCCGGGATCGCCCAAAAGCACCATCCAGCGCTCTCGACCGGCGGCTTCCAACGCGGTCAACGGGCGGGTTTTGCCCTCACGCTCAAGATTCGTTTGCCCGCGTTTGCTTTTTGCACCGGTTTTCTTATCATCAACCTGCGTTTGAGTCGTCGTGTCCAACGTGGTGTAAACGTCGGCCAGTTCCATCACCCGCTGGCGCATCTTGTCGGACTCAAACGCTTTGGGGTCAATGTATTGCAGCATCAGCGTGTTGCAGACGGTCTGCAAGCGGCGCAGGTAGGCGTGTTGGGCGGCGGTGGGATCGGCGGGTTGTGTATTTTGCGTTACGGGTTGTGAGTTCTCCGGCGGTGGAATCGTTGAGGTAGTGGGTGGCGTGGCGACCTGGACCGGCGCGGGCGTCTTTTCCTCTTCCTTCGCCTCTAACTGCGCCAGCGTTTCGGCGTGCTTGTAATCTTGCTGCCGCATTTTGTCCACCATCATCAAGACGCGGATCACCATATAGGCGATGAAAGCCAAAACCAGGACGGTGTAGAGCAGGCCGCGCCCGCCCTTGTCCATCCACTGCGGGACAAAGATTTCCGCAACCACGGAAATCACCAAAACCAACACGCCAAAGATGAAGAATTCGAACTTGAGTTTGGATGCCGTTTCCAGGATACGGCCAAAAAGGTCAGGCGCGTGCTGCCATGGATCAGTGGGCTGTGTATCAGGCAAATCGTTGGTCATGGACGATTCCTCCACAAGTCATAACACGGGTAAGGAAATACACAATTTCGGTAGTTATAGCGTGATTTGCGCAATAGACAAATCAAAACGGTTGTTGCTCTTGACATCAAGTTAAGATATGGTATATTATTTCGTAGACGAAATATTCTATACCGAAATTTTCAACACCGAACTATGTCAACGGATTGAACGGATGAAACGGATTTACTGGTCGCCTCAGGAGGATACCGATGAATGAACCCGAACGCTCCCCGGCCCTTGTCGCCACCCAGAAATTCCTCAGCCTGTACCGCTACCTGCGCCAGTATAGCCAGCAGATGCACGATCAAGGGGTGCGCGGACGCGAGTTCGCCACGCTGCGCTACCTGCACGAGGCCGGGCCGTGCACGATCGGGCAGGTGCAGGAATACATCTACATCAGCGCCAGCGCCGCCTCGGAAATGCTCTCACGGCTGGAAAACGCCGGTTACGTCACCCGTAAACGCTGTACGAAGGATCAGCGCGTGGTTTACGTGGAATTGACGCCCGAAGGCCGCCGTCTGGCCGAAGAGACCCCGCTCGGCGGCATCCCCCTGCTCCGTGAGCGCATAAAGACTTTATCTCCCGAACAATTGGACACCGTCATCGCCGCCTTCGATATCTTGCTGCAAGTGATGGAGATAAAAGAATGAAGCAAGAGGCAAGGGGCAAAGGGCAAGAGGCAAGGGACGACAAATCGCGGAAGCTAAAATCCAGCGATTGGAAAATCCTCCTGCGCTGTTTCAGCTATATGCGCCCGTACTGGCTGTTGATGGGGGGCGGCTACGGGGCTATGTTGATCATCAGCGGATTGGGGGTCTTGCAACCGCAGCTCTTCCGCCTCATCGTGGACCGTGGCATCAAGGGCGGCGATCTGACCTTCCTGAGTTGGGGCGTGCTGGGCATCCTCGCGTTGACGGCGGTGAGCGGCGTGTTTAGCTTCTTCCAGGGGCAATGGACGGAACGCGCTTCGCAGAACGTGGCCTACGACTTGCGCAATGCCATCCATCACAAGCTCTCCACCCTGTCATTCGCCTACCACGACCAGGCGGAGACCGGGCAACTGCTTTCCCGTGCCATCCAGGATGTGGATCGCATCCGCTTTCTGACAGGACGGGCAACGCTAAACCTGGTCAGCGGTATCGTGACGTTCATCGCCACTACGGTGATGATGGCGACCATGAATCCGCGCCTGACCCTGCTGGCGATGCTGACCACGCCGTTGTTGTTCTACCAAACCTTCACCTTCGCGCGCAAAATCCGCCCCATATGGCTGGCCTTGCAACAGCAGATGGCAATTTTGACGACGCGCCTGGAGCAAAACCTGCGTGGTATGCGCATCGTCAAAGGCTTCGCCCAGGAACCGGCGGAGACCGCGCGTTTCGAGGCCGAAAATGCGACGTGGTTCCAAATCGCGGCGGATTCGGCGCGGCTGCAATCCATCAACGGTCCGCTGATGGGGCTGATCACCAACATCGGCTCGATCTTCATTCTCTGGTACGGCGGGCGGCTGGTGGCGCAGCAGGGGTTGACGTTGGGCGAACTGGTCGCCTTCACCGCCTATATGGGACAACTCGCCGGTCCGGTGCGTATGTTGGGCCGCGTCATCCCATCCATTGTCCAGGCCATCGCCTGCGGCGAGCGCATCTTCGAGATCCTCGACGCCGAATCGGAGGTCAAAGAAGCGCCGAACGCCATCCCCCTGCCGCCGATTCAGGGCCACGTGCGCTTTGAGAACGTTTCCTTTGCCTACTTCGGGCGTCACAAAGTCCTGGAAGGTATCACATTGGACGTCGCGCCCGGTCAGATCATCGCCCTGCTCGGCGCGACCGGCTCCGGCAAATCCACCATCATCAACCTGATTCCGCGTTTCTACGATGTCACCAAAGGGCGCATCACCATTGATGGGTACGACATCCGCGACGTGACGCTGGCCTCGCTGCGCGAACAGATCGGCATCGTTCTGCAGGAGACCACGCTCTTTGCCGATACGATCCGCGCCAACATCGCTTTTGGCCGTCCGGCGGCCACCGAGGATGAAATCGTCGCGGCAGCACAGGCGGCGCAGGCGCACGACTTCATCCTGGAAATGCCCGAAGGGTACGATACCAAAGTCGGTGAGCGCGGCGTGACGCTCTCCGGCGGACAGAAACAGCGTATCGCCATCGCGCGCGCGTTGCTCAAGGATCCGCGCATCCTCATCCTCGATGACGCGCTCTCCAGTGTGGACACGGAGACCGAGCATCTCATCCAGAAGGCACTGGAACGCCTGATGCGCGGGCGCACCTCGTTCGTCATCGCGCAACGGCTCAGCACGGTGCGGTTGGCGGATCAGATCGTGGTGCTGGAACAGGGGCACATCGTCGCGCAGGGCACGCACGAGGAACTGCTGCGCACCTCCGGCCTGTATGTCGAAATCTACCAGCGGCAATTGCGTCCCCAAGAGGTCGCGGAGATAAAAAGGAGGCAGGAAGCAGGGAGCAAGGAGCAAGAAGCTGGAAACTGGAAGCTAGAAGCTGGAAACTGGAAGCTAGAAGCTGGAAACTGGAAGCTAGAAGCTGGAAGCCGGAAGCTAGAAGCTGGAAACTGGAAGCTAGAAGCTGGAAACTGGAAGCTAGAAGC
>DAOSNS010000039.1:0-21092 GCA_035373625.1 Anaerolineae bacterium | reverse complement strand
TGGAAGCTCGCAACCAGCATCCAGCATCGAGCATCCAGTATCCAGCACCCAGCAACCAGCATCCAGCATCGAGCATCCGGTATCCAGCACCCAGCAACCAGCATCCAGCATCGAGCATCCGGTATCCAGCATCCAGCAACCAGCATCCAGCAACCAGCAACCAGCATCCAGCATCCAGCAACCAGCATCCAGCATCGAGCATCCAGTATCCAGCATGGAGGTGGTACGATGAGCCTTGCGATTGGCGGCAGTGGGGGATTGGGCGGCCCACGGGGGATGTTGCAGAGCTTCGGGCGCTACGAGGACGAGGGGCGCGCCTTCGACCGTCGCATTGTGTTGCGTCTGCTGGCGTTCGTCAAACCGCACTGGCGGAAGATGATGTTGGCCTTCATGATGACGGTGATCTCGACTGCGTTGGGATTGCTGACCCCCTATCTGGTCAAGGTCGCCATTGACCAATACATCACGCAGGGCGACATCGCCGGCCTGGACCGCATTGCCCTGTTGACCGCCGTGGCCTTTGTGGGACTGTTTGCTTCATCGGCGGCGCAACAATACACCCTCTCGCGCACCGGACAACAAGTGTTGGCGACCATGCGCAATCGCTTGTTCCGCCACCTGCAAGACCTGCACCTGGGCTACCACGACACCCACATTATCGGCGTGACCATCTCGCGCGTCTTCAGCGACGTGGGGGTCATCAATGAACTGCTCTCGCAGGGCCTCATCACGCTGGCCGGGGACGCACTGTTGCTGGTGGGCATCGTCACGGTGATGGTCTCCATGAGTCCCCGGCTGGCACTGCTCACTTTCAGCGTGTTGCCGCTGATGGTGCTGGCGACTTCGATCTACGCGCGGCACGCCAAATCCGCCTTCCGCGAAACACGCGCCACCAACGCGGGCGTTGTCGGCGATCTGGCAGAAGACATCGCCGGGATGCGCGTCATCCAGGCGTTTGCGCGCGAGAATACCTCGCAGGCGCGCTTCGACGAATCCAACCGCGCCAACCGCGATGCCAATGTGCGCGCCATGTCGCTCTCGTTCACCTTCATGCCGGTGGTGGATTTTCTGGGCACGCTGGCGACGGCGATCGTCTTCTGGTTCGGCGGACGCATCGTGGCGCGCGGAGAATTGACGCTGGGTGTGATTGTAGCTTTCCTCACCTACGTCACGCGCTTCTTCCAGCCCATCCGCGAGCTAAGCCAGCTCTACACAACCATGCAGGCTGCGATGGCCGGTGGTGAGCGCGTGCTGGAACTGCTGGATACACCGCCGGCCGTCGCCGACAAGCCGGACGCCATCGAGATGCCGCAAATCCAGGGGAAGATCGAACTGCGCGACGTGAGCTTTGCCTATCGCGTGGATGGGCCGGTACTGCACAACATCAACCTGACCATCGAGCCAGGGCAGACGGTGGCGCTCGTCGGACCGACAGGCGCGGGCAAGACCTCGATCTCCAATCTGATCGCGCGCTTCTACGAGGTGAGCAGCGGCGCGGTGTTGATTGATGGGATTGACGTGCGCGACATCGCCCAACGCTCCTTACGGCGGCAGATGGGGATCGTGCCCCAAGACCCATTCCTGTTTTCCGGCACGATCGCCGACAACATCCGCTTTGGACGCCCCGACGCTTCCGACGAGGCCGTGGAAGAAGCCGCGCGCATGGCGAACGCGCACGACTTCATCACCCGCCTGCCCGATGGGTATGCGACGGTCATCCAGGAGGGCGGCGTCAACCTCTCCCTGGGACAGCGGCAGTTGATCTGCATCGCGCGCGCCGTCCTGGCCGACCCACGCATCCTGATTATGGACGAGGCCACCTCCAGCGTAGACACCGTCACCGAAGCGTTGATCCAGGACGCACTGGAACGCCTGCTTGCCGGACGCACGGCCATTGTCATTGCCCACCGGCTCAGCACGGTCCGCCACGCCGACCTGATCTGTGTGTTAGAAGGTGGCCGCATCATCGAGCGCGGCACGCATGAGGAACTCATCGCGGCAGGCGGCCTATACCGGGATTTGTATGAACGGCAATTTATGAATGTGATGTAATGGAGTAAGGGTTCTAGTCTAGCACT
The DNA here is from genome assembly GCA_035373625.1 of Anaerolineae bacterium. Taxonomy (GTDB): domain Bacteria; phylum Chloroflexota; class Anaerolineae; order B4-G1; family SLSP01; genus DSWT01. The sequence continues at coordinate 19,014 of DAOSNS010000039.1, read as the reverse complement.
CCATACTCCTTACTCCCTATTGGAGGTACGATGAAAACATTAAAGTTCGTCTTTGGGTATACGCGAAATTATGTCAAACCACTGGTGCTGACGGTTTTGAGCATGCTGGCGTTGGTAGGGGTGCAGTTGGTGGCTCCGTGGATCATCAAGCAGATGGTCGCTGCCGTCAACACGCCGGACAACCTGGCGGAAGGACTGAAAACGGTGAGCCGCCTGGCAATTCTGGCGCTGATCATCTACATCGCGCGCGGCGGACTGCAATTCCTGCGCAGCTACATGTCGCACGTCGCCGGCTGGGGCGTCGTCGCCGACGCGCGCCGCCAGATTTACGATCACCTGCAACGGCTCTCCCTGCGCTTCTACGAGGACAAGCAAACCGGCGATCTGATGTCGCGCATGGTCAACGATTCGGATATGTTCGAGACACTCATCGCGCACGCCATCCCCGATACGCTGGTCAACATCCTCATGCTCATCGGCGTCAGCATAGTGCTGATCAAACTGAACGTGCAGCTTATGCTGCTCAGCCTGATTCCGGTGCCGTTCATCATCCTGGCGGCGCGCGGGTTCACCAAGTACGTGCGCCCCGCCTTCCGCAGGCGGCAACAGGAACTCGGCGAACTCAATGCCACCCTCAACGACAACCTCTCCGGCATCCGTGAAATCAAAGCCTTCACCCGCGAAGATGTCGAAGCGCAACGCATCGGGAAGCACATCAGCCACTACCGCGATTCCCTGCTGCACGCTCTGCGTCTGATGGCAACGTTTCAGCCGTTCGTGGAATTCACCTCCTCGCTGGGCACCATCGGCCTGATCTACTTCGGCGGGAAACTGGTATTGAACCAGGTGCTTCCCCTTGAAGATTTGATCGCCTTCTTCCTTTACCTGGAGATGTTCTACCAGCCCATCCGCGCGCTGAGCGGCGCGTGGGAAAACGTGCAACACGCGATGGCCGGCGCGGAGCGCGTCTCCGAGCTGCTCCGGGAAACCCCCGAAATCTACGACAAACCAGACGCCATCACCCTGCCCGGCAGGGCCAAAGGCGCGATTAGTTTCCACAATGTCAGCTTCCATTATGTGAAAGGTGACACGGTCATTTCCAACATCAACCTGGACATCCCGGCAAACAGTGTTGTCGCGCTTGTGGGACCGACCGGCGTGGGCAAGACCACACTCGTCAGCCTCATTCCGCGTTTCTACGACGTTGTCGAAGGCAGCATCACCCTCGATGGCTACGACATCCGCGATCTGTCGCTCAAGAGCCTGCGCGAACAAATCAGCATCGTGTTGCAAGACGTCTTCCTGTTCCACGGCACCGCCCGCGAAAACATCCTCTTCGGACGCCCGGATGCCACCGACGAGGAAGTCATCGAAGCCGCTAAAATCGCCAACGCGCACGAATTTCTGGTGCGCCTGCCCAACGGCTACGATACCATCATCGGCGAGCGCGGCGTCAAACTTTCCGGCGGACAAAAGCAGCGGCTTGCCATCGCCCGTGCGGTACTCAAGGACGCGCCCATCCTCATCCTCGACGAAGCCACGTCCTCGGTAGATACCGAGACTGAAATGCTCATCCAGCAGGCACTGGAGCGGCTGATGGTCGGACGCACTACCATCATCATCGCCCATCGCCTGTCCACCATCCGCAGCGCCGATATGATCGTCGTGATGGAAGATGCCGGCATCAAGGAGATGGGCACACACGAAGAACTCATGGCGCGTGACGGCCTCTACCGTTACCTCAACGAAGTGCAGCGCCAAATCGAGCCGCAATGGGAAATCGTGCGCGAACGGCGTAAACTGATGGCGACGAGTGCGGCCAATTAGCCATTAAACTTGCGCTCTGGCCTAAAAGTGGTATGCTAATGTGGTTGTGGTTTATGGAAGAAATCATCCGGATTCCAGACTCAATACATCTAATTTTGCTCACCCAGATCGGGGGGTCTGGCGATCCCCTTAGAGCACCTTGACGGGAGACGCTCCCCTTGAAGTAGTGTGATGGGAGACACTCTCCTTGAAGCAATGGATGATCTGCTGAGACTACCAGACTAAAGACTAAAGACTAAAGACTAAAGACTAATGACTAAAGACTAAAGACTAACACATTGTATGAGGAGCACATACGGACTATGAAACGGCGAAGTTTATCATTTATACTTTCTCTTCTGGCCCTGTTGGGATTGCTGGTGTTGCCGCTCGGCTGCTCATTTGGCGCCTCTTCTTCCTCCTCCTCCTCTTCCTCCGCAGCGTCAAGCGGGCCAACGCCCACGCCTATCCCCACCTCGATCGTACCGACCAATCCCACCTACACCGTCCAACGCGGCGATGTCGTCCGCATCCTGCAATTTTCGGGACGCGCCGCGCCGGTGCGTGAAGAAGAGCTGTTCTTCCGCACCAACGGCTACGTCGAGGCCGTCTATGCGCGTCGCAATGAAGCAGTCAAGGCCGGCACGTTGTTGGCCGAGCTGGAAGTCACCGACCTGAAAAATCAAATCACCCAGGCCGAGGCCGAGCTAACCGCCGTGCAAATGAGCACCGAGCGTAACCTTGCCCAAGCCGATGCCGATGTGCGTGTCCGGGAACTCAATCTGGCGAAACTGCAAGCCAGCATCTCGGAATCACAACTCCTCAGCGCACGCTTTAGCCTGGAACGCGCCCAGGAAAATCTGATCAACGCGCAAACCGAATACCGTGAGTCGTTGGAGCGCACCTGGGAAACCGAAGATGCGCGCAAACGCTACGCCGAAGCAGTGCGCGACGCCCAGCAAAACCTGGAACTCGCCCAGGCATCCTATAATGACGCACTGCGCGCGCGTGAGCGGCTCAATTACGACATCGAACTGGCGCAGTTGGACCTGAACCTGGCCCTTATGCGGCGTTCCGAAATCGAAGCCGGCGTGGACGTCACGCGGACGCTGCTGACCATCCAACGCCTGAACGGTCAACTGAACGACGCGCGCATCGTCGCCCCCTTCGATGGCGTTATCCTGTCTACCAGCATCATCAAAGGCACGCAAGTGCAGGGGTACAAGCCCGTTATGGTCATCGCCGATCCTTCCGAATTGGAAATCACCGCCGACTTGCAGGATAACGAGATGAGCGAGCTGGCCGAGGGCATGACGCTGCTTGCCGAAGTCTTCAACCGCCCCGGCGAACAGATTCCGGGCACCATCATCCGCCTGCCCTACCCCTATGGCAGCGGCGGCACCATCGAAGGTGTCCAGGATGAAGATAAAGCCACCCACATCACACTGGAGAAAAGCCCCATTGAACTCGGCATGAAGGTAGGGGATCGGGTGCGCATCACCGTCGAACTGGAGCGCGCCGAAAACACGCTATGGCTACCACCGCAGGCCGTGCGCACCTTTGAAGGCCGCACGTTCGTCGTCCTCCAGGAAGGCAGTGGACAACGCCGTGTGGATGTGACGATCGGCATCCGTTCTGACGACCGTTATGAGATCCTCAGTGGCTTGAGCGAGGGGCAGGTCGTCATTGCCCCGTAGGTGAGCGTTATGCCTGGTTTGTCACGCTTGCGGGCGGTGTTCACCGTCGTCGCCAAACGCATCACCTCACAGCCGGGGCTTATGCTGGCCACTACCCTGGGGCTGGTGGTTGCCATTGCCCTGATGATGAGCATCCCCATGTATACGGATGCCGTCTATCACCGCATTTTCCTGGAAAATATCGCCGGTGCTGAGGCCGACCTCGGGAACATTCCTCCCCTGACCTATCTTTTCCGCTACGATGGCAGCATCTACGGCGCGACCGAATGGGAAAAGGTCCAGCCTTTACACGCATATCTGACCACTAAGGCCGGCGCCGACCTGGGGTTGACGCAGCAATTTGCCGCCAGTTACTTCGGTACCGATCCGTTCGGCATCTACGCGAACGCCGACTCCCTTTTCAAAGAGATCAATACGCCGCTGGTGTGGGCCGGTTTTGCCTGTATCAGCGACCTCCAAGACCACGTCACCATCCTGGAAGGCCGCTTCCCCGATGTCGCGCCCACGGCGCAGGATGCCCCGATCGAGGTTATGATCCACGAAACCCTGGCAACCAAGCTAGGGTTCCAGATCAATGAAGACTACATCGCCTATCTTCAGGTGTGGGGCAAAGAAGGCAGTGTCCGTGCGGTGCAAATTCCCATTCGCATCACCGGCATTTGGGAAGCTACCGATCCCCAGGAAACCTTCTGGTTTTTCAAACCCACGAGTTTTGCGGAACGCCTGATTGTGCCGGAAGGGACTTTCACCGGGCGTCTCAGCAGCCAGTTGACAGGCGAAGTCTATACCGGCGTGTGGTACCTCGTCTTCGATGCCCAGGCTATCACCCACAGCGACGCGCTGACGCTCATTCGCCGTGGCCTGATGGTGCAACAACAGGCCGCCGGCTTGTTGCCGAACACCAAACTCGCCCAATCGCCGATGGAAGCGCTCATTGATTACCAAAACTCGGCGAACCTGCTGACGATCCTCCTGTATGCGTTCAGCGTCCCCATCCTGGGGTTGTTGCTGGCGTTCATCACCCTCACCTCCGGGCTGATCGTGGAACGCCGCCGCAATGAAATTGCCGTGCTGCGCAGCCGGGGCGCATTGGCGTTGCAGATGGTGGGCATCGCGGCGCTGGAAAGCCTGCTGCTCGGCCTGGTGGCGCTGGCGTTTAGCATCCCTACGGGCATCACCATCACCGATTTGATCGGGCGCACACGCAGTTTTCTGGATTTCAGCGCCCGATGGCGGCTCCTGAAGGTCAACATCACCCCGACGACGTTGCGGTTTGGCCTGATCGGTGTAGCTCTCGTGGTGGCGGCTCAGGTGCTGCCTACCATCGGCGCCGCCCGGCATACCGTGGTCTCCTACAAACGCGAGGTCGCGCGCACCCTGCGCAAACCCTGGTGGCAGCGTGCCTGGCTCGACGTGCTCTTGCTCATCCCGGCAGCCTATGGCGCGTACCTGCTCCGGCAACAAGGCAGCCTGGTCACATTTGAGAACACCTTCGGCGCGACGCCCTATCAAAATCCGTTGCTCTTTCTGGTGCCGGCCATGGGTATTTTTGCCCTCACCCTTTTCTTCCTGCGCCTCATGCCCGTGGTGATGACGATCATCGCCTGGATCGCAGCGCGCACGAAGGCCGTGGGACTGTTAATGGCGAGCCGCCACCTGGCCCGCACGCCGGGCTTTTACGCCACGCCGCTTATTTTGCTCGTGCTCACGCTGAGCCTTTCGGCGTTTACGGCGTCGCTGGCGTTCACACTCGATAAGCACCTCACCACGCAAATGTACTACCGGGTCGGCGCCGATATGACCTTTATGGATTTGGGTGAAGGCGCAGACGAAACCGCCCTGGCGACATACGCCCCAACGCAAGATACGACTTCCACGGAAGAAAACACCGGACCCCGCTGGCTGTTTTTGCCGGTGACGGATTACCTGAACGCCCCCGGCGTGGAAAAAGCGACCCGCGTGGGGCGTTATGCGGCGTACATCCGGTTGGGCGATGCTTCAAAAACCGGCGTCTTTATGGGGGTGGACCGCGCGGAGTTCTCCCAAGTCGCCTTCTGGCGCAACGACTTCGCCTCCGAAAGCCTGGGTGGGTTGATGAACGCCCTGGCGCTCAACCATAACGGCGTTCTCGTCCCCGGAAGTTTTCTCAGGGAGCACGCGCTGCTCATCGGCGACAATATCCGCCTCAGCGTTGTGACCTATGGGCAAAACAACGAGATAGATTTCAAAATCGTCGGAACTTTCGATTATTTTCCCACATGGTATCCCTCTGAGGGGCCGCTTTTCGTCGGCAACCTGGATTATTTGTTTGAGAACGCGGGTGGACAATTCCCCTACTCCGTGTGGCTCAAAACGGCACCCAATGCCAATTATGAGGAATTGGGCGAGCATACCCTGAGCACGCGCAAGCTGGATTGGAGCGCGCCGGCCCTCAAAATTATCACCGAACAGCAACGTCCGGAGCGGCAAGGATTGCTCGGTTTGCTCTCTGTCGGATTCAGCGCGGCAGCGGTGCTCACCGTGCTGGGGTTCTTGCTCTACGCGCTTTTCTCGTTCCGTCGGCGTTTCATCGAATTCGGCGTTTTGCGGGCCGTGGGCCTTTCCGGTGCGCAGATGACCGCATTCCTGGGATGGGAACTGGCCTTCCTGATCCTGACGGGGGGCGCGTTGGGCACCGGTTTGGGGGCTTTCGTCAGCAAATTCTTCATCCCCTTCCTGCAAGTCGGCGCCGATGAAGCCTCACGCATCCCACCTTATGCCGTAGACATTGCCTGGTCGGCGATCTTCCCTATTTACGCCTTGTTCGGCATTCTCTTTGTGGTGGCCTTGATCGCTTTGGTGATTATGCTACGGCGGATGAAGATCTTCCAGGCAATCAAGTTAGGAGAAACAGCATAAAATGGCACAAGAAGCGTTTGTTATTTGCGACAACCTGGTCAAAATCTACAAAATTGCCGAATTGGAAGTCGTGGCCTTGCAAGGTCTGGACCTGGTCGTCGGGCCGGGCGAGCTGCTCGGCATCGTCGGCGCCAGCGGTAGCGGCAAGTCCACGTTGATGAATGTCCTCGGCGGACTGGATCGGCCATCCGCCGGGCGCGCGTGGGTAGACGGCCTGGATTTGCTCAAGCTCTCCGATGCCGAACTTAACCAGTATCGGCGGTCGCGCGTGGGGTTCGTCTGGCAGCAGGGTGGCCGCAACCTGATCCCCTATCTCAACGCCCTGGAAAACATCAAGTTGCCGATGACGCTGGCCGGGTTGGCCGGGCGGGCCGCCAACAAACGCGCCGAGGAACTGCTGGATATGGTGGGGTTGCTGGACCGCAAGAAGCACCGGCTTGCGGAGCTATCCGGCGGTGAACAACAACGCGTCGCCATTGCCGTTGCCCTGGCGAACCGTCCCCGCCTGCTCCTGGCCGATGAGCCGACCGGCGAGTTGGACTCCGCAAGTGCGTTGACCATCTACCAGTTGTTTCAAAGGTTCAACCGTGAGTTGGGGCTGACCACGCTCATCGTCAGCCATGATCCGGGTATCGCGCGCCATGTGAACCGCGTCGTCGCCATCCGCGATGGCAAGCTGGCGACGGAAACCGTTCGTGCCAAAACCGACGGGCAACAGACTCATGAGGAAGTCTTTGAGGAATTGGCCGTCCTGGACTCGGCAGGGCGTTTGCAGATCCCCAAACCGTTCCTGGAGCACTTTGGCATCAAGGGGCGTGCACGGATCGAATTGACCGAGGAAGGGATTCTCATCCTGCCGACGGACAACATTGATCACGTGCAAGACGCCGAGGCGTTGGCTTCGGAATTGGTCGAAGCCAGGAAGATGAAGGGACTGCGAGGTCTGCTCACTCGTTGGGTTCGCGGTGAATTCAAAAAGCACGAGGTGAAACGCTAATGGCGAGGGATAAAAAAGCTCAGACGAAACAAGACTACACCTGCGCCATCCTCACGGAAAACCTGTGGCGCGTCTACAAAGTCGGCGCGATCGAGGTCCCGGCCCTGCGCGGCCTGTCGCTCAACATCGAACCGGGACGTTTTGTGGCCCTCAAGGGCCGTTCAGGCAGCGGCAAGACTACCCTGCTCAACTGCTTGAGTGGCCTGGACAAGCCCACGTCGGGGACGGTGCGCGTGCTGGGAAACGACCTGATGACGATGAACGATCAGCAGCTCACGCGCTGGCGGCGCGAACACCTCGGCTTTGTCTTCCAATCCTTCGGCTTGCTGCCCACCCTTTCGGCCTATGAAAACGTCGAACTGATGTTGCGCATCAAAGGCATCGGTGGCCGCGAGCGTCACGACCGCACGGTCTACTGCCTGGATCTCGTGGGTCTGACCAAGTGGAGCGATCACCGCCCTTATGAGTTGTCCGGCGGGCAGCAGCAGCGCGTCGCCATCGCCCGCGCCCTGGCGAACAGCCCAGAGCTAATCCTGGCCGACGAGCCGACCGGTGAATTGGACAGCGAGACGTCGCGCGAGATTCTGGGGCTTTTCGCGCGCATCGTGAACGAGGAGAAAGTGACCGTGCTCATGGCCTCGCATGATAGCCTGGTGGATGAGTACGTGGACACGATCTTACAACTCCGTGATGGGCAAATCGTGGAGCAGGTGAACAGCGGACAGTAGACCAGATGTCATACCCTGGCGATATGGCTGGCGGTGGAGTTGGTACAAAAGCCGCGAGCTGTGGCTTTATCAGGACTTACGCAGACGTATCCATTTTTCACCGCCGAGGCCGCTGAGAACGCCGAGAAATGAGAAAATCTCCGCGCTCTCGGCGTGCTCTGCGGTAAAATTCCGCCAGTTTGCGTAAGTCCTGTTTATGCTGTCGCCACTGTGCTAGTCGTCGCTGTCGGTCGTGCATAATAGCCCACTAATGCCCACGCCTCTCTTCAAGAAATAGTGCATCGCTTTCCAGGGCAAGCGATGAAATTAACGCGCGCAACGCAAAGAACAGTGCTAAATTCTCCGTGACAGTCAACTTCTGCAGAGCATCCCGCTGCGCGGCCTGTTCTCAGACATCGAACTGCCCATAGCCTTCCACTTGCTATGGAACCTTTTCCCTCACCCACACGTCATCATGATAGCTGTCAGCACAAAAGCGCAAACTAAAGCCCACAAACTGATAACTGACGACTAACGACTAACGACTGACGACTAACGACTGACGACTAACGACCAACGACTGCCGACCAACGACTGACGACCAACGACTGACGACCAACGACTAACGACTGACGACTGACGACTAACGACTAACGACTAACGACTGACGACTAACGACTGACGACTGACGACTAACAACTGACGACTAACAACTGACGACTAACGACTAATAACAGGAGGAGCAGAATGAAACATAAGAGTTGGATGCTGATTCCCTTATTGATCACAATTTTGTTAAGCCTGTTCGCGTGTGGTACCAAGCCATCACCGACACCACAACCGGTGGCGACGGCCACGCCGCGTCCTACCGCCACCCCGCTGCCGCCGAAGCCCGCCGTCCCCTACACGCCCGTCCCCGCCGATATGCTCTCGCCGATCGTCATCCAGCGCAGCCCCAAGCGCGGCGAAAGTCTGAAACCCGATGGCGTGATTGAAATCATGTTCGACAAGCCGATGGATCAATCTGCCGTAGCGCGGGCGTTCACACTGCAAAAAGCCGGCGAGAAAGCCGCCGTCAAAGGCGAGCTTTCCTGGGTTGACGCGCGCACGCTGCGCTTCAAACCCGCCACCGCGCTACCGCGCGATACCGTCTTTGACGTGATCCTCACGCAGAACGCCAGCGCCGCCACCGGCGAGATGCTGCGCGAGCCGTATATTTTCCGCTTTGCCACAACCGGCTATCTCGAAGTCGCCCAGGTCATCCCCGATCCGGACACTACCGACGTGGAAACCGACTCGACTATCACCGTGATGTTCAACCGTCCCGTCGTCCCCTTGACCACGTTGGCGCAGATGGAGAACCTGCCCAATCCCTTGACCTTCGAGCCACCCATCAACGGGCACGGCGAATGGATCAACACGTCCATCTACATCTTCAAACCCGCCGAACCGCTCGCGGGCGGCGTCACATACCGTGCAACCGTGAGCGCCGGCTTGCAGGATGTCGCGGGCGCGCTGTTGGCCGAAGATTATGTGTGGCATTTCACCACCATCCCGCCGAAAATCGTGTGGGTGCAGCCACGCGATGGAGCAACCCTGGTGGACATCGAAACCGCCATCACCGTACAGTTCAATCAACCGGTTGCCGGGGATGCCGTCAGGCGCGCCTTCCACTTGACCGGCGGACGCAACCTGTTGGGAAGCAATGAGGTGAACGGCACACTCACGGTCAACGGCAGCACCGCCATCTTCACTCCGACCCGTGCGCTGGAGTTCAACACCACCTACACCGTTAAACTCGATGCGGGCATCACTTCACCGGCAGGTGGCAGTGGAATGAAGGAAAGCTACACCTGGAGCTTCACCACCGTCCCCTTGCCCGAAATCGTTTCCACCAATCCCGCACACCTGGAACGCAATGCCCCACCCCACACCACCTTTGAGATCAAGTTCAACACGCCGATTGATCCCGCCACGGTGATGCCTAACCTGACGATGACGCCGCCGTTTTCACCCACGCAGGTCTACACTTACTTCTCAAGCTACAACAACACCTTCGTCCTGCAATTCGGCGCACAACCCTCCACCGACTACACCGTGGTCATCAAAGACGGCATTGCCGATCCCTACGGCAACACCATCCCACGCGGACGCACGGTCAAGTTCCGCACCGGGCCGTTGGAGCCGATATACCGGCTGCACGTGCCCGATCTGATCGGCACGTATGACGCCGCCCTGCCGGCGCAGATTATACTCGACCACATCAACGTCAGCCGTGTCAACCTGCGCCTTTACAAGCTGCCGACCTCGCTCCTCCAGAAGTCTTACTGGCAATGGCTGGAGCAAAGCCCCGCGCCCGCAGGCGCGCAACTGCTCCGCGAGTGGCAGCAGAAGCTCGAAAGTCCGTTGAACAAGCAAAGTTACACCGTCGTAGATCTCACCGCCACGCCGGGAGGAACCCTGGAGCCGGGCTTTTACCTCCTGGATACGGATTCACCGGATGTCTCCGAAGAGTATGCCTACTACTACAACCGACGCCACATCCTGGTTGTGTCACATCTCAATCTGACGTTGAAAACCGGCCCGGAAGAGGCGTTCATCTGGGCCACCGATCTGGGCAGCGGCCTGCCGATCCCCGACCTCACGCTGAAGCTGTTCCAATACGATGGCGGCAACCTGGACACCGTCACCACGGACAAGGACGGCATCGCCCGCGCCAACATCCCTGCTGCGCGCAATACCCTCATCGCTTACAGCGAATATCCCTTCGCCGCCATTGCTGAGGGCTGGGGGCGCGGCATCACCCCGGGGGATTTCGGCATAGGCGAAGGTGAATACACGCAGGCCTACCGTACCTACGTCTACACCGATCGTCCCATCTACCGTCCCGGACAAACGGTGGCCTTCAAAGGTGTGGTGCGCGCCGAAAATGACGCCGCTTTCAATCTGCCCGGCGTGCGCACGGTCAATGTCTCCATCCGCGACGCCGCTTACGAGGAAATCTACAACCAAAAGCTTACCCTGAGCGAATTGGGCACGTTCGATGGAACGCTTGCGCTGGCAGAGGGCGCCAGTCTGGGTGATTACCAGATTTACGTCTCCTTTGGTGACTACGGCGGTTATGCCGGCTTCCGGGTAGCGGCTTATCGCGCGCCGGAGTTCGAGATTGTCGTGGAGACCACCAGGGCCGAGGTGCAACGCGGCGATGACGTGGCCGCAACGATCACGGCGCGTTACTACTTCGGCAGCCCGCTGGCAAATACGAACGTCACCTGGAATGTACTGGCCGAAGACTATCGCTTCCAGCCACCGTGGGGTGGGCGCTACAGCTTCAGCGACACGGACGATCCCTACACCTGCTTCGATTGCTGGTGGTGGTGGCGCGAACCGCCTGCCCGCGAAGCCATTCTCAGCGGCACAGGCACTACGGATGCCAACGGCGAACTCAAAATCACCCTGGACGGGGCCGAATTAGAAGCAGCACTCCGTGAATGGCACAAGAAACCAGCTTCCAGCAACCAGCTTCCAGCTTCACGCATCACGCTCGAAGCCACCGCTACCGGCCCCGACAATCAAGCCATCTCCGGGCGCACAGACATCGTCGTCCACCCCGGCCCATACTACATCGGCCTGAGTTCGCGGGAATACGTCGGCGAGGCCGGTAAGCCGAGCACCATAGACCTCGTGACCGTGGATTGGGAAGGCACACGTTTGCCCGACAAGGCCATCAAGGTTGAATTCTACCGCCACGAGTGGATCAACACCTTCATCGAGAACGAATTCGGCGGCGGAACCTGGAAATGGGAAACCAAAGAGACGTTGGTGGACGAAACCACCGTCACCACCAACAACCTCGGCGAGGCCGTGGCGACCTTCACCCCGGCGGAGGGTGGCTCCTACCACATCGTCGCCACGCCTGCCTCCCCCACCCCGGAGACTGAAGCGATCCGCACGTCCATCTTCATCTGGGTTTCCGGCAAGGACTTCGTCTCCTGGCGGCGGGAGAACAACGACCGCGTCATGCTCATCAGCGACAAGAACACCTATAAAGTCGGCGAGACCGCCGAAATCCTCATCCCTTCGCCGTTCGAGGGGCCGCATATGGCACTGGTCACCGTGGAGCGCGCCGGGGTGCGCCGCCACGAGGTCATCCAACTGACGAGTAACAGCACGATCTACCGCCTGCCCATCACCCAGGGCGACATCCCCAACATCTACGTCTCCGTCGTGCTGATCCACAAGCGGCAAGACGGCAAACCGGCGGACTTCAAAATGGGCCTGCTTCCGCTGGATGTAGACCCACAACCTGTAACCTTAAACCTGCAACTTGAAACCGATGTCGAACTGGCGCAGCCGGGTGAAGCGGTGAATTACACCCTCCGCGCGACGCTGCCCAACGGCGAACCGGCCGCGGGTGTGGAATTCTCGCTGGATGTGGTGGATAAGGCTGTGCTCAGCCTCAAACCGCGCAGCAGTGACATCGTCCAGGGCTTCTATGGACGCCGCGCGCTCCAGGTCAACACCGGCAGCATGCTCAGCCTCTCCGTGAACCGCTATCTCGAAGAGCTTGCGGAGAATCTGGACCTGGCAAGAAGTCCTGTTACGGCCGAAGGATATGCGCTTGATCTACAAGCCGAAATGCCCGCCGCCATGCCCAGGGCGATGGCGACACCCGAGCCTGCATTTGAAAAAATGGAAGCGGCAAAGTACGCCGAAAACGTCGCGCCGCCGGCAGGCGTGGAGATCCGTGAGGAATTCGCCGATACCGCCTACTGGAATCCGCGCCTCACGACCGACCGCGATGGCCGTGCCGTCGTCACACTCAAACTGCCCGATAACCTCACCACCTGGACACTGCGCGCCGTCGGTCTCACCGCCGATACGCGCGTGGGCGAAGGCAGCGCCGACCTCGTCGCCACAAAGCCGTTGCTGGTGCGTCCCGTCGCGCCGCGCTTCTTCGTCGTGGATGATCGGGCACAGCTTGCGGCGAACGTCAGCAACAACACCGGGCAGGATCTCACCGTCGAAGTCACCCTGAGCGCCGAGGGCGTGGGCGTCCACACCGAGACGCCGCCACGCCAGACCGTCGTCGTCCCCGCACGCAGCGAGCGCAAGGTGACGTGGTGGGTGACGGTGCAAGATGTGGTCAACGCGCAGCTCATCTTCAGCGCCGTTTCCGGGGAATACGCCGACGCGAGCAAACCGCGCCTCAGCACCGGGCCGGACGGCTCGCTGCTGGTCTTCCGCTACACCACGCCCGACATCGTGGGGACGGCGGGGCAACTCACCGAAGGTGGCTCGCGCACCGAAGCCATCGCGCTGCCGCCAGAATTCGACGAGCGGCGCGGCACGCTGACCGTGCAGCTCGATCCAAGTCTCGCCGCCGGGATGCAGGACGGCCTGCGCTACCTCGAACACTTCGAGTACGAGTGCACCGAGCAGACCGTCAGCCGCTTCCTCCCCAACGTCCTCACTTACCACGCGCTGAAAACATTGGGGATCGAGAACCCGGAACTGGCCGAACGCCTGCCCGGTCTGGTGGACGAAGGCTTGAACAAACTCTATCTGCAACAAAATCCCGATGGTGGCTGGGGCTGGTGGTACAAAGCCGAAGAGCGCATCAGCAATCCGCACGTGAGCGCCTACGTCGTCTTCGCACTGCTTAAAGCGCAGCAGAGCGGCATCAGCGTCAAACAGGATGTGCTCAACAGCGGCATCGGTTACCTGCAAGCGCAGATCAAGGCCGTGAGCGACTATCGCAACTATCGCAACGCGAACCAGCAGGCATGGCTCCTCTACGTCCTCGCCGAAGGCAACGCCGCGCCCCAAAACACACTCGATGACCTCTATGAGAACCGCGAGAAACTGAGCTATTACGCCCGCGCGTATCTGGCGCAGGCGCTCTGGCTCCGCAACCGCGCGGACAGCCGCCTGGCCACGCTCCTCTCCGACCTGAACAACGCCGCCATCCTCAGCGCCACCGGCGCGCACTGGGAGGAGGCCAACTACGACTGGTGGGCGATGAACACCGACACCCGCTCCACCGCCATCGTGCTCGATACGCTGGTGAAGCTCGATCCGCAAAACGCGCTGCTCCCCAACGTCGTGCGCTGGCTGATGGTCGCGCGCAAGGCCGGCATCTGGGAGACCACACAGGAGACCGCCTGGGCACTCATCGGGCTTACCGACTGGATGGTACAGACCGGTGAACTCGACGCCGATTACGAATACGCCTTCTTCCTCAACGACCGCGAACAGGCGCGCGGCGTCGCCACCCGCGAGACAATCCGCGAGAGCAGCCGCACCGTCATCCCCATCGCCGACCTCGTCGCCGGGATGACCAACGCGCTCACCGTGGCCCGCAGCGACGGCAACGGACGGCTCTATTACACGGCGCACCTCGAAGTCTACCAGCCGGTGGAGAACGTTGAACCTGCGGATCGAGGCTTCATCGTCCAGCGCAGGTACACAGCGGCGGAATGTGCAAATGAGCAAATGGCAAATGGCAAATCGGCTTTCGAGTGTCCTGACGTCCGCGAAATCAAACTCGGTGACGTCGTGCGTGTAGATTTGACAATCATCGTGCCGCACGACCGCTACTACGTGGTGGTGGAAGACCCACTGCCGGCGGGCGGCGAGGCCATTGACACCGGCCTGGCCACCACCAGTCTGCTGGCGACGCCTCCGTCCTTGCGGCGCGAAGGCTCGCGCTGGTGGTGGTGGTGGCGCTGGTACAGCCGCAGCGAACTGCGCGATGAGAAAGTCGTCCTCTTCGCCGACTACCTGTCGGCGGGCACCTACGAGTACAGCTACACCTTCCGCGCCACACTGCCCGGCGACTATCACGTGCTGCCCACCGTTGCCAGAGAATTCTATTTCCCCGAAGTTTTCGGACGCAGCGCAGGGCGACTGCTAACCATCGGCGAATAAAATGTTTCACGTCTATTTTTGAGGGGCGCTCTGCGCCCCTCAAAAATAAACTATTCCCCACTGATGTCCAGCACCACGATCTCCGGTGGACAGAGGAAACGGGCCCGCGGTGCAATGCTGCCCTCCATTCCCAGCCCCCGGCTCACATATAGCGTCGTCTCGCCAAGCGTATAGCGCCCCATCTCGTACTTCTTGCCGTAAGCCGAAAAGGTGATGACCGCACCGTAAAAGGGCAAGCGGATCTGTCCGCCATGCGTGTGCCCGGCCAGGTAAAGGTCAATGTCGTTCACGGCTGCCGCCTCGGCAAGGTCAGGGGTATGATACAAAAGCAGCTTGTACGCTCCAGCCGGAACCCGGCGCACCAGCGTTTCAAGGACAGTACGGTCATGTTCAAGGGTGCCGCGGCGCGATTGTATACCGATGAGGCACACAGGCGTATCGGCGAAAGGCAGACAAATCGTCTCGTTATAGAGCACCGTGATCGGCAGTCCTCCGAAGATCGCACGCATAGCATCCGGCGGATCCAGCCGGCTATCCGTCACGGCATAGACGCCATAGGGCGCAGCCAACTGCGCCAGAAAACTTCGCGCATCAGCGCGCGTCACAGGATCGTTGAAATATGAGGTGTTCAGATAATCCCCGGTGAGCACGATAAGGTCGGGATTCAAAGCGGCAATCCGTGCCAGCGTCTCACGTTCACGCCGGGTCGTTCGCTCCACGTGCAGATCGGAAAGTTGCACGATGCGCAACGGCCTGTCGGGGAAAAAGGCCGGTCCCTCCACAGGGACTTCTGTCACCGTCAAGCGAAACGGTTCGATGTACAGAGCTTCAAAGGCGCATGCCGAGAGAAGCACATTCAACCCCCACATCACTGCCAGCGTTATTCTAGCAGCGTTCGAGGATGGGGCACGTCTCCAATACCAGAAGAACGGCAACAACAGCGCCATCATCAACCAGCGGACAACGGTAAGCGCCACCAGTGGCGGCCCAACCGGCCCATACGAAAGGCCCAGACGCGGCAACAGTGTCAGCATCAGCCAGTCCAGCGCCAAAAATGCCGATAAGGCCATCGCTAATGATTTTCTAAACATTCTCTAATACCTTTTTTATCTTCTGCTTACATATTTCTAATGCACGTTTGCTATAGTATAGGCGTATCGAGTAAAAAGAAACTCGATCAGCCCAAATAAAATAACACTACATATCTTGCGTAAGGAGGTATGACTATGTTTGGCAGAACATTCTGGGGAACTGTAGATCCGTGGAATGAAATGGAGCGTCTGCGGCGCGAAATGAACCGGCTGTTCAGCAGCTTCCCAATGTTTCCTGAGCTGCGGGTGGCGCCCGGTTATCCGGCCATGAACGTCTGGACTAACGAAGAGGGTGCCGTCGTCACCGCCGAACTGCCCGGTATTGATCCTGAGGAGCTGGACATCTCCGTCATCGAGAACACACTCACACTGAGCGGTGAGCGCAAGCCCCTCGAGCTCAAGGAAGGCGAAGTCTATCATCGCCGCGAACGTGGATACGGCAAATTCACCCGCTCCTTCCAACTGCCGTTCAATGTTGACGCCAACAACGTCCAGGCGGTGTACGAGAAGGGCGTGTTGCGCATCAACCTGCCGCGCGCCGAGGCCGACAAGCCCCGCAAGATCGCCGTCAAAGCTGCATAACACCTTGATATGCGACTAGAGATTATTTAGGAGGTGAGCTATGGCTGAGGAAAAGGAACTCAACATCCAGGAAACACAAAAGCAAGAAGTCGCAAAGACCGGCGCCGAACGCACCCGCTCACGGCTGGCCTTCGTCCCGCGCGCCGACATCTACGAGACCAATGAGGCCATCGTCCTGTTGGCGGACATGCCCGGCGTGGATGAAACGACATTGGACATCACGTTGGAGAATGATGTCCTGACCATCAACGGTTACGTCAACACATCCTATCCTGAAGGGTATGGGCTGGCCTATGGCGAGTATCGCGTGGGTGACTATCAACGCAGCTTCACGTTGTCCGACAAGATCAACCGCGACAAGATTGAAGCGACAGTTAAGGATGGCGTCTTGCGCCTGTACCTGCCGAAGGCCGAACCCTCAACCCGCAAGATTGCCGTAGTGGCAGGCTAACAACCTTTCGACAGGATTCACAGGATAAAAACCTGTGAATCCTACCCATCAATCCGAATGGATGTAAATCCGACTATCCGACTATCTGACTATCTGACTATCTGACTATTGGACTATCTGACTATCCGACTATCCGACTACCCGACTATCCGACTAAAGACTACCGACTATCGAAACATTGAAGGAGGTGGACTATGGCAATCACCAATCTGATGCCGTGGCGGCGTAAGGAACATAAAGTACCCGTCAACCGGGAGGAGGAACACCCGCTGGCGCTTTTCGAGCGCGATATGGAGCGGATGTTCGACGAATTCTTCAGCGGTTTTGGGCTGGCGCCCTTCGACTTCTGGGGAACCCGGTGGAGCGATTTCAGCCCGCAGGTAGATATCGTGGATGGTGAAAAGGAGCTTAAAGTCTCGGTAGAGCTGCCCGGGATGGATGAAAAGGACATTGACGTGAGCCTGTCGCGCGATACGCTGACCATCAGCGGAGAGAAACGGCAAGAGAAAGAGGACAAAGGCAAGAATTACTATCGTATGGAACGCTCCTACGGCTCGTTCAAGCGCGTCATCCCGATTCCCTGCGAGGTTAAGACCGAAGCCGTGGAAGCCACATTCAAGAATGGCGTCTTGAACATCGTCCTTCCGAAGGCGACCGAAGGGCAGTGCCGTCAGAAGATCAACGTCAAGACCGCATAAGATAACGCTTCTCCAAACCAGGGGGCGCACTTTAACCAGGTGCGCCCCCCTTTTCGCCATGGCTCTTCATTGAGAAAAGAAGGGGTGGCAGCTTCCTTAATCGTTATGTTTATCTTGTAAACCTGTCCCAAGAAACAAACCATGTGACTAAATTGGACTTGCCAAATTTAACATTTTGGGGTAGTATATGTATGTGTGTAGGGGGATGCGGTTGTTTATATCCACAAAGTAAGACAATGTGTACAATTTAGCTTGTTGGCGGGTAGGCAACACATTATTGTCCAATGAGGAAAGGAGGTGTAAAATAAGCGGGATATGGGAAATCTCAAAGGAGGAAAGGGCAACATTTATTAGCAGTAGTTTATTCCCTATCAGTAGTTACAAACGAAGGAGAGTGTAAACCATGAGAACCTCACAGAAAACATTGGCTGTTGTTGCTATTCTCATAGCGCTGTGCGCTCTGGCCGTAGTGATGGTCAGCGCGGCGCCCGCTGCCCCCAACGCCGTGACGGTTACTAAGACCGTGGATCCCAAAATCATCAAACCCGACTGTGCCAACTGCGTGCTCACCTATACCATCGTACTGACAACAAATGAGACAAGTGTTAGCGGCGTTTTAACCGACGTGCTGCCTGTATATTTGTCCTTTGACAGATGGCTACAAGAGCCCGCCGGTGCCGGCAGAACCGGCGATGTCATTACCTGGACAGGCACGATCGCCTCCGGAACACCGGTGGAGCTGGCTTTCACCGTCAAACTGCCCGACTATCAGACACTGCAAGGGGTGGTCGCCACGGGACAGATTGTCAACACCGCTTGTTTCGGCAGGTTGGATGGCACAGCCATTCTTCCCCCAGAAGTTTGCGGTAGCGCCACTACCGTCTTCTACCGCTACATCTTCCTGCCATTGGTGATGCGCAACTTCGCGGGTTAGGTAGAATCAAAACTCCAGATTACCCCATAGTCACAACGTCAGGCCGGGGGGAGGCAGCAATATGGGCCTCCCCCTTTCCTAAAAAAGTAAAGGTCATTTTTTCGCTTTCTATTTCGTCATGTTAGAATGTATTAACATAACAGCATTCAACGATTTTCTTTAAGGAAGGAAGGAGGTGATGTGTAGCGTCGAAGAAGGCATGATGTAAAAGCCATACCGGTAG
>DAOSNS010000038.1:0-43039 GCA_035373625.1 Anaerolineae bacterium | reverse complement strand
GTAATCAGTCAGGACTCCTCCAACCCTCCTTACGGGCTCTGGGGACTTTTCTACTGCACTCGCCGCCTCATCCTGCCCCATAATCTGCCCCGTTCGAGGCACAAATCGCGCCAAAACAGCCTTTTTCGCACCATTTTGCCTCCATTCTGCTCCCTTTCCGGCCCGGATACGGCTCTGCGAGCATCGCCACAATGCCCAAAAACGGCCCGATGCTCGCAAAAATATCCGCGCCACCCACCACCCCTGGCACTCACTCGCCCGCCGACCACCATCCCTTTCTACCCCTCGTTTGAGAGATGTGCAGTTGTTAACGTGCGTTTCAGTCGCTGGTCTTCGGTCGCCAGTCCTCAGTCGGATAGTCGGGTAGTTGGATAGTTGGATAGTCGGATAGTCGGGGCTGCTGGCTACGGACTGACGACTACGGACTAACGACTACGGACTGGCGACTACGGACTAACGACTATGGACTAACGACTACGGACTAACGACTATGGACTAACGACTATGGACTCACAACCGCCTGGGTTTGTCCCATTCCTGCTGTCGTGCGATACCCCACGCCGGCCCAGAAGGCATAGCCGGCCAGGAGCGTCATCACCCGCGTCCAATAGCCGTCGCCCACCAGGAAGCGGAAGCGCACCTCGCCGGTGAAGCCGACCTGGGCGCCCTTGTTACCCTCCTCAAACGAGACCCAGTGGCTGCGCAGGCGGAAGCGGCCCAGGGCGACGCACTCCTCGGCGTAGCGCTTGGCCTCCTCCGGCAGTGCCAGCGGCGAGAAGGCGTTCCACTTGCGCAACAGCCCGTCGAAGACAAGCCCCGGCAGCGGCAAGGGCAGGTCGCGCCCGTGCGAGCGGAAGGCGGTGGGCGAGGCGAAGCGGAGCGTCACGCCGCGCGGGTGAGGGCCGGGGGTCAGCGTGTAACGCTGCATCAGGTCGGTGTAGGCCGCGCGTCCGGCCCAGGGGTGATCGGCCGTATCCGTGGCGACGCCGGTCACGCGCAGGTCGGCCTCCGCGAGGGAGAGGATCTCGCCGGGGGCGGGCAGCGCCCGTTCGATGGCGGCGCTTGTCTCGGCGGTGAGGCCGGTAAAACGCAGCCAGCACGGGTGCTCAGGGTCAAGCGTGACGCGGCCCTCGCGCGCCGGGCCCGCCCCCCACAGGTTGGAGACGGTGAAGGGACGGGGGCCTTCATCATCGTGCAGCCGGGCGGCCAGCGCAGGGTCGCTCTCGCCGATGCGCTGCAAGAGCCAGGCGTGCGCGGCACGGGCGAGTGAGGCGGGGGCCTCGGTCGGCGCCGCGGGGGCGAGGGTGACGACGGCGGCGAGGAGGTCGGTCGGCGAGGCGTGAGGCGTGAGACGTGACGAGTTCATCGGCGGTTCACCTCTTGTGGCGTGCGGCATCGCGCACGGCCTGAAGATTGATCACTTCGGCAACCTCATAGCGTGGCGGGAGCGCGCCCGTCACCGGCTTGAGCCGCACGACGGGCGGGAAGTAGCCCATCCGGCCGTGCAGTTCGGCGAGCAGCGCTGCGGCGGCAAAGTTGAGAGAGGGCAGGATGACCAACAGCGGCTCCGTTTGCCACTGCGCGGGCGTGAGATTGGCGGCGTCGGCGAGCCGGGTCGCGTGCTCTGCGAAGGGCACGTCGAGATCGAGCTGGGTGGGAATGTCACGCACGTCGGTCACCGGCTGACCGATGAGCGTTTCGAGCTGCGCCAATTGCGCAGCGGTGAGGGGGTGGGAGAAGTTGAGGAGGATCACCCCCTCCCCCGACCCCTCCCCCACAGGGAGAGGGGAGGCCTCCCCCTTCCCTCCCAGGGAAGGGGGGCGGGGGGTTAGGTCAGAAGGGGGGCGGGGGGTTAGGTCAGAAGGGGGGCGGGGGGTTAGGTCACAAGCTGCAGATATCATCCTGAGCACTTCCTCCAACTCTTGCATCACCTGTTCGTTCTTGAAACGCAGCACCCGCAGCCCCCGGCTGGTCAGGATACGGTCGCGCTCGGCGTCTCGCTCGGCCTGCTCATTGTGGATCGGACCATCCACCTCAACAACAAGGCCCGCCGCGTGGCAGTAAAAATCCACGATAAAGCCGCTGATGACCTGTTGGCGGCGAAAGTGCAGGCCGTCCAGTTGATTGCGTCGCAGGGCAGCCCATAGCCTTTCTTCGGCGGGTGTCATCGCGCGTCGCATTTCCTTGGCCCGCTGCCAGGTGCTCGACTTGATTTTTTGTCCTCTGACGATGTTTGAAACAGGCATTACGACTCCTTTGGATTAGCCCTCTCCCCCAACCCCTCCCCCACGGGGAGAGGGGAGTGCTCCCCCTTCCCTCCCAGGGAAGGGGGGCGGGGGGTTAGGTTCCCAACCCCCAGGTTCGGGCCAACTCCTCCAGTCGGGGCCAGACTTCCTCCCTGGCCTTGCGAACCAGTTTGGCAGCCTTCATCGGACCGGGATTCATACCTGCGTGATCCAGTTCATTACGTACAGCGGTCAGATGATTCCACAGATCGCACAATACCTCACGCTCCGGCCACTCCCACAGCACACGCCCTTCATCGTTTAAGTCGTTCACGTCGAAGCAGTTCCCATCCTCCTGCACACGCCCTATCCGTATCAGGCCGCTCAATGCCTGTTCTACCTTTGCCCGCTCTTTCAGGTCCAACAAGAACCCCCGACCCAATTTCCATCCCACCACAGTGACTCCCCACTCACGCGCCAGGGTCATAGCCTGAATCACCTGGTTGTTATCCAGATACCAGCGAATAAGGGCGAACTGATGCCTCAGATTTTGCTCTACATTCTCGGCGGCAGTGGGAGAGCGTAGGGCACGGGCAGCATATTCCTCCTGAATACGCTGGGTTAATAATCCGAAAGGGTGGGCCCACTGGGCCAGATCCGTCTCTGCTTTCGCCAATGCCTTCCCGGTCTTACCTGCCTGTTCCATCACCTCCAGGGGTCGGCAAAGCATCATCCCCAAAGAAAGGTCCTGTAAGTGTTCCCCGGCTTCCTTCAGCGCGTTCGAGCCGCGCTTTTGCCCTTCAGCGGTCAATAGGTGGGCCAGATACCGCGCATCACCGGTGTAGATGAATTGATTGGTAGCGGTGAGCCAGTCGAGCAGTGTCACGAATGGCGTCAGATCGAAGACAGGTGAGTGGTCAACCTCCTTATCACGCGCCTCCCACGCGCCGTAGATGACGCGGTGAACTTTGACACGACGCGCTGTGCGCAGGTAGGCTGCGGCCAGAAAGACAAGCAAGGGAATGGAACGAAAAGAGTTAGTGATGTCAAAGATAACCATCTCCTGTTCGGACACTGATCCGGTCAGCGCATCAAAAATCTCCCACAACTCGCCTTCCGAGTGGCCTTCGGGAATAGGGACAGGGTGCAATAGGCCGCCCAGGCGATGTTGCAGTTCAGCCAGGTTCGAATGCTGCTGCACGGTCGGTGTGACAAAGACGAGCACGCGGTCCAGTTCCGGGAAAAAGTGAGGCAGCGTCTCGCCAAAGAAGCGCGTCCTGAACTCGTGCCCCTCCCACACATAGGTTGTCTCTTTATAGTCCGTGATGCCCAGGAAGGAAATTGCTTTCATTTTTCCTCTTTCATCTCCACCAGCACCCAGCCCAGCGGATAGAGCGGCGTTTCGTGCGTCCGTCCGTCTGGAGCACGCTGCACCTGCACCAGCACGCGACGGCTTTTCGGAAATGGATCGCCGGGTCTGCGTGTGCCGCGTGCCAGTCCATATCCACCCTCTCTCGGAGAACGCAAGATGCTCTCCATAAAGTTCCGGTCGGTTTGCAGGGGGTCGGCAAATGTTTTGCTCTCCCAGCCGCCGCCCCAACCGATCTGCAGAAAGGATGCATTGGGCGGCAAGGTTGTCTTGAGCAGGTCACGGCAGTATTGCGCCGTCTTTTCCGCCCCGGAGACCTGACTAAACCACGCCGCCTGACGTTCCAGACGTCGGGTGGCATACTCGCGCAATATGTCCGGAAGGTTGAGCAGCAGGTCGCTGCCTCTCAATTCCAGGTGGTGTCTTTTTGCCCAGGCTGAAAAAAGGGCCAGGTCTATTTTGATTTCCGTCTCAAAGACCGTATCAGGACGGATGGCTTCAAGCTCGATAGGCGAGCCGAGCGTCCCACCCCGGTTGAGCACGCGAGCATTGACCAGCATCAGCCGCTCGGCGGCTACCGGCGCGCTGTCGGCCACCTGAAGCGCGCGGAAGGTATCTTTGTTGGGCGACTTGCCGCTGTGTTCACTGAATAATTCTTGCTCATACCACTGCGCGGCAAACTCGCGGCGGCGGTTCAGGTTACGCACATCCGGTTTCAGCCCCAACATCTGCCAGCGTTTCCAGCCCAGCGCCGTGCGCAGTGCGCCTTTGAGACTGGAGCCGGGCAGATAGGGCCGGTCGTAAACATCCTTGAGCTGCTCACGCACTTGATCTATGCTCGTCACGCCCGCTAGCGCGTAGCGCACGAATGGGGAACCCTCGTACAGTTCGTCGTCACACACCGGTTGGCCCGGCAGGAGCGCCAGGCGGTTCCAGTCCGACATATCACCTCCGGCGCGGTCGTAGGCGTCGGCCAAGATGGCGTCCTGATTCAAGACCCAGGTTCGTTGGCCGGCGGTCTTGAAGTCGTAATCGCGCAACAGCACGTCGCCGCTGCCGATGTGTAACGGTGTAAGGACAGAGACTTTCACCTGATACAAGCGATAATCGGCCATTTTATGCCTCCTTCAGCCCCACGGCCAGAGCCAGCCCATACCGACAGACAGGATGCGGCAACTCGCCGACCGTAGCATCATAGTCGGGGCGCACGTCGGTCACGTCGCCCCAGGGGCCATCTCCCACAGTGCGGATGACACTCCCCTCGCTCACCAGCCACAGCCGCTTGCGACGCTGCGCCGCACCATCCCACGAGCGCAGCCAGCCGGCAATGGAATCCAGGGTATAGGCCGTTCCCTCGCCGTTCAGGACGGCGGGCAATTCCTCGTTGCGGGGATGGTAACGGCTCATGAGCAGGGCAAGGCCGCCGGGACGGGCATCGGGCAGGCTCAGGGTATCGCCCCTCTCATAGCGAAATGCACCATAGCCTGTCGTGCGCTCCCCACCCAGGCCATCGTCGCCCAGGAGGGCCAGCATCTTGTGAAAGACCTGCTCGAAGGTCGTGTTGCCGGCCCTGGCTTCCGGTGCACGCCATTCGACGCCGAACCATAAACCGCAGCCCGGAGCGAAGGTCACCCGCCCGGCGTGGAAGATGGTAGACGCGGAATTGATACGATTTACGGTGACGCGAGGCACGCGCACATCGGCATAGACTTGATGCTCGTGCAGCGCGCGGGGCGGAACCGGCTGGCCGGTTTTCGGATCATCCCGAAATTGCGATGGTAACGCCTGACATTCTTGAAGCGTCAACCATAGCGTTTCGCCTTGAAGCGCGACGCCGGTCTTTGGTTCGGCGTGTTTATCTTCTGGAAACAGCCACCCGTCCAGCTTCTCACCATCCAGCATCCGTCGCCAGAGCGATTCAGAGACATAGCGGATTTTCTGAATATCCTTGCGACGATTCTTGAGTGTCCGAGGGTCAAAGAAGCGTTGCAACGGTGTGGGCATCGGAAAAAAGCGCACCTCGCCGGCAAATGGAAAAGCCGAAGTCAACAGAAACGGCGGCTTACCGGTTGTGTCACCGCGCAGAAACGGCTTGACGAACGCCACCGGATCGCTGTTATCACGCCGACAGGCATCCACAAGGGCCGCAAAGAGCGTGTCGGAGGGGACGCTGACGCGGCTCTCCTCAAGGTTGACGCCACGCTCACCCACGTGCAGCCCACCGGGGAAGGTGAGCCGGTATACAGTTAACGCAGGCATAACAGCCTCCTTTCGGCCCGGCTATACGTTGAGGGTCTGCTTGATCTTTGCGAACACCTCGGCGCGATGCGTGAGCAGTTCACCGAGCGTAGCAAACTCGTATAAGGGCTTGACATCCGACCGCGCATCTTCTAGATAGTTGCCTCGTGTGCGCACAAAGATTTTGATGCCCTTAAAGCGCACCTTGCCGGAGCCGCGCGAACCGAGGCCGCCCAAGTAGTCGTCCTCTACCAGTTGCAGTCCTTCCAGGACTGTCTGGAGTCGTCCCACGTCTTGGGCCGCGCTGCAGCCGTCGCCGGCGTAGATGCTGTAGACGAGTTCGGCGCCGCTGAATACGGTGCCGGCGGGCACGCGCTCCATCTGGCGCGGGTTGGCCGCCGAAGTGACCCGGTCAATCGAGACCTCGGTTTTGACCTCGGTATAGGGCAGGTCGGTGCGCCCCGATTCTTCCAGTTTCTTGACGCTCTCGGCGCTCAGATGTGTGTCGCGCACCACCAGGCGGGTGGGCGTGGCAAAGTCGCGCTCGCCGGGCACGCCGAACACCTGGCAGACATCGCAGCCCAGATAGTCGCTCCTGGCCTTGTCCTTGTCTTTCTCATCCGCTCCACAGGAGTGGATGTAGCCCTGTCCAATGCGCTGGTTCTGTTCCAGCCCATGATACTTTTCCAGCAGGCTGCGCATCTTGCCTTTGAGCGACGAGCCGGGGATGTAGGGGTAATTGGTCAGCGGGTCACGGATAACCGTCTTGTCCACGCCGCCGATCTCGATCCCGGTATCCGAGCCGCCGATGTGCAGGCCGGTCACGGCCTCGATGTCAAAGGTAATGAACACACGTCCTTGCAATTGAATCTGCTTTGCCATTGTGCACCTCCTCAGTTGCCGCCGTAGGCTTTGTGATAGGCCAGGATGGCCTCGAAGAACTCTACGAAACGTTGAAAGTTTTCGTCTTGCTTGCCCCCGCTGGCCTGTGTCACCAGGTCGAGCGCCGGGCGCAGCACCGATACCAGCTCCTCCACTGCCTTGCCGCGCT
The DNA here is from genome assembly GCA_035373625.1 of Anaerolineae bacterium. Taxonomy (GTDB): domain Bacteria; phylum Chloroflexota; class Anaerolineae; order B4-G1; family SLSP01; genus DSWT01. The sequence goes on along the minus strand of DAOSNS010000038.1, from coordinate 36,156 downwards.
CCTTGCGTGCGCGGTAGGCCATTTTGGGCTTGAGCAGGATCAGGCGACGGCGGGCGTGGTCACGGCGATTTTCAATGCTCCACTCGGCCTGAATCTGCCGCACCTCGCCGAACAGGGAACGGATCTGGCTGGTCGTCAAGCCGGCCTCTTTGAGGTATTTGCCCAGACTGTCGGCCCATTTGACCAACGTTTCTGCCCCATTGGGGTCGGTCACGATCGTCCGCAATTCGACATCCGTTGGACGGGCCATCACCGGAGCATCGCGCTTATCTCTGTACTGACTCATAGTTTACCTCCTTCAAATAATGGTTGAATATCTTTGGCTGTCAATGGCTCCAAAAGGTCACGCACCTGGCAGATAAACTCGGCAGTTGCCCTGGCGAGCAGGCGGCGTGCCTCGCTGATTTCGCCTGTCTCCAGGCAATCCCGCAACCAGGCTGCGGCAAAGTAGGTTTTGGTCAACTCGGTGTTGAAACGTAACAGGTTGCTTACGCGCTTGAGTATGCCTAAACTGAGTACATAGCGCAATCCATTAGCCTTCAATTCCCGCTGCGCATCAGATATACGAACGCTTGGCTGACTGCCATCCATTTTTATGGCCAATAAGCCCGTCTTTTCCCACCACAGGTCTGCATCCCCTTGCCGGACGCTGGAATGTCTGCCGAGTTCTCGACGCCACAAATAGTCATACATTGCATAGAGCACTTCGCCTATTCCCAGGGGACGTATGAAATCTTCTTCCGGCGGCAGTTCCGCTTGCTGCTCTTGATAAGTCAACGGCTCATTAATGCGCAACACTTCCTCGTCCGCTTTAGGGACCTCGGTGAGGGGCTCCCCAGTCTGGTCGTCATCAGGTATCTGCGGGATTGTCACCTCCTCCGATTGGGCAACTATTGGTTCAAGTGGCATCATTGGGTTGCCGGTCAGCCTGTGGCAAGCCGCTTCCAGATAGGTGGGTGTTCTGCACATCTCCCATAACTCAGAATTAGAGCGCAAAACCCCGATAAATTGCTCATATTCTTCGCTTTCCGCCCAGTTTTGGAAATAGAGTTCAATCTGCTCATCTCTGAACGGTGCAATGGTAACCTGTTCTCCAATTCCTTTCAATGTACCCACACCGGTATCTGGTCGTGTGGTCAAAATCACCTTGACATGGGGATAGGTTTCCAAAAAATCCCGTAAGGTTTCCAGAAAGATGCTCTGCCCCTGCTGCGTGCGAATCTCATCCAGCCCGTCCAGGCAAATCACCCAATGCAGCTCGGGTTTGCAAAACAATTCATCAACTCGTTCTGGCCGTTTTTTGCTTTCCCAAAAACCACCTCCTGACTTTTTGTTTACTGCGTCCAGCAGGCGGGGGGCCAGACAGTAGTTTGTCCTCACCGGCTCATTGCGCAGGCGATGATAGACAGGAATCCATCCTGCGGCGGGAGGCGTGAATTCCTCCCGCTCGATTTTGATTTCCACGATCTGCAGTTGGGCTTCGGCCCACGCTGCAACCCGTCGCTGTACAAACGCACTCTTGCCGCTGCCTGCTGCACCCTCAATGATCAACAGAGTTCCCTCGTCGTTCAGAAATTCCTCCACGACTTTTTGCAGCAGCCGCCCATCGGTGGTGTACAGGTCTTGATAACCCCGGATGTCCTGGGCCGCAGACAGATTCTCTGCCGACTTGCGGTCGTTCAAGATGCCTTCGAAATACCGTTTCCAGATGCGGGGTAAGACAAGGGGAACCGATGAATAAGCATAGCGATACCGATCATCATCGGGCGCAATATCCTGACGACAAATCTCTCGCTTGCTCTCGCCAAAGCGAATCCACGACACACCGCTGTTAAATTTGTGTCGAATTTTCCTTGCAGTGCAAAAAACGCTCGATGGGGTCAGAGGATCAATCCGCAAATAGGCGACATCCTGTCCATTAACCTGTCCGTGAGCGAGTTCCCACTGCACTTGAGGCTGGATGTATTCTGCGATAGCTTGTTCGACTGACCGTTTTAACTCCTCCCAGGCTTTCTGAGTATTGGATGCTCCATAAGGAGCTAACAAATCTCCGAGTCCGCAGACTGGATATCCTTCGTCTACGTTATCTTTCAGTCCATACAACAGATAAGCGGGTTGTCCAAACATTCGCGCGGTGTTCGCCAGCGCGATCACATCGCGAATAAACTCGGCCTTCTCATCATCTCGACGCAAGTCGGGAATCCGGGACTTGCGGTCACGCAAAGGCTCCTCTTCGTATTCGGTCGGTTCCGTGAACAATTCACTGCGAAACTTGCCAGCCATTTCTTTTGTCCCTGCACCTAGCCGCGCGTCAACAACTCGGCCCACCGCGCGGCCAGGCCGATCCATTCGATGGCGCGAAAGCGGTCGCCTTTCAGCCCCTCGGCCAGTTGGTCAATGCTATCCCGTGCTTTCTCTTTCTCCTTCTTGGCCCTGCGCTTCAAATAATAGTATCCGCGCCACATCCAGGGTCCCCAGTACACCTGCGTCTCACCGGCACGGTTCAACTCCTGGCCCAGAACGCGCCGTTTTGCGGCGGCCTCCTCATATAACTCCTGGAGTTGGATCAATTGCCGGATGAGCGCTTGCTGGACACCTTCGCCGCCTGCGCTTTCCGGCGTCACCATGCGCACCAGTCGCCGGGTCAATGCAGAAACGGTATCCATATAGTCTGCCTGGGCGCCATCCAGCCCAAACTGCTGCCAGGAGACCACTTGCCCCAAGAAGGTGAGCGCATCCTTGCCTGTGCGCTTTTTGGCTCTCCCTTCCGCACCGCCTGCGTCCGCCGCCGCCTGATAGAGCGGGTACTTGCCGCCTACCAGCACGACTCCCGCGCTGGTATGGATGCCAGGATGGTAAGCGGCAAAGGGCGTCAGGTCGGCACGGATTTTGCGCGCCAGTTCCACCACCCTGTCCCACGCGCCGACAAAGAACAAGTCATCTCCACCGGAATAGATCGAGTAAAGCGTGTCGCCGCGTTCGGCGCGCGTCTCGGTGTTCATCTCCTCGGCAATATGCTCTACCCAGCCCTCGAAGTAGAGGCTGATGGCGAAACTGAGCGCAGCAACACGGGAGAGCGTGGCAAAGCGGCGTACGATCCGACCGTCCTGGCCGCGCTCGACAAAACCGTCACTGAACAGCCGCCCGCCGTCGTCCAGGTCCATCCGCAGCACGCCGAGCCGCTCGATGCCGGTAGACTGCGCCTCTAGCAGCGAGAACGGTTTGACCGCGACGCCGGGACGTTCCGGCAAATCCTCTGCCAGACGGCGTCGGGTCTCCGGTCGTTTTGCCAGCCAGTCAGCATCTACCTGCTCGTAGACCGGTGTCACGTTGACCAGAAAACGGCGGCCCACGGCGGTCTGTGCGTCGGGCCGCAATCCTTTCAAGGCCGCATCTTTGAGCGCCGCATCTTTGAGCGCCAGAATGACCCGGTATGGGGAATCGGGAAGCCAGGGCAATCCCTCCGACACGCCGCATTGGTAACCCAATGCGGCCAACACCTTATCCCATTGACCGGGCACCTCTTCGAGCGGCCGGTCAGGGATGCGCGGCTCTCGTTCGGCCAGCCAGAGATAGCGCGCGCGGCGCAGGCTGTCGCCCAGTTCCTCATACGATATGCATGGTGGACATTTGTACGTGCCGGATTCATCTTCTGTCTCAGGATGCTCCTGTCCACAGACCTGACATGCCTTCTCCTGATTGCCACCGTGGCCCTGTGCCTCGAACAGCGCCATCAGGTTTTCGCTATCCAGTTCGGTAAAGCGGCGCTGCTTGACCTCGCGCAGAATGCGGGTGAGTTCTTCCCATTTGTCCGAGATGCGTCCATCGTAGAAATCGGCGGCGGCCAGGGGCACCTGCGCCAGCGCCAGATACAGATTGCCCTGATGGTGTGCCAACAGCACGCGACTGACCTCTTGCTGAATCTCTCTCAACCTCGCGCCATCGTCGGCGCGGGCCAGGAGATAGAATGCCCCGCCGCCCTGGTAAATCAGATTGGTGATGGGTAGCCCCAGGCGGCGCAGCACATAGCGGGCCACGACCTCGGTGAGCAATTGCAGGTAGAACGAGCGTCCACGCAGGCCGGGCGTCGCACCCTGCGACGAAATCGTGTAGATAAAGTCCTGCACGCCGGAGATATCTCCTCCTACCAACAATACAGGTTGTGTTTGCCGCAAAATAGGTGGCGGAGGCACAGCAGCGGGGTCGCGTTTCTGTTGCTCGGCCTGCTTGCGCGCTTTGTACCATTCATCCAACGCTGCCAGTAGATCATCCAGGGCAGTTTCAGATGTTCCGGTCAGACACGCCGCCAGCGCCGCCGTCATCCGGCTGTGGTCGTAGAGGCTCACATCGGGCAGCGAGCGATAGTACGCTGAAGGGATGCACCACGTATAGCGCTGCATCGTCAGTAAGAGGCTTTCCAGGTAGATGGGCAGGCTGCCATTCCCTTCGTGTGCTTCCTGAAGAGCCTTCACTTCGGCCTGAAAGCCACTCCATAACGTCTTGTATCCGTGTGAAACGTCGGACTCTGAACACTCGGTTTTGGGGAAAAGCACATCTTGTTCCAACGCCAGCGGCTTGAGCGGCCAATACAGCGGCGCCGGAGCACGTTGGGGTTTTCCATCCGGGCTTAGTGTTTCCAGGCGGCAAAAGATAGACAACAATTGTTTGGGTTGCTTCTGCTTCTCGTCTGCCCGTTCTCCGGCAGAAAGCCGGTCGGCCAACGCGACCACCTTTGTTTCATACCCCTGCAGAGGTTGGTCGTGGTGGCCCATCACCGGATACAGATAAGCACGCCACTGTCGGGGAATGATTGAAGATACAATTTCACTCCCCACTTCTGTATGAGGGCGATACTGGTCTTTTTCGTTTGCCCTCTGCGCAAACTTGCCGATGTCATGCAGCAACCCCGCCAGCGCGGCCAGATACACACCCTTTTCTCGTTCTTCATCCATCAGCACCTCCTGAAAATCGGCGAATAGAGTTCATCCCTTCACCCTCTCATCCTGCTCCTTTGTTCCCCTTTCACCTCCTCAAGTATACTCCCCTCGCGTGGCCAATGCATCAGAAAAATCTCTGAAGTTTCTCAGAGGTTTCTCTGATGCGCTCATACCCAAACTGCGCTATAGTTAAAACGGCGGATGGCAAATCTTCAATCACCAATCCCGTATCCACCGCCCGAATTTCTCGCGCACAAAGTGGTAGGTCAGGTGCATGCCTTCGGGAAGCTCCCAGGCAATGCGACATTCGGCGAGGATTTTGGTCTTGAACGTGTCTATCGTTTTGAGGGTCACCCTCAGCGCGTCGGCGGCCTCTTGGGGACGCAGGCCCTCCGCCAGCATGCGTAGGGCGTCTTTCTCGCGGTCGGTGAGGCGCGCCCAAACCGCCGCACAGCGCGTTACGTCATCCGGCGGTGGCGCAAAGGATGCAGGTTGCGTGAGGCTGCGCAAAGCCGGGAAATACACGCCTAACGGTGTCAGCGGCACGGGGATCAGCCGTACCCCGGCCTCCGGCGGTGCGTGGAGGATGGCGCCGTCGCGCGCCTGTTCGATGAACGCGCGCGGCGTATAGAGATGCCACAGCCGGTCGCGCTCGTCGCAGTGGAGCATCGCTGCGGTGGTCAGCGTGAGCGCCAGCAGACGTGGCCCGCCAGCGATGCACACGTGCAAGCGTTGTCCGTTTTGTTTCAACGTCGCCAGCACCTCGCGGCCCAGCGACCAGACACACTCGGCCTCATGCGGCGTCTGGATGTCGGGTAGGGCGCGTCCGTCGGCCTGGATGGGGAGATGGCGCAATGTCATGGGGTGTCCACGGTAGCGGTCGCCGGCGAACTCGACGCTTAACTGGGCCAGCGCCCGGCGCACGCGCGGTTCATCGGTCGAAAGGTGGAGTACAAGTGCCGAGGCAAGGGTTTCACCTTGCGCGAACAGGGCATCCAGCGCGAATGTCACGACCTGCGCTTGCCCCCCCATTGTGATCAAAGCAGTGGTAGAATCTGAGTTGAACATAGCAAATGACGAATTGCGAATGGCGAATGACGAATGGCGAATGACGAATGGCGAATGGCGAATGGCGAATGACGAATGGCGAATGGCGAATGACGAATGGCGAATGACGAATGACTAACGACTAATGACTAACGACTAACGACTAATGACTAACGACTAACGACTAATGACTAATGACGAATTACAAGTTGCGAATCACCACTCCTTACTCTTTATCCCTAATAGTATACGGAGCAATTTATGATTGGTCAAATGCCGTTTAATCCTTTGCCGGCGGTGGTCATCGGTGGGCCGCCGCATAGCGGAAAGTCGGTGCTCACGTACAGCCTCACGCAGGCGCTGCGCGCGCGGGATGTGGAACATTATGTCCTCCGCGCCTACCCGCCCGATTACGAAGGTGATTGGTTCCTCGCGTGCGATCAGGAGCAGGTGCGGCATTTGCGCCTCAAGGGCGCGCAGAGTGAAGCCTGGTTGCCGCTTGTGCAACGTGATATTGCGCGCCGTCACCTGCCGCTCATCGTGGATTTGGGTGGCCTGCCCACACCGGAGCAGGAAGCCCTGCTCGATGTCTGCACCCACGCCATCTTGCTCACACCGGATGAGACGACGCACGCCTCATGGCGCGCGCGTTTTGAGCGCCACGGTTTGGTGCTGTTGGCGGATTTGCGGTCAGAATTGGAAGGACAGACTCAGCTCATCGCCGAAGAACCGTTGCTCACCGGGACGCTGGCCAGGCTCGAACGGGGAAGTCAGGCTGCCGGCCCGACCTTCGATGCCCTTGTCGCGCGCTTGAGCCTGCTCTTCACGCGCGCAACCTACGGCTTGCGGCGTCAACACCTGGAAATGGCGCCGGTGGAATTGGTTGTGGATGTGCAAAGTCTGGCTCATTCTTTAGGCTGTGAGGAACGAGACTGGCTGCCGGAAGACCTGCCGCGTGTCCTTGATTACCTGCCGCAAGGAGAGCCGCTTGGGTTGTATGGGCGCGGACCGAACTGGCTCTACGCTGCGGTCGCCGTCCACGCGCTGCCGTCGCCTTTTTATTTGTTCGATGTGCGCCTGGGATGGATTGTGTGCCCGGTGCTGCGCGTTGGCACACTTCCCCCGGACGCGCCGTTGCAGGTGCAGATCACCTCCACAGCGCACGGTGCAGCGTTGAGTTTTCGCCTGGTGGACGCCTACCTGGATGTGACCACTGCGCCGACGTTGTGTGCGCCGCCGGTTTCCGGGGAAGTCGGCGTCATCCTCAACGGCAAATTGCCGCACTGGCTATGGTGCGCGCTGGCGCGGGCTTATCGGACGTCGTGGGTGGCGTTATTCCAGCCCCAGGTGCAAAGCGCGGTTGTCGTCGCCGCTCGCAGTGCCGCTTATCCGGCGGGGACGTGCCTCCCTTTCACGCCTTGAAATCCCCGATCAGGCGGGTGCGTGTACAGCGGCATGCTGCATCGGCCAGCCCCAGGGCCTTCAAGACCTCGTCCGGGCGACCGGTTGCGCCGGGGCGGGCGCTCAGGCGCATCCACAGGCCCACCCAGGGGGGCGGCGCGTCTTCGAGACACAGTATCTCGACCAGCGGGCGCAAGTCGTAAGTTTTGCCCCGGTACTTCCGTCCGCGTTTGGCAAGAGGAAGCGCCGTCGCCTCCATAAAAGCCGTGACGGCAGATTGCACCGCGTCCCGCTCGACATCGCGCAGCCACACACGGTATTCGGCGGCGCGAAGCTGCTCGGAGAGCGCCGCTTCATCCTCCGCCACGCTGCGGATGTCACCGACGGAGAGGTCGGGGGGCATGGCGCCTGTCAGGGCCGTCAGCATGGCTTCCGGCGTCATCGGGGCTTCGAGCCACACATCCAGCAGATCCGCCTCGCAGCCGCAGCCCACGGGCAACGGGGCGGCAAAGTGCAGGCGGGGCCGGGGATTATACCCCTGGCTATACTTGAGCGGAATCCCGGCGCGCCGCAGCGTGCGTTCCCACACCTTGCCCAATTCCAGCACCGAAACATATGCCAGCGTCCGCCGCGTCGCAAACGTGATCCGATACCGCGAGGATTGGGGATTAAGGATTGGGGATTCGTGATTCGTAATTCGCGCTTCGTAATTCATAATTCGTAATTCATAATTCGTGATTTGTAATTCACACTCCCCACTCCGGACATTCCCACTCCGCCGTCCACATCCCCGGATAGTTGACCAGGATGCCGCAGGCATGGCAGCCGGCGCGGCAGTCGGCAAGCAACTCGCCGGCCTGACTGCGGCGGTAGTCGCGCAGGAGGAAGCGTTTTTCGACGCCGCTGCACAGGTGATCCCAGGGCAGCCGTTCATCCTCGGCGCGGGGACGATAGAGCGCGTCCGCGATGTCGAGATCGGAATCGGCAAGGGCCTGTTCCCATGCGGCCTGATTGCGCCACTCATCCCAGGCATCGAAGCGCGCCCCGTTGCGCCAGGCAGCCTCGACGACGGCGTTCAATCGCCGGTCGCCGCGTGCCAGCAGCGCCTCGATGCGCGTGGCATCGTAATGGTTCCACGCCAGGCGCAGGCCGCGTCCCCGCAAACGCTCGCGCAGGAGCGTCTGCCGCCGTTCGACCGTCTCCCGATTGGCCAGCGGCGCCCACTGGAACGGTGTGTGCGGCTTGGGGACGAACGTGCTCACGCTGACGTGTACCTCCGTCTTCCGTCCGCCGATGGACAGTCCCAGCCGTCGCACCTGATGCGCCAACTCGATGATGGCCTCGATGTCCTCATCCATCTCACCGGGCAGACCGAGCATAAAGTAGAGCTTGAGCGTGCGCCAGCCGCGCGTGAACACCTCTTCCGCCACGGCGAGCAAATCTTGCGTGGCGATGTCCTTGTTGATGCGTCGGCGTAGCGCGTCACTGCCGGCTTCCGGCGCGAAGGTGAACCCGGAGCGCCGTCCCTGTGACAACATATCGGCCAGGTCCACCGAGAATGACTCGATGCGCAGGCTCGGCAGCGAGATGGAAAGATGCCGCCCCCGGAAGCGTTCCAGCAGCGCCTCCAACAACGGCTTGATCTCCGAATGGTCGGCGGAGGAAAGCGAGAGCAGCGCCACCTCCTCGTAGCCGGTAGCGTCCAGGATTGCGGCGACGGTCTCCACGATTTCGGCGGCGGGTCGCTCGCGCACCGGGCGCGTGACGGCGCCGGCCTGACAGAAACGGCAACCGCGCGTGCAGCCGCGTTGGATTTCGACCACGGCGCGGTTGTGTGTCACCTCGACGTTGGGGACAAGTTGGCGGATGGGCGTCGGCGGCAACGTGGGCATGATGCGTTTGAGGATGCGCGGCGGCGCGGCGGGGTCGGTGGGCGTCACGGCGGCAAGCTGACCGGTGGGCAGGTAAGTGGGCCGATAGAAGCGCGGGATGTACAGCCCCGGCACAGGCAACAAAGCACGCAACTGTGCCTCACGGGGAAGGTGGCGCACCGGGCACCAGGCCGCGAGCAGTTCGAGGAGCACCTCTTCTGCCTCGCCGATGACGAACACATCGAAGAAGTCGGCGACCGGTTCCGGGTTGAACGTCCCGTGCCCCCCGCCGATGATGAGCGGATGCGTCGCATCACGGTCGGCGGCGCGCAGGGGGATGCCGGCGAGATCGAGCAGCTCCAGGGTGTTCGTGTAAAGCTGCTCGTAGGCGACGCTGATTGCCAGGATGTCAAAGGCGGCGACGGGACGGTAACTCTCCAGCGTGTAGAGCGGCAACCCGGCCCCGCGTAGTTGCGCGATCATATCCGGCGCGGGGAGATAGGTGCGTTCTGCTAAGACCTCGGGTTGTGCATTGAGCAGGTCATAGAGGATTGTCAGGGCGAAGTTGGACATCCCCAGATCGTAAATGTCGGGGAAGGCCAGGCAGACGCGCACGGCGGTCGCATCCCAGGGTTTGTGGACGGCGTTGTATTCGCCGCCCACATAGCGGCCGGGCTTTTGCACGCGATGGAGCAGCGCTTCGATGGTTTCCCAGGGGATAGGTTGTGTGTTCACCGGGAACCTTTAGCCGCTGGACGCATCGCGCACGATCTTGATCCAGACCGATCGCCGCCGCGGACCGTCGAATTCGGCGAGGAAGATGCCCTGCCAGTGCCCCATCTGCAGGTGGTGTTCTTGCACGAAGATGAAATGGTCGCTGCCGAGCAGGACGGATTTGATGTGTGCCGTTGAGTTGCCCTCACTGTGGCGATAGGGCAGACCGTCCGGCACGATGCGCGCCAGCAGCATCGCAATGTCGCCTTCGACATCGGGATCCCAGTTCTCATTGAGCACGAGACCTGCCGTGGTGTGGGGGCAGTACAGGAAACAAATCCCTTCCTCCACCATAGCCTCTTGAACCACCCGCTCGATCTCGGCAGTGATGTCTATGAAATCAACTCTTGTGCGTGTCGCAATCTCGATCTTTTTGAACATAACCCCTCTCACCGGAAGATCGTTGGAACATCTGAACGTTGGAACGCTACGTCAAGAAATCGCGCAATTTGCGGCTGCGGCCCGGATGGCGGAGTTTGCGCAGGGCCTTCGATTCGATCTGCCGGATGCGCTCGCGGGTGACGTTGAACGCCTGCCCGACCTCTTCCAGGGTGTGCGGGCGCCCGTCCTTGAGGCCGAAGCGCATTTCGAGTACTTCGCGCTCGCGGCGTCCCAGCTCACCCAAGATGTGTTGCAGTTGCTCGCGGAGCATCTGCATAGATGTGGCATCCATCGGGCCGGGGAGATTGTCGTCTTCGATGAAATCCGATAGCTCGCTGTTGTCCTCGGTGCCCACGGGACTTTCCAACGACATCGGTTCCTGCGAAATGCTGAGGATGCGGCGCACTTTGGACATGGCGCGGTGCAATTTGCGCTCCAATGCCGGCGACAGTGGCAGATTCTCGGCGCGCGCCCGGCTGATTGCCTCGATGTCCTCCGGTTCCAGGACATCCATCTCCAACGCCAACTCATCCAGGTTGGGATCGCGCCCCAGTTCTTGCATCATTTGACGTTGCACACGCATCAAGCGGTTGATCGTCTCGACCATGTGGACAGGGATGCGAATGGTGCGCGCCTGATCGGCGATTGCGCGGCTGATGGCCTGACGGATCCACCAGGTCGCATACGTCGAGAACTTATAGCCGCGCAGATAGTCGAATTTCTCGACGGCGCGCAGCAGGCCGATGTTGCCTTCCTGGATGAGGTCGAGGAAGGAAACGCCGCGCCCGACATAACGTTTGGCGATGTTCACCACCAGCCGCAGGTTGGCGCGGACGAGCATTTGTTGCGCCTCGGCGGCCAGGACTTCGACGCGTTCCCACCAGGCAAAGACGTTTTCGGGGTGGATATGCGTGCGCACTTGTGAAGCGGCAGGCCAGCGATTTCTGGCCGTCATCTTTTGATGGATGAAAGCCACCAACTCAGGGGGTAGCAAATACAGGTACATGGCAGCACGCAGAAGCTCCAGGATCACAGGCCGCCAGTTAGGGTCATCGCCCCATTGGTTCGGTCCCATGAAGGTATAAAGATTGGAGGTTTTTTCGGTGATGAGCATTTGCTGCTGCTGCATAATTTCGGCGAGAAAATCTCTGGCGTCCGGCGTTGTCAATCCTTTACTCTTGGCTGCTCGCTGGCTATCGCTCCAGGCCGTGCGTGCCTGATTGTAGAGGTCCAGGACGCTGGCTTCCATGACCTCCGGCTCGGTAGCCGTGGCGACCGTCTGACACACGGTTTCAAGTTGTGCGGCAGCGGCGCGGATGATACACAGCCACACTTCCTGGTGCGGTTCCAGAAGGTCAACCCGCCCGATTTCACGCAGATACATGCGCACCGGATCGTCAACGAGGTCTTCGACAACAACCGGTTCGGACAGCTCTTCTTCGATCTGTTCCAGGTCGTCTGGTGACGGTTCATCATCCCATTCTTCGATTTCTTCATGATGATGATCATTGTTGGCGCTGCTGAAATCTACGTTATCCTCAGCTGCTTCCGATTCAAGTTCTACTTCCCAGGCATCGTCGTTGTCTTTAAGATTATCGGGCTGATCCTGGATATCGTTTTCTGAATGGGAATGATTGTCTGTGTGTTGCTTAATTGTCATTCTCCCTCCTTGAGAAAATGTCAATGGATTGAACGGATTTTTTTCTTTTCATCCGTTTAATCCATTGACAGATTTTCGTGCTTGCGTGGTGTACGGTAGCACCGGCGACTTCTTAAAAAATCCCACGCCATAACAATCACCGACTTAGCGCCTGTTGAATCCGACGTAGCGCCTCGGAGAGATTTTTCAATGTTGCCAGATAGCGTTCTGCTTTCATATCTCCTTCTACCTGCGCTTCTGCGACCAGACTTTGTGTGCGCTTTGATATATCACGTAATCTTCTTTCGCGCAACCTCAAGATCGTGCGCACCATATCGCGTTTCCATTGTTCCAACGGTGTATCGGGCAACGGTGTGGCAATCCAGGTGTGCACCAGTTCCAGCAAGTCCGGCGGCAGGATGTCGCTCAGTTCCAGTTCGGGATGCGCGCTCAGCTCCATCCATGCCGACCAGATCAAGCGGTAGATGCCGGAAAAGTCATCGTCGTGGATCGGCTCAAGCTGCGCCTCGGCAAGTTGGGCATCGGCAAGCGCCAGGACTTCCGGGTAACGGATCAAAATCGTCAGGGCGTAGGCTTCCAGGTCACCCGATAAGGGTGTGCGCCCCGCCGTCTTGACGGCCGCCTGCCGGCGCACGGCTTGCGCGCGCTCGCGCACGCGCAAGCGGTCGAGCAGGCTGCGCGCATCCAGTCCCAGGCGCAGGGCAATGTCCTGGACGTAGGCTTCGCGCTCCACGCTGTCGGCGATGTCGCTGAGCAGTGGGAGCATCGCGTCCACAATGCGCGCTTTGCCCTTCGGTTCCTGCGGATTTTCCTGCCTGAGCAGTTGGTCAAAGTAAAACCGCACGACCGGTTGCGATTCGGCGACGAGCTTCTCCCAGCGGGCCGGGTCCTGCAAAATCAATTCGTCGGGATCGAGTCCTCCCGGCATGGTGATGACGCGAATATCCGCCTTGAGCCGGCCTTCGACGCCCACCAGCCCGTGCGGGTCGAAGATGGCTTCCCATTCGCGGTCCAACGTTTGCCGCGCCGTCTCCAGGCCCTGCAAGGTCCCGTGGATGCCTGCCGTGTCGGGATCGAGTGCCAGGATGAAGCGGCGGGTGAGGCGTTGCAGTTGTTGCAAGTGTGCCTCGGTGAGCGCCGTCCCCATAGGTGCGACAACGTTCTTATAGCCGGCCTGGTGGGGGATCATCACATCCATATAACCCTCGACGATGATCGCCGCGTCGGCCTTCTGGATGGCCTGGCTGGCGAGATGATAGCCGAAAAGCACCGCGCTTTTGTCAAAGAGCACCGTCTGAGGTGAGTTCATGTACTTCGGCTGATCGTCGGGATTCAGAACCCGTCCGCCGAACGCGATGACTCGCCCGCGTCGGTCGCAGATGGGGATCATCAGCCGGTTGCGGAAACGGTCGAATGTACCGCCGCCTTCTTTTTCCACCAGCATCCCCGCCTTGATCTGATCTTCGACGCTGAACCCCTTGCCGAACAGGTAAGTGCGTGTCGCATCCCACTCGTTGAGGCTATAGCCCAACTGGAAGGTTTCGATCGTTTCGCGCGTGAACCCGCGTTTTTGGAGGTAAGCGCGCGCATGCGCGGCCTGCGGCGCGGTGAGCAACAGGGTGTGATAATAGGCTGCTGCCGTTTCCAACAGCAGGCGCAGCCGTTCCGCTTCACTTTCGGCCTCCACCTGTTCGGGAGTGCGGGGTTTCAGTTCCACCCCGGCGCGGCGGGCCAGCTCTTCGAGGGCCGTGCGAAAATCCAGTCCCTCGAATTCCATAACGAAATTGAAAAGGTCGCCTCCCCTGTTGCACCCAAAGCAGTGCCAGCGTTGATTGTCGGGAAAAACGTAGAACGAAGGAGTCTTTTCGGTGTGAAAGGGGCACAGGCCCTTCAGATAGCGCCCGGATTTTTGCAGGTGGACGTGCCGCCCGATGACCTCAACAATATCCAGTCTTTCCTTGACCTCATCCACAACACTCATAGGCCATTATTGTACTCAGGTGAGGGGGAAAGGCAAGGGAAGTGGGGAATGAGAATTGGAGATTGGGGATTGGGTAATTGCAGGACGTTGACTTTGGACATTCGACTTTTGACCGGCGGCTACGGACTGACGACTAATGGGACGATATCGTCGGGGAGACGTGTGCCGTGGGTGTCATAGACCGGCAGACGGCTGAGCGTGATCGGATCATACATACCCACGCGGAGCAGTGCCCCTTCCGGCAGTGGCGCAGAGATCGGCAAAGTGTGCCCGTCGGGGATAATGTCGCCGGGCAACCACCATGACGTTGGATAGTTCCCTTGATACGGCGGGCCGTCGTGCTGGGCGATGATGTTCCCATCCGCACCGACCAGGTGAACAAAAACGGTGTAATCCTGCAGCGGCCTGGCCCGGGCTGCCCAGGTGAGGGTGACGGTTAAGCTCTCCCGTAACGTCACCGTATAGCCGCGTAACATAATCTGTTCTCCAACGGCATAGGCGACCGCGTGTTCCGGTGACGCCGGCAGGCTCTTGGCGCGGACGCGCCACGGTCCCAGGCTAAGCATATCAGCCGCATCGCCGAAAGGGATGCGCTTGCCGGTCTCGTCCGTCAGTCCCAGACGCACCCAGTACAACCCCGGCGCGGGCATAGCGGTAGGGAGCTTGAGTGTGCAGGTTTCGCGGATGACGTCGCCGGCGCGCCACAGGTCGCCGGGATACAATGTCCCGCCGAGCCAGCGATGGGACTCGGCGATGCGCCGGGTGGGATCGGAAGGGCTGAGCTGCACCCATACATTATATCGCTGCGCGGGTGCCTGTTCTGCTCGCCAGTAAAACGTGATCGGCAACGTGTCGCCGGGATGCAGGTCGTGCTGCGGAGCCGCGTAAGCCAGCAGCGTGATGGCCTCGTCGAAGGTCACGGCAACCGGTGTCGCCGTGCGGGGAAGCGCATCTGGGTAATGCGGTGAAGCGAAAGCCGGACGCAGCAGCACCCACGGTACGAGCATTGCCAGTACCGCGAGCATTGCCGTGATAAAACGAAGTCCCATGCCACGCCACTGTTCCCATCCCCATGCCAGCAATACGCCGATGCTGGTGCAGGCTGGAAAAAGTAGCCGTCCGTAAGGCGCGCCTGTCGCCACGCTCCAGCGCACCAATGCCAGGCCGTTCATCAACAACAGGAATGTCAATATCCCCAGGCTGCGCCGTGCCGGCGGTGAAAAGTGACGCAGTTCCCCACGCCACAATGCCCGCACGATCCCCATTGCTGCCAGTGCAACCATCCCCGCAAGGAGTGCATAGACCCATCCCGGAAGTGATAGCAGTGCCCAACCAAAGCCACCCCAATAAGTCTCAAAGATCGCCCGAATCTCGCTCCAGCCGAAGCTGCGCAGAGGAGTCTGGCTCTCGAAATGCGGCCACATTCCCAGGAGGTCGCCATAGCGCAGCGCGTTGTGGAGGTACCACCATCCACCAACCAACAACGCCGTTCCTCCAAATGCGAAACCATCGGCAAAGATTTTCTTCCAGGGAAGGGGCGCGCGTGGCGGCGTCTGTCCCAGAATTGCCAGGCCGCCTATGGGTAACAGCAACAATGCGCTTTGCTTGGTGAGCATACCAATTCCCACGAGTGCTCCGAGTGCGGCCCAGCGCGTCTGGTGGGCTTGTTGCTCCATAAAGCGCAAGGCCAGCAGCAGTGCAAAACTGACGATGGCGATGAGCAGTGGGTCATTCGTCACTCCGGCGGAGAGTGCGATGAACTGCGGGTTCAACGCCACACATGCCGCCGCGCCAAATGCGAACGTGGATTGAGTGGGACGCAACCGCCGGGCAATGTGGTAGGTGCATATAATGGTGACGAGGCTCAGCCCCAGGGAGCACAGGCGCAGGATCAGCGTTGCGCGAAATGTGGCGCTGGTGGCCCAGGTCTCACCGGGCAGGTGGACGTAGACATTTTTGTTCCAGGGATCGGCGTTGCGTTGCGGTGACCAGCCGGCTTCCCAGGCAGGGTTGGGGACGAGACGCCGATCGAGATCGTCTATATGGATGTGGCCGATGATAAGCGCCGCGACGGCATGGTAGAACGGTGGTGTATAGTAGCGCGGCGGCGTATGGGGGCGCATGGCTATGGCCATATCTGCACCGGTTGCGACATGCAGCGTTGGTGTGACCGGTGCGTACAGGCGACGTTCCTCGGCAAAGTAACGGATGACTTGCAGGTGCGAGGACTCGTCGGGGTTTTCAAAAAGCGGGGTAACGCAGGCATAGCTGATCCCCAGGATGAGAAATAGCGCGAGGAGCAGGATGAGACGGCATGTGGGCGAGACGGCAGAAGGCACAGGGAAAAGCGCGCGACGCATCGGACACCTAACGTAACTCAACGGCCCAATCCAGGATTTCGACGGCGCGGTATTCTTCCTCGATCCAGTGGACGGCCTTTTCCAGGACGGCGTAGATGTGCCCGGCATCGTTGGCTACGGCGACGATAGCAATATCCGCCGATTGCCAGGTGTCTTGATTGCCCACCTCGGCTGCTGCTACTTCGAATTGGCGCCGCAGTTGGGAGAGCAACGGCTTGAGCACCCCGCGCTTCTCCTTCAGCGAGAACACGCCGGGCAGATAAAGGTGAATGGTGCAGGCTCCGATGATCATGAAGTCGTCAGTTATCAGTCGTCAGTCTGAGCTGCAAGTCGGCAAATGTGTGGATCGTATGACGTTCACGGCATCATAACGTCATCCTGAATGTCTGCCCACGTCGTTTCGTCAACCCACGGTTCGATGCCTCGCTCGGTGCGTTCGCCGACAACGCGATAGCCGATGATCCAGTCGTCGTAGCGGCGAATGGGGAGCAAGACGTAGCGATGCACCCGCTCATCGTTCAGTTCGATGAGGTAGATCGGATGCTCACGCAGGTACGGCTCGGCTTCCTTCCAGGTGATGTAGCCGGGCGGCGGGCCGGGTGGCTCGAATTCCCCGCCGGGGACGTAGACGACGGTCATCTCCGGATGCAGGTTCTCCGCCCAGGAGATATAGCGCAGCACCCACGTTTGCACGAAACCATCGGTGGGCGTGGGCGGTGTGAGAAGCCACGCGCCGTCTTCAAACTGTGGCAACAGGTCACGCGCCCAGGCGTGCCAGTCGGTTTTGTGACTTTGATCCACCAGGGGATAGTTGTTCCGCACAATCAGCACCAACCAGACGGCGATCAACACGATCCCTACGGCTCTGGCGACCGGTGTAAGGAATGGACGCCGGGCATCGAGACGTGGCCTGAGCCACATCCAGACTTCTTGAATGCCCACGGCAATCAGCGGCGCAAAGAAGACGCACACCGGCGTCATAAAGTCATCCCAATCCACCACGTTGTAGGTGGAAACAAAGAACCATACCCCCGCAAGCCCCAGGAAGCACGCGACGGCAACGCGCGCCCGCTGTTTGAACATCGCCCACAATCCTATGCCGCCGGCCATGATGCCGACCGGCCAGAATTGCAACATCAATTGATAGCCGGAATCGGCCCAGCGTTGCAGCCAATACTTCGGCGGTAGCCCGAAGGAAATGCCCCACCAGCGCTTGCCGGTGAGGAAATCGGGCAATTCGGCCCAGGTGCGCGGGCAGAAGTTGCAGAATTTCGCCGGTGGATCGGCGAAGGCGCGCAGCGGAACGTAGAGGTACTGCGCCGCCGCAACAAGCACGATGAGCACGGTGAGGGCGAAGTTTTTGGGACGGGTCAGCATGCGGTGGTCGGTGCTGAGGACGGCCCATAGCCACATCGGCAGCAAAACGATGGCCGGCGCATTGACGCCAAAGCTGAGGGCATAGAGCGCGGCGCTGAGGAAGTAATAGCGCGGCTGCTTCGTCTCCATAAAGGCAAGCAGCGCCAGCCATTCTGCCGCGACGAAGGTGTTGTAGAGTGGATACAATTCGGTGTATGTGGCCTGATACCAGAAGCGCACGGCGAAGGCCAGCAGCAGGGCGCCGAGCGTCGCGATGGCGAGCGAGCGCGTGAGCCGGTAGTTGACGCGCTGGATCAACAACACCGTCACCGCCGATGTCACCGCGCTGAGCAGGTTGAGCCGATAGGCCGGATTGTTGAACGGCAGGCCGTGGACGAACAACGCGCCCAGCCAGGTGAACAAGGGGTAGCCCGGCGGGTGCGAGACGCCCATCACCAGCGTGACAATCTGGTATTGGATCGAATCCAGGTACGGTCCGACCCCCGGATGCAGTGTGCGGATATAGAGGATACCGGCAAGCAGAGCGCTCAGCAGGCCGGTGATCCAGAGCCAGCGTTGGGAACTGTGAGATTGGTTCATGAACTCAATGTGCAATCAAAGGGAGTGCTTTTTCCACCGCTTCTACCATCTGCGACGGAACGGGAAGCATCCACACCTCTTCGCTTGAGCCGCGTGGGCGCGGCGGCAACTGGATTTCGATGCGCAGCCACACGGATTTATCTTCATTGTGCTGCAGAGTGACGCGCCGCACATGGCTGGTCTTGCCGTTGCCCCGGAAATAGTTGCCGAGCGCGTACACTTCGTCGTGCCCTAGCGCGACCTCGCCGGGTTCGTCTTGGGCGTAGGCTTTCCGAACCATCAGATGCTGGCTACCTGCCACCACCGCGCCGATTACGCCACCGATGACGCCACCGCCCACCAGCCCGATTGCGCCGCCCAACAATGCCTTGCCCAAGCTCTCTTCAAAACCGATGAGCAACCCTGTAAGCAGGCCGGTTATGGCGAACAATACCGTCAGACAGCCCAACTGGATTTTCCAATCGCCGCCTTCTTCCTGCCAGACCGCTTCTTTGAGGCGTTCCCATTCCGGCAGGGCGTATTTCCAGCGCACGACCGGGCGGTCGCTGGCAAGGAATTCGTCGGCCCGCCGCATTTGTACCCGTCCCCACACCTCCACGCCGAGCGTGACGCCGCCGAACAGCACAAAGAAGACCGTGACAATGGCAAAGAAAGCGTAGTTGGTGATCCGCAAGGCCGCTGCGCCCAGGGCCACAAGCATGCAGAGAAACGCGAGTATGGTGAGCCACAGCGGCGCAATCACGGCGCGCCGGTAGGGATCACTCGTGGGGGGGTGGAAATCGTATTCGTTCTCGGTCATAGCGTGTACCTCAATTCTGTGTGCGCCATTCGGAAGCCATCATTCGTGAAGCGTGAGACGTGAGATTCTGTTTGCGAACACGTGTCACGCATCACAGGATGTGCTTTTCCCCGCGCTGCGGCACAATGACCCGACCATATCCCAGTTTTGTCAACCCCTCGGCGAGATTCTGCGCGGGTTTGGGATCGCCGTGGACGACGAAGGCCGCTTTGACGGTCTGTGCATGCGGCGCGGCCCAGTTGAGCAAGTCCTCGTGATCGGCATGCCCGCTGTAACCGTAAAGCGTATACACTTCGGCCTTTAGCTCAAACGATTCGCCGAAGATGCGCACATAAGGCTCGTGGTCGGCAATGCGCCGCCCCAATGTGTTCGGCGCCTGCCAGCCAGTGATCAACACGGCGTTGCGGGGATCGCCGATGGCGTGTTTGAGGTGGTGCTGGACGCGCCCGGCTTCTGCCATTCCCGACGCACTGATGATGATCAGGGGATTCGCCGCGTCGTTGAGTTTTTTGGATTCCTCGATACTGCGGATATAGCGCAACCGGTAAAACCCGAAGGGATCGTTGCTGTCGCTGGCCGCCAGAAAATCCCGCGTCTCCTGGTCGTAGCAATCCGGGTGGCGGCGGTACGTCTCGGTGACGTTGAGTGCCAGCGGGCTGTCCACGTAGATGGGCAGCTCCGGGATGCGCCCGGCCTGCGTGAGCTGATGCAGGTCATAGACAACGTCCTGGGTGCGCCCTACCGCAAAGGCGGGGATGATGATGCGTCCGCCGCGCGCCACAACAGTGTTGACAATGTCTGCCAGTTGCCCCTGGATATCTTCGATGGGCGGATGCTCCCGGTCGCCATAGGTGCTTTCGATCATCAAATAATCGGCGGGGGGCATAGGCGTGGGGTCGCGCACGATGGGAAGCCTGGGCTGTCCCAGGTCACCGCTGAAGAGCAACCGCACTGTGCGCTCACGCTCCTCCGACTCCAGCAGCACCATTGCCGATCCCAGGATGTGGCCGGCGTCGAGAAAGGTGAGGCGGATGCCGCGTCCGAGTTCAATGGGGCGGTTGTAGCCCACGCCGACGAAATAGCGCAGCGACCGCAGCGCGTCCTCTTCGGTGTAGAGTGGCTCCATCGGGTGCAGTCCTTCGCGCAGCCGCTTTTTGTTGACATAAGCCACATCGCTCTCGTGGATGCGCCCGGAGTCGGGCAACATCGCATTGCAGAGGTCCTGAGTGGCATGGGTGGCGTAGATGGGGCCATCGTAGCCCAATTTCACCAGGTTGGGCAGATTGCCGGAATGGTCAATGTGCGCGTGGGAGAGGATGACGGCGTCCAGGCGGCGAATTTCCACGGGGATTTTGTGATTGCGGGCATAGGCTTCGTCGCGTTTGCCCTGGTAAAGGCCACATTCCAGCAAGATATTGCGCTTGTTGGTGCGGATGAGATACATCGAACCGGTGACGGTGCCGACCCCGCCGAGAAAAGTAATTTTCATCTCACACCTCTTTCGATTCAGCTTGAACCTTTCACAATGCGCAGCAAATCCGGGCCATACGTTGCCTGTCGCCACGGACCGATGCCGGGGATGTCGCGGAGTTGTTCGAGTGTCGTCGGGGGATGGCGCGCCAGTTCCCATAAAACGGCATTGGGCAGGATCACATCGGAGTCTACACCCCGACATGCCGCAACCTCTTTGCGCCACGCCTTGAGATTATTGTAACGATCGAGCACCTCTTGCGACGGACGCCCGTGATTGCACGGCAAAGGTGGCAAAGGCAGCGGGGCCGCGTACAATGCTTTGAGGATGCCGTTGCCAAAACGCCGCACCTGGTACGGCGTCAGACTGGCGGCAGGAAGCTCTTCACGGCTGCGCGGTTGTACCTGCGCCAGACGGATCAACTGCTCATTGGAGATGACCTTGACGGCGGGACGATCCATCGCCTGCGCCGTTTTGTCCCGCCAGAGGTGCAGGCGATAAAGCACCTGTTGTTCGTCCGGCTGTAAATCGTGAACACCCTTAATCCGCCAGAAAGAATCGTCGGGGTGGGAGTTTGAGGGGGCATAGGGGGTCTGGCAGAGGTAGGCGAAGATTTCCTGTGCTTCTTCCCACCGTCCGGCAGCGATCAACGCCTGTTTTTGGACTTCCCGCAGGGCGAGCAGATAGTAACTGTCCATCCAGGCATAGGTGAGCGCCCCTGCCTCGATGGGACGCTTGCCCCAATTGTAACGCTGATAGCGTTTGTCCAGATGCACGTTGAAGGTCTCGGCAAGAATGTCGCCCAATCCCACATGGGGCCATCCCAGGATGCGTGCAGCCCACATCGTATCAAAGAGCGCGCTGCACGAGAACCCGAAATCGCGCCGCAGCATAATCAGGTCGTAATCGGCAGCGTGGAAAACCTTCTCGATGTCCGGCGAGGCAAATATCGGCGCCAGCAGGCTCAAGTCGTCCAACGTCAGAGGGTCCACCAGATAATTCGCATCCGGCGTTGAAATCTGGATCAGGCACACGCGCTCGTGATAGGCGTAGAGGCTGTTGGCTTCGGTATCTACGGCGATGCGTGGTTCGTGACGCAGACGGGATGCCAGATCGCACAGCGCGTCTGGCGTGGCGATGACCTCCGGTGGAGCGACTGTTGATGCTGGTTGCGGGTCTCCCTGTGCCATAGTACGCTCATTATCGCCGTTCAGGGGAGTTTGTCAAACGCAACAAGGGGCGGCAGACCTTTGCCGGCGCACCGCCCCTTGTTTTTTTACAGGTTAAGCGAGACTGACACTGCCGAAAGGAAAACCTGTGTGCTATGCCAGCGTGAACGACGCCTGCGCGCGGATGTCTCTGGACGAACTGCCGATGAGCACATCAAACGTCCCCGGTTCGGCCACCCATTGCCCGCGATAGGGATCGTAGAACGACAGCGCACGCTCGTCCAGCGTAAATTCCACCACCGCGCTCTGTCCGGGTTCCAGGTACACCTTCTTGAAGCCTTTCAGTTCCTTTGGGGGACGAATTAACGCCGACACCGGGTCGCCGATGTAGAGCTGCACAACTTCGTGACCGGCCACATTGCCGGTATTGGTCACCGTGACGGCCACGCGCACCGGCTCGCCGGCCTTGACCATCGCCGGAACCCGCAGGTCGCTGTAGGTGAACGTCGTGTACGACAGCCCGTGTCCAAAGGGGAACAGCGGCTCAAGCTCTTTCTTGTCGTAGTAGCGGTAGCCGACGAAGATGCCCTCGCCGTACAGCACTTCCATCGTGCCGGGGTAGTTGATGAAGGTCGGATTATCCACGTAGCGTTTGGGGAACGTGACCGGCAGCTTGCCGGAAGGATTGACCGCGCCGGTGAGCACATTGGCCAGCGCGTTACCGCCTTCCTGACCGGCATAGTAGGCCAACACGATGGCCGGGACCTGATCCACCCACGGCATTTCGACGGGCGAGCCGACGTTCAGCACGACGACGGTGTTGGGATTGGCGGCGGCGACGGCGGCAATCAGCGCGTCCTGCTCGCCGGGCAGCTTCATGTGGGGACGGTCCCGTCCCTCGCTTTCAAAGCCTTTGGGCATGCCGCCGAAGATGATCGCCACATCCGCTTGCTTCGCCAGCGCGACGGCGCGTTCCAGTCGGTCGTCGGGATCGGGAGCAAACGCGCATTGCAGGTAAATTGCAGTAGAATCCACATCCGGCAGCTTGACGTACTCCACCTTGAGCGCGTAAGCGCGTCCGGCCTCCAGTGTGACATAGGTTTCGGCGACGCTGGTCAGCCAGCCTTCGCCGGTACCTGGGGTGGCCTCCAACACCAGCTTGTCGTCGAGGTACAGCCGCGCGATGCAGGCATTGCGCAATTGCATGGCATAGCGTCCACTGCCCGGCACGTGTAAAGTGCCACTCCAGCGCACCGAGAAAACTTTGCGATCCACACCCGGCGGTAAGGGAATACGCCAGTCTTCGATGTTAGGATCCACACGCGAGGCCACGGGCGCGCCGGAGAGGTCGGCGTTGTTGAAGAACTCACACAGCAATCCCTGTCCCAGGTAATCCGGCTTGAGCGCCGGTAATTCCACGAAGTTATCGCAGCCCTGCTCATAGGCAATGCGCACGCTGTCGCCGAGTTTGGCCTTCAACCCTTCCAGCGGGCTGACGCGATAAGGAGGCTCCAAATACGAGCTGCCGCCACCGCCAATGCGGCACTCCGCCGCGTTCGGGCCGATGACGGCGATGGAGTGCACGCCCTTCAGCGGCAACACATTGCCGTCATTTTTGAGCAAGGTGATGGAAGCCTCGGCCAGCTCGCGGGCCAACGCTTGATGTTCGGGGGTGTTTACGGCGCCGGCGGGCATAGGACCGTCCATCTTGCCGGACTTAACGATCATCCGCAACACACGGCGTGCGGCTTCGTTGATGGTCTCTTCGTTCACCTGCCACATGTTGACGGCGGCTTCGAGCAATCTGCCGTAATAAAGCGCCGGGCCGGGCATTTCCAGGTCCAGACCACCCGCGACGGATTCCACGGTTGTATGGTTCGCGCCCCAGTCGGAGACGACGACACCCTCGAAGCCCCATTCGCCTTTGAGAATCTGGTTGAGCAGATAATCATTTTCGCTGGCGTAGACGCCGTTGATGCGGTTATACGAGCACATCACCGTCCACGGATTGGCTTCTTTGACGACCATCTCGAATTGCGCCAGGTAAATCTCGCGCAATGTGCGCTCGTCCACCACAGAACTGCCGCGATGCCGCTCGAATTCCTGGTTGTTGCAGGCGAAGTGCTTGAGCGACGCCCCCACGCCCTTGCGCTGGAGACCTTTGACCCATGCCACGCCGATGCGCCCGGCCAGATAGGGGTCTTCGGCGTAGCTCTCGAAGTTGCGCCCGGCGAGTGGGGTGCGCACGATGTTGACACATGGGCCGAGCAGGATATCGCAGCCCAGCCCACGAGTCTCTTCGGCCAGCGCCTCGGCGACGCGCTCGACGAGGGCCGGGTCCCAGCTTGCGGCCATCGAGACGCCCGTGGGAAACGAAGTCGCCGTCCCCTGGACGCGCTTGCCGCCGGTGCGGTTGGCGCGCACCCCGTGTGGGCCGTCGGTCATCACCAGCGAAGGGATGCCCAGGCGCGGGATGGGTACGGTGTGCCAGTCATCTTCGCCGGAGAGCAAAGACACTTTCTCTTTGAGGGTCAACTGGCTGAGCAGTGTCTCAACGCGCAGCTCAATATCATCGGTAGATTTTTTCATCAACAACCTCCTGTAAGATTATGGTTTGAATTGAGTATACCGCAAAAGCAGGAAGGTTCAACCAGTCTGCACGAGAAGGGTGGGGGATGCCAGATTCGGCTTTCGCTGCTATTTACGAAAGCCCCGATCGGCAACGTTATGAAATAAATGTCAGGACTGACGCAAACCGGCGGAACTTTACCGCAGAGCACGCCAAGAGCGCGGAGATTTTCTCATTTCTTGGCGTGCTCAGCGGCCTCGGCGGTGAAAAATGGATACGTCCGCGTAAGTCTTGAATGTACGTTTAACGGATTTGAATACTGCCGGAACCTTGATCAATGGTCAGGTCAATCTTGAACTCCGCGCTGGCGTAATCGGTGGTTTCCCACACACTGTCGCCATCACGTTCGCCGGAGACGAGCCTGAAGCGTGCATCCGGCTGGAAGCTGCCGCTTCCACTGTCCAATGTCACCCGCATGCCCGTGCCTTTGGGCAAAGTGATGCTTATCGAGCCTGAGCCGCTATCCAGCTTGCCGCTGAAGCTGGCCGTTGCGGGGAGGATCAGGTCGAGGCTGCCGGAGCCACTGTCCAGATTCAAGGAGCGGATGTCCAGACTGCTGAGATCGAAGTCACAACTGCCGGAGCCGAGATCCAACCACAGGTCGAGCGGCACGTCAGGACTCAATTTCACATTCCACCGGGCGTTGTCGTCGCCGAAACTCAGTTGCCCGAAGGGTGTGGATGGCATGTAGCTGTCCAGGATGACGTCAGCGTGACCATCGGTGTTGGTGACATGGAAGATAAGCTCTCCGTGATAGCTGACATCGGCTTCGATCAGGTTGGTGGAGTCTTCCAGGGCACTGAGATACCCCGGCGCGCTGTTCCACTCGATGGAAACCTTGGCACTTTTTATCTGTGCCAGCGGATGTTCAACATGCTTAAATTGCAACTTCGCGGGTCGGGTGAGTTCTGTGAGTGCCGGAATGTGTTCGGCGAAAAAGGCAATGCCGATCACCATGCCGGCGAGGATGAGCAGGAGCACGCCGCTGACGATGGCCCCGCCGAGGGATCGCCGTCCGATCAACACATCCACACCCAGCGCAATCAGGACAACCGGCCAGAATCGCCACAACACCGCCCATCCCGATTGGGGGAATAGGCCCAGGTTTGAAAGCAACAGCAATACGCCCAGTCCGATCAACGCAATCGGCCAAAAGAAAGAGCGTGAGCGCGGCTGACGCTGGCGCTCACGGGGGGATTCACCCTCAGGAAAAGGGCGTGGCAAAATCGGCTCTGCACCTTTGGAACGTCGTTCTTCGGTCATTTTCATATCCTCCATCCAGGGATTGCGTCGGAACGTTTACACGTTTGAACGTTCCAGTGTGTATTACGCAGTCCCGACGGGGAGAGTTGCAATATGGCGCGGCACTCTATGGGTTGAGCCGTTCGACGGTCGGGCGCAGTTCCAGTTCGTCAATGAGACCGTTCAATTCGGCGTGGGTCAGCACGCGGCCCAGGCCGGCATAAGCGATGAGGGCGGCTTCCATCATGTTTGTGCCGAATGAACGCCCTTCGTAGCGCGGTGTGGTGGTGATCAACAGTTTTACACCCCGCGCACGCAGCAGTTCGACGTTTTCGGCGGTGGTGGTGTTGGTGATGATCGTTTTCCCACGCAGATCTTCGGGCATGTACTTGCGCATAAAGAGAAAATCGCCGGCGATCAATTCGGCGTTCTGCCAGTAGCGCAAAAATCGCGGTTCATGTTCTGCGCCGGAGCCACCGTAGAAGATCAGCCGCATGGGGAAGTGGCTGACCAGTGGCAGCATCAGACGCAGTGCACGGCGCAGGGCGCGCATCCCTTTAAGCGCGATGGGCAGGCCGAGGCCGAACATAAAGTCACCGAAAATCACTTCGTCGGCGATGGCCACGACGGCCTGCGCCAGTCCCACACGGTCCACGGCCATAGGGACAAAGGCCGTGCGGAAGTGCGGGATGCCCCCCAATTGCGGTGCGGCCAGTTCAAACACACGCCGCTCGAGGGTGTGCTTGAGGCCGCTGCCATCCACAACCGGGGTCTGGTGGACATCTTTCACCAGCTTGAGGGCCGCATAGAGAGGATACTTGCGATCATCCAGATACAAGTACAAATCCACCCCGCCGACGCTCAACACGTCTACTTTGCCGTCCAATTCGGCAAATAGCCGTTGGGCCGCAGGCACATCGCCATCGGTGCCGATACGTTTCAGACTGATTTCCTGTCCTTTGAAATTGACAATGACATGTTTGTTACGACTCGAACTGCCCAGACTGACGCTGACGGCGCGTTTCATACTATCTATGCCTCCTGGAATGTGATTAGGGATAGGGACTAGGGATTTGGGATTAGGGACAGAGGTGTGCCTTACTCCTTAACTTGCAGAATTTCTGCCACAATGGACTAACGGATCACATGGCGGGTAAACCGCTGGGTGAGCAATCGTGACCCGATGCTGATAAGCAGGATGATCACGGTCAACACGAGCGCAGCGGCATAAGCGCGCTGCCGCACTTCAGGGACGGGGGTGCCCAGTTGAAAGAAGACGGCCAACGGCAACGATGCCGCCGGTCGCAGTAGCGATGTGGGTAGACGGTCAGTGTAACCGGCGGTGAACAGCACCGATGCCGCGTCACCGATGCCGCGTCCGAACGCCAGCAATACCGCCGTCAACAACCCCGGCAGGGTCTGACGCCATAACACACGCAGTGCCGTCTCCACGCGCGTTGAACCCAGGGCATAGGCAGCTTCTTTCAGCTCGAAGGGCACCATCTGCATCACCTCGTCCATCGTGCGCGTCATCACCGGCAATTCCAGCAGCGCCAGTGTGATAATCCCACCGAGCAGCGAAGCGCGCATCCCCATCCACAACATCAGGGTAAAACCAAATGCTCCGAAGACAATAGAGGGGATCCCCCACAACACATCCAGCGCCAGGCGCACAACCTCGATGACATGCGTATTTTTGGCGAAAAGATGCAGGTAAAACACGACCCCCAGGCTGACGATAAAACTCAGCACCGTAGCGCCGCCTGCCAGTGCCAGCGAACCGGTGATCGCATTGAGGATGCCGCCCTCCTTGCCCAGATAGTAGCCGCCTTTGGGAACCTGCGTCACCATCGCCCAGTTGAGTGCCGGCAACCCTTTAACCAGGACGGCCCCCAGGATGAGCGCCAGGCTGCTGAGGACGATGACCATTGAAGCGATCATCAACCCGATGAACAGGCGTTCTTCAACGTGTTTGCGTTTGAGCTTTTTCATCTTTGTTAGTCTTTAGTCCTTAGTCCGTAGTCCGTAGTCCTTAGTCCGTAGTCCGTAGTCCTCAGTCCGTAGTCCGTAGTCCCTTACCTTCTTATGCTGCCCGTTTGACGGCTTGCAGCAAGAACAGGCGGGCGACGACGGTGAACACCAGCACCAGCAACAAGAGGATAAACGCAGCGGCCAGCAATGCAGCATCATACATGGGAATAGACATCATCTCGCCGTAGTTATTGGCGATCAGTGCTGAAAGCGGATAGCCTGCATCGAAGATAGAATGGGGAATCTGCGGCATGTTACCCACCACCATCATCACCGCCATCGTCTCGCCGAAGGCGCGCGAGAAGCCCAAAATGACGGAAGCGAGGATGCCCGGTAATGCACGGCGAAGCACGACGCCCTTGATCGTTTGCCAGCGGGTGGCGCCCAGCGAGAGTGCCGCCTCGCGCAGGCCACCCGGCACGGCATAGATGACTTCCTCCGCTGTGGAGATGATGACCGGGAAGACCATCGCCGCCAGCACAATCCCGCCGGCCAGGATACTGTAGCCGGTGGGGTTTTGTGTCTGGAACAGCGGTGTGTTCGGAAAAACGCTCTGGCTCCACGGGATGAGAATATCGCGGATGAAGGGGACGATCATCAGCGTGCCCCACAATCCATACACCACCGAAGGGATACCGGCCAGCAGGTCAATCAGCGGTTTGACGGCTTCACGCAGACGACGCGGTGCATATTCCGCCAGGTAGATGGCGCACAGCAGGCACGGAGGAACAGCGAGCACCATCGCCAGCCCGGTGACCGCCGCCGAACCAACGATGAAGGGCAGGAAGCCGAATTCCTTTTGCAGCGGTCGCCATGCCGACGAGACCAAAAGTTGACCCAACGGTATGATCTCGAACAAAGGGCGCGCGCGCAGCCACAAGGCTACGGCGATAAACGGTGCCAACAGGGCGGCAAACGTCATCAGCGCCCCCATCCCCCATTGGGCAAAGCGTTCTTTTTGCCGACGCAACGACGAGTTTTTCACATCAATCCAACTTCGCCAATTCTATCTTTACCTGTGCCTCGGTGAGAGGAATGTAGCCCGTAGGTTCGGCAAAGGCTTGTCCATCGGTCAGCGTCCAGCGAATGAAGGCCAGCGCCAGGCCGGTCGGTTTGCCCTTGGTGACGAGATTGAGGCCCCGCGCGGGCGGTGAAGGATAGCGACCTTCGGCAATCGCCTGCATGACGCCTCGTTTGTCGGCGTAATAGTTTTCGTTGTCGTCAACGGTTTTGTTGCCGTTCACATCAATCGGCGCGATGGCGAGGTTCGTGATGGGTTTACCGGTGTTCATATCGTAGGCGAAGTTAAGGTTGTTGTAGCCGATGCCGAGTGGGTCTTTGGCGACCGCCTCTGCCAACCCCGGATCGCCATAGACGGCCACACCTTGCAAATCCTCCTGCTTGTGCCCGCCCAGATAAAGCGCCCAGGTATCGGCAGCACCGCAAGCATCGGAGCGAGTGTAGACGTGAATCTCGTCGGTGATGCTGGCGTCGCCGAGCACATCCCCCCATGTCTTAACGCGCCCCATCCAGATGGCCTCAAAGTCTTCGGCGGTGAAGCCGCGAGCCTGCAACTGCGCCAGGTAGGGATTATTGGCGTTGAGCGTGGGCACAACGGCATCTGCAACGACAGTGACCCAGAAAGCGCCCTGGTCAATTTCTTCCTGCTTGACCTCGCGGGAAACCATGCCGATGTCGGCAGCTCCACCAAGCGCGTCGGCCATTCCCTTCCCGGCCCCGCCCGCCGAAATATCAAATTGCACATCGGGATACACTTTCCGAAACTCCTCACCCCATTGTACTACCATTGGATATAAAGCCCAGGCGCCGGAGATGGTCAACGTGCCGCTCAACTTCTCACCGTTTCCCGATTTGTCCCCCTTACCACATCCGCCGAGGAGCAGACTTAACAAGACTACTACCGCCAAAACTTTGCCGTACACTTGATTTTTCATGCTATCCTCCTTTGTGTAGATAAATTAGAAAAGAGATGGTAAAGAGAAATAGGTAAGAGATTGATCGCTATCCGGTATTACTCGTTCCTCATTACTAAATCTGCCAACGTCGTATTTTCCATCATCCCGGCGACAACATCACGGACTTCTTTCATCACCCGGCGCAAGCCACACTTTTCCATATCCGGGCACCCGCATGGTTCAAAGGCTGTTGCGCTAACACAGGGGATGGGCGCCAACGGGCCATCCAACAAACGGATGACTTCCGCCAGGGTGATCTGCTCCGGAGGACGGGCTAATGTGTAGCCGCCGACCGGCCCTTTCTGGCTGTTCACGATGCGTCCATGTTTCAGGATCAGCATAATCTGCTCCAGGAATTTCAGGGGGATGTTGTTGCGCTCGGCCAGCTCCTTGTTGGAGACTGGATTGTTTCCGTAGTGTGCGGCCAAATCTTGTAGGGCGCGCAGACCGTATTCTCCGCGTTTGGATAGTTTCATCGTGATCTCGTAAGGTTAATAAACATATAAATTATATAGGATTACTAGACTTAGTATATGCGATTTCAGTTTTTTTGTCAAGAGGTAAACACCGGGTTTTGAAAAGGACATCGTCGCAAGGGTGGACATTTTCACGGAATATAGTAAAAAGGTCACATGACTCTGATTTGTAGGAGGCCTGGGGTATGCGAATAATCAACATGCCCGCCGATGATGCGGACGTGATTCGTCAGGCTGCGACGTTGCTCGTCGAGGCATTCAAAGTCCACGCGCCCAACGCCTGGCCCGATATGGACGCTGCGCTGGAAGAGGTGCATGAGGCGTTGGAGCCTGAAAAGGTTTGTCGCGTCGCGCTAGATGAGGGGGGCATGGTCTTGGGCTGGGTTGGCGCCATCCCCCAATATGAAACCACCGCCTGGGAATTGCATCCTCTGGTGGTGCATCCGGCGCATCAGGGCAAAGGCATCGGGCGCGCGTTGGTGGCGGATCTTGAAGAGCAGGTGCGCGCGCGGGGCGGACTGACGATCTACCTGGGCACCGACGATGAAGACTTCAGAACTTCGCTGAGTCAGGTGGACTTGTACGAAAAAACCTGGGAGCACATTGCCAACATCCGCAACCTGAACCGTCATCCCTACGAGTTCTATCAGAAGATGGGGTACACCATCGTCGGCGTGCTCCCGGACGCGAACGGCTGGAACAAGCCGGATATTTGGATGGCAAAGCGAGTGGGTAAGAAATAAAACGTGAAACGTGATGTTTTTACGTTTCACGTTTTACGTAAAGGAGCGAAAAACGTGACCATCAAACCAAACGTTCTCATTCTCCAGGCCACCGGCACGAACCGCGATCCGGATGCAGCGGCGGCGATCGAATTGGCGGGTGGCATCCCGACGGTGTTGCACATCAACGCGCTGCACGCCGATCCGGCGCGCTTGCACGACTACCAGATGCTCGTGCTGCCGGGCGGTTTCTCCTACGGCGATGCGCTCGGCGCGGGGCGGCTGCTGGCGGCGGATATGCGTTGGTTGTTCCAGGAGGAGCTGGCGCGCTTCGTGGAGGCCGGCAAGCCGGTGATCGGTATCTGTAACGGCTTCCAGGCGCTGGTGAAGAGTGGGTGGCTACCAGGTCTCCCCCCCTCTTTCCCCCCCACTGGGGGGGATGAAAGGGGGGGCGGGCGTGCCACGCTCACGCGCAATGCCTCCAACCGCTTCGAGTGCCGCTGGGTGTGGCTGGAGCCGAACCCTGATAGCCCTTGCGTCTTCACACGCGGACTGACCGAGCGCATCTACTGCCCGGTAGCTCACGGCGAAGGGCGCTTCGTCCCCCGCGACGAGGCCGTGCTGGCGGACTTGCGCGCCAACGGGCAGATCGTCGTCACGTACACCACCGCTGATGGCAACGGTCCGGTGGACTATCCCGATAATCCCAACGGCTCCACCGCCGACATTGCCGGCATCTGCAATCCCCAAGGCACGATTTTCGGCCTGATGCCACATCCCGAAGATCACATTTTCCCGGAGCAACACCCGCGTTATGCGCGCGGCGAGCACGGCAATCTGGGCTTGAGCCTGTTTACGCAAGGGCTGCGCTACGCTGCTGAGGTGTAGTTTAATCAGCAGATTAAGCAGATTGAGCAGATTATTTTGACCATTCAAAAATCTGCTTAATCTGCTAAATCTGCTGACAAAAATCTGAAAGAGACATTATGCAAAGCATCTCCAAAATCACCCTCTCACACGACCAGATACAATCTTTGGTCAGCCATCATTTCGGCAGTGCAACCCGCGTCAAGGCCACGGAGGAATTGACCGAGGGGTATTTCGCCACGGCCTATCGCCTGGATTTAGCCGACGGGCGCACCTGGGTGATGAAGGTGTCGCCGCCGCCGCACGTGCGCGTGCTGCGCTACGAGCGCGACATCATGTCGGCGGAGGTCGCCACGATGCGCCTGCTGCGCGAGCGCACTTCGCTGCCGGTGGCGGAGATTCACTGTTACGATGCTTCGCGGACACTGCTGGACAACGAGTTCTTCATCATGGAGTACCTGCCGGGCGCGCCGCTGCACAAAGTCCGCGGCGAACTGGCGCCCGATGTGCAGCAGCGGATCAACCGGCAAATCGGCGCGTATCTGCGCGAGATCAACGCTATCGAAGGCGCGGCCTTTGGTTACGGGCCGGAGAGCGCGCCGCGTTTTGCGACCTGGCGCGAGGCGTTCGACGCGATGCTGATGACCGTGCTGCAAGA
The DNA here is from genome assembly GCA_035373625.1 of Anaerolineae bacterium. GTDB lineage: Bacteria > Chloroflexota > Anaerolineae > B4-G1 > SLSP01 > DSWT01. The sequence goes on along the minus strand of DAOSNS010000038.1, from coordinate 3,748 downwards.
CGGCGAGGACATGGGCGTCGAATTGCCGCTTTCGTATGCCGGTTATCACGACCTGGCCCGCCAGCATTACACGACGCTGGATGAAGTGCGCACGCCGCGCCTTGTCCACTGGGATTTGTGGGACGGCAACATCTTCTTCGATATGGCGACGCAGAGGATCACGGGCATCATTGACCATGAGCGCGCCCTGTGGGGTGATCCGTTGATGGAGGTCAACTTCACCGGTTACGATCCCGACAGCGATTTTGCCATAGGGTATGGGACGCCGGTGCTGGATACGCCAGCGCAGCGCACACGCCGCGCGCTTTACAGCCTCTACCTGTTTTTGATTATGGTGATCGAGTGCTATTATCGCAAGTATCCAACCAACGGCCAGGAGCTATGGGCGCGCGAGCAATTGGCGAAGACCGTGGATGCGCTCAACAACGGAGCGCATCCGGGCATCAAGATGCATAGCGTGCCCTGAAGGTCTCAATTTTGTGTGGTACAATGATAATGAACACCAGCCAAAAGCTACCTACTTTTTTGCAGAAATCACCCTTAGCAGATATCGCACTGGACTTACACCGTGATACGGGTAGCGCCAGAAACGCGTCAGATTTGTATATCTTTGGAGGTGACATGCTCGATACAGACTATCTGAGATCACTCATTCCTCATGCTTTGAATAGCCTTGACATCGTGTGGCTTTACGCCCGCATCAGCGGCAAAGTCCGCGAGTCCTTCGCCCTGCCCGACAAGCGCCGCTTGTTGGTGACGACGGACCGCCTCTCGGCTTTCGACCGCATCCTCACCGCCGTGCCGTTCAAGGGGCAGGTGCTCAATCAGTTGAGCGCGTTCTGGTTCGAGCAGACGGCGGACATTATTCCAAACCACGTCCTCGATGTGCCCGATCCCAACGTGATGCTGGCGGTGGAATGTGAGCCGTTCCCGATCGAGGTCATCGTGCGTGGCTACATCAGCGGGGTGACGAAGACCGCGCTGTGGTATCGCTACTCCCTCGGCGAGCGTCACATCTACGGCTACGACTTCCCCGACGGGTTGCAGAAGAACGCCGCGCTGCCCGAACCGATCATCACACCGACGACAAAGGGTGAAACCGATGAGCGCATCACCTGCGCCGAAGTGGTGGAGCGCGGCTTGCTCGACGCAGCGACGTGGGAGCAGGTGCAGGCGGCGGCGCTGGCGATTTTTGCGCGCGGGCAGGCCATTGCGCGGCGCGGCGGCCTCATCCTGGTGGACACAAAATACGAGTTCGGGCGCGCGCCGGATGGCCGCGTCATGCTCATTGACGAAGTCCACACACCCGACAGCAGCCGCTTCTGGGTCGCCGAGACTTACGAAGCACGGCTCGCTGCCGGTGAAGAGCCGGACAACTTCGACAAGGAGTTCCTGCGCCTCTGGTACGCCGAACGCGGCTACCGCGGCGATGGCGAGCCGCCCGCGCCCACGGAGGAACTGATCGCGCAAGTCAGCCAACGTTACATCGCCTGCTACGAAAAACTGACGGGTAGGGTGTTCGAACCGGGTGCATATCCGGCGGAAGCGCGGATTATCGAAACGCTCAGGAATTTCCTGAAATGACGATTGTCTACATTACCGGTGGCACGGAATTGTTGGATTAGGAATGACACATATTTTTCCCGTCTGCCATTTTATGAGGAAGACGCCGGTGCTACTGCACACCATGCAAGCACGAAAATCTATCAACGGACTGAACGGATTTTTCCTTATTCAATCCGTTTCATCCGTTGAATCCGTTGAACTTTAGAGGAAGGTACTATGTTGGTCATTTTGATTCTGGGTTCCCCCGCCGACCGCGATTTCGCGGCGAAAATTACGGCAGCGCTGGACGAATACGACATTCCACACGTCACGCGCATCGCCTCGGCGCACAAGGTGCCGCGCTATTTGTTGGATATGCTGGCGGCATACGAGGCCGATCCGCAGCCGAAGGTCTACATCACCGTGGCGGGGCGCAGCAACGCGCTCAGTGGGATGGTGGATGCATCCGTCGCTGCGCCCGTCATCGCCTGTCCGCCGTACTCGGACAAATTCGGCGGCGCGGACGTGTTCTCATCGCTGCGGACGCCGTCGGGCGTCGCACCGGCCGTCGTGCTGGAGCCGGACAATGCGGCGTTACTCGCGGCGAAAATCCTCGGCGTCGGCGATGCGGCGCTGCGCGCGAAGGTGCTGGCGATGCAGGAGCAGCAACGCCAGCGGTTATACGCGGCGGATCACGTGTGACTTTCTGGTAGAGAAGTCCCTGTACAGGATTACAGCACAATAGGGCTGATAATATGTCAACGGACTGGGCCGTTTTTTCAACCTGTTTCATCCGTTGACAAAGGAGGGTAGATGTTGCAATCCATTCAAGCACGGCACTACAAGTGCCTTAAAATGGTTAGTGTTCCATTACAGCCTTTGAACATCTTGATAGGTCCAAATGCTAGTGGCAAAAGTACCTTGCTGGATATCCTGGTATTTTTACGTGATGCGTTTCAAGGTGATGTTGAAGATGCCGTGCGCCGTCGAGCTGCGAATATCACCGAGCTTATCTGGCGTGGTGAAAACATCGAACAGGGCTTCGCATTTGCTCTGGAAGTCAATATCCCGGCAGATCAACGTGTATTGAGTAATGGCGATACGCTGACGTATGATCGTTTACGTTATGAGGTCAGTGTAGGGCTGGGAACTGATGGAAGTCTGGTCGTCAGCGGTGAGAATCTATGGATGGTTGATACACACCTAAGCCGACCTACGCCTGCAATCCACCCCACGTCTTTCCCACGTGAATCGGAAGATACCGACATGGTGATTCGTCAGGCGCGCACGAAAACACCGCCGGGTTATCGTCTGATTGTGCGGAAAGTTGCTGAGAGTGGCAATGATTATTTCCGTTCTGAGCGTACCGACTGGAATATCATGTTTCGTCTCTCGCCGCGTCGTCTGGCGCTCTCCGGTGTCCCCGAAGATCAGGAACGTTTTCCCTTAACGTTATGGTTTCGGCAGTTTTTGCTGAATAATGTCCACTTTCTCCAGTTGAACAGTGTGTTGATGCGCCGGACATGTCCTTCTGATGCCCCTCGTATTTTCCAGCCAGATGGCTCCAATCTTCCCCTTATGGTCGCTGAACTTCGTAAGGAGCCACAGCGTTTTCAATGGTGGCTAGGGCATCTACAAACCATTTTAGAAGATTTGGAGGATGTCACAGTTGAGGAACGTGAGGAGGATAGATCACGTTATCTGGCGTTAATTTATCGGGGTGGGTTGCGTGTGCCGGCGTGGTTGCTTTCCGATGGTACATTGCGGTTATTGGCATTGACCTTGTTAGCCTATTTACCCCAGCCTGCGCAAATCTTTCTCATCGAAGAGCCGGAGAATGGAATTCATCCACGCGCTGTAGAGGCGGTTTTTCAATCGTTGGCGTCCTTATATGATGGTCAGGTTTTCCTGGCTACACACTCGCCCCTGGTATTGGCGCTGGCAGAACCCGAACACCTGATGATTTTCGGCAAGACGGCTGACGGTGCGACCGATGTAGTGCGTGGGTCTGAGCACCCGGCATTACACGCCTGGCGCAAGGAAATCCCTTTGGAGACATTATTCGCGGCAGGAGTCCTGGGATGACATACGCGCTCGATCTTGTCGTTATGGTTGCTGATGCCGATGCCGAATGGGCGATACGTACCTTTAAGCAGATTTCTAATTCTTAATCCGCTAAATCTGCTTAATCTGCTGATAGAAA
>DAOSNS010000037.1:0-49162 GCA_035373625.1 Anaerolineae bacterium | reverse complement strand
CGTCAGATCCGCGTTGCATCGTCAGATCCGCGTTGCATCGCCAGATCCGCGTTGCTCAACTATATCAGCTAAAAACGGGGAACTGGCGTTCCCCTCGGAGCAAGAATGATAAGGCCCTGCCGCACCAATAGGGCTTTATCATGCTCGCTACAATGACTTCAACCGCTTCGAGCGGGTCGCAATCCCCGTTGCTTCAAGCGGATCGCCAGATCCGCGCTGGCGTTGCATCGCCAGATCCGCGTTTCTCAACCGTCGCAAGAATGATAAGCCCCCGGTACCAAGCTCCTATCCACTTTCCTGATATTTGGCGTATAATATGGATAGAGAATGTTATAAAATGGTTTAAGAATAATCTACCGATATAGGTGTTCAAAGTGACTAAAATCCTCAGTTTACATACTGATCCGGATATCCTCAACCTGCTCCATCTCATTCTGGAACGAGCAGGCTACGAACACCTGTATACCAGCGACACCCAAACCGCGCTTTCCATTTTGCGCCAGGAACCCATTGACCTGCTGATCCAAAATCTTATGCGGCCGGACATCAACGGCTGCGAATTCTACGAGATGATGCAAAACGACGAACAATTGCGCAACACGCCTGTCCTCATTATCAGCGCTTTGAACCCGGCCCTGATCCCTGAAACATATTTTAATATGATCAGCAAGCTCTACCCGCATCATTACCTTGTCATGCCATTCAGTCCTCAAACGCTGATCAAGACGGTCCAAAGCATCCTGGCCGAGCCACAAACGACGCAATCCAACTGAAATCGTCAAAGATGCCACTTTAGCGGCACAACAGACAACGCGACGGAACAAAGTTTTCCAGATGCGATAGCCCTGTTCTTACATTGGTACAAGACATCGAGTCATGGTATAATGTTTGTACTGAGTTAAACAAGGCTAAGGAGTCACTTATGGAACTGGGAATCATCGGATTGCCTGGCAGTGGAAAAACAACCGTCTTCAACGCTCTCACGCGGGCCAACCGCCCCACCACCGTCACCGCAAGTGGCCGATTGGAACTATACAGCGCCGTCGTTGATGTGCCAGATGTGCGCGTTGATGTGCTCAGCAAAATCTACAACCCACGCAAAACGATCTACGCCAAAGTTACCTACACCGACATCGCTGGCCTGGATCAAGACCTGGGTAAGACCGGACTCACCGGCGAGCTACGCAACAAAATCGCCCCGATGGATGCCTTCGTCCACGTGGTGCGTGCCTTCGAGAATGAACTCGTGCCGCACATTGCCGGAAGCGTCAACCCGCAGCGTGACCTGGAGACGCTGGACGGCGAGCTGTTGCTTGCCGATATGGTGACGGTCGAGAATCGGCTGGCACGCATCCAGGAGAGCCTCCACAAGGGCGCACGCGGCGACGAGCGCAAAGCCCTGCTCGAAAGCCAGGCACTCTTTGAACGCCTGCATGCGGCTTTGAACGCCAATACGCCGCTCCGTGACCTGGATCTGACCGCCGAAGAGATTGCCGGGTTGCACGGCTACAGCCTCCTGACGCTCAAGCCCGTCCTGGTGTTGCTCAACGCCGGCGAAGAACCCCTTGACCCACAAAAGGTCATCACCTACAATCACAAACACTCGACGGTGCTCGCCATCCAGGGCAAGCTCGAAATGGAGATCGGGCAGCTTCCGCCGGATGAAGCCGCAGAATTCATGGAAGAATTCGGCATCAAGGAACTGGCGTTATCGCGCGTCATTCAGGCATCCTACAAACTTGTCGGATTGCAATCGTTTTTTACCGTAGGGGAAGATGAAGTGCGCGCCTGGAATGTCAGGGTTGGCGCAAATGCACAAGAAGCCGCGGGCGTCATCCACACGGACCTGGCGCGGGGATTCATCCGCGCCGAGGTCATCAGCTACGAGGATCACATCGCCGAAGGGACTATGGCTGCGGCACGCAAGGCCGGCAAGGTGCGTCTGGAAGGCAAGGAGTATATCGTGCAAGACGGGGACATCCTCCACATTCGCTTCTCGATATAGGCAGGGACATGAGCGCGAAAACCAAGAAACGTAAATCCACGGTAAAAAACAAAGCCGCCAAAAGCACTGCCCGGCAGCCCAAGCCCGATACCGCCCTGAGCGAATCCGAAATCAAGATCGAATGGCTGTTCATTAACCTGCGCTGGCTTTTCCTGTTGGCCGTGGCAGGCATTGCCGGCATTGAGGCAGCGCTCCAAGCCGCGCAGTTTCCCAGCACGGTTACCGCCTTACTCGTCGTAGGGAGCGCCGCCAACATGATCGCTATGGTGGTGCTGCTCCAAAATGCCCTGAACAAAAGCATCCAAAGTGTCATTTTGATCCAGGACATCGGGCTGGCCCTGGGATTTATTGCCGCTTCGGGGAGCACGACCAGCCCGCTGCTCTTTTTCTCGCTCATCCCGATCACGACGGCAGCGCTGCGATTCTCACGGTTGTACGGCCTCATCGTCGTTGCCAGCGTGGTTCTGGTTTATTGGATTATCGTCTGGAATCAAAACGGCTTTTCTTTGACGACGCCTTTCCTTCAACTGATGGCGCGCGCATTTCCATACTTCACCAACGGCGTTATATTGTTACTGGCCGGCAGCGCGGTCAGCCAAACCGGCGTGCGCATCAGGCAGACCCTCATTGCCGAGCGCGAGAAGAAGGAACGTGAAGCCCAATCAGCCCTGGAATCCGCCCATCAAAAAATACGCCTGATCTTCGAGTTGACCAGCACCCTGAGCGCGACCCTCAACTACGAGCGAGTACTTGAAGCGGCGCTCGATGTCAGCAACACCGGCCTGCGTGAATTTTATACCCATAAAGACATCAAACAGATTGGCCTGATCTTGCTCTTTGGTATGGATCAGACGCTCTATGTGGCGAAGGCCAGGGGAATTCCCACACAGGATGAACGTGTGCGGCTTCCTGCACAAGAAGGTGTCTTGCTCAAAGCCATCGAAGCCGCGGACCCGATCGTCGTCAACGCACCGCGCGAGGACCCGGAATTGGGAAAGTTCTCGGCCATGCAAGACTGTCGGCAGGCCATTGTCGTGCCGCTACGCGCCGGCTTTGAAAGTTACGGCTTTCTGGTTCTGGGCAGTCCCGAACCTGATGCTTACACGGCGGACTTCCAGGACTTGCTGGTGGCCATCTGCAATCAGGCCGTTATGGCGTTGCAAAATGCCAACCTCTACCAAAACTTGATGGAAGAAAAAGACCGCCTGGTGACGGTGGAAGAAGATGCCCGCAAAAAACTGGCGCGCAACCTCCACGACGGCCCTACGCAGACCATCGCTGCGATTGCCATGCGTCTCAATTACATCCGCATGCTCGTCAAACGCGAACCGGAAAAATCCATCGAAGAACTCCAGCAGTTGGAAGAACTGGCGCGTAAAACAACCAAAGAAATCCGCCAAATGCTCTTCACGTTACGCCCCTTAATCCTGGAGACGCAAGGACTCATCGCCGCCTTGCAGCAACTCAAACAGAAGATAGCAGAAACAGACCCGCTGCCGGTCATTCATCTGGAACTGGAAAAAGAGGCCGAGGGGGTGCTCAGCAAAGAGGCACAAGGGGCGATTTTCTACATCACCGAAGAAGCCACCACCAATGCCCGTAAATATGCCAAAGCCAAGAACTTGTGGATTCGGCTCTATCAGCGTAGCTTGAACGTCATCGCCGAAATCGAAGATGATGGCGTAGGCTTTGATGTCGCGGCAATGGAAGCCAATTACGCCAGCCGTGGTAGCCTGGGGATGATCAACCTGCGCGAACGCGCTACCCTGGTCAAGGGCAAAACCGTCATTAAATCTGCGCCCGGTCAGGGCACAAAAGTCACCGTCACCGTTCCGGCACAGGTAGCCGATTCAGAAATCGAGCCTTGAACACCGAAACTGCCCTGCTCGAACGCTGGCTGTGGGTGATTGCCTCCCTGGGCATCGCGATGCTTGCCAGCGCCATCCGCTGGATCGTCGTGGAGAGGCCGCGCTTGAGCGCGGCGGCTCCGCAGAAATCGCCATCTCCTACACTCTTCGATCAGCCGTGGTTTGTCCACCCCCTGCGCTTGCTGTACGCCGTGGGCATCCCGGCACTGGCCTATTTGTGGCGCGGCGTTTTGACCCCCAGCGGCCTGGGGCTGCAACAGTTTTTCTGGAGTGACGGTCAGACGCTCGATATGGCGCCCGGCAGTTGGGATAACTGGGTGCGCGACATCGGTTGGGTGTGCGCGTTGGCTTGTGGCTTTTGGGCGATTATCCGCCTCGCGGACCACCTCACGCACACCACCGGTGTTCAACACCGCCCGGGCATAGCTCTACGCGAGGCCATTTACCATCAGGTTCACTGGGCCTTTTATCGGGAACCTTTCGTCCTGACCCTGGGTATTGGGCTGGGAACGTGGGCCGGCCTGCTGCCGGTGGTCATCGAGGCACTTGTCAACCCGGCGCGCTGGACCGACCTGCAATTTCCCGACCGCGGACGGGACTTGCTGGTCCGTGTGGGCCTGGGGGTGCTGAGCGCGATGCTGTTCCTCCAAACACAAAACCTCTGGCTTGCCATCCTTGCGGATGCCGGTCTGGTCTGGGCGTTGGGCCAGACCACCAGAACTACCTGAGACTCAACAAAGGCAACGCTGGACTAGACGATAATAAACGCCAGCACAATCAACAGTGCCAGCATCGCCACGGCCAGCCACGCAATGCGCTTGAGGTCGGTCAACACGTAGCGATACTCCTCCATTAAATCTGCATCGGCCGGTACCACCGAAGCCACAACCGGTTGAGACACCGGTGCCGCAGCTCCTACCTTTGCTTCAGGGCGGTAGCGTTGTGCTTCGGAAAGACGCGGACCGCGATAGCTTTTCTTTGTTTTCTTCGCCATACTTTCTTACTCCTTGTTGAATGACTTTTCCCCCCCATTGTCCACAACTTGCGGATTTTGGCAAGTGCGTTGTTCCGCTCCGATTTAACCAAACGTTAACAATCTGTTGAAGTGCTCTTAATCTTGATATGATATGATTCGAAAGATATGGTACGCAGGCGATTCAAAGAAAGCCGAATTTCAGTCAAATGAGGAGATGCCGGTGCTACCGCACCCCATGCAAGCACGGAAATCTATCAACCGACGGAGATGTTCTAACATTCACATGGATTTCAAGGGAGGCTTATGGTCAGTCAAGTGAAAACCGGCGTGTATCCAGACACAATCGCAGCGCACAGAACTGCGCTACGTAAACGTCCGCGCATCTCAGAGACCCTGATCCAGGGATTTCTGTTCTTGTGCGGGGCGCTTTCGATCCTGGTCACGGTGGGCATCGTCTATGAGCTGGGCAAAGAATCCCTGCTCTTCTTCACTCGCCAACAGTGGGAAGGTACCAACCGAACCCTCATAGAAGCCATAGACGCCACCCAGACCACGTTCAAGATCACCGAAACAGGGATGGCAATCGGGTTGAACGATACGATCCGCATCGGCGCCGAGGCAATGGAAGTGCGCGAAATTCGTGGGGATCTGGTCACGGTGGCGCGCGGACAGCAAAACACCGCCGCGGAAACGCACGTCGCCGGAGCCGAAATCGAGCTGTCGCAGCGGGTTACGCTGGCAAAGTTTTTCACCAAGACGGAATGGAATCCGCAAATCGGCAAGTTCGGTATCTGGGCTTTGGTCAATGCAACAATGATGACCTCACTGATTGCGATTGTGGTCGCCTTGCCGCTCGGCTTGTGCGTGGCGATCTATTTGAGCGAATACGCCTCGGCCCGCGTGCGCAGCGTGCTCAAGCCACTGCTCGAAGTGCTGGCCGCCATCCCCACGGTGGTATACGGTTACTTCGCGCTGATGTTTACGACGCCCTTACTGCGCGCTATCTTTGGCGTGGAACATGTGGAGATTTACAATACTGCCTCGGCCGGCATTGTCATCGGCATCCTCATCCTGCCGCTGGTCAGCTCAATGGCCGAAGACGCGCTGAGCGCCGTGCCACAATCCCTGCGTCAGGCGGCCTACGGCCTGGGCGCGACACGCCTGGAAACGGCGTTGAGAGTCGTGGTGCCGGCGGCCATCTCCGGCCTGGCAGCGGCGTTCATCGTCGCGGCATCACGCGCCATCGGCGAGACGATGGTGGTGGCGATTGCTGCGGGCGCCGGGCCGGCGTTCACCTTCAATCCCTTCAAGGCCGCCGAGACGATGACGGGCCATATCGTGCGCATCAGCGGCGGCGACCTGAGTTACGATTCCATAGACTACAACAGCATCTTCGCCATCGGCCTGATGTTGTTCTTCATCACATTGGGGCTGAATATCCTCAGCCAAAACATCGTCAGACGTTTCCGGGAGGAATACGAATGAGCCGGATAAGTCACAAGGACACCAACCGTCTGGATGTCGCAGGGTTCACCCCTAACCTGAAGCGACGCCATCGCGTCGGCAAATTCTGGTTGGGCATTTTCCGCCTTGCGACCCTTGTAGGGATCGTGGCGCTGGCAACTTTGCTGTTCAACATCGCCGATGGGGCTTTTGGATACGTGGCGATCGAGAACAAAGTAGACCCCGGGACCCTCGCGGTGAACGGCGTCGCGCTGGAAGATTTGTCCGAAGAAGAGTTGACGCGCATCCTGAAGGAAAATATCTCTGCCGGATTGTTCCGTCGCCTGGAAAGTGAAAAGCCTTTTTCCGAGCGCAGTCAGTTGGACATCTACAACCTGGTGATGGAGCGGGTGGTGCAGCCGCGCGTGGTGCAGCAATGGTCTTTGAAAGATTCGCTTCTGCACAGCGCCGCCATCAAAGCCGAGGCCGCGCGTGATTACCCTGATGCAAAACTGCAATTCAAAAGCTGGCTGAACAAAGACTTCCTGCGCAACCCGCAATCGGCTAAAGCGGAACAGGCCGGCGTGCGCACGGCGATCCTGGGTTCTCTGTGGACGGTAGGCATCGCCATCCTATTCGCTTTCCCCATCGGCGTGGGTGGCGCGATTTACCTGGAAGAGTACGCCGGAGATAATGCCATCAACCGCATCATTCGCACCAACATCAACAACCTGGCCGGAGTTCCTTCGATCATCTACGGCATTTTGGGGCTGGCGATCCTGGTGCGCGCGCTTGAGCCACTGACCAGCGGCGCTTTGTTCGGCTACACCGACCCCACCACGGCGAACGGGCGCACCATCCTCTCGGCGGGCCTCACGTTGGGATTGCTGATTTTGCCGATGGTTATCATCAACGCGCAGGAAGCCATTCGCGCCGTCCCCAACTCGCTGCGCCAGGCCAGCTTCGGGTTAGGCGCCACGCGCTGGCAAACGGTGTGGCACCACGTGTTGCCCAACGCTATGCCCGGCATCCTCACCGGCACGATCCTCGCCATCTCGCGGGCCATGGGTGAGACCGCACCCCTGGTCGTCATCGGCGCGTCCACCTTCATCAACCAGGACCCCAACGGACTGTTCTCCAAATTTACAACCCTGCCCATTCAAATCTACCAGTGGACCTCGCGGCCTCAGGATGTTTTCAGAAACATCGCTGCTGCTGCTATCATCGTGCTGGTAATGTTGTTGTTGTCGCTAAACGCGACCGCGATCATTCTGCGCAATCGGTTGAGTCGGAGGTTAGATTAATGGCCATGCGGATTCAAACAGCGGGTAGCGACTCCCCGCAAATCATCAACGGGCATTATGCCATCGAAGCGCGCAATTTGCGCGTTTATTATGGGAACTTTCTCGCGGTCAAGAACGTCAATCTACAAATCCCACGACAAAAAATCACGGCGCTGATCGGACCTTCGGGCTGTGGCAAAAGCACCATGCTGCGCGCCTTCAATCGCATGAACGAACTGGTGCCGGCCGCGCGCACCGAGGGCGAAATCCTTTACAATGCGGTCAATATCTACGATCCCGACATTGATCCGGTCGAAGTGCGGCGGCACATCGGTATGGTGTTCCAGAAGCCCAACCCCTTCCCCAAAAGCATCTATGAGAATGTGGCCTGGGGAGCGCGCATCAACGGTTACAAGGGCAACATGGATGAGCTGGTCTTCGAGGCGTTGCATCAGGCGGCGCTGTGGGATGAAGTGAAAGACAAGCTCCATCAGAGCGGGTTATCACTTTCCGGCGGGCAACAGCAGCGATTGTGCATCGCCCGTGCGATTGCCGTCAAACCCGACATTATCCTGATGGACGAACCGGCTTCGGCGCTGGATCCGATCGCCACGCTGCGCATCGAAGAGTTGATGAAGGAACTGGCGAAGGAATACACGATTATCGTGGTGACGCACAACATGCAGCAGGCCGCGCGGGTATCGGATTATACGGCGTTCTTCTCACTCGATGAGCGCGACCGCGCGGGTATCCTCATCGAGTACGGCCCGACTAAAAAGCTGTTCACAAACCCGGAGAACAAAATCACGGAGGATTACATTACCGGTAGGTTCGGGTAGGAGAGTTTAGAGGAATTCCGCCACAGCCCATTTGACTTAGTTGTGACTCTGTGCGATCATGCAACTAAGCATCGTCCAATGTAACCCGGCGCAGGGGGAAAGCCCACACAAGCGTTTGAGTTTGTGGCGAAATTAGCGAGGTGAACTATGTCAAGTCCGAGAAAAACTTTTGAACGCGAATTGCAACAACTCCAGGATCAAGTCCTGGTGATGGGGAGTATGGTCGAAGAGGCCATGATGACGGCCATTGAACAGCTCAAAAAGCGCGATCTGGCCGGCGCGCAGCGGCTCATCGAACACGATGTCGAGATCAACGCCAAGCGCTACGCCATCGAAAGCCAGACATTGGCGCTGATTGCCCTGCACCAACCGGTCGCCCGCGACCTGCGCACGCTTGCCGCCATCCTCGAAATCGCCACCGAACTGGAACGCATTGCCGACTACGCGAAGGGCATCGCCAAGATCAACCTGCTCATCGGCGAAAAACCCTTGCTCAAGCCCCTCATTGACATCCCCTTGATGGCCGAAAAAGCAATGAGCATGCTACGGCGTTCCCTCGACGCCTTTGTGCAGCAGGATGTCGAGGCAGCGCGCGCAATCCCCGCCGCCGATGATGAAGTGGACCATCTGTACAATCAGGTATACCGTGAGCTGATCACCTACATCCTGGCCGATCCCCGCACCATCGAGCAGGCCAACCATCTGCTGTGGGCCGCGCACAATCTGGAACGCGCCGCCGACCGTGTGTCGAACATCTGCGAGCGCATCCTGTTCACCGTGACCGGCGAGCTTTCAGAGTTCGATTCGCAGGTCCAAATCCGCAAGTTCGAGGCATAAAAAAACGTTCCCACGCTTGCAGATGCAAACGTGGGAACGTCAAAACAACCGGCATTAAACCGCGCTCTTCTTCATAAACATCGAAGGCGGCAGGTTGAAGCCGTATTGCTTGAAGACGCTGTCGCACTCCGGGCGCACGCCCGTCGGCCCGTGGTAGCCCATCACCTTGCCGTCCGGGCCATCCCCTTCATCGAAAAACTTGTAAATATCCTGCATGATGACAGTTTCCCCTTCCATCCCGATGATTTCGGTGATGTTCGTGACCTTGCGGCTGCCATCGCGCAACCGCGCCGCCTGCACGATCATGTGAATGGCCGAGGCAATCTGCTTGCGCACAGACGTAAGCGGCAGGTCCACGCCGGCCATCAACACCAGCGTTTCCAGACGCGAGATACAGTCGCGGGGCGAGTTCGCGTGGATCGTCGTCATGCTACCGTCGTGGCCGGTGTTCATCGCTTGCAACATATCCAGCGCCTCGCCGCTGCGGCACTCACCGACCACGATACGCTCCGGGCGCATCCGCAGCGCGTTGACGACGCACTGGCGGATGGTCACTTCGGTGGGGCTGAGGGGATTGGGCTTTTTGGTCTCCAGACGCACCACGTTGCGCTGCCGCAACTGCAACTCGGCGGCATCCTCGATGGTTACGGTGCGTTCGTGTTCAGGGATGAAGCCGGAGAGGATGTTGATCAGCGTCGTTTTGCCGGAGCCGGTACCGCCGGAGACGATGATGTTGCGCCGTGATACCACCGCGGCCTCCAAAAAGCGCGCCATGTCCTCGTTAAGCGATCCAAAGCGGAGCAAGTCGTTCATGGTGAGCTTTTCTTTGGAGAACTTGCGGATGGTGATATTCGGCCCGTCAATGGCGCATGGGCGGATGACGGCGTTCACGCGCGAGCCGTCGGGCAGACGCGCGTCAATCAACGGGTGATCCACCGAAACGGTACGTCCCAACGGCAAGACAATGCGCTTGATGATGCGTTCCACGTGGTCATCGTCCAGAAACTTGAACCCCGTCTCACGCACGCGGCCGTTCTTCTCAACAAAGATGATGTAAGGACCGTTCACCATGATTTCGGTGATGTCGGTGCGGTCAACGAGAGGCTGAATCGGGCCATAGCCAAAAGCCTCGTTTAACACATTGGCGATGAATTCCTCCTGCGAGATCGTCGGCGGCAGTCTGAAGTTGCTGCTGCCGATGAGCTGTTGGAGCTTTTCAAGGGCCAACTTTTCCAGTTCTGGCGTGCGCTCCAGTGGCAAATCCAACGGAATACTGGGGGCCAGGAATTTCTGGCGCAGGTTATCGGCAATTTGCAATTGCATGCGCAGCAACGCCGCATCACGATCCGAAATGAAACCGCGTTGCCGGGGCGTCCCCGGCGGTTCCGGCTCAAGCGGACGGAACATCGGATCGGGGGGTTCCTCCTTCTTCTCCACTTTTGGCTGCGCTACCGGCGCAGGCGCAGGTGTAGGCGGTATTGTCTCGGTCGTATCTCGACGCTTGAAAAGGGACATAGGACCTCCTTCAAGAATGTCAACGTGAAACGGACTGAAAAGAAAAATCCATTCAATGTCCGTTGACGGATTTTCGTGCTTGCACGGTGTGTGGTAGCACCGATGTCTCTTGGGAAACCGGCAAAAGCAATAAACTCTTTCTTACTTCAAAATAATAACATGGTTTTAGCGGAGTGTCAATCATCACTCTTACCAAAATTAAACGTTGAAATTATAGCAACGGGAATGATAAAGCCCTACCCTATTGGAATGTCGAGTTACCCATTCCGCAAAACCGGATATAATATGGATATGGTATTTTTATCTGCACACACAGAGAGCCATGAGCGTAAAAGTTGAAAGGAGTAAACCGATGGGGAAACTAAGACAGCGTGTTTTGTGGACAAGTGTGTTCCTGTCACTGATTACCCTGAGCATGCTGGCCTATGCAGCGCATGCACAAAATGCTCCGACGGTTAAAATCGTTCCCGCAGAGGCTACCCTCCAGGTCGGACAAACCATCGAACTGACGGTGCAGGTCGAAAATATCACCAATCTCTCCAGCGCCAATTTGTACATCACGTTTGATCCCGATTTGCTGGAAGTTGTGGACGCCGATCCTGATGCGCCGGAGACTCAAATCGCCGCCGGTGACCTGCTAAGCCCTGATTATGTGCCAACCAATAAGGCTGTAGATGGTATGATCACCTACGAGGTGCAACAGGGTTCCCCCCATCCCCCCGTCAGCGGCAGCGGCGCACTCGCGCGGATCACTTTCCGCGCCAAAGCCAGCGGCACTTCAATCGTTATGCTGGAAGACGTCTTCTTGTCAAATGCCAACGGCGAGGGTCTCTTAAGCACTCTGCAAAACAGCACGCTGACCATTATTTCCGCCGGAGGTGAAGGGCCTACCGCCACGCCTGTTCCCCCCACCCCCACGCCGACAACGCCGCCGCCCCTTCCGACGGCTCAGCCGCCGGCAAGCCCACCGTCATCGGGTTACAACTGCGTCAATATCCAGGGATACCACATCGTCCAGCGCGGGGAAACCCTCTACGCCATCGCGCGCGCCTATGCGACCGACCCTTACGCGATTGCGGCATGCAACCCCACGGTCAACCCGCGTCTGATTCACGCCAGCAATCACCTGGCGATTCCTTACGCTCCCTGGGGCAATGTGCCGCCCGGCCCCACAGCCGCCCGGCAGTTTACCCCACAGCTGACGCCCGCGCCTATCCCTACCCCGGCTACAGGTTGCCGCGCGTGGCACACCGTCCAGCCGCGCGAGACGCTCACCGCCATCGGCCTGCGCTACAACGCCGATTTGTGGAACATCGGTCGCGCCAACCGCATCTACAACCTGCACCTCATCCACGTGGGACAGGTATTGTGTATCCCGTGAGAACATAAGTCTTTCATCAGCAGATTGAGCAGATGAAGCAGATTTTCGGCTCATCTGCTCAATCTGCTGACCAAACTCATCGCCGATAGTAATACACAGTTACGCCCGTGTAAGACTGCTGTTCAACCAACCGCGCATGACTGTCAAGCCACGCCTTGACCAATTCTCGCTCGTCCCAGAGCGCCACTTCGGAGTACACCAGCCACACGCCGTTATAACCGGCCGTCAGCTTCGTCATCTCCCCGGCCACATACGCCATATCCACCTGGTAACTGCCGTCGGGGAGCTTCCAGTTGGAGAACGGCGCCTCGGCCCACGGGTCCAGCGGCTTTGTGGCATAGTACCCCACCACATAATGGTTGTAGGGGATTTGAAATAGCAGCAGTTCATCAGGAGCACGGTGCGCTTCGATGTAGTGCGTGGCCGCTTCAAATTGCGGCTTGATGGGGATGGTCGCCTGCCGATACAGGCCGACGCCGTTGAGAAACACCACGTTGAGCAGCAAAATCACGATGGACCAGCGCCGGAAATTGTGAATCGTCGCCAGCCCTGCGCCCGCCAGCGCGTAGAAGGCCGGCGCCGTCCAGATGAGATAGCGATCGGTGAAGAGTGGGCTACGCAGTGAGACCAGCCACAGCAGCAACAGCGGAACGAGCATCCACAGCCATAATTGCGTCATTTCGACAAACCGCTTGCGAAACGCCAGGGCTGCCACTCCCACCAACGCCATTGCCCCCAAAAACGCCGCAATGTAGAGCGGCAACGGCCCGCCGGTCAGCCCCTGCGAGATGCCTAGCGTCCATCCGCTAAACAGCGTCGTTGTCATCTGCCCCAGCGAGTAAGCCGGGAAACCGGTTTCACGCTCGATCAGCAACAGCGGCGCGATCCAACGCAACAGCGGCAGATAGGGCAACGTGAGCAGCGCCAGCGTGAGCACACCGCCTTCCCACGCCCGACGGTGCCGCCGCGGGTGCAGCCAGAACCACAGCACCTCCACCGGGATAAGCAGCGCCGCCAGCAGGTGACTGTAGAAGGCGAGTGAAGTCGCAATCAACGCCGTGGCCCACCCATGCCAACCCGGGCCGGTACAGGCGCGATCCAGCGCATAGAGCGCCAACAGCACCAGCATCGGCGTCCACGTGTACATCTTGATTTCCTGCGCGTACCACACCATATACGGCGACAGCGCCATCAGCAGCGCGCTCCACGCTGCCGTGCGTTCATCGAGCAGCCGCTTTATCAACACATACAGCAACGCCACGCTCAATACGCCCCACAACAGCGAAAAATAGCGCATCGCAAAGACGGAATCGCCTGTCAACGCAATCCATAGCCGCAGCAGCGGCGAATAGAGTGGCCCGTTCCACCCCGGACGGGTGAAGTTCTGCAGCATCTCGCGCCACGGCAACAGCGCAAAGCGCCATTGATCCACCTCGTCGCGCCAGAGGCCCTGCGCGTCCAATGCAACGATGCGCACCAGAAAAGCCAGCCCCAGAATTGCAGTCCGGGCGATGCGCGCGGGTGGGGAAATCTCGCGTGCAATATGATGACGTTCTGACATTGTCAAATCCTCCACGCTCCAATATAGTACAAATCAGGGATGAAGGCAATAGACCGGAGTCCGGAGTAGGGAGTAAGGAGTAAGGAGTAAGGAGTAAGATTTGAAATCCCTACGTCTCCATACAAAAACGCTTTTTTGCGGGAGGGAATGATGGCGAAAGATACATTGCGCGTTTTGAGTGAGTTTGCTTATACTCCACCGGTGCTTGAACGCGGCTACGCGGGACAGACGCTGTATGTCAATGTAGGAGACGGCACGATCGCCGCCAAACCGGTGACGGAGGAGACGAAGGCCAAATTCATCGGCGGGCGCGGCTTCGACCTGTGGCTGCTGTGGCACGGCGTGCGCGATGACACGCGCTGGGATTCGCCGGAGAACGAGATCGTCATCGCCCCGGGGCCGTGCGGGGGAATCACGCAGTACCCCGGCTCCGGCAAGTCCATCGTCACGACGATTTCGCCGCTCACGGACATCGTCATTGATAGCAACGTCGGCGGGCATTTCGGGCCGTACCTCAAGTTCGCCGGATGGGACGCCATCGAAGTGCAGGGCAAGGCAACCACGGATGGGACCACCGATGGCGCGGATTACACGGATGTGATTGTCTACATTGACGGGCCGGCGGGCGTGGTGCGCTTGCTCGCCGCGCCGAAGGATTGCCCCACCGATACGCACGAGCTAGGGCCGTGGCTGTTGGAGCACTTCGCGCCGAACGATGAGGATAAGCCGTTCGTGTCATTCGTCACCGCCGGGCGTGGCTCGGAGCATGCGCGGATGGGCTGCCTCAACTTCAGCCTGTACGACCGCAAGCGCAAGGCGTTACGCTTCAAGCAGGCCGGGCGCGGCGGCATCGGCACCGTCTTCCGCGACAAGCACATCAAGGCGCTGGTGGTGCGCACCGCGCCGTTCAAAGGCGACGAGAACCACCCCGCCGACCTCGACCGGCTCATCGAGGCGGGGGCGCGCATCCGCAAGGAGATCGCCACCTACGACGATGCCCAAAATCGCATGCGCCATCGCGGCACGGCGTATCTGGTGCAGATTATGGACGACTACGACCTGCTGCCCGTCCACAACTTCCGCTACGGCTCGCACCCCGAAACGCCCAAGATCAACGGCGACGTGTGGGAGGCACGCTTTACCCAGGGGCTGCCCGACGGTTGCTGGTACGGCTGCACGATGGCCTGCGCGCACACTGCCGAGCACCACAAAGTGCGCACCGGCCCCTACAAAGGCCAGTGCGTGATGGTAGACGGGCCGGAGTACGAGACCGTCGCGGGCGTGGGAAGCAACTGCGGCATCTTCGACCCGGACGCGATCCTGGAAATCAACTTTTACTGCGATGCCTACGGCATTGACACGATCTCCTTCGGCACGGCGATGGCGTTCGTGATGGAGTGCTTCGAGGCCGGCGTGCTCGATCTGGAGAAGACCGGCGGCCTCGACCTGCGCCCCGGCAACGCCGGGGCCGCGCTCGAAGTGCTGCACCAGATGGCGCGCGGCGAAGGGTTCGGCCTCATCTTCGGGCAGGGGATCCGGCGGATGAAGGCATATTTCGTCGAGCACTTCGGCGCCGATCCGCAGTTCGTGAACGACATCGGCATGGAAGCGAAGGGGCTGGAATACTCGGAGTACATCCCCAAAGAGTCACTGGCGCAGCAGGGCGGCTACGGGCTGACGAACAAAGGTCCGCAGCACGACGAAGCGTGGCTGATCTTCATGGATCAAGTGAACCACCAACTGCCGACCTTCGAGGACAAGGCCGAGGCGCTGCACTACTTCCCCATGTGGCGGACGTGGTTTGGGCTGTGCGGTTTCTGCAAGCTGCTGTGGAACGACGTGATCCCGCCGGAGAACGCCCACACCCCCGAACCGGCGAAGATCATGGGGCACGTGCAGAACTACGTGGACATTTTCAGCGGCGTGACCGGCCGCGAGGTGACACCGGACGACCTGATCGCCATGTCCGAGCGCGTGTACAACTTCCAGCGCGTGTTCAACATCCGCCTGGGCAAGGGCCTGCGCGCGCACGACGCGACGCCCTACCGCTCGATGGGGCCGGTGACGGAGGCCGAGTACCTCTCCCGTCAGGAGCGCTACGACAAACAACTCCGCGAGTGGCTGGGCCTCGATCCCGAAAAGATGACGCTCCAGGAAAAAATGGCCGCCCACCGCGCTTACCGCACCGAGCAGTACGAGCGACTCACCGACGCCGTCTATGCCCGCCGCGGCTGGACGAAAAACGGCGTCCCGACGGTAGAAAAGCTCCGCGCCCTCGGCATTGACTATCCCGACGTGGTGGCCGTCGTCGAAAAGCATCTCTAGCTCTCAGCCATCAGCTATCAGCCGTCAGCCAGAAAGCTGCTCGTAGCCGAAGGCTAACGCTGATAGCTGAAAGCTGACCGCTGATGGCTAACAATGATTACCGTCAACAAACACCACACGCTCCCCTGGTATGACGGGATGACCGTCCGCGACGTGCTGACGGCGATGAACTACACGTTCCCGCAAATCATCGTCGTCATCAACGGGACGGTGGTGCGCCACGACGCCTACGACACGACGCCGGTGCCGGACAACGCGGATGTGCGCGTGGTCCACATGATGGCGGGGGGATGACCACGGATGACCACGGATGACAAACGAATCAACGAATGGGCGGCGTGCCCATTCGTTTGTCCGTGTTCATTGAAGGGGCTGGCGCGGAATCGCAATCCCGCGCTAACGCAACACCGGCGGATTGTGATCCGCCGGAAGCGTTTATAGCGAACGCCGTTCCAGAGATTTGCAATTCGTTCATTCGTTCCCCAATGCGTTGTCGGCGGTTGCGGCAGCCTCCGCCCGCACACGGGACAACATCGCCCGGTCGCTTTCCAAATCGGGGTGTTGGACGGCCTCATCCAGGGCGACCACCCGTTCCAATGCCGCAATCGCCTCGCGGTACGCGCCCCGCTCGCGGTAAATCATTGCCATATTGTATAGCGTGACGCTTTCGCCGCTCCGGTCGCCCACCTCCCGCCGGATCGCCAACGCCGCCTCGTACTGCGCCAGCGCCCGCTGTTTATCGCCCAAGGCGGCGTACACCAGCCCGATATTGTTCAGCGTCGCCCCTTCCCCCGCCCGGTCGCCCACCTCCCGCCGGATCGCCAACGCCGCCTCGTACTGCGCCAGCGCCCGCTGTTTATCGCCCAAGGCGGCGTACACCAGCCCGATATTGTTCAGCGTCGCCCCTTCCCCCGCCCGGTCGCCCACCTCCCGCCGGATCGCCAACGCCGCCTCGTACTGCGCCAGCGCCCGCTGTTTATCGCCCAAGGCGGAGTACACCGCCGCGATATTGTTCAGCGTCGTCCCTTCCCCCGCCCGGTCACCCACCTCCCGCCGGATCGCCAACGCCGCCTCGTAATACTCTAACGCCCGCTGGTTATCTCCCAAAGTGCGGTACACCAGCCCGATATTGTTCAGCGTCGTCCCTTCCCCCGCCCGGTCGCCCACCTCCCGCAGGATCGCCAACGCCGCCTCGTACTGCGCCAGCGCCCGCCGGTTATCGCCCAAGGCGGCGTACACCCCCGCGATATTGTTCAGCGTCGCCCCTTCCCCCGCCCGGTCGCCCACCTCCCGCCGGATCGCCAACGCCGCCTCGTACTGCGCCAGCGCCCGCTGTTTATCGCCCAAGGCGGAGTACACCCCCGCGATATTGTTCAGCGTCGTCCCTTCCCCCGCCCGGTCGCCCACCTCCCGCAGGATCGCCAACGCCGCCTCGAGATACTCCAGCGCCCGCTGGTTATCGCCCAAGGCGGAGTACACCCGCCCGATATTGTTCAGGGCTATGGCCTGGAAACGCTTTTCGCCTGCGCTTTTGGCCAGCTCCAGGAGCTTGTAAGACCAGTCCAATGCATTCCGGTATTGGCTTACCGCATAGTAAAGCCCCCCAACCTTCTCATAAAGGTCCAGGAGTGTGTCGGTCGGCGGATTCTCCAGCGCTTCGTACTCATCCACCAATCCACGGTAGAGGCGCAATTTGCGTTCCCAGTCGCCCAGGTCCACATACCGATAGCCGCCGCCTGCCATTTCTCCCCGGATCTGCGACAGCGCCGTCGTGTCTTGCACCGTAAAATCAAATGTGCCGCTGCGCTGAGACCAAAAGTTGGGTGCTCTGCGCACCATCATCTCGCGTTCGCCCGGCGTCAACCAGAATACCAGGCCGTGTGGATAGTGCGCCAGCGCCTCACGTTGGATTTCCAGATAGCCGTACATTGTTTCACCGGCGCGGTATAGATCATAGAGGAAAATCACGGCGCGGTTTCCCAGGGCGTCCTTCGGCAAACGTGCACGGTAATCCAGAGGATTGGTGCTCTGCTCGGTGAAGGTAAAATCATAAACAGGTAACGGCGCGAGCCGTGCGCGCAGCACGTCCACCACCGCGTCGCGCACGGCGGCGGTGTTGTACAATGCGGCCACAAACGCGCCCGCCTCGGCATGGCGCAACAGGGTCGCCAGCGCGTGGAGGGTTGCCGGATTCACACCCGGCGGTAACATCGGCTCATTCGTCACAGTCCTCTACCTTTGCCCGTTCACGCACCAAATCACGAATCACCGGATGGACATCGCACCAGGGTTCACCGTTCGCATATTCCAGTAACGCGCGGCTGTGAAGAAGTTCCTGCACCGCCGGGTCGCTGCTCAGGTCCTTATCCCGCATACGATCGGCCAACACAGCATAGTCTGACGCTTTGAGTGCCGCAATATAGTCGGCTTTTTCCTCATTCAGCGCCACCTGCACGTCCTTGTCGCCGATTTGCTTGCCGCCGGTGCTCAACGCATTGACCGCAGCGCCCTGCACCATGCGGATCAAGGTCCGCATCAGACCGCCGCTGTGAAACGTCAAAGTCCGCAAGGCTTCGGTGTCGAAGAGCGCCAGATCCGCCCGCTGCGCGATGGCGCTTTCCAGGTAATCCAGGCCATCATTATCCCGTCCACCGTTTCGTTTTTCCACATTGATATTGGGCAGGATATAATGACCATCAAACGCATCCTTGATTACTGTAAAATCAGGAGAATAGCGCAAACCGATGGGGAAAGTGTAAATCGCCGCCGTCTCGAACGCCGTCAACGTGCGCGCGTAATTGAGAAACAAATCGCGCGCTTTAACCAGGTTAGGTTTATCCGTACCTTCGATCAAGAACAAAATCGGATGCCCGTATTTGTCACGCACCTGACGGAGCACAAAGTTCAATTCACTGGTCAGTTCTGCCTCGCGTCCGCGCATTTGTTTACGGATCTCTTCACGTGTGCTGGCTTCCTGGCTAAACTTCGACTCGAACTGCACAGCAAGCACATTGACGTTCAATGCCACTTCACTGGCGACCGGCGGCTTAGGTTCTTCGACCTGCCCGACCATCATCCGGTTACGGATAAACAATCGCACATCTTCCCACACCTCGGCAGCGATCTGGCGCGGCGCTTTGCGCAGCACTTTTTCAGCAGTCGCACTGCGCACCAACGCCGTCAATAGCCCCAACAAAATATCCACCGCCTCCAAATCAGCCAGATTGAGGCTTTCCTGCACGTCCAGGCGCACAATGAAAAATTCTTCCCCTAGACGTTCGCTCAACTTGTTCAACTCTGTGCTTTTCCCACTGCCAACGTGGCCTGTGAAGAGCACCTTGACCGGCTTACCGGCAAGCGCCACCCCGCGCAGGTAGGTTTCGAGCTTTTGCAGCGGATTGCGTGGCCGATCAATGTAGAATTGTAAAGTTTCATCCCGCAAAGGCTGGCGAGGATCAAAAAGACGAATAACTTCAGCCAGTGTTTTTGCTTTCTCCATAGCAAACTCCTTTCGCTGACAGCCGGAAACTCCAACGCTTCCATTATAGCGAGCTTCACAGAAAAGAGAAGAAAGCGTCCCCTCCCGCTTGCCTGCAACCGCAACGGCCTTACAATCGTAAGCATGCTGGGGACTGGCGACCAGAGACTAAGGACTATAGACTAAAGACTAAAGACTAATGACTAAAGACTAAGGACTAAAGACTATGATGACCCATTGGCTAGAAATTGTCGTGAAGCTGCTGATGCTCTTCGGGATGTTCGTGGGGCTGGCGGGGATGGTGGTGCCCGTTTTCCCCGGCGTGACGGTGATCTGGACGCTGGCGCTGCTGTACGGGATCATCTTCGGGTTTGGCGGGAGCGGGGTGTGGGTGTTCATCGTCATCACCATCCTGGCGATCATCGGCTGGGTGGTGGACAACATCCTGATGGGCGGGAAGGCACGCATAAGCGGCGCGCGGTGGACGTCCATCACGCTGGCGTTCGTTGCCGGGTTTGTGGGCAGCCTGTTCCTCACGCCGATTGGGGGAATCGGCGCGACGCTGTTGACGCTCTTTCTGGCCGAGAACGCCTACCGCAAGAACCGCCGCGAAGCCTGGGAAGTCACAAAGGCTATGGCAATCGGCTGGGGCTGGTCATTCGTCGCCCGCTTCTCCATCGGGGTGGTGATGATCGGCCTGTGGGCGATTTGGGCGTGGTAACAGAGATTTTTTCTGTCAGCAGATTGAGCAGATGAAGCGGATTGTTTTCCCAATTCAAAAAGAATCTGCTCGATCTGCTTAATCTGCTGACAAAACTCCTACGTCTCCGGTTTGACCTTTTCGGCCAGCTTGACGACCAGATCGCCAATGCGCTGCGTAGTTTTCTCGTTGGACAGCGCCGCGTCCACTTTGTCGGCCTGATCCGGGCGCCTGGCCTTGATGTAATCCACCGCCGTTTCGAGCACCGCTTGCGCGTCCTCGTCCGATAGCCCGGCGACCTGCGCCAGGCGTTTGATCAATGCATCCAGTGTGCTCATCCCTTCTTCTTGCCGAGCAATCCCCCCAGACTTGACAGTCCTTTGTCAATAAGCTGACCGGCCTGGCCGATCACGGCCTCATTGGCAAGCGCCGCCTCCACCTGTGCGGCAATGGGGGCCGGCAGCTTCTCTTTGATAAATCCCAGCACCGTCTCCACGGCTGTCCTGGCCTGCGCCTCTTGAATCCCGGCTTTGCTCGATACCAGCTTGATCAGTTCATCCATCGTAATGCCTCCTGTTTAGTCGGATAGTTCTTAGTCGGATAGTCCTTAGTCGGATAGTCCTTAGTCTGGTAGTCGGTAGTTTGATAGTCCTTAGTCGGATAGTTCTTAGTCTGGTAGTCCTTAGTCGGATAGTCCTTAGTCTGGTAGTCGGTAGTTTGATAGTCGGCAGTCTGACAGTTCGGACAAAACTTCTCTATCATTATACGCCAAAATTCCCATTTGACACGACCCTCATAGCGCAAATTGCCCACCAGGGACTCTTCGACCACGCGACTGCCGACTCCTCGACTACACGACTACACAACTACACGACCACACGACCACACGACTACACGACTACACGACTACACGACTACCGACTCCTCGACTACACGACCACACGACCACACGACTACACGACCACACGACTACACGACTACCGACTCCTCGACTACACAACTACACGACTACACAACTACACGACTACGCGACTACACGACCACACGACTACACGACTACACGACTACACGACCACACGACTACACGACCACACGACTACTCGACTAACAACGATATGCGGTATAATGGTCCTCGGAGGTCCACAAAAATATGTCTCGCGTGATCCATTACGTGCTCGAAGGGGCGGCGGTGCTGCTGCTGGCGGTGCTCGCCGCGCTCATCGTCATCCTGCACCTCACCCGCCCGGAAATCCGCTATAGCCAGCAAATCGCTTCGCTGGAGACGACGGTGCGCGCGCGGGTGCGTACCGTCGGCGCCGAGAACATCACCGTGGACGAAAACGGCCTGGTGACGATCATGCAGGAGCTGGAATTGCAAATCCTCTCCAAAGGCGATTATGAAGGCCGGCATGTCACCGTCACCTACAACGGGATGGGGCCGACGGTGGATGCGGTGCGCTTCCGTGCGGGGCAACAGGCGTTGGTGATGATCTCCAAACGCCCCGATGGGCAGGCGTTCTTCCAGGTGGCCGATCATGTGCGCCTGACGCCCATCGCGCTCATCGTCGGGCTGTTTGTGGTGCTCACGCTGGTCATCGGACGCGGCAAGGGTATGCGCGCTCTCCTGGGGCTGGCGCTGAGCGGGTTGGTCGTCGGGGGATTCATCCTGCCGCAAGTCCTGGCCCACCGTGACCCTACGGTCGTCAGCCTCGTCGGGACTGCCACGTTGCTCGCTGTGACGCTCTACCTCATCCAGGGGTGGAATCCCATCGGCCACACCGCATTGTTGGGGATGCTCGCGGCGCTCGCCGTGACCGGCGCGCTTTCGGTGGGCTGGACGAAGCTGGCCTACCTCACCGGCTTCGGCTCGGAGGAGACAATGTTCCTGCAGGCGATGGGCGTGGGTGTCGAGATGCGCGGGCTGCTGCTGGCAGGGATAATCATCGGCACGGCGAGTGTGCTGGATGACGTGGTGCTGGCGCAGGCCGTGACGGTTTTTGAGCTGGCCGCCGCCAACCCGACGCTTTCACGCGGCGAGCTGTATCACCGCGGCATGAAAATTGGCGTCGCGCACCTGGCCTCGATGATCAACACGCTGGTGCTGGCTTACGCCAGCGCCGCGCTGCCGCTGCTGCTGCTCTTCTACCTGTACCCTGAACCCTGGTATCTCACCATCAACCGCGAGCTGATCGCCGAAGAGATCGTCCGCACGCTGGTAGGCAGCGTCGGCCTGATGATGGCCGTGCCGCTCACAACCGCTATCGCGGCGTGGGGAAGTAGAGGGTAGACAGGGTTTCCTTCCCGTCTACCGCCTACAATATTTCCCGCAATGCCTTCAGCGTCCGCTCGATGCCCTCGTCGTCAATCCAGTAGTGCGTCACCGCGCGGAAACTACGCGCGGAACGCGGGCCGATCAGGATGCCGTACTCGTCACGAAGACGCGCCGCCACCTCTGCCGCCGTCAACGGGACCTGCGGGGCAAGGCTGAAGTAGAGGATGTTCGTGAACACCGGCTCGACCATCACACTCGACATCTCCGCCAGCCCGTCGGCGAGCCGTTTGGCCCGCGCGTGATCCTCGACCAACCGCTCCGTCATCTGCTCCAACGCGACGATGCCCGCCGCCGCGATCACGCCCGCCTGGCGCATCCCGCCGCCGAGCACCTTGCGCGCCCGCCGCGCCTCCTTGATGAAGTCGGCGCTGCCGCACAACACCGATCCCACCGGCGCGCACAGCCCCTTCGAGAGGCAAAACGTCACCGAATCGGCGTCCTTCACCAGCTCACGCACATCCACACCGAGCGCCGCCGCCGCGTTGAAGATGCGCGCGCCGTCCACGTGAATTTTGAGGCCATGCTCACGCGCCACCTCAGCAATGCGCGCCATATACCAGGGCGTGAGAGGCGTGCCGTTGCACACATTATGCGTATTCTCCAGGCAGATCAGGCGTGTGCGTGGGAAGTGCAGATTGTCGCCACGGATGGCATCGCGCACATCGCTCAGGCATAACGTCCCCTCCATCTGATTCGGTATAGTATGCGGGATGATGCCACCGAGCGCGGCCATACCGCCCTGCTCATACAAGAATGTGTGGCTTTTGTCGCCGAGGATCACCTCATCCCCACGTTGACAATGAGCCAGCAACGCCGTCAGGTTGCCCATCGTCCCGCTGACGACAAACACGGCGGCTTCCTTACCCATGCGCTCCGCCGCCATCGCCTCCAGTTTGTTGACGGTGGGATCCTCCCCGTAAACGTCGTCGCCGACCTCGGCATTGGCCATCGCTGCCCGCATCGCAGGCGTGGGCTTCGTCACCGTATCGCTGCGCAAATCTACAATGTTCATCAGACTTCCTCCTTACGAGACTTCCTCCTTACGAGAATTAACCAGTAATCTACACGAATCCTCGTGAATAGCAATCAGAATTCGTGGAAATCTGTGTAGATTCGTGGCAGAAATTGTCATTCCAAAACAAAAGCCCCCGGAAACCGGGGGCTTGATGGTGCCGAAGCTGGGAGTTGAACCCAGACGACCGTAAGGTCACCACGCCCTGAACGTGGCGCGTCTGCCTATTCCGCCACTTCGGCATGTTCGTGCGATGTAAGGTGCTTTGTTGGCCCGAACACTGCAAATTTTACCGTAAAGCCCCATTTTGTCAAGCTGGCGAGCCGCGTATAATAGAGACAAGAAATTTTCAGCTATCAGCTTTAGTGCGAAGAGTCGCGCACGATCAACTAGAGAGAAACCATATGCCGATGAAATCCTGAATGTCCAGCCGCAAGGCTAACGATATTTGCCATTCGCCATTTGCCATTTGCCATTTGCCATTTGCCATTCGCCATTTGCCATTTTCAGATCGAACGAAATGCCGATGAAATCCTGGATATCCAGCCGCAAGGCTAACGATATTTGCCATTCGCCATTTGCCATTTTCAGGAGGTACCCGCCATGCAAATCACACACGTGGAAGTCATACCGGTGAAGTTACCGTTACGACTGCCCTTCCGCACGGCCTACCACAGCGAAGACGCCGTTGAGCACGCGGAAGCCGTCTTCGTGCGCATCGAAACGCGGCAGGGCGACGTCGCCTGGGGCTGCGCAGCCTTCGATACGGCGCTCACCGGCGAAACGCTCGACAGCGTCACCCGCGCGTGCCGCGCCTGCGCCGACCGCGCCCGCGATCTGAACCCGCTCAACACCGAGTACGCGCTCGCCGAACTCAGCACGCTGACGCAGAACACGCCCTCAGCCCTGTGCGCGTTCGACATCGCCTTTCACGATCTGCTGGGGCTGGCAGCCGGTCTGCCTCTGTATCGGCTTCTGGGCGGCTATCGTGACCGGATCCCAACTTCCGTCTCCATCGGCCTGGGAACGGTGCAGGAGACGGTGGAAATGGCCCGCGACCGTGTGCGGCAGGGATTCCACATCCTCAAGGTCAAAGGCGGCCTGGATCCCGAAGAGGATGTGCGCCGGGTGCGCGCCGTCCGTCGAGCATTCCCCAACTGCACACTGCGGCTGGATGCGGACGGCGGCTACAGCATCCGCGAGGCACTGGATGTCGCACAGGCACTTGCAGGGGAGCTGGAAATGCTGGAACAGCCGATTTCCCCGGCGGAAGGTGTCGAAACCCTGCGGCAGGTTACCATGCAAAGTAAGACGCCCATCCTGGCCTCGCAGAGCGTCGTCGGGCCGGCATCGGCGCTGGAAATTGCCAGCCGTAGAGCTGCACACGGCATCAGCATCAAGCTGGCGACGTGTGGCGGGATTGCTCCTGCCCGGCAGATCGGCGCCGTCGCCCGCACCGCGCAGATGACGACGATGGTCGGCAGCCTGAGCGAGCCGGCGCTGCTCATCGCGGCGGGGCTGGCCTTCGCCCTGAGCAGCCCCGCCGTCCGCTACGGCGACCTGGACGGGCACTTTGACCTCGAAGGCGATCCCACCGTCGCGCGTTTTCTCGTCGAGGACGGCTGGCTGATTGCCACGGACGTCCCCGGCCTGGGATGTGCCGTCAACCTATGATCGCATTTTTCCACCGCAGAGGGCGCAGAGAACGCCGAGACACTGAAAAATCTCTGCGATCTTTGCGCGCTTCGCGGTAAAACTCTGTCGCCTGGAGGCGCAATGAATCAGTCCGATACCCTCTACCTGGGCCGGCTCGTGGATGAGCAGAACCAGCTCACCGACGAGGCCGTCGAATATCCGCTCGACCACCTCACCACGCACGCGCTGATCCTCGGCGCGACGGGCAGCGGCAAGACCGGCCTGGGGTTGGCGCTGATCGAGGAGGCGCTGCGCTGCCGGATTCCCGCGCTGCTGCTGGATGTCAAAGGCGACCTGGCGAACCTGCTGCTGACCTTCCCCGACCTGTCGCCGGAGGAGTTCGCGCCGTGGATTAATGCCGACGCCGCGCAGCGTCAGGGGCAAACGCCCGATCAGGCCGCGCGTGCAATGGCGGAACGCTGGCGCGCCGGCCTTTCAGGCTGGGGACTGGGAGCGGAACACATCGCACAACTACGGCTCAATGCGGACATCGCGCTGTATACGCCGGGACTGCGCGCCGGTCGTCCGGTGGACATCCTCGCCCGCTTCAGCGCGCCGCCTGGCGACGATCCTGATGTGGCAGTGCTGCGCGCGCAAGGGTTGACCTCGGCGTTGCTCGGGCTGGCGGGTGTCAACGCGGATCCGCTGCGCAGCCGCGAGCACATCCTGCTCACCACGCTGATCCGCCACACGTGGGAGACGCAGGGCACATTCGACATCCCCACCCTCATCCGCCAGGTACAGCAGCCGCCGATGGAACACATCGGCGTGTTCGACGTGGAGAGCTTTTTCCCGCAGAAGGCGCGCTTCGACCTGGCGCTCACGCTGAACAACCTCATCGCCGCGCCGGGTTTCGCGCGCTGGCGCGAAGGCGAGCCGCTGGACATCGCCCACTTCCTCTACACGCCGGAGCAGCGGCCGCGCGCGTCGGTGTTCTACCTGGCGCATCTGCCGGAGGAACAGCGACAGTTCTTCGTCACGCTGTTTCTGGAGGAATTGCGCACCTGGACGCGGGCGCAGGCCGGGACGCGGACGCTGCGCGCTCTGCTCTATTTCGACGAAATCCTCGGCTACCTGCCGCCCCATCCCTACAATCCGCCGACGAAAGAGCCGCTGCTGGCGCTGGTGAAACAAGGGCGCGCCGCCGGCTTGGGCGTCATCCTCGCCACGCAGAATCCCGCCGACCTGGACTACAAGGGATTGGGGAACATCGGGACGTGGTTCGTGGGCGCGCTGCGGACGGACCGCGACAAGACCCGCGTGCTGGAAGGCATGGGCGGCGCCATCGCCGAGGCGGGGATGACGCTGGGAACGGTGGAAAGCGCGTTAAGCCGTCTCAAGCCGCGCGTCTTCCTGATGCACGACGCGCAGGAGGGCAAACTGCGCTTCTTCTTCTCCCGTTGGACGATGTCGTATCTGCGCGGCCCGCTGACCGTCGCCGAAGCCCAACAGTTGGCGACACCGCAGCCCAAAGTGGACATCGCCAACACCGACTTTTCAGCATCAGCGCCAGTCCCGCCACCACCCCAACCACCCGACTACCCGACTACCAGACTACCCGACTACCCAACTACCCGACTACCCGACTACCCAACTACCCGACTACCCGACTACGCGACGACCCGACAAGACCTGCGCCAGCGCACAACTCGCCCGCCCACCGTTGACCCCGACATCCCCCAGGCGTTCCTCCCGGTGACCCTCACTGCGGCGTGGGCGATGCGCAATCATAGTGTGCCGCTGTCCGCCGAAACGCCCGTGCAACTCGTCTACCGCCCGTATCTGCTCGGCGCGGGCGTCATACACATCTTCCACCAACAGACCGGCATCACCGTACAGGACGAACAGGTCTGGCGCATTGATCCCGCCTCCGGCGGAAGCTGGAACCTGCGCTGGGATCAGGGCGAAATGATTGACATGCGGCTGGACGATCTGTCGCCGGATTATGCCGGCGAAGGCGTGTTCGAGCCGCTGCCGCAGGGCCTCGGCAGCAAAAGCGCGCACGCCAAGCGCGAAAGCGCGTTCAGGACGCATCTCTACCAGCACAGCCAGGTGAGCATCTGGACGTGCAGCCCGCTCAAGCTCTACAGCCCGCCCCACGAAAACAAGCGCGCTTTCCTGGAGCGTTGTCGCCAGGAAATGGAACGGCAGAAGGAAGCTGCGCTGGCTGCCGAACGTCTGAAATTCGAACAGAGAATGGAACGCATCGAGGCCAAAATGCGCAAAGAGGAAATGGAGCTTTATCAGGATCGGGAAATGCTATCCGAGCGGAAGCGTGAGGAGTTGCTGAGCGGCGCGGAGTCGGTGCTCAGTTTGATTTCGAAGCGCAGACACACGTTGCGCCCGCTGTCGACAACGTCACGGCAACGCCGCTATGTCAAGCAAGCCCAGGCCGAAGTCGAGGAATCCGAAGAAGCCCTCAAGCTCTACGAGGAGGAGATGAAGCAGCTCGAAGCCGCATGGCAGGCCACGGCGCGGCAAATCATCCAGAAATGGGAAAGCACATTGAGCGACATCCGCGAGATCGTCGTGCGCGCCAACCGCAACGACATTGACGTGCGCTTCTGCGGTCTGGCGTGGTTCCCGTTCTGGGAAGTCCTCGTCGGGAATGAAACTGTTTTCTTACCGGCTTACTGTCCTAATCCACAGTAAGCTGATCGTGTAAATAGATATTTGCGCTGCCCGCGCATAGAAAGGGATGCCATGACGTGAAAGGAGCACTATGTCGCTCGATAAAGATTCACGCAATCTGATCGCCGCATTGATAATCGGCTTCACGTTGTTCGTACTCGTCGCCACCTTCACCTTATGGCCGGATGATACTGAATCGCGCGCACTCAACGCTGGTGGTGTCGCTACAGGCTACGGCCTTATCATTGAGCAGACAACAGTTCCCTCCTATTACGTTAAGCCGGGGACGCGGTTAACCTACACCGTCAGTATCAGCCCCACCGACGCAAGCGCGGCAGATATCCACCTGACCATCACCGACACACTGCCGTTGCACGTAACAACAGATGCATATCTTGCTGGAACGGCGGTCTTGCCCGGCGGGAAGTTGGTGTGGACGCCAGTGCTGCTCCCCGGCGAGACATGGCGACAACAAATCGCCGTCACAGTTGCCGTTGAGTATGAGGGAGAGTTGGTCAATGTGGTTGAGGCCACCAGTCTGGAAGGGTTTTCCGCGGTGTCGTTCCACTCGAACTACGCAACACCGGCTGACCAGCGCTCCTATTTTCCAATCGTCATGAGACGTTACCCCAGAACCGGCATGCTCCTGGTCAATCCCGGGTTTGAGGGGATCGGCGTACCCGTAGACAATTCGGTATTCGTCCCCGGCAACTGGACACGCGACACGTTCACCGGGGTGGAATATGGGGAAATCTTCACACCAGAAGGTTGGGTGACATGGTGGGAAGAGGGCGAGTATGGTCGCCCTGAGTGCAAGGTTATCCCCAATGAGCCACCGTTCACATCCCCGCCGCGTATTTACCAGGGCTATCACGCCGGCATGTGCTTCACATTCTATCGAAAACAACATGCTGGCTACTATCAGCACGTGGGAAACTTGCGACCCGGCGCTGTAGTTGAAGGATGGTACTACGCACACGCCTGGGCATGCGATAAAAATGACGATATGCTATCCTGTGGCGACCCGGAGGCATTCTCGTTCAGGGTAGGGATTGATCCTACCGGCGGCACTGACCCGTTCTCCAACACCATTATCTGGAGCAAAGAGCAATATATCTACGATAAGTACGAGCGCGTCGGCCCTGTGCGAGCAACTGTAGGCCCAACTGGAGCGGTTACCTTCTTCCTACACTCTCATGGCAAGTGGCCCTACAAACACAACGTCGCCTTCTGGGATAATCCATCGCTGTATTACGTAGAACCATAGTGAGTAACTAAAACTCTTGATCGCTGAAAGGGGTACTATGCCAACACTACTCAATGACCTGCAAAACGCCGTGCGCATCATCGGCATCGAGCCGGCGCTGCACGCGGCAGTCTACCGCTATCGTAAAGCCTGGACCGAGGCGCAGTGGGAACACGCGGAGCGTCCACGGCGCGGGATAGCGCAATGGCTGGCCTTCCGTCGCCATCTGCGCCAGACACGCCCGGCGTGGCCCACACGTTGGGAGCGCCCCGGCAAGGTGCGCTTCATCACGCCAACCGCACGCGGCGCGATTGTGACCACCGAGTCCTGCGCGCTGGAAGTGGTCTTTTTCGCGGCGGATATGGTGCGCATCCACTACCGGCCTCGCACTCACGAAGACGTCCCGGAGACCATTCCCTATGCGATCGCCAAACCGCTGGAGGCCTGGCCTGTCCCTGCCGTTGTCTCCGTCGAAACCGAGAAGGCGTTCCTGCTGCGCACCGAGGCGCTCACCGTGGGGATCGCGCTGGCGGATGCGCAAGTCTTCATCGCCGACGCCGAAGGGCACCTCCTGCGCGCCGACGTGGACGTGGCCTGGCACAAAGGCGGCGCACTGCGTCACCGCACCGCCCTGGCCCCGGAAGAACGCCTCTTCGGCCTGGGCGAGCGCGCTACCCCCTGGCAACGCCGCGGACGCACGCACATCCTGTGGAACCACGATCCTTCCGGCTACACGAACGACGACGATCCGATCAATCTTAATATTCCGGTGTACGTCGGAATGGCACATGGCAAATGGCAAATGGCAAATGGCGAATCCCCAATCCCGAATTCCCAGTTACCAGTTAACAGTTACCTTGTCTTCTACGAAAACCCACACTACGCGGAGTTTGATTTGGGCGAAAGCGTGCCGGACGTGGCAGAGCATCGCTTTGCGGGCGGGGAGCTGCGGTATTACGTCGCCGTCGGGACAACGCCACACTTGCTCGAACGCTACACAGAGCTGACCGGGCGGCACGATCTGCCGCCGCTGTGGATGCTCGGCTACCAGCAATCGCGCTGGTCGTACTATCCGGAAGACCGCGTGCGCAAGCTGGCGCAGGATTTCGCCGCTCATGACGTCCCCTGCGACGCCATCCACCTGGACATCCACTACATGGACGGCTACCGCTGCTTCACGTGGGACAAAAGGCGCTTCCCGCACTTCGCGCAACTGGCTGCCGACCTGCGCGCGCAGGGCATCAAGCTCATCACGATCATTGATCCCGGCATCAAGAAAGACTCCGCCTACGCCGTCTACCAAAGCGGGCTGGCAGGCAAGCATTTCTGCACCACGCCCGATGGGAAGGTCTACCACGCGCCGGTCTGGCCTGGCCTGAGCGCGTTCCCCGATTTCACCGACCCGCAGACGCGCGCGTGGTGGGCCGCGCAATATAAGCCCCTAGTGGAAGCAGGCATCGCGGGCTTCTGGAACGATATGAACGAACCCGCCATCTTCACCAACGGCGGCGATTCGACCCTGCCCGCGCCCATCCGCCACAGCCTCGAAGGACGCGGCGGCGATCATCGCGAAGCGCACAATGTCTACGGCATGCAGATGGTGCGCGCCAGCCGCGATGGGCTGCTCGCACAACAACCGGAGACGCGCCCGGTAATCATCACGCGCGCGGGATGGGCCGGCGTGCAGCGCTATGCCACCTCCTGGACCGGCGACAACGAGAGCACGTGGGCTTCGCTGCGGCTGACCATGCCGATGGTGATGGGGTTGGGCCTTTCAGGTCTGGGCTTCACCGGGCCGGATGTCGGTGGCTTCAAAGGCGCCGCCGACGGCGAATTGTTCACCCGCTGGATTCAGATGGCAGCTTTTATGCCCTTCTTCCGTGCGCACACCATCGCGGGCACGCCGGATCAAGAGCCGTGGTCCTACGGCGAACCCTACCTGAGCATTGTGCGGCGCTTCATCCAACTGCGTTACGAATTGCTGCCGTACCTCTACACCGCCGTCTGGCAGATGACGACGCGCGGCTGGCCTGTGGTCCGCCCGCTGTGGTGGGGGGCGTCCGCGCATCCGGCGCTGCTCGACGTAGACGATGCCTTCCTCTGCGGCGACGCGCTCCTCGTCGCACCCGTCGGCGAACCCGGTGCGACCTCGCGCCCCGTTCCCCTGCCACCCGGCGCCTGGTACGATTTCTGGACCAACGCCCTGCAATCCGTTCCATCCGTTCAATCCGTTGACGCTTTCGCCTCCCTGGAAACCCTGCCGCTCTTCGTCCGCGCCGGCACAGTGCTGCCGATGGGCGAATACGGCCCCAGCGTCGAACAGCGCGTGCAGAAATTTCTGCGCCTGAGCGTCTATCCGCTCGCCGGACCGGGTGAAGCCGTCAGCGAACTATACGAGGATGCGGGTGAGGGCTTCGATTACCAGCAGGGTGACTACCGTCTAAACCGCTTCACGCTACGTCAGACAGACGATCGCCTGACCGTGACCTGGGAACACACAGGGAATTACACACCGCCCTACGAGCACATCGAACTGACGCTCAACGGCCTCAAGCGCGCCCCGCGCAGCGTGCAGGCCGATGGTGAAACCTGCGGCATCGCCATCAGCGACCCCATCCGCCGTTGCGTCGTGCTTGGTGTTCCGCCGTTCGAGACGTTGGAAGTAACGCTGTGAGCGACAAAGTAGACGAAGCATCCCCCACCCTGCGGTGGGGGATGCACATCAAACAAAGTCGTGTCCCTATGAGCCTTACGCGAACGAATCATACAAGGAGCGGATTCGCAGCGCAAGGCGGGCGTCGTTCAATGTCCAGTCGGCAGGCAGGGGACACGTCACCGTGACCGTGCGGCCCGCCGGCACGTCAAAATAGTTGTCGCTGAAGACAACATCCACCCCGGCAAGCGCCAGTTCCACAAAACGCGCCAGCGATTGCGCCGTGACCTCGAAAATCAGGGTATCCCCCTTTTGGCTGACGGTCGCCGTCACTCTCGGCTCGACCAGCGACAGGTGTTTGTCGGGCACGAAAGTCGCCACGCGCCGCGCGATGATGACGTCACCCTGCCACAGCTCACAGACG
This sequence comes from Anaerolineae bacterium, assembly GCA_035373625.1. Lineage (GTDB taxonomy): Bacteria > Chloroflexota > Anaerolineae > B4-G1 > SLSP01 > DSWT01. Next base: position 16,958 of record DAOSNS010000037.1, on the reverse strand, counting down.
AAGATCACCTCGCGGCAGTTATCATCGGAGATGCGGTCGCCGAAGTTCAGCGTGCGCACGTGCGTTGAAGCCAACGGCGCAGCCGTCACCGGTTCAACGCCTGCCGCCAGTTCCTCGCCGCCCAGCGTTTGCAGCGACCAGCGCACGACGCCCTGCCACGGCTGTTGCAGGTCACTGGTGACGTGGATGCCCATCACCGTCCCGACATCCTCGATGGAGAGCAGCACCGGCGCGTAGAAGCGTTTGGCGGCGTAGTGCAGCGCCTTCCAGCGTCCGTAGTAATCCAGGCTCGACCACGATGCCACCGGCCAGCAATCGTTGAGTTGCCAGTAAAGCGTGCCGCTCACGCGCTCTCTATTCCGCCGCCAGTGCTCCACGCCGAAGCGAATCCCCTCGGCCTGCAACATTTGCGAGAGGTAAACCAGCGACGGGAAATCTTTGGGCATGCGGAAATGATCGGTCATGTGGGCGATCATCTTGCCGTTACCGGAAGCGCTGCGCTGGTGATGCTCCATGATGTATGAGGTCATGTTCCAATCCGCCTCATCTGCGTAAGTGCGGATGGTTTCCAGCGGCGGGAGCGCCTGGAAGCCGAATTCGCTCATAAAGCGCGGATACTGTCCCCGATATGCCGAGAAGGGCTTACCGCCGTGCCAGACATCCCAGTAGTGGGCATCGCCGCGTTCCTGGCCATGCGGAGGCTGGAAGGGGATGCCGGTCGAGGGAGAGCTGGGCCAGTAGGTGCGGTCGGGGTCTTCGGCGGCGATCCATGCCGGCAACAGGTGATGGAAGAAGCGGTCGTAATCGGCCTTCAGGTCCGCATTTTCGGGCCGGTCCCAGCCCCAAAAAACCCAGCCGGCTTCCATCTCATTGTTACCACACCACAGCGCCAGGCTGGGGTGATGGCGCAGACGGCGGACATTCTCAATCGTCTCGATGCGCGTGTTTTCGATGAATGTCTCATCCCACATCGGATAGATACTGCACGAGTAGATGCAGTCCTGCCATACCAGCAGACCGTACTTGTCACACAGATCGTAGAAGCGATCCTCTTCGTAAAAACCACCGCCCCATACGCGCAGCATGTTCTGATGCGTCGCCGCCGCATCGCGGATCAATTGCTCCAGGAAGGCGTCCGTGATGCGCGTGGGGAACGAATCCGCCGGGATCCAGTTGGAGCCTTTGGCGAAGATGGGCACACCGTTGACGACGAAGGTGAACGATTCCCCCCAGGCGTCGGGTTCGCGGCGCAGTTCAAGGGTGCGCAGGCCAATGCGATAATGGACGATGTCACAGGTCGTTTTATTCATAAACAAGAGGACATCTATATCGTAAAGAGGCTGTTCACCGTAACCGTTGGGCCACCAGAGTTCCGGCTCTTTGACCTCGATGCTCAAGGTTAGCGTATCACCGGTCACATCGGCCTGAGCATGCCGTACCTGTCCCTGGGGATTGATGATCTCAAAGATCGTCATAAGAGGCGCCTCGGTCCAGCGTTCAACGGTGATGGTAGCTGTGACCGTCACCGACTCTTTGGCATGTTGTTGGCGCAGGTATACATTTGCGACCCGCGCGTGGCTACGGCCTTCGATGCGGATGTCCTTCCAGATGCCGATGGGCGGCAATTGTGGCCCCCAGTCCCAGCCGAATTGACACGGGGCTTTGCGCAGATAAGGTCCGCCTTCGATGGCCTGTGAGACGCCACGCAGCGGACGTTCCGCCATTTTGGCGGTAACGTACTGCACCGGTGAGCGGAACAGGATCAGTAGTTCGTTCTCTTCCCCTTCCCCTGTACGCAACAAGGATTTGATGTCCCAGGTGTAGCGGCGGAACATATTGTCCGTGGTTCCAAGGCGCACACCGTTAAGTGTGACCTCCGCCAGTGTATCCAGTCCCTCGCAGATGAGGAAGATACGCTCCTCCTTCATCATAGCGGCGTCTACGGTGAAGGTGCGCCGGTAGACCCAATCGCTTTCGGCAACCCATAGGACGCGCTTCTCGTTATCGGCCACAAAGGGATCAGGGATCAGACCCTGCGCCAGCAAATCGGTATGTACGCCGCCGGGCACATGCGCGGGTAACCAGGTTTCACTGTCACTTTTGCGAAATTGCCATTCGCCGGTTAAAGATAAGATGTGCATTTTGTGTCTCCTGTTGGGTTGAGAAATAAGTAATGAGAAATGAGTAATGAGTGATCATGGATCAGGAATTCGCAACTCCCGATTCACCATTCGCCATTCTTAATCCGTACCGGGGCGTGGGATTCGGCGCTCGCCACTGCACCGAAGACCATCGCCAGGCTCTTGATGTTGTCGGTGCAGACGGTTTCCGGCGTTTGCCCGTTGCGCACGCAGTGCAGGAATTCCCGGATGACGCCGGCATGCCCGCCGGCCTTCTTGGGGTCGTCATAAGCGGGGACCTCGACCGTTTCCCATTCCGAAAAGAAGCCCCCCTTGCGGGCGACAACCTGCGCGGTGAAGCCGGTTCCGCCATCCCAGAGTACCGTCCCCTTCTCGCCGACGATGCGCCATGCCCCTTCCCAGGTAGTATTCAGCCCCTCGGCGCACCAACTGCCGCGATACGAATAGACCAGGCCATCGCTCATCTCAAAGGTCGCCACCGCCGAAGCACCATGGTCATACCACGAACCGGCGGGGTTCCACTCGTAGCAGTAGACGGCCTGCGCGTCCGCGCCGCTGAGCATGCGTGCCATATCGAAGGTGTGGATCGCCATATCCACCAGCAGCACGTGTTTCATGTGGTCGCGGAAACCGCCAAAGTGGGCACCGATGTAAAAATCGCTGTTGATGGTGGTGATGCGTCCCAGAGCACCGGAATCCAGAAAGTGTTTGAGCCGTCGGATGTTGGCGTCGTAGCGGCGATTTTGGACGACGGCGTAAATCTTGCCCGCCGCCTGCGCCGCCGCGACCATCGCCTGTGCGTGCTCCGGCGTATCGGCCAGCGGTTTTTCGCCAAGAACGTGGCAGCCGTGGCGCAGCGCCGTCAATGTGACGTCATGATGGGCTTCCGGCACGGTGCAGTCGAAGACAACATCCGGGCGCGTGCGTTCCAACGCCGTCGTCAGGTCTGTCGTCACCAACGCGCCTGACCAGTCATACTCTTCTGCGCGCGTCCGCGCCGCCTCCTCCCGCACATCCACAAAGCCGACAAGCACCACATCGGGCATCTCTTTGAGTGCCTTCAGCCAGGTTCGGCTGATGCCGCCGCAGCCAACTAAAACAGCTTTAAGTACACGAATCATGGAAGTTGTCAGTTTTCAGTTGTCAGTCGTCAACTGGCATTACGTCGGTGAGCAGATCGCCGGATGGAGAGAGCAGCGCCGCGCCGAAGTACCATACGTGATGTTTGGGGGCCGCCGTGCTATGAATCAACAGGACATTGGCGCCGGCGCGCAGGCGTAGCGTCTTGGTGAAGCGGGTGCCGTACACGAACAAGCCGTGCACCGAATTGATGGCGGCTTTGGTGTTTTCGGCAACCTTGACGCCGTTCACATAGACCTCAACCGGCGTATTCGAGGTGAAAGCAAGCACGGCCCTTTGCGCTTTCGGGCTGCTGACGGTCGCCGTCAGATAAGCCGCCATTGACGTGTCGGCCATCTTGCTTCGGTGCTCGCGCCCCAGCCGCATGAAGTACGCACGCTGGTAATTCTCCGTGCGCGCCAGGTCTTGCGCGAAGGTCTCCCACGGGAGATCGGGATTGGGATTTCCGGTGGCATCCAGGACATCGGCAGGTTGAAGCGCCAGCTTATCGCAGTCGTAAAACATAGCGCGCCAGGCCGGAACCGCCGGGAAAAGGGGAATGCTGCGGAAATCGCTGTGCAGCGTGGCATCGCGCCAGTGCAACGTCACACGCGCTTCCCACTGCGTCATCACGACGCCGTCGGCGGCAAAGGGGGTAGGAATGACGTGGGAGACGGTCGTATCCTCAAGGCGCACGGTCTGTGTTTCGGTCGCGCCGCCCCGGTGGAGCGTAAAGACGATCTCGGCGGAATAAGGTTCGCCGGCAGCCGGCGCGGCCAGGACAACGTGACCCAATTGCCGCCTGGCTTCCTCAGGGGTGCAGTATTGGAGGAAATGCGCAAACGGCCCACCCAGACGCGCTGCCAGTTGCGCCAGAATCTCCGGTTTGGTCGTGGTGACGATTCTCGCTTGCCACAGATCATCCGGTTTCTGGATTTCCAACCCACAGCTTTCGCCCAGCAAACACTCTACATCCCTCTTGACGACCTGCCAGTTGTGTTGCTCTCCCAATGCGACAATGGAACCGTCGGCAATCGCCGTGATGACGAGCGACTGTGACTTCGGCAGTTTGGGAACCGTGATGGCGGTGGAAAGGCTTTCGGCGTCGTAACGCCATTCGGCCGGTGCGCCATTGAGCATCACCGTTACCGGCCGGGCGCAGCCGCGCAGCGTGACCGTGTAACCGCGCACGTCGGGGAGAGCGTCGCAGTGTCCTTCAACGGGCGCGATGCCGACCGTCCATGTGCGCTCATCCGGTTGGCGCGTCTCTATTGCCGTCCACTCGTATTGTCCGCGCAGGTACGCCTCGGTGAGACCGTCATCCTCATACAGGCGGAACGTTCCCGTGCCGGGGAACACCACCAGCTCAAGCTGATCGCGGGGTTGCGCGTCCGTCGTGCCGGATTTCAAACGCGGTTCGGGTTGGGGGGCGAATTCGGGAGCCAACGGCAGGATAGCGCCGGCTTTCATCAGCATAGGCATGCGGCTCAGATTGCCCGGTACCTTGATCCAGCGCGGACCGGTGAAGGTTTCGAGTGTCTGATAATCTATCCACGTCCCTTCCGGGAGCCATATCACCGTGGAGGCCAAACCTGTCTGTGGATCAACCGGGGTGACGACGGGCGCAGCAATCATCTGATCGCCGAAGTAGTACTGATAGCGGGTTACGTAGGCGTCATCGGCTTCGGGATGCTCGTAATACATCGGGCAGCACAGCGCCAGCCCTGTATCGGATGTGCGGCGCGCCATCGTGTACAGGTAAGGGATCAGCCGGTAGCGCCAGCGGAAAGCGTCCATCGCCACGCTGCCGTATGGCTCCGGGTAAGCCCAGGGACGTCGTTCCGCGCGTGGGTCCTTCGTCGCGTGCAGCCGCAGGACGGGGCTGAGTGCGCCGAACTGCACCCAGCGCGTGTAAAGTTCGGGTTCCGTCGCCCCGCCCATGTGTCCGCCGATGTCGTGGCTCCACCAGCCATAGGCGACGTTCGCCGCCGTTGCCGTGAGATAGGGCTGGAATTGCAGCGCCGTCCAGCGGACGTAAGTGTCGCCGGAAAAGCCGATGTAGTAGCGATGGTTGCCCAGCCCTCCCCAACGGCTATAGAGCATAGGTCGCACACCTTTGCGCTTGATGTCGTTGAAGTGCAGATGGTTGATCCACGGCAGCGGGTCCAGACCCTTGACCTCGGAGATTTCGCCCTGTTGCCAATCCATCCACCAGAAATCCACACCGTCGTCTTCCATCGGATGATGAATCATCTCGAAGTAATGGCGGACGTAGTTCTTATCGGCGATGCGGAAGGGCACCGGTTGGCGGCTTTCCGGGTCAATGCCGAGCGCCTTCGCAAATTGCGGATAGACTTCTTCGTGGGGATGAACGCCGTCGGCGGGATGCAGGTTGAGCGTCACCCGTAACCCCTTTTCGTGCAACCACTTGAGGAACGCGGGGGGATCGGGGAACAACTCACGGTTCCAGGTGTAGCCGGTCCACCCATCGGGTGTATGCCAGTCCATATCAATCACAAAGACATCCAGTGGGACGTTGTGTGCCTCGAATTCGGCCACCAGGTCACGCAAGTCTTGCTCGCTGTAGGCCCAGTAGCGCGACCACCAGCCGCCCAGGATATAGCGCGGGATGAGCGGGATCGCACCGCCGAAGCGCAGATACTCGGCGATGGCGGCCTTGTAATCGTGTCCGTAGCCGAAGAAGTACCAATCCTGCAGCGCAAAATCCGGACGCGGTCCCACCCAACCGTCATCGTCGAAGATAACGTTCCTGCTGTCGTCAAAAAGCGCCCAACCCGCGCGGGAAACCAGCCCTTCGGCCAGCGCCGCATCGCCCTCACACTCATCGAGCGTGCGCCGTGTGCCGCGCAGGTTCTCCGGGTCAGGCATGCCGGGGCGCCAGATCACGGGACGACCGTTGAAGGTGAAGGTGATGGAAAGGTTTTTTGCTGTGAATTTTCCGTCAGCAGATTGAGCAGATTCAGCAGATTTAGGAGCGCTTGTATAGCGTACTGTCAGTATGCCGGTGTTGATGACGAGCACGGCATTGCTCTCATCCACGGTGAATTTGGGCGGGGAATCCGTGTAGCGCGTGGGGAAGGCATAGGTGCAACGATCCTCAAAGACACCGGTTTCCGACCATTCCAGGCGGATCAGGCGCGGCGTGAGGACGGTAAAACGGACGTTGTCGCGCGTCACAACCGCGTCGGGATGCGCGACAGGCCGCCCACGGAAGCGGATGCGTTCATAAAGTTCGGATGTCGTCATGAAAGCTCCTCCCGGTTGTAGTGTCGCCAGTCTCAGTAGCTCACAGGCCTGATTATACAACGCCATGCAAAATCACACAATTTACATACGCAAAGGGGTGTATTTCAGGAGAGGGTGACTCTTACCACAGAGAGCACAGAGTTATCAACGGGACAAAGTTTCCCAAATGCGATAGCCCTACACAAGAGTTGACATGAGGGGAAAATAAGGTATAATAAAAACATACCGACCGGTCGGTTTTTATCCCCTGAGTCTCGGTGATGAACGCAGACAAACGTGGTATTGTGGTGATTTATTGGCATATTTTTCGGCCCTTATTCCAAACGAAGCGTTCACACGGAGGTTAAAAATGAATCTGGTCACAGGGGCCACCGGCCATATCGGTAATGTTTTGGTGCGCGAGCTGCTGGCGCAAAACCAGCCGGTGCGTGCCATGGTTCTTCCCAACGATGATTGTCGTTCCCTCGAAGGTTTACCGGTCGAGAAGGTAGAAGGCAACGTCCTTCAACCCGAGACACTAGATAGGGCGATGGAGGATGTGGATACCGTCTACCATCTGGCCGGTATCATCTCCATCATGCCGGGCGCCGAAGCGCTTATGCGCAAGGTCAACGTGGACGGCGCGCGCAACACAGCACAGGCCGCGCTCAGAGCCGGTGTGAAGCGTATGGTGCACATCAGCTCCATCCATGCCCTGAAACGACTGCCCCATGGCGTCTGCATTGACGAGAATGTCCCCTTTGCGCCGGATAGTCCTGCCGGCGCTTACGATCGTACCAAAGCGGAAGGCACACTGGCCGTGCTGCAGACCGTTGAGCAGGGACTGGATGCCGTCATCGCCTGCCCTACCGGCGTCATCGGCCCTTATGACTACTTGGGGTCGGAGATGGGCAATGTGATCCTCGGCTTTACCCGCAAGAAACTGCATTTTCTGGTGAAAGGTGCTTACGATTTCGTGGACGTGCGCGATGTCGCCAAAGGGTTGACGCAAGCCGCTACCAAAGGACGCACCGGCGAGACCTACATTCTTTCGGGGGCGCGGATCGAGATTCCACAGATCAAGCAAATCGTGCAAGACATTGTCGGCATCCACACACCACACATCGTCGTGCCGATGTGGCTGGCGGAATTCTTCGCCGGCCTGACTGAATCCTTCTATCGCCTCACCCACGCCATCCCTATCCTGACCCGCTATTCGCTGCGCACCGTACAGGAAAACTGCAACATCAGCAATGCCAAAGCCCGCGCTGAACTGGGGTACCATCCGCGCTCCCTGCGCGAGAGCATCGCAGACACCCTGGCGTGGCGCAAAAGTTTCATGCCGGCGTAAATGAGCAAGGTAAGTCCTGAATAAAAGTGGCCCGCAGTCTTTGCGGGCCACTTCAGGGAAACTTTGCCCCGTCGTGCTGTCTGTTGTGCTGCTCCCCCCTCTTTCCCCGGCCTTCAGGCCATATTCAGTAGCCGGATATCATCGGCACTTAAGGAAATTCTTCGTTTGCCAACAACAGCAATCGAGAGTAAAATGAAACATAGAGCAGTCGGCATATAGCCTGGATTCAGGCACAATCCCCCAAAAGCTCTCCCCTGGAGTGAAGGGGGTGAAGTCTCTCATTATCCCGTTCCCCAGACGGGATGCAAGTGACTCTGACAACATAGATAGAAAGGAGTGAAATTATGCCACGACCGATAACCCTTTTTACCGGACAATGGGCCGACCTGCCCCTGGAAATCCTCGCCCAGAAAGCCAGTGCCTGGGGTTTCGATGGCCTCGAGTTGGCCTGCTGGGGCGATCATTTTGAGGTGGATAAAGCCCTCGAATGTGATGCCTATGTGCGTGAGAAGCGCGACTTGCTGGCGAAGTACAACCTCAAATGTTTTGCCATCAGCAATCACCTGGTAGGACAATGCGTGTGCGATCACATTGACCGCCGTCACAAAAACATCCTTCCGGCACGGCTGTGGGGCGATGGCGACCCCGAAGGCGTGCGTCAGCGCTGCGCCGAGGAGATGCAGAATACCGCCAAAGCCGCCAGGCTCTTCGGCGTGGACATCGTCAACGGGTTCACCGGCAGCAGCGTGTGGGGGATGTTCTACTTCTTCCCGCCCACGAGTCAGGCCGACGTCGAGGCCGGGTACGCAGACTTCGCCGCGCGCTGGATTCCGATCCTGGACACGTTCCAGGCCGAAGGCGTCAAATTCGGGCTGGAAGTGCATCCCACCGAGATCGCCTACGACATCGTCACCTACGAGCGCGCGCTCAAGGCGGTGAACGGCCACCCGGCCTTCGGCATCAACTTCGATCCGAGTCACCTCATCCACCAGTTCATTGATCCGCCGGAGCTGATCTATGCTTTCCCCGACCGCATCGTTCACGTCCACGTGAAGGATTCACGGCTCAACCTCAACGGGCGTAACAGCATCCTCTCGTCACATCTGGATTTCGGGGATCGGCGGCGCGGATGGGATTTCGTCTCGCCGGGCCACGGGGACGTGCGCTGGGACCCGATCATCCGCGCGCTCAATCGTATCGGCTATCAGGGGCCGCTCTCCATCGAGTGGGAAGACAGCGGCATGGAGCGTGAATACGGCGCGCAGGAAGCGCTGGCGATGATCCGCAGGCAAGACTTCGCACCGTCGGCGGTGGCGTTTGATGCGGCGTTTGGGAGCGAATAAGGAGTATGGAGTAAGGGCAGAAAGCATACTCCATACTCCGCCTCAAAAATTCTTCATCGGAGGTCTGTATGAGTGACAGTGGTGGGTTTACAACAATGGCCGGGGCAAAGGCCGAAAAGGAAGCGCCGCAGATCGGCGTCGGAATGTTAGGGTATGCGTTTATGGGTAAGGCCCACAGCAACGCTTTCAAGAAAATCCCTTATATGATGTATCCGCCGCCCGCAGTGCCGGTTCTGGCAGCGATCTGCGGGCGCAACCGGGAGGCGGTCGCCGAGGCCGCCAAACGCTATGGCTACGCGAAGTATTACACCGATTGGCGCGCCATGCTCGAAGATGAGCACGTGCAGCTCTTTGACAACGGCGCGCCCAACAACATGCATGCCGGGCCGAGCATCGCGGCGGCACAGGCGGGCAAACACGTCATCTGCGAAAAACCCCTGGGACGCAACCCGGAGGAGTCCAAAGCCATGTGGGAGGCGGCGGAAAAGGCCGGCGTCAAACACATGGTTGCCTTCAACTACCGCTTTGTCCCGGCCATTCGCCAGGCGCGTGAGTTGATCGAAAGTGGCGCGTTGGGCCGCATCTATCACTACCGCGCTGTCTACCTGCAGGAGTGGGTCATGCCACACTACGGCACCCCGATGATCTGGCGTTTGAACAAGGCCGAGGCCGGCGCCGGTACGCTCGGCGACTTGGGGGCACACATCATTGACCTGGGACGCTTCCTCATAGGTGAAATCGAGAGTGTGGGGGCGATGATGCGCACATTTATCCCCCAACGCCCGCTGGCCGATGGCTCGCCGGCGACCGTGGATGTTGACGACGCCTTTGTGGCGACGGTGGCCTTCGCCAACGGCGCCATCGGCACGCTGGAAGCCACCCGCTTCGCTGCCGGGCGCAAAAATCACGAGGTCATCGAGATCAACGGCGAAAAAGGCAGCATTGTTTTTAACCTGGAGCGACTGAACGAACTGGAAGTCTACTGGGTGGGCGAAGGGCGCAAGGAGACGCAGGGCTTCACCAACGTTCTGGTCAGCGAGCCGTACCATCCCTGGTGGTCGAATTGGTGGCCGCAGGGGCACATGATCGGCTGGGAACACACCTTCGTCCACGAGTTGACGCACTTCCTCGATTGCATCGTCAACGACAAAGACGTGGCCCCCTACGGCGCGACCTTCGAGGACGGCTACCGCGCCGACTGCGTGTGCGCCGCGATTGCCGAGTCGGCAGCGACAAAGCGGCAAGTAGATGTGATGTATTAAGCTGCATCTGGGACAGGACTCTTGTCACCTTTACAAAAAACCATGTCGGCGCCATAATAGAAGATGTAGCGCATGCTTGCCCGGGTCGGTCTCCGACCGCCCCTGCGCAAGCTAACAGCTTGCGCTACAAAGCAAGCTGACAGCTTGCGCTAAAAGCAAGCTAACAGCTTGCACTACAAAGCAAGTTGACAGCTTGTGCTAAAAGCAAGCTAACAGCTTGCACTACAAAGCAAGTTGACAGCTTGTGCTAAAAGCAAGCTAACAGCTTGCACTACAAAGCAAGTTGACAGCTTGTGCTACAAAGCAAGCTAACAGCTTGCACTACAAAGCAAGCTAACAGCTTGCACTACAAAGCAAGCTAACAGCTTGCGCTACAAAGACAGCTTGCGCAAAGAGTAAGGAGGTGATGTCCAAAATCAACGCAAAGTTATCTTTACAGTCAAGACAAAATCGTAATAAAAAAATCCCGTAGCTTTCGTTAAGGAGGAAACTCATGAGTAAGCTGGTACGTTTGTGGATTTCGGTAATGGTTGTGCTGGGTTCGGTGACCATTGCCCCGATTGCGGCAGCCGCGCCAAAAGCGGCGACGCCGATCGCCATCGAGACAACGGCATCTCTGCCGACCTCGTCCCTGGCGCCGAGTGATGTAGTGACCGTGACAATCCTACACACCAACGACTTTCACGGCAACTTGCAACTTGCCGGCAGCAATCCAGGATCAGCGCGCGTCGCAAAAGTGATCAATGATGTGCGCGCAGCAGTAGGCGAAGAGAATGTCGCCCTGTTTGACGCCGGCGACATTATGCAAGGCTCGTTGCTATCAAACCTCTTCAAAGGCGAATCCGCCATTGATGTGTACAACCTGATGGGATACGACCTGGCGACCTTCGGCAACCACGAGTTCGATTGGGGTCAGCAAGTGCTCGTTAGCCGGACCACACAGGCTAACTTCCCCTTTGTGGCAGCCAACCTGACGCTTAAGCAAGGCGGGTCCTGCGCCGGATGGGAGACCCCCGCCTGGGCCAGGCCCTGGGTGACGGTGACATTAGGCAGCGGCGCCAATCAAGTCGTCATCGGCGTGGTCGGCGTCACCTCACAGGAGACGCCATACATTACCGTTGCCTCGGCGACCGAGGGATTGTGCTTCAAAGACCCGGCGGATTCCATTCTGCATTACTACGATGCGGTAGATGCCGCCTCGGATGTGATCGTCGTGTTGAGCCACATCGGCAACACGGACGGCGGCTACGGGTACGGGCTTACCGTCTATGGCGACCAGACCCTGGCGAAGAAGCTGGCGGCGGCGGGAAAACCGGTCGCCCTCATCATCGGTGGGCACAGCCATACCGACCTGACAGCAGCCCAGGTCGTTAATGGCATTACGGTCGTCCAGGCGCACTACAGTGGTCGCAAGGTCGGACGCGCCGATATCGGTGTGGACAAGAGCACCGGCAAAGTGACCGTGGCCTGGCAACGGCTTGTCGTCAGCACCACCGGCGACGAAGACCCGACCGTCAAAGCAAGGGTGGAACAATGGGCCAGCGACCCATGGTATCTGGAGCAGATTAACCGGGTGGTTGGCTACACCAATGTGGACCTGGTGCGGAACTATAACGGCGATTCGCTGATGGGCAAATTCATCAACGACGCGATCTACAATGACTTGAATACCGACACTGAACCCCTCAACGACGCCGACATGGTGTTCAACAACCCCGGTGGGTTGCGCGTAGACATCCTCACCGGCGGGGTGACACCGTTCACCCTGACCCACGGGTCGCTGTACAGTGTGTTGCCGTTCGGCAACCAGACCATCGTCGGCGATATGACCGGCGCGCAAATCCTGGACCTGCTCAACCAAAGCGCCACCCTGTTCAAGGGCGCGCTCCAAACAAGCGGCGTCCGCTACAGCTTCTATCGCTATGCGGATGCCTTGCCCGGTCCACAGCCGTATGCCTGGGGCGCGTTTGACATCACCGTGAAGGATCGCGACACCGGTGAATGGGAACCGCTGGTGATGACCCAGACCTATCGTGTCGCCACCAACGAGTTCCTGGCGCCGGCCGGCCAGGATGGCTTCACACCGTTCAAGTATATGACCAACATCAGCTACTGGGGCGACATGCTCGACGGCGTCGAACGTTGGGTAAGTGCCCACTACACAATCACTACCCCATACAACGAGACGCTGGACGGGCGCATTGCTCGCAACGGTGACGATAGCGGTGGAACGATCTTCCCCGTCACCATCCTGCACCACAACGACTCACACGGCAACCTGGCAAAGGGGCAGTATGTGGGATATACGCAACTGGCGACGCTGATCAAGCAGGAACGGGCACACAACCCCTACCGCACCATCCTGCTCAACGGTGGCGACGCTATCCAGGGCGATGCGATGATGTATTACTTCAAGTCGGCGCCGCTGGGCTATGCTGCGGATGGCACACCACTGCCACCCGCACTGCAAACACATCCGATGATGGCGGTGTTGAATGTCATGAACTACGCGGCGATGGTCGTCGGCAACCACGAGTACAACTTCGGGAACACCATCTTCAAAGCTGTGCTCGGGCAGGCCAACTTCCCCATGTTGCAGGCGAACGTCTATGACTCCGGCGCCTACGGCCTGGCCGATGTGCCTATCGAGCCAAGTGTCGCCATCACCGTCGAAAACGTGCACCAGGGGAGTGCGGGTACGATTCTCCTCGGCGACCCCATCAAGATCGCCATCCTGGGCATCGGCAACCACCGCGTCCCGAACTATGAGCTGCCGAGCAACATCCCCGGCCTGACATTCACCAACCCGATCACCGAGGCGCAGGCGCGCGTGCCGGCGCTGCGGACCGAAAACGATGTCGTTGTCGCGCTGACCCACATCGGCTTTACCGAGAACCCCGCCAGTGTTGAAGTTGACACCAACGTAGACACCAACCTGGCAGCGCAGACCAACGGCATTGACGCCATCATCGGCTCGCACAGCCACACCGATCCCAGCAAGCAGACGCTCTACTCGGGCAATTACAAGTATTTGCCGGCCATCGTCGGCAGCCCGGATAACACTCCTGTCATCATCAACCAGGCTTACCGCTACAACAACACCCTGGGCGAGGTGATCATCGGTCTGCGGTTCAAGGACGGCAAGTACGAGGTTGTTGCGCGCGCCGGGCGTTACATTTCGGTCGCTTCGGACACGCCGGAGGATCCCGAGATTAAGGCCATCGTTGACCCCTACGTGGCGGCTCTGAACGCTTACAACAGCACCATCCTCGGCAAGACGGTCTATCCGATTGACGCCACAACGGCATACACCCAGGAGACCAACGGCGCGAACCTGCAAACTGACGCTTCGGTCTGGGAGTTGCAGCAGCATGGTATCAATGTGGACTTCCACCTCTCCGGCGCTATGTCCAACCGCAAAGTCGCCGATACGGCCACGCTGAGCAATCCTTTCACCTTGACCGTGGGGAACATGTTCACGCTGATGCCCTACGAGAACTCGCTGGTCACGATGCGTATGAACGGCCCGCAACTCAAGACGATCCTGGAGCGCGCATACCGCAACTATTACTACTACAAGTACGTGCCCGGCTACGGCGGCTACTCCTACTACACAACCTGTATGCTGGATATCAACAAGGGTGGGAAGATCACCTACTATGATACGTATCCGGCGTTGCCAGACGGCAACAACGTGGCTTCACTGACCATCGGCGACCGTACCGTGGACTTCCTGGATGCCACCACCTACTACACGGTCTCGACCGTCAACTACCTGGCGGCCGGCTCGTGCAACTTCAACAACGGTGGCGTTAGCCTGTGGCCGTTGGACCAGATCGTCAACGACACGCAGTACTACGTCCGCGATGCAGTCATCAACTACGTCAGAGATCAGCAGGTCATCTCCCCCACCGTCGAGGGCCGGTTGGTCTTCCTAAAGCTTTACCGGATATACCTGCCGCTGGTGCTGCGCAACAGCGGGCAATAGGCCGGTATAGACATTCACAAAAAAAACCGGTAGACAGGGCATCCTGTCTACCGGTTTTTCCTGTACGTGAGCCATCAGCTACACCCGGCGACGCAGCATCCCCCACGCCCACCCCACCCCCGCGCCGGCCGCCAGGGCGAGCAGGGTGAACCACAATTGGCCGGCCTGCATCACCGGACGGTTGAGCACCGCATCCACGTACCGCTGTTGCCAGGTGTTGACGAACACGAGCAGTGGGATCGGCAGCATCTCCGGCGACATCCAAAAAATCGCAAAGCCGAGCGCCAGCGCGGCCCCGGCATAGGCGCCATCCCGGCCGGTTTTCAGTTGCGCCGTCCGCCATCCGAAGAACGCCAGCACCGCTAACCACAACAGCGGCGCCAGCGCCATGTGCCATCCCACATAAGGATCAATCCCCAGGACAACGACCGCACTCAGACATCCCAGGCCGAACAGCAGCGCCAACTGCCCCCCCGATACCGGCGCAGCCCCGGTGTCGGGATACAACAACGTTTGCAGCGCCATCGGCAGGCCGAGGTAGAGCAGGCCCAGGAACGAGTAGAAGGTGTATTCGAGGATCACCATCGGCGAGCCGACGCCGACGAGCACGGTGGAGACGCTCACCAGCAACAGCATCCCGCCGACCAGGCCATACAGGCGCGCCCACGAGGCGCGGGACCAGGTTCCGCCGGCATCGAGCATCTGCCAGACCAGACCGCCGAGCAAGGCAAGCGCCGGCCAGAAGGTCAGCGGCGCAGCAGCCTCGGCTTCCACCGTCCCGAAGGCGGCCATCGCCTGGTGATAACCCAACTGCCCGATGAAGGCCGCAATCCACACGCCGTTGAGCCAGGCGGGGGTCAATAGGGTCACAGGCCGTCCGCACCGACGCAAAACCACTCCAACCAGCGCTACAGCCAGTGCCGCGAGGCTCACCCACACCTGTCCCTGTACCGCAAAGTAGACGGCGTAAGGCCAGGCGTCCACCCAGGCGTACACGCCCAGCTTGTGGAGCCACAGCATTACGATGGGCGGCGCGGACGACGATAGGAGCAGCCATCCACCGAGCGCCACCAGCGCCCAGCACAGCGGCCACAGCCAGCGGGTGAATTTTTCCGGCAGCCACCCGCCGACCTTCTCCGTCCCCCACTCCCCCACCTCCAGAGCGCCGACAAACAGGCTGCCGCCGAGCCACATCCAGGCCAGGTCCACCAGGCCCAAAATTCCCTGAAACGAGAGCACGGTGTTCTCGGCAAGCGTGGCCGCATCACGGCGCACCGCCAATCCGTAAAAGAGGCCGACCACGGCCAGCGTCCCCCAGAATATGCGCCCGAGCGCGGGCGGCCTGCGCAGGCGGTCGGTCAAGAGCAGCACCCCCAGGTAGATCAGGCTCAGGACGACCTGGCCGGGCCAGTACCAGGCTTTTGGCAGATTGCGATACAGGCCCCACGCACCGTAGGTGAGATACGCCACGATGAAGCACAGCACCCACAGCCAGAAACGGCGCCGCCAGCGCGGCGCCGCGCAACCGACCGCGCCACCCACCCACAGCATCCATACCGTGGGCAGGGCAAAGGCGGGTGTCCCGGCCAACGCGCCACCCGCCAGGACGCCGTACCAGGCCAGGTAGGCGCAGGCGATGACGTAGCCGGGCAGGGTGAGGCGCGTGGCCGCCGCCAACGCAAAAGCCCAGGCCGCCGTGAACAGCGCCAGGCCGAACGGCAACACCAGCGGGCCGCCGGAGGGCAACACGCCGCTCAGCAGCGCCGCCGCCAGCGGCAACCCGGCAATGAGCAAGGCCAGTCCCAGACGGCCGGCCGCCCCGGCACTCCACAGGCCACGGATAAGCCAGAAAACAGAGGTAACCGACTCGCCGTAGCGGTCACGGAGATATTCCCAAACAACGTGCACTCTGCCCTCCTGTTGCACATTAGATTCGCAGGGCGATTTGGCCAATTGCGCTACAACGCCGCCAGCAGCACGGCGCGCAGATCCTCAGGCAGAGCGGCGCAGGCAACCGCCGGGTCTTCGCCTGAGAGTACAGCACGAAGGGCGCGGCCCAGGGCGGTCAGGGTTGCTTCACCACTGCGGGCCAGGCCCTCGCAGATGGCCCAGGCCTTTTCGCCGGCAGCATGGTCGCCGTTGCGTGCGGCCTGCACCAAGGCGATTACGTCATCCAGCGTGAGCACGTTCCGTTCGGCTTGCGCCAGCAGTTGATCCACAGCGGCGACCCATTCGGCAAGGCCCAGGGCCGCAAAACCAGCGCGCGCTTCGCGTAGTAGAGGAAGCGCTTCCTCACGTCGTTCCTGATCCAATGCCAATTGCCCCAAGCGCATCAAAATGGCGTAAACGCTGTGCAGATCGTGAACGGACTGGCATATTGCCAAACTGGCTTGATACAAATTCTCAGCCATAGCATAATTTCCACGCATACGATAAACATCTGCCAATCCTACTTGCGTCACCGCCACCTCACGCCGGTCGCCCACCGCCTCTTTGACCGCCAGGCTC
>DAOSNS010000036.1:14243-51334 GCA_035373625.1 Anaerolineae bacterium | reverse complement strand
CATGTTTTTGCCGTTTAAAGCAATTTGGCGTCTGGTTGCACAAAACTTACGTTAGTGGCCAGCCGGACGACGTACCGCTCGATTTGTGCTTTGTGCAGCGCGGCAATCTTCACCCCGGCATCCACCACCAGAATTTCGTCTGCCGCCAGCTCCTGATGGGCGTGTTTGAGCAGTGCTTCCCACAGCCGCTTTTCACTGGGCTCTGGCAGATACACGCGCTCAAAGGCGCGCGGCAGGGCCAGCCGTTGTCCATTGAGTTCCCCGACTTCGCCGCAAATCCCTGAGCTTACCCCCATTTGTTAGACCACGCGCGTTGGCAACCCTTGGCGGGTGAGCACGCTCAATTCAATCTCAGCCACGTTCAGCCACAAACCGTGCTTTGGGGTAAACACAAACTCGAGTTTGGCTACAATCGCCCGCGCACGTTCTAGCGCAAAACATTCATATAAAGCAGCCTTCTTATGCGCGCTAAGATTGTCTTGCAGCAAGGTAATCTTCGAGGCGTTGGGATACATCTCTTCCACATGTAGGCTACTTCTTTGGCCCAATCGTGGGCTGTGTGTTGAGCCCGCACATGAACTTCCCGACGCTCCCCTAACGGTTCCACAATCATATACAAATCTGCGGTCCCTTCCCGCTGATATTCGTAAGCGATATGCTCAACACCCTGACTATCGGTGAAAGGTTTGCGACATTCGCCAATCAACTGTTGCGGGGATTCGTCCAGGCAAACCACCGGATGCTGCGGATCATAAGGGCGATGATAGACATCCAACACCTCTTTCATCGCCCACACGAATTCCGCGCTGGCTTCAGGAATCAACCAACTTTTGACACGCCACGGCTTGAGTTTGTTTTTTTAACAACTGCCGCACGCTCTCATGGCTGATACTCTCCACGTAGTGCAATTCGACCATCCGCTCCGCCAGCAAATGCAGCGTCCAGTGCGCCCGGCCACTGGGCGGCTCACTGCACCGCAAGGCCACCAGATGCGCTTCCACCTCCCCGTCAAATACCTTTTCGCGATACACTTCCCGCTTTTTTCCATAGACCGCGCTCTGCAAGCCCAGTTCCACAAAGCGCTGTCGGACCCGCTCGACCGTCCGCACCCCCACCTGGTAGGTGCTACTGATGGTCGCGTCAGGCCACTGCTGAGTCCCATTTTCATCGGTCGCCAAGAGAATGTAAGCACGCTTCACTTCCGCAGCTTTCGCGCTCCGACGGGCGATAAGTTCTTGCAACTCCTGCTGTTCCGTTGGGGTTAAGGTGACCTGATACTTTTTCTCCATCTGCGACTCCTGTACGGATGATTTGCTTTTTTGGAGTCTCAGCATAACATGGAATGTGTGCTTGTTCATTCAGCGGCTCAGTTTGACGCTGCCCGTCATTCATACCTTGAAAGAACACTGGTTTGTCTTTTTGTTCTGCATAACTAGATTACCATACTTTGAGCCCATTACCACCTTTTCCCGCTGCGCTATTTAGCGGAAACTAAAGTTCCAATTATCTTATATAAAGGAGACAAACTATGAAGGCCAAAACTTATTTCAAGATCCTAAGCATCGTCATCTGGAGTCTAATTTTCGTGACTGTAGTAACAGCCGCTCCTGGTGATCTGGACCTCACATTCAGCGGAGATGGCAAGGTCACGACCGACTTTCTCAATACCGGAGAAACGGCTGAAGCGGTTGTTGTGCAAGCAGATGGAAAAATACTCGTAGCCGGTTATCGTTATGGCGGCGTGTTTCCAGATAGTTACGACATCACCGTAGCAAGATACTTGGCGGATGGAGCACTCGATCCCAATTTCGGCGTTAACGGCAAAGTCATCACTAACCTGGGTCCCGGATTCGCCGATACAGCCCAAGACATGGCTTTGCAGTCGGATGGTAAAATCATTGTCGTTGGTGGAAGCCGTTATGATCTCGCCACAGTACGTTATACAACAGCCGGTATGCTCGATAACACTTTTGGCGTTGGAGGCGTTATCACGACCGACGTTAACCAAACAAGCGAACAGGCAAATGCGGTCGCCATCCAGCCTGATGGCAAAATCGTCGTCGCAGGCAGCGCCAATGACGGTATCAAGCCGGCGATCATACTAGTTCGGTATACCACACAAGGCGCTTTGGACAATGGATTCGGCGCGAATGGCATAGTCACAACGACATTTCCAGAAGGAGGGGTATCTGCGCAGGCTCTCGCACTGCAATCCGACGGCAAAATTGTGGCGGCAGGTTTTGGCGCCGGTAATTTTGCTTTAGCGCGCTATACAACCAGTGGCGCATTGGATTCTACCTTTGGCGCCGGCGGTATAGTTACTGCAAGCGTAGGAACTGGTCAAGAGTGGTACGATGTTGCCATTCAACCCGATGGCAAAATCCTTGTGGCAGGCTTCTGTTTCAACGAAAGCTATGCTGCTGATTTTACCGTGGCCCGCTTCACGCCTGAGGGAATGTTAGATAACACTTTTGGGGTCAACGGTGTGGCGCGGACAGATCTCGGGCACATGTTGGATTATGGATTGGCGCTTATGCTACTGTCCGACGGGAAAATCGTCGTCGCCGGCGCCAGCGGCGATTACCTTACTGGCAACGATTTTGCCATGGTAAGGTATACATCCGCCGGAACCGTAGACAACACATTCGGCAGCAATGGCATTGTGTTTACCGATTTTGGCTACTGGGATTATGGTCACGCAGCGGCGCTGCAACCTGACGGCAAAATGATCGTGGCAGGTCGAGTTTCACCAAATCCCGCTTCCCGGATGGCGTACAACAACCTCCTCGCGCTTCCCAATGATGCCGACTTTGGCGTAGCGCGTTATGAAAGCGGCGTAAGCGTTTGTCAACCGATCAGCGAGGTAGAAATCAGCGGTTCAATGGGCAACGTAGGCACGATCTTTATCGACACACTCTATACATTCGACGCGGTTGTCACCCCCATTAACGCCACACTGCCGATCACTTATACCTGGTCTCCCGACCCCTGGGACGGGCAAGGAACAGCGCGTGCTCATTACTTGTGGACAACGACCGGCACAAAAACCGTCACCGTTACCGTTGAAAACTGTGGTGCAAGCGTGTTCAATTCAAAAACCGTACACCTTGTCATCCCCGCGGCAAAGATTTATCTGCCATTAGTGTTAAGGAAATAAATATCCATCTCAATCCATAACCCGATCCAATCAACCTAACTGTCAGGACTTACGCAGACGTATCCATTTTTCACCGCCGAGGCCACTGAGAACGCCGAGAGATGAGAAAATCTCCGCGCTCTCGGCGTGCTCTGCGGTAAAGCTCCGCCGGTTTGCGTAAGGCCTGACCGTAAATTGTGCGAATCTTCACGGTCGTATAGGAGCTACGCATCATCATGCGCAACGACAACCGTTACTTCGACATCTACCCCAAAATCGTGCGCGCCGGACGCGAAACGACGATTACCATCCGGCCCTTGTTTGATCACGTCCGCGCGGCCATTGCTACGCCGGAGGTCACCCTCTATCCGGCCGAGGGCGGGCGAGCACAAACTGCGCAGATGCCGCCGGTCACCCTCGCGCCTACCGAAATGGACGGTG
Source organism: Anaerolineae bacterium (assembly GCA_035373625.1). Classification (GTDB taxonomy): domain Bacteria; phylum Chloroflexota; class Anaerolineae; order B4-G1; family SLSP01; genus DSWT01. Next base: position 47,757 of record DAOSNS010000036.1, on the reverse strand, counting down.
TTCTACAGGTACGCCATCATTTTGAGTGTGAGCAAGAATACACGCTGTTGATCGGGAACCGCGAGAAACCTTTGGCCGAAACCCGCCTCTACGCGCTGGACGACGATCTGTTCACACGCCGCCCCTACAAGGGCGACCTCCACATCCACAGCTACCGCTCGGACGGCAAGGAGTCGCCGGCCTATGTCGCCGGAGCCGGGCGGCGCATCGGCCTGGATTTTATGGCGATCACCGACCACCGGCAGTACGCGCCGTCGCTGGAAGCCATCCGCGCGTTCGAGAACATCCCTATTGACCTGCGTCTTTATCCCGGCGAGGAAGTGCACCCGCCGGAAAATCCCGTCCATATCATCAATTTCGGCGGCAGTTTCAGTGTGAACGATCTTTTCAAAGGCGAGGCTTACCGGCGCGAAGTCCAGGCCATCGCCGACACGCTCACCGACTTTCCGCCGGATATGGACCGCTACCCCTACGCCGCGTGCGTCTGGTGTTTCGACAAAATCCGGGAAGGTGGCGGACTGGCCATCTTTTGCCATCCCTACTGGTACACGCGCCATCGCTACGACGTGCCGGAGGCGCTGACGACGCTCCTGCTGGATCGCCAGCCTTACGACGCGCTGGAACTCATCGGCGGGTATCATCCCTTCGAGTTCGAGTCGAATATGCTCCAGGTCGCCCGCTACCACGACGAACGCGCACGCGGGAAGTCCATCCCCATCGTCGGCGTGAGCGACGCGCACGGCTGTGAGACCGGGGAGCTATTCGGCTGGTACTACACCATCGTTTTCGCGCCTTCGCCAGACCTGCCCGATCTCGTCGAAAATGTGAAGTCGCTGTATTCCGTCGCGGTAGAAGCATTGCCGGGCCAGACGCCGCGCGCACACGGGCCTTTCCGTCTCGTCAAGTACGCTCAATTTTTGCTACGCGAAGTTCTTCCGCTGCACGATGCGCTCTGCATTGAAGAAGGCCGCTTGATGCTGGCACATATCGCTGGAGACCCATCTGCACTCGATCTACTGCGCATGGATCAAGGCCGCACTGCGACACTCTACAACCATCTCTGGGGAGAAGCCTGACCCGACACGCCCCTATCTTCCCCGAATTGCTATGGCCGATCTCACAACCGCGCCGACGGTGGGTACGGTCAGAGATCGGCCACAGGGGAAGTTCCCCCTATCACAAACCTCGCATTTGCACTCACCGCAAATTGTGCCAAAATGCCTATCTGACTACACGACTACACGACTAACGACTACACGACTACACGACTACACGACTAACTAAGGAGGTTCTCGATGAAATTCGAACACTTTGCCCTCAACGTGCCTGACGCTGCTGCCATGGCCGCCTGGTACGTGAAACACCTGTCCATGCAGATCGTCCGCGCCGTGCAAGGCGCACCGTACACGCACTTCCTCGCCGATGCTACCGGGCGCGTGGTTATGGAAATCTACACAAACTCCACTGCCCCCATCGCGGATTACGCCACGCAAGACCCGCTGTGTTTTCACGTTGCCTTTGCTGTGGAGGATGCCGCCGCCGTGCGGGATTATCTGCTCGCCAACGGCGCCACATTGGTCGTTAACCAAACGCTCAATGATGGCTCACTCCTCGTGATGCTACGCGATCCGTGGGGTGTGGCCCTGCAACTCTGCCAGCGCACCGCGCCGATGGTGTGACAATGAGCACAACCAGACTCGACAGCCAGGATGTGCTCGAACTGCAACCCGCCTACGCGCTGTGGCGGCTCTACGCGCCGGAAAAAGCGCCCTATCGCTTCCGCGCAAAGGACCGCGCCGAAGCTATCGCCTGGCAGGCAACCACCCGCGCCGCGCTGATCGAAACCCTGGGCTTCACGGGCGCAGGTCAACGCGACCCCTTCCCCGCCGCGCCGCTCAATCCGCGCCGCCTGGAGAGCGTGGATAAAGGCGATTACATCCGCGAGAAGTGGCTGCTGCGCACCTCGGCGCACACGCTGATGCCGGTCTACATCCTCGTGCCCAAGCAAGGGACAGCGCCCTACCCCGTCGTCGTCGCCTTCCACGGACACGGCTACGGCGTGAAGGACATCGTCGGCTTGTGGGAAGACGGCACCGAGCGCGACACGCCCGACGGCTACCACAAGGATTTCGGCGTGGCGCTGTGCCGGCGCGGATTTGTCGTCGCCGCGCCGGAGATTTCGTGCTTCGGCGAACGCCAGACGGACTTCTCGTATCTCAACACCGTCATCGGTCAGGAAGCACCGACTACGTGCGATCACACCGCCAAACTCGCGTTCCACCTGGGAGGCTCGGCAGTCGGGCTACGCACGCACGACGCCCGCAAGCTCATTGACTACCTCGAAACGCGCTCCGACGTGGACGCGGACCGCCTGGGCGCCATGGGCATCTCCGGCGGCGGGATGCACACGTTCTTCTCCACCTGCACCGATCCGCGCATCAAGGCGTGCGTCATCAGCGGCTACTACAGCACGTTCAAGGACAGCATCCTGGCGATGCACCATTGCACGTGCAATTTCGTCCCCGGGCTGTGGCAGTTCGGCGAGATGTACGATCTGGTCGGCCTCATCGCGCCGCGTCCCATGCTCATCGAGGCCGGGACGCGCGACCCGATCTTCCCCATCGCCGCCGTCCAGCAGAGCGTCGCCAGAGCGCGGGAGGTCTACGGGGTCTTCGGCGCGGCGGATAACATTGAGACCGACTACTTTGAAGGCCGCCACCAAATCAGCGGGCGACGGGCGTATGATTTCTTGTGGGAGAAACTGTCGTCAGCAGATTAAGCAGATTTAGCAGATTCCCTTGAGGCGTCCCCATGTAGGATTCTACACCAACAAGGACGAAAATTGGCGATTCGACTACAAGACTAATGACTATGCGACTATTTCTGTAAGGAGGCAAAGGATGGGTTTCAAGGCGATCACGAATCTGTATCCTGAAGTTTTCTCAGAACACGAGAAAGTGCTGGTGGATTATGGTGCACTGAAAGCCTCGACCTTCCGCTTTCCGAGCGGGGTATGCGGGCTGCGGCTCACCAGCGATGTGGGGGAGCTGGTGCTGCTGCCGTTCCAGGGGCAGCAAGTCTGGTCGGCGACGTTCAACGGGCGCAACTTGACCATGAAATCTATGTTCACGCAGCCGTATCCCAACCGCCCGTTCCTGGAGACGTTCGGCGGGTTCTTGCAGCACTGCGGAATCACCGGCGTCGGCGGGCCGTCGGCGCAGGATACGCATCCGCTGCACGGTGAATTGCCCAACGCGCCCTACGAGACGGCTTACGTCATCCTCGGCGAGGATGAAAAAGGCGCGTACATCGGCATGGGCGGGCAATACCGGCACACCGTCGCCTTCGCGCACAACTACCTCGCCGAGCCGCTGGTCAAGCTCTACGCCGGTTCGACGCTGTTCACCGTGACGATGACGATCACCAACCTCAAGAACTCCGGGCAGGAACTGCTCTACCTGGCGCACGTCAACTTCAGGCCGGTGGACAACGGGCGGCTGGTCTACAGCGCGATCCCCACGCCGGAACACGTGCGCGTGCGGGCGAGCATCCCCAGTCACATCAAGCCGGGGCCGGGTTACGCCGAATTTCTGGCCGAACTGCGCGACCATCCCGCCAAACACCACATCCTCACCCCCGACCTGGCCTTCGATCCGGAGGGCGTCTTCTTCATTGATTATCTCGCCGACGCGGACGGCTGGGCACACTCCATGCAAATCCATCCCGACGGCACCGCCGACGTGATCCGCCACCGTCCGTCCCAACTGCCGAAGGCCACGCGCTGGATCTCGCGCACCGCCGATCAGGACGCCATCGCCCTGGTGGAAGCCGGGACGTGCGAGCCGGAGGGCTATCTGGCGGAGAAGGCAAAGGGCTACGTCAAAGTCCTGCCGCCCGGCGCGAAATTCGTGGCGGAGTTCGAGATCGGCGCGCTGGCGGCGGATGAGGCAAAACGCGCTGAGGCGCACATCAAGGCGCTGATTGAATCTCGATCTGCCACCCTCTAAACGAAAACGGCTGCCGAGACAACAACGTCTGGCAGCCGTTTTGTATTTAACCGCGTGTATTAACCGTTTTAGCGTGTGATAATCAGGCATAAACCTCGACCGGGATCAACCGCTGCGATTGCGGCTTGGCATGACGTTCGTGAATCGCCTTGAAGCGACGTTCAATGTTCAAGAGGACTTCACCTTCGTAATAATGCTCGCCGCAGTGCAGACATACCTCACAGGGAACGTTCTGCACAACCAGATATTCGCCGCCTCGCCGATAGATATACTCAACGCGGCGTTTTTCAAAGTCGGTGCTGCCACAGATATGACAACGCGTTTCGTTCATAATGAACTCCTTCGTGTCCACGGGTCTATAAATTTGGGCGGCTTTGGGATGTACACAGTGATGACGACCACATCTTCCCGCCTCCAACCGCATACAATGTGAATCGGACGATCATTCACAAATCCCAACACTAAACAGCTCTCACCCCGCCCCGTATCCGCATATTGCTCTAAAATCTCATCGTTCAGGATTGCATCACGGATTTCGGCGATGTCTATATCTTCGTCGGATGCTTCTTGATCTGCGTGAGAACTGATGATGAAATGGCCCTGGCGCACTTTGGATTTGATGATCTCGATATCCATTCGGAGAGTCTCCATCGCCGATCCTAACACCGAACCATGATTATTGTATCACGATGTATAATTTATGGAACTCGAAGTCTATCAAGCAACTGCCGAAGGCCACGCGCTGGATCTCGCGCACCGCCGATCAGGACGCCATCGCCCTGGTGGAAGCCGGGACGTGCGAGCCGGAGGGCTATCTGGCGGAGAAGGCAAAGGGCTACGTCAAAGTCCTGCCGCCCGGCGCGAAATTCGTGGCGGAGTTCGAGATCGGGGCGCTGGCGGCGGATGAGGCAAAACGCGCAGAGGCGCACATCAAGGCGATGATTGTGACATAACTGCGACAGGGTGTATAATCAATCACGGCATGTTACACCGCCATCTGACCAACGAATGGAACAAGGTGGACGGTAAACGGTAGCCAGTAGATGGTAAACGGAGGAGAGAAGGTGAAGTTGCCCAAACCATTGCCCACCCAATCACCGACTACCTGACTAACGGCTACCCGACTAACGACCACCCGACTAACGACTACCTGACTAACGACTACCCGACTACATAAGGAGCTTATGACAACCAAAATTCGCACCGTTCGCGTCGAGGAATTCGAAGACTTTATGCGCTACTTAGAGCGCGCGTTTGGCCATTCGGTGGACTTCTTCCGGCGTTTTGGCCCGCACATCTACAAGCCCACACCGGAGGTCTGCGCGTGGGGCTACGTCATCGAGGAGAACGGCAAAATCGTCTCCCACGTGGGCGTCTACCCTATCGAAGTGGTCACGGCAGGCGTGCCGCTGAAGCTCGGTGGCATCGGCGGGGTGTCCACGGCGGTCGAAGCGCGCGGCAAAGGTTATATGACGCAGCTTTTGTACCACGCCATTGACGAGATGCGCGCGCAGGGGTACCCCGCTTCGTGGCTCGGCGGCGACCGGCAGCGCTACAACACCTTCGGCTGGGAAGGCGCTGCGCTGTCGTACCGGTTGATCTTCTCCGCGCGTTCGTTGGGCCGGGCAGATGTCGCGCTGGCACAAATCGAAGAAGTCCGGCCCTGGGAAGCGGCCACCCACATCGCCCGGCTGATGCCGCTGTCCGATTGCCACGCGCGCCGTCCCGACCTGGAGACGCAACTGCACCGGGCAGATCTACGTGTCTGGGTGACGGAAGACGGCTACGCAATGGCCGACGGGCAAGACCGCGATCACGTCAGGCTCATCGAGCTGGTATCCGCGTCGGGCAGGGAGGCGGAGATGATCCGCGCCATCATCGCATGGAACGACGGCGAGACAGCCACGTGGGAAGTTTCGGTGTGGGACGAAACACGCATCGCCCGTATCATGCCCTACGTGAGCTATGGGACGGCCGGCTACAGCGGGATGTACCGCGTCAACGATCTCGCCGCCGTGCTGCGTGCCGCTATCCCCTGGCTTGAGCGCCGCGCCGCCGGCCTGCGCGACTTCGCCGTGAGTCTCGGCATCCGCGAGCACGACCGCACACAGGTGACGACCATCGCCGTATGCGACGGTGCCGTGAACATCGAGGCCGGCTACCATGCCGAACCTTATGTTGAGCTAGACCCTCTTTCTGCCGTGCGACTGGTTTTCGGCGGCCCGGCGATCCCTGAAGCGCCCCACCTGCCGCCGGGTTTGCTGGCCCTGCTGCCGGTGCCGGTGTATGTGCCGGCGTTGGATCACGTGTAGGGGAATGGGAGAATCAGCGAATGGTGCTCACAAATCCAAAATCGAACCGGGGGTGACTATGACAAGAGAGCATACCCAGCTTACCGTTTATGGGACATGGTGGTGTCCCGACGTGCGGCGGGCGCGACGTTTCCTTGATGAGCATGGCATCGCTTACACTTACATTGACATCGAGCAGGACCGCGAGGCATGCGCTTACTGCGACGAAGTCCACGGCGGCAGTTGGATCGTGCCTACCATCGCCTTCCCCGACGGGACGCTTCTCTTCGATCCCTCCGCGAGCGAGCTAGCCGCGAAATTGGGAATCGAAGTGTAGCGATCAGCTTTCAGCGATCAACGGTCAGCAAAACCCGATCGCTGACCGCCGATAACAACGATCACATAAACGCTTGCGCCGGATTAATTAAGCAGAGGCTTCCCTTGAGATCTGAGAGCAAGTCCGCTGCCCGCCTATCGCGCAGACGTTTCCTGCACCTCGCGGGAGGCGCGTTAGGCGCTATGGCTGTAGGATGCACGTCGAAAACGCCCGCGTCCGAAGAAACGGCGCTGCCGGATTATGTGGACGGCGGCAGCGGCATCCCAGTGTTCCGCGGCCCCTATCTCCAGCGGGAGGCGCACATCGCGGCGTTCCTGCTGCCGGCGCGCAGCGAAACGTTGCGTTCGCTGTGTGACACATACTTCACCACGCCGTCCAACAGCACCGTGAAGGTCAGCCCGTTGGGACCGTATGTGCTGCTCTTGTATGCCGAAATGCAGATTCAATCGCTGGATGAGCGCGACAAAGCCAGCGGCTGGATGCAGGAAACGGAAGTCAGCTTTTGGATCCCGGTAGCAGGACAGGCAAACCGGCCCGCATGGTTCTTGCCTTACCTCTTCGTGGATAACCCCTACGCCATTGCCTCCGGGCGAGAAGTATATGGTTTTCCCAAGATGTGGGGGCAGTTTGAGAAACCCGAACGCATCCAGAATCCCGAATTTGCCGTTGATGTGTGGGGCTTTGCGGAATTCGATCCGCAGGCCGAAGGCAAACCGTTAAGGCTGCTCGAATCCCATCCGACCGATGCCGCGCACGCTACCCCACCCGAGACATGGACGAGTTGGGATGCTGCACGCAGCGCGCTCATCCGACAGGTGTTCAAGCACTGGCAGCCTCAGGCAAATGCCGATGGCGGGGTGCCGTGGGGCGAAACCCTGGAGGCCATGCCCCTGCTTTTTCTCAAACAGTTCCGCGACGCAGCCGACTCGCGCAAAGCGTGTTACCAGGCGATCATCAAAGCACCGCTCCGGATTACCACTTTCCACGGCGGCGGTTTTGTGGACACCACGTATACCCTGACTTTTCAACCCCTGGCAAGCCATCCCCTGCCCGAAACCCTCGGATTGAACGTGGACACTGCCGGCGTCACACAGGCAATAGCAACCTTTTGGCTACACGTGGATTTCACGCTTGACGCCGGCGTTGAGGTATGGCGGGGAACATCTCGCCCCTACGAAACCATCGTCAACTCCGGCAGCACCTCCTGATGCCCCTTGAACTGGCTCATATACAGGTGATAGTAGAAGCCTTTCTGTGCCAGCAGCGCCGCGTGTGTACCTCGCTCGATGATCTCGCCGTTGTTGATGACCAGGATCGCGTCCGCCTCGCGGATGGTGCTGAGACGGTGCGCGATGACAAAGCTGGTGCGGCCCTCCATCAGCCGCAACATCGCTTCCTGGATGTGCTTCTCCGTGCGCGTGTCCACGCTGCTTGTGGCCTCGTCGAGGATGAGGATGCTCGGATCGGCCAGGATCGCCCGCGCGATGGCCAGTAACTGCCGCTGCCCCTGGCTGATGTTGCCCGCGCGCTCCGAAAGCTGCGTCTGGTAGCCCTCCGGCAGGCGATGGATGAATTGGTCGGCATTGGCGAGCTTCGCCGCCGCGATGACTTCCTCATCGGTCGCATCCAGCCGCCCGTAACGGATGTTCTCCATCACCGTATCGGCAAACAGATAGGTGTCTTGCAGCACAATGCCCAACTCACGGCGCAAATCGGCCATTTTGAGCCGGCGGATGTCTATCCCGTCTATAGTGATGCTGCCGCTGTCAATGTCATAGAAGCGTGTGAGCAGGTTGACGATCGTGGTCTTGCCGGCGCCCGTGGGGCCGACCAGAGCGATCGTTTGCCCGCGCCGGGCGTGCAGGCTGATATGTTTGAGCACCGGCACCCCCGGCTCGTAGCTAAAGCACACATCGTCGAAGACCACATCCCCGCGGATGTTCGTGAGCGGGACGGCATCAGGATCATCCACCAGCTCCGGCGTCTCGTCGAGGATCTCAAAGACACGCTCGGCGCCGGCAATGGCAGATTGAATGGTGTTGTACAGGTTGGCGATCTGGTTCAACGGCATGGAAAACTGCCGCGCATAGTTGATGAAAGCCGCAATCGTGCCTACCGTCGCCATCCCCTGCACCGCCATCCACCCACCGGCGCCCGCGACAATGGCTAAGCCGGCGTTGTTGACGAAGTTGCTGACCGGGCCAAGCGTCCCGGCAAAGATCTGTGCCCGCGAGGCCGCCGCGCGCAGTTTGTGGTTGACGATCTTGAATTGCTCGATGACCGCTTGTTCACGCACGTAAGCCTTGACCACATGCTGTCCGGTGACGGTCTCCTCGATGATGCTATTCAAATTGCCGAGATATTCCTGTTGCTCGCGGAATCCCTGGCGGGTATATTTCGCCACCCAATTGCTCAGGAACATCATCAACGGCATGGTAATCATGCTCACGATTGCCAGGCGCACGTTGATGACCAGCATGATGATCACCACGCCGAGAATGCTCATAATGCTGGAAATGAACTGCGTGACCCCGTCGTTGAGCACGCCGCTGATGTTTTCTACGTCGTTCGTCAGGCGGCTCATCAACTCGCCGTGCGGACGTTGATCGAAAAAGCGCAATGACAGGGTCTGGAGCTTGGCGAACAGGTCATTGCGGATGTCGCGCACGGTGCGCTGCGCCGTTGTCGCCATCATGTAGACTTGCGTCCACGAAATCACGGCAGTCACCAGATGGATAACAAGCATCAGCAGCAAAATGCGCCCCAACCCGGGTAAGTCGCCCGGCAGGATGTAATCGTCAATAGCGATGCCCATCAGATACGGTCCCAACAGCCCCAGGCCGGAGGAAGCCGCCACCAGCACCAGGATGATGACCAGGGACCATCCCTGACGTTTAAGATACCCCCATAGCCGCAACACGGTGCCGCGGATGTTCTTCGCGCGTTCTTTGGGACGCATCAGGTGTCCAGCCGGGCCGCCGCCGGGGCCGGGTGGCCCGCCCGGCCCACCGCGCAAGGGAGGCGTGGAAGTTTGTGGGCGATTCGCGCTACGTTCAGTCATGGCTTATCACTCCATTTCCCAATTGGGAATCATAAATCTCCCGATAGACGGGGCTGGAAACCAGGAGTTCGCGGTGTGTGCCCTCGGCGACCAGGCGACCCTCGTCCAACACCAGGATTTTATCGGCGTTGAGCACCGTGCTGATACGCTGAGCAATGACAAAGCTGGTGCGATCGCGCATAATATCCTCCAGGGCTTCCTGGATTTTCGTTTCAGTCTCCACATCCACCGCACTGGTGCTGTCATCGAGTATGAGCACCGCCGGTTGCACCAGGATCGCGCGGGCGATGGCGATGCGCTGTTTCTGTCCACCGGAGAGGTTGACGCCGCGCTGCCCGACGATGGTATCGTAACCATCGGGGAATTCCATGATAAAATCGTGGGCCTGCGCGGCTTTAGCGGCGGCGATCACTTCTTCATCGGTCGCCTCCGGGCGACCATAGCGGATGTTATCGCGGATGGTGCCGCTGAAGAGGACCGATTCTTGCAGCGCGATACCGATATGGCGGCGCAGCGTCGCCTGGTCAATGTCACGAACATCCACACCATCCAGGGTCACACGTCCGCCGGTCACATCGTAAAAACGTGGGATCAGATGGACCAGCGTAGATTTACCCGATCCCGTCGCCCCGAGGATCGCCACCGTCTCTCCCGGCTCGGCCACAAAGTTGATGCCGGGCGGCCCGCCGTTGTGCGACGGTCCACCACCAAGCACCAGATCATGCATGTCACCGCTGTAGCTGAAAGTCACCCCCTCGAAGGCCACCCGTCCGCGCGGTTTGAAATCTACCAGCGCGTTGGGCTTATCCTGCACCGTGGGCACAGCTTCCATCACCTCTACAATGCGGTCCGCCGAAGCCTGCGCCCGTGCCAACCGCATGATGAGCATGCTGACGAACATCAGCGACATCAACGTGCGCATCAAGTAGTTGACAAAAGCGATGAGTTGGCCGATCTGCATATCGCCTTTGTTCACCAGCACCCCGCCAAACCAGAGTGCGCCGATCACGCCCAGGTTAACCGTGGTCATCATAAACGGCCATGTTATGGCTAACATCCGTGCCGCACGCACGATTTGATTCATCAAGGCGTCATTGACACGGCCAAAGCGTGCGATTTCGTGCGCAGCGCGTACAAACGCTTTGACGACGCGAACACCCGCGAGGTTCTCTTGCATCACCGTGTTCAAGTCATCGAGTTTGCGCTGAACTTCGCCGAACATCGGATAAGCCTTCTTGATGACCCAGACAAGCAGTCCTGTCACCAGCGGCACCAGAATCAACAGCAACACCGCCAGGCGTGGACTGGTGACGATCACCATGACCAGGCTACCGAGAAGTAGAAGTGGCGAACGCACCATGATACGCAGCATCATCGAAACCAATTCCTGAATCTGCACCACATCGTTGGTGAGGCGTGTGACGAGCTGACCGGTTTCCAGTTCATCCAGGTTGGCAAAGGAGAGCGATTGCACTTTGGTAAACAGTGCCTCGCGCAGGTCGGTGCCGAAGCCCATCGCGGCCAGTACCGAAAAGACCGTGCAGCCGATGCCCCCCACTGCACCGAGCAACGCAAAACCGACCATCCACAGGCCGGTGTGGATGACCACCTGCATGTCGAGTCGCGCCAGACCTTCATCCACAATGCGCTGGATCATCCGGGGTTGCATCAGGTCCATTGCGACTTCCAACATCATCAGCAGCGGCGCCAGAGTGGCCCACAGCCAGTAAGGTTTAAGGTATTTCATGAGTGTTTTGATGGATTTCATCGGTCGGGTTATGGTACTCCTTAGGGATTAGGGATTTGGAAGCGGGGATTGGGAAGTGGCGCTGGCGCGCAATAAGCTATCGCGCATCCGCACGAGAAAATGGCGCAACAAAGCACATTCTTCAGGAGTGAAGCCGGCAAAGGTCTCATCCTCAAGCCGCTGAAAGACTTGATTGACATCATCTCTGACATTACGTCCGTGGTCGGTGAGATACACACGCGAGACACGCTGGTCATTGGGATCGGTACGACATTCGACAAAACCGGCTTTTTCCATCCGCTGCACCATTTTGGTGATCGTCGCCGCCCGAATATGCAATCGTCCGGCCAATTCCCGATGCGTTTGCCCGTCCTGATCCCACAGCGCGAAGAGTAACGGCGGCTGCCCGTGATACAACCCCAGTTCCTCAAACAAAGTGTGTATCCGCGCACGGTGCACCTTGCAAACCTGCGCCAGCAGAAAATCGAGCGATTCCGATCCTTCGGTGGGCGACATAATCAGTTTCTCTGAAAACAACTGCGAATCTTGTAAATCTTTCTCGATGCTTGAACGTTAGAACATCATTTTCATCCAACCGCTGATGAACCAACGATTCATGGCGAACGACCAGAACCCCCGGTCATCATTAGTTAGTCAACTAATGATTAGCCAGCTAAATTATAGCCAAAATCAAACTGTTGTCAAGGGAGGAATACCTGGATTTGTTGCGACGTTGGGCATGACGATTTTGCTAAGCTATTAACTGTGATGGACCAGCGTATGGTGGATGCTATGGAACAGAGATCTCCGTAAAACGTTAATCACCCCGATGCCACGCCGACGAGCCACCTACCAAACAAACCGCCGTAGATGCAATCATCCACGGCGGTTCACATCCCTATAACTCGTGCCGCTTCTCAATCGCTACCCGCGCTACCACGCGCCCGTCTTTCCACAGCGCCGCGAGCCGGGAGCCGGCGCACTTCGCCGGATCGCAGGGAGGCGCGCTGACGGGTGGTTATCCAGCGGCATCTTCCGCAGTCCGGGCCGTCGGCGGCGGATGTGTCCTTGAATGGGCGCGTTGGTATAGACAATTCCCCGGGTTTGCGGTATGATAGGGGCAAAGGACACAATCAGGAGTGTGGTATATGGAACAGACTGTGACTATCACGATTCCCGCCAGTTGGATCGGCGAACAGCCGATTGATCCTGTTGAACTGCGCCAGGCAGTACAATTGGCGTTAGCGCGGTTACACCAGCAACGCGCGCAGGCCGATTCTCCTCGGCAGGTGGTGCACGCCTTGTTAAGCACAGGACGTATCCAGCACCTACACCCCACCCTGGTCGCCGAAGAACCCGCTGAGTATGTCTACCAGACCCCGCCCACACTCCCAGGTACACCCGTTAGCGACATCATCATCGCGCAGCGGCGCGGCGAACTATGACGACCTATTATGTGGACAGCAGCGCGCTGGTCAAACGGTATGTGAACGAGACCGGCAGCGACTGGCTACAGGCGCTGTGCACCCCGACGGCAGGGCATACGTTAGCCCTGGCCCACATTGGCCTGGTGGAACTGGCAGCAGCGTTAGCGATGAAGGTGCGTCAGGGAACGCTGGACGCCACCATGCGGGCAGTGCTACCCCCAGAACCACACCGGCAAGCTGTCAGTACATCCTACGGTTACGTTCAGGGCAAGTGCAAGAGCGTGAGGTATGGCGCATCCACGACGCCGAAAACCGCCTGACGACCGTGAGCGGTGCGACCAGCGCCACCTTCGTCTACGTCGGCGCCGGCACCCGCGTCAACTTCGTGCTGAACAGCGTGACCACCTGCGACATCGGCAACCCCTTCACGTGGACCGGCAGCACGAGCACACTATCAAATAGGCAGCCAGCCCGTGACGACGAAGTCCCCGAAGCGCAGGGGCAGGGGATGCGCGTAAACGACGGCGCAAGCAGCACGCTGGACTTCCTGCGCGGCGATCACATGGGATCCACGTCAGTCTTGGCACCAAACAAACACAAGAAGATCACGTCACTGCGCCCAGGCGAGTGCCCACGTCGGTAACCACAGCTTCCCCACCCCCATAAAGGCCAATACGGTAGAAGCAATAAAAATCAGTACCCCCAGTGCAATGAGGGCTTTGTCGGCGCGTTTGTAGGTAAGCTGATGCACCCACGTGCGCGGTTTCACCCCAAAGGCACGCAGGTCCATCGCATCAATGATGTCTTCCGCACCGACGATGGCGTTGATCGTCACCGGCACCAGCAAGGGGGCAAGTTTGCGAATCTGAGCAATCAGGCCGCCGGAGAGTTTCTCGACCTCGTAGCCGCGCGCACGTTGCGCATCCAACGTCACCGCGAAATCCCGTGCCAGCGTGGGCACAAAGCGGAAAGCCAGATCCATCGCGTAGGCAAACTTATCCGGCAAGCCCAATCCCCGGAATGTAACCCCATAGAGGCTAGGGTCCACGGTATAAGGAACCGTAATCGCCATCACGGTAATGGCGTACATACGCACAAGCTGGCTGACGGCAAAAACGATTTTCTCCACAGTGATATTCACCGTTATCTGCCACTTGACGATGGGGAGGGAAAGAGGCCCCAATCGCCGGATAAGATGCTCTTCGGTATAGGCATACTGGGTACCACCTCTTCCGGTAAAAAACGTCAAGATGGTCATGATGAGAATGATGATGCTGATCAAAATCCATGCGCGACGCGTCTCACGCCAGGTCAGGCGCGCCAGCAAGAACTGCAAGAGGGCTATGCCCAGGAAAACTAACAAAATCCGTAAATCCCAAAACTGGATCACGGAAAAGAGCATCGCCAACATGAAGAGAATCCGCGCCCGTGGATCCAGGCGCTGAATGAGAGTATCGCGTTCACGATAACGCCAGGCAATCAGCATTTCATTCTCCCTTGACAGACGTGAAACGTGAGCGGGTTTCACAAATTACGCATCACGTCCACGCATCACATTTCGCTCTACCGACCAGCACGCTTTTGCACAGCGTTATATGCAGCGAGCAGGATCGGCGTAAGAATCATCGAGTTGATGATATTGGGGCCGGCCGCCGGCGCAAACTCACCGATGATGGCCGTGGCGAAGCTGTAGCCGTTGACCCAAATATCGGCGAGAGAAGCAAAGCCGATGCCGATGATAATCCCCAACGTGCCCCACAGGTTCACCGCCGCCAGGTCCACACCGTATTGTTCCAGCAAAAACCGGCCAGCAATGACGATCGCCCCACCGATGAGGAAGATCCAGGCCCACAGCGAGAAGTCTTCAATCTCGCCGGTCCACGGGCCGACCACGCGGGGATTGATCAGAATCACCGCCACCGCGAGCGCCATCAACACGCCGACCAGGATGGTCAGGAAGTTGAGGCTGCGCTTTTTATCGCCAAAGAGCATCACCAGGCCGGGGATCAACCCCATCAAGCCGTTACCGACGTCCCACGCCGGATATACTCCCCACCCGGTAATAAAGTCACCCAAAATGTTGCCCACAGCCCCGGTGAAGAACCCGACCACCGGCCCGAAGACGTAACCGAAGAAAATCGGAATGCTGACCGAGGGGCGCAAGGAGACCTGGCTGACGGACGGCATGGGAATAGTGTTGAAAATGTAATTGAAGACACCGTAGAGTGCCGCGCCGATCGCCATGTACACGACTTGCCGGGTTTCGACCTGCCACGCGTCGTTCTGCGCCGTGAGCAGGTAGATGACGAAAACGGCAATCAGGCCGATCACCGTGACCACAATCGGAGCCACACCACGGATTTTGTCGCCGCTGGTGAGGATGCTGGCCAACGCCAACAGCACCACAAAGGCCAGCAATACAACAAGCCAGGTCAGCGCACGTTTGCTCTTGAGCTTTTCCATCATACGATCATCTCCTTTCGTGAAAGTAAAAAATAAGATTGCTTAAACACCACCGCACAGCGGAACACGTCCCTCCCCCGGCATGCCCGCTGCACTTATACCGAACGCACAGTAAATTTCTCTATTCCTATCAACGGATCAAGCAGATTGGTACGCTAAACGATCAAATTTTATGGCATGCGCCAACGCCTCCGCCGATAAGAAGCGCCCCGTTTCAGACAAATGCTCCAAATTCGCCCTGAGGAGCGATGTCGGCACCAGGCGGCAACGTTCCAATAGCTCAAGATCGGTCAAGACTTCGGCGGGCGGCCCATCACCGACAACCCGCCCCTCCTCCATCAGCACCACCCGGTTGGCATAGCAGATCGCCAGGTCCAGGTCATGGGTGATAAACAGGATGGCCGAAAACCCGGGCGTCTGCAGGATGGAATCCATAAAAGCGATGTAATTCCAGTAGTCCTGTCCGGCCGTCGGTTCATCCATCACCAGGATTTTAGAACGCATCGCCAGAACCGCCGCGATGCTGACCCGTTTCTGTTGCCCAAAAGAGAGCGAAAGCGGAGGATAGGTTTCCAATCCGCGTAAATTCACGGCGTCGAGGGCTTCATTGACGCCCTGCTCGATGAGTTCCTGGCTGTAACCCAGGTTCTTGGGGCCAAAAGCCAGTTCTTCCCGCACCGTCGGCGCATAGAGCATATGGCTGGGACTCTGAAAGACGTATCCCAACGTGTGGGCGATCTGGGCGACGCTCATTTTGCGGGTGTCGGTGCCCTGCACCAGCACGCGTCCGTGAGTGGGTTTGAGCAGGCCGATGGCATGTTTGACCAACGTTGTTTTTCCGGCACCGTTGGGGCCGAGGATGGCGGTGATGTCGCCCCGGCGCAGGGTCAGGTTGACGTTGTGAATGACTTCCGCCCCACCCTCATAGACAAACGAGACGTTCTCAAACGTCACCAGGGGATCGCGACCATTCGATTTTATGGCCGGCTCAAAAACAGGAGGCGGTGCCTGCGTCGCGCGTTCCAAGATGACCGGCGCGGGCAACTTCACCCGGCGATAATCCATCACCTGCATCGCGCCGTCCAGCGGACCGTCGTAGGCGACCTTGCCATCCTGCATAAAAAGCACCCGGTCGGGGTGGATGCTCAAGGCATCCTCAACCCGATGCTCGATCAACAGAATGCTGACGCCCTCATCGGCGAGACGGCGGAAAAGTGCCAGTGCCTCTTGCGCACTCGCCGGATCAAGGCTGGCAAGGGGTTCATCCAGAAGAAGAATGTCCGGGCGCATGGCCAATACACCGGCAAGGCTCACTTTCTGCTTCTCGCCGCCGGAAAGGTGGAAGGTTTCGCGGTTGCGCAAGTGCGCAATGCCCAGATACTCGAGCGTCTCATCCACCCGCCGGCGAATTTCATCGCGCGGCAGGGCCAGGTTTTCCAGGCCGAAGGCCACTTCCGTGAAGACGTGCGCCCCCAAAATCTGGCGCTCCGGGTCTTGCAGCACCGTGCCGACAATCTGGGAAATGCGCGACAACGGCATCTCGGCATTATCCTGGCCGTGGAGCAACACGCGCCCGCGTAAATCGCCTTTGTAACTGCGGGGAATCAGGCCGTTGATGCAGCGGATGAGCGTTGTCTTGCCGCAGCCGCTCGACCCGGCCACAAGCAACAATTCGCCCGCGTGCAGGGTGAAAGACACATCTTCAAGCGCCGGCTGCTCACGCATCCGGTATTGGAAGGTGAGGTTTTGTACGGAGAGCGGGGGAAATTCGGCGGATTGGGTCACAATGCCTCCTGCTCCAGCCAGCGCATCAACAGCGCCGGGCCATCAAGTGTGATGCGCAAACCATTCAACACATCGCGTTCCAAGATCGCCTCATCACCTATTTTATCACCGACCACATAAACGCCAGGTAATGTCACTCCAATCCCATGAAGATCCACCAGATCAATACTCATGGTTCCCTCTACCAGATTCTTCCCGTTCAACTTCGAGATATCCACCGAAGCCAGGTTATAGGTCGCTCATGCCTTCGAGTATAAACAAAAGCAAAGGATATGCAAGAAAAGGTCATCGGTTACCGGATGCTAACTACCGGTCCACATTTTCATTCTCGCTTTTTGGGAACAATCGGGTAAACTGAAATCCTTGAGAGTAAAAATGACGATTCTTTCATACGAGGTGAGGTATGGCAACGCAGTGGCACGATTTGGGCAGCGGGGATTTCGTCCTCGCGGGCGGGTCAAACATCGGGGTTATCATCCAGGGGCAACGGGCTATCGTGGTAGACGCAGGGCTGGATAAAGACGCGGCAAAGAAGGCGTTGCGCGCCCTCGAAGGTGAAGGGGCGCGCGTGGCAGCAGTCATCATCACCCACGGGCACGCGGACCACTTCGGCGGCGCAGGCTGGCTGGCGGAACAGGCCCGCGCGCCGGTCTATGCACCGCCATTGGAGGGCGCCTTTGCAACGCAGCCGCTGTTGGAACCGCTGTTCCTCTACGGCGGCGCGGCTCCTATCGCCGAGCTGCGGGGAAAGTTCACCCTGGCGCGGCAGGGCGTGGCGGCAATCACGCCAGTGGATATCGGCCCGCAGGAGATCGCCGGAGTACCGCTGGAAATCGTGCCCTTGCCGGGACACGCGCCACAACAGGTCGGCGTCGCACACGGCACAACGCTCTATTGCGGCGACGTTGTCTTCCCAGAAGAGACGCTGGAGCGTCATCCCATTCTCTTCTGCGCCGATATGGATGGCTGGTTGGCGACGTTAGAGCGTCTCCCCACCCTGCCCTACACCGCCTACATCCCCGGTCACGGTGAACCGACGCGGGACATTGCACCGCTGGCGGAACGCAACGCCGCCCGGCTGCGCGAGATCCGCGCCCTGGTATGGGAAACGCTGACCACACCCCAGGAGGCTACCGCTATCCTGCGTGCCGTCGCCGCACATTACGACGTCACCTTTGCTGCACCGCAGTTCTTCCTCCTTGCGCTGACGACGGTTCACGCAGCGCTGACATCACTGCAAGCCGCCGGACAGGCTACCGTAGTGATGGAAGACAATCGAATGATGTGGCGACGCTAAAAAATGGGGCACTCAGCTAGTGGCTGAGTGCCCGATCGAGAAATTTCGAGTCAAACGAGCATGACGCTATGTCGGCTCCCATAGATTAGCAAACTGGTTCTCCAAAGCGGTGAGCAGGTCGGGGTCCAATGCACCACTCTTGAGGAGTTCGTCGAACGAGAAGAGTTGTGTGGATGCCGGCGTCTCTTCCGCCGCAGCCGGGGATGGGACCACGGGCGCGGTATCTTGAACGGCCTGCGGCTCAACGGCAACCACAGCGGGCGCAGCCACCTCGACGGTGGGCGCAGAACGGATCAGAGCGGTCTCCACAAGCGGACGCAGCTTTGCCAACGTCTCTTTAGTGTAAAACAGTACGGCGCCCAGGCGAATATCCTGGGTGAAGATCACCAACAGGTAAATGCCGGGAACAACCTGGCCAGAGTAGATGCTGTACTGCGCGCCCTCGTGAAAGTTGAGCTTGAACGCCTCTTCTTCGCCGATCAACGAGGCAATGCCGGCGGTCGCGGCAAAGTCACCGGCAACCAGAGCGCCGAGGGCGGAGATGTTGATGTCCTCGACCACCCCTTTGGCGGTAATGACCGAGCCATTGCCCGCAATCAACAGAACGCTGCGCGCGTTGATCTCCACCCGCAGGTTCAACAACAGTTGCTCGATCTCGTCAAGTGCCTCGGCGCTGAATTGCAGGCCCAATCCTTCCTGAACGCCCGGAGGCAGGCTCTGGCGATGGCGGGACACCTCACGGGCAACGATGTTAAAGAGTTCATCCGGCTTGTACGGTTTGGTCAGGAAATCGCTCGCCCCGCCACGTAATGCCTGCACCACCACATCCATCGAGCCGTGGGCCGTCAGCATGACCACCGGCATTTGCGGAAAACGGCTTTTGATCTCACGCAACAACGTCAGCCCGTCTTGTCCGGGCATTTGAAGATCGGTGATCACCAGATCAAAGAAGCGCTGGGGCAAGAGCTTCTGGGCCGCTTCAGCATCTTCGGCCTCTTCGACCTCATACCCTTGTTGGCTCAACATCCGCAGCAAGCCCTTGCGGATGAGCAGGTCATCGTCAACCACCAGAATAGTTCCCTTAGATTTCATCCCGTACCTTCACCGCTTATGTGAGACGGACTAAGCCGGCAATGTGTAGCTATGTTCCATCAGATCCAGCCCGCAAGCCAATGACTCGACCCAGGCGATAAAACGGGTCACATTGTCTTTGCCGATGATCATGGCGCCGTGTTGTGGTGCAATGATCTCAATGTCGAGCGGTTTCACCATCGCAGCCCACAACTTAAGCACCCGGTTCGTCGGCATATAGCGACGATGAAAGCCTTCCATATACTGGATGTGGTCGTCGAAATTGGTGACGGTCACGTAGGTTTGCCCCAGCGAGGCTCCCAGGTCACCCGAATACAGGATTTTCGACACCGGGTCGTAGACCTGGAAGTTGCCGGCCGAGTGCATAAAGTGCGCCGGTAGCAGCAGCAACTGGCACCCCATCAAATCCACCGTGCGTCCCCGGTCGGGTATCGCTTGAATGCGATCCACGAGGAAATCATCCACGCCGAAATGGGTGATGAAACGCAGCCACAACTGCGACAATAGTGCCTGCGCGTCTGTCACCATCAGCCAACCGTTGGCCGCAGCAACAATGTCCGGGTCCTGGTGGGAAAAGAAAATGTAGTCCAGCGCGTTGGGTGAGATCAGGGATGACAACTCTTCCAACGCATAGGAATAGACCTTGTGACCGCCGGGGTCGAGCAACATCCCGTGCCCCTTATGAATGATAAGGTGCTGATTGGCCTGTACCATCTTCCCCGAAGTATAATCTTCCAACAGTACGTTTTTGTGTTCCGCATTTTCAAAAAGCACCTGAGATGGCATATCATTGCCTCCTTAGGATAGTCAGGTAATCATAAATCAAATAGTCAGGATTTTCAGAATCAGAAAAGGCCCGCCAGACACTTTTCTGTCCTGTTCATCCTGCAAATCCGGTTCCAGGAAACGAACCCTATCACGATTGTTGGCCGTACGCGCGCCGCGCGATTGCAATTCAACCGGCCATCAGGGTTTCAAACAACGCTTTGCTGAAGCCGGTTACATCCAGGAATTGTTGCACCCGATGATCATCGTAGGATTGCAACATCACGTTCAAATCCACATCCATGATGCGGTTCAAGGCCGTCATCCGCTCGACCTTTTGGGGATCGTCGGCATACTCGGCCTCGACGATCATCTTCGCGGCAGTGGCACGACAGAACGCCATGGCCGCAATCACATAGCGAGGCTCCAATCCTACCTCGACATGCCTGAAACCGATGCGGTAACGTCGCTCAAAGTAAGACTCGTTGTATTTGCCATCAGCCAGGCCGATCAACCATCTTTGAAGATGGCCCTTCAGCCGCTCTATCCGCCCGGGTTCAGCATGCAGTAGCGCAGACAAATGAGGGAACTGCTCCAGGTGTGCGTAGAAAGTCTCGACAATCGCCGGGGCGTGCTTCTCCAACGCCGGTTTCATGTCTGCCAATAGCTGACAATCGGCCTCCGTCAGGTGTCCTACTTGCTTGATTTCATCCATCAAACGGGGGTCCATTTTCAACCTCCTAGCCCAACTCAGCAGCAACTGCGGCAGCGCACTCCCGAATTTCAAGGAATACCATGCCCAGGTTAACGTTCTGGCCAGTCAAGCCCACCAGCACGGCATTCGGGCCGGCCTGGGTGATGACAATATAGCCCTCCGTGCCCTGAACCGTGGTCTGCAATAGTTCACCGCGCTTGAGCTGCCCGACCGAGCGCCCCGACAAACTCAGGATCGCCGCCGCCACAGCACCGACGCGCGCCTGATCTATCGTCGAAGGCAAATCCGCCGCCATAATCAACCCATCCATGCTGACAATCGCAACACCGCTGATGTCGCCAGAAGTGTCAATCAAATTCCGAAGGATCTTCGCCAACCGGTCTCGACGTGTTTCTCCTGCCATTGCTCCTTGCTCCTTTACTTGTGTAGATAAATGACGTTGCTCATCCAGACGCCGCATTCCTTCCATAATCAACGCCGACCACGGCAAATTGATGGTCCGCGTGGGCGCTTCTTGCCCCTGCTCCACCTCAAAGGTTCCGGTTTCCCAACTCAACAGGGTATAGACGGCTTCGGCGCCGGTCACGGCACCAAATTCAGCATGAACAATTTCTCCATCGGCAAAATAGACGTTGATCACCTCCTCTGCCCCGCGCTGGGCTGTCAGACAGGCGCGCGTTCCCGATTGACAATGCAACTGAATCAAATCCGCGATGCTTAAATCGGCCAAACTCCCTTTCAGCGCCATACTCCCTCACTTTCAACCCGAAAAACTCCAGGCCTGTTTGATTTTCTGGATCGCCTGCGCCGTGGCCTGCCAATAGACATGCTGAGGCCGGATGAAAAGCGCCAGGACCAGCTCTTGCTCGCCGGCCTGGAAACGACGACACAACACTCCACGTTGCGCATCGTTGGAAAGCAGCATAATCTCATTCATCGCTCCCCATCCCAGGCGGCTGCTGATGCCGGCCGCCGAACGCAACATATCGGCCACAACGGCTGCCAGCGCCTCCGCTTCCTGCCGATTCTCAGACGTTGCCAACGGAAGGCCGGATACATTCGTCAAGACGACCGTGCCAAAGCCCTCCTGGTGACTGAGATCCTCGATAATCTGCTGTATGGCTTTCATCCAGACACTCCTTGCGATTGCGTTTTGAGCGCATGTTGTACGTACAGCAAAAGGTAACGCATAGCGGCTTGTAGTGTCTCCGGGACGCCGATGCCTTTGACGGCAACGGCTTCAAAATAGGGGAGCTTGCCGGTGTCCAGGGTGGCTTGCAGGTCGGCGACCGGCAGCGCATCCGGCAGGTCGCGCTTGTTAAACTGCACGACCAACGGCATCGAACCCAACGGACGATTCATCCGCGCAAGCTGACGGGCCATATCGCGCCACGAAGCGATGTTCTCGTCAAGACGCGCGGCCTGCGAGTCGGCAACGAAGACCAGAGCATCCGCGCGCCGGAGCACGGCCTCGCGTGTGGCCTCGTAGTACACCTGCCCCGGCACCGTGTAGAGTCCGAACTTGGGACGCAACCCCGCGACCTGCCCGATTTCCACCTGCATAAAGTCAAAAAAGATGGTGCGGTCTTCGTGGGTGTTGAGGGTAAACAGTTCACTGCGGGCCGCGGCTTTCATACGCGCGTGGATCTGCTCCAAATTGGTCGTCTTGCCGCTGAGCGCCGGACCGTAATACACAATGTTCAGGTTGACTTCGCGGGTTTTCCAGTTGATGAACATGTTTTCAACTCACATTGCCTCAGCTTCTTGAATGGCCGGCAGACGGATAAAAAATGTGGTTCCCTCCCCGGCGTGGCTTTCTGCCCAAATTTCTCCCCCATGCTCCGTCACAATCCGGTAACAAATCGCCAGCCCCAATCCCGTACCGTGCTCGCCTTTGGTCGTATAGAACGGTTCAAACAGGTGGTCCAGAATCTCCGGTGCAATCCCCGTTCCGGTGTCTTTCACCTGCACCAGTATTGTTTGCGAAGTTTCAATATTGGCCAGGATTGTCAATGTTCCCCCATCGGGCATCGCGTCGCGTGCATTGACGATCAAGTTCATAAAGACTTCGCTCAATTGATCCGGTGCCGCCTGCACCGGCGGCAGGCGGCAATCACACTCACATGTTACCTCGATTTTCCGTTTACGCAGGTCATGTTCGATCAGTTTGAGAATGTCATTGAGAATCGTTCCGAGCGCCACCGGCTGTTTATCTTTGCGCGGCGGCCGCGCGAAGTTTTGAAGTTGCTTCACCAACTGCGCGATCACCTGTGCCTGGCGTTCAACCAATTCCAGGTCTTGGGCCATCGCGCTGTCGGCAGGCACGGTCTGGCGCATAAGGTACAAATAGGTCAAAATGCCGGTCAAGGGATTGTTGATGTCGTGAGCCACCGAAGCGGCCAGGTTGCCCAGAGCCGCGAGCTTTTCCGCATGGCGCAGGCGCGCATGGGCTTCTTCGAGCGCGCGGGTGCGCTCCACAACCCGTTGTTCCAGCGTCGCATTGAGGTCGGCAAGGGCATCTATGGCTTGTTTGAGGCGCAGCATTGCCCGCACTCGCAACAGCAACTCCGGGTTGGAAACAGGCTTGACGAGCACTTCGTCGGCGCCGGCATTCAAGGCCGCCGCGATAGCATCCTGGTCTTCTTTTTCGGAGAGCATAATAATTGGAATAAAAGCCAAATCGCGGCGGCTGCGGATCTCGCGGGTGACCGCATACCCATCCATATCGGGGAAATCAGCGGCTAACAGAATCAAATCCGGGGGATGGTTACGCAGTGCCTCCAAGACTGCCCGCCCACTTTCAACACGTTGCACCACATACCCCACGTTCTGCAACACGGTTCGCATCTCGTAGGCAGAAGCGGCTACTGCGTCGGCAATCAGAATCTCGGAAAAGAGTAATCCCATCATAACAAGTAACCCTGACTAACCAATTTTTAATCATCTACTCATTCACACTACTTCAAGCATTGTAATATAAAAAAACAGAATTGACAATAACCACCGGAATCCACAGTGAACACAAAGGGATTACCGGACATGTCCCGAACGTTCAGTGTGCCGCCCCGGACTCTGATCCACATACTGCTATGGAATCCACCGGCATAATCGTTGCCTCATCTGTCGCCACGATCTCCGCCTGTACCCGCCCGGCAGAAAGCTCCTGTAGCGCTGTTTGAAACGCCGGGAAGTGTTCCACGGCAAAGCGCGCGGTCAACGTCACGTCGCCGGCGAAATCTTCATCCAGGATCTCGCCGTGATGGGCGGCAATGAGCAAACGCGCCGGTTCAAAGAGGCTATAGGGGACGGCAAGCATCACCGTATGCGTGGGGATACGCTCTGCCAGGGGGAGCACACGTAGCACCTCGCGGACGGCATCGCTGTACGCGCGCACCAGGCCGCCCGTGCCAAGCTTCGTCCCGCCAAAGTAGCGCGTCACGACGACGACCACGTCGCCCAGGCCGCTGCCCTGCAACACGGCCAGCGCCGGGCGGCCGGCCGTCCCGGCGGGTTCACCGTCGTCGCTGCAATGCGCGATCACCGAAGCGCCGTGGCCGATCACAAACGCCGGGACATTGTGCGTTGCATCGGGGAACTCGGCACGTATGCGAGCAATGAAGGCGCGTGCCTCATCTACGCTGAAAACCGGTGCCGCCGTCGC
This sequence comes from Anaerolineae bacterium, assembly GCA_035373625.1. GTDB lineage: Bacteria > Chloroflexota > Anaerolineae > B4-G1 > SLSP01 > DSWT01. Next base: position 23,109 of record DAOSNS010000036.1, on the reverse strand, counting down.
AATGAAGCGTGAGTTGACGACGACGATTTCGGCGCGCGTCTCGCGGGCTGGAATAAAGTAGCGGTTCATATAAAGAAGCCTTCTCTGCACACTACTATGAAAATAGTCGTTTTTCCTGTAGCAGATTAAGCGGATTTAGCAAATTGTGGTTTGTAAACCAACCCCCAAAAGATCTGCCATAAAAATAGTCGGTTAGTCGTTAGTCTTGTAGGTAGTTGAAACGCACCTGTTTTCCCTTAACCCACAATCCATAACGCCATCACCTCCATCCGCGCCTCACGCCACCGCTCCGGTTCCGGGAATGAACGCAGGTAATCCAGCAGCTCGAATTTCGGGCCGACAACCAGCCGTGCGGCAAATCTTGTCTCGTCCTGCGCAAACTCGCCCGCGAGAAGCATTTTCTTCTTCAAGGTCTTCTCAGGGATGTCGAAAACGTAGCCCGCCTCCGCTCTGCGGATGTTGACCGGCGCATAGGCTGCGTGTAGAAAGCGCCGCAGTTGCGGTCCGGCATCCGGAAAATACGCCGACGGCAACGTGAGAGCCAGTTCCATTCGTGTGAATGTTCCCGGCACAAAGCTATCCAACCAGCCGAGGAAACGCAGGGGGGAGACGGTAGACGGCAGACAGGAGACAGGGTTCTCACCGCTCAATACTTCTGCTAACTTCACGGTATCCCACGCTTTGAGGGCGAAGATAGTTTCGCCATACAGGCCGGCATAGCGGCGGCGGTTGTCTTTGGTTGTGAAGAGACTTTCTTCAACAGAAAGCAGGTTGTCGAGCAGATCGGGATACTGCGCGAGCAAGGACTGCATCACCCAGCCACTGAGCCATGCCGGATCGCGGCCGGCGACTTCGGGCGGCAGCCAAATCCGCGCGTAAAGCGGCTTGAGCCGCCATTTGGTGCGCATCACGTCCTCCAATTCGCGCAGGTACGTCCCGCCGGGGCGGCGCATTGCGTGTCCGATGATCGCTTGCCGTTGTGTGACATCGAGACAGGCGCCGCACGCCAGGCACGCGCTTCCCAAACAGTAACCGTCATCCACGCCTGCCAGCGCCTTCTGGTACTGCTCATAGAGGAAGCGTGATGTCACATCCGCACGCACAAAAGCCATCGGGAAGGCATATCCCGGCCCCTTTTCACCGAGAAAGGCGTCGTTCCATTGACCATGTTCCTCCATCCACACCCGCAGTGTGTCCCAATAGCCGGGCGTGAGGGTGACGTCGTAACAATGGCCCTGCCGCGCCAAGGCCAGCACCGGTTCGTGCAGCCAGTGCCCGCCTGACGCCAGCACTTGCGAGGCGGCATACTCGTCCCACTCCGCCGCCAGCCGGAACTCGAAGCCGTTGGTCTCGCACGCCGACTTCACCGGGCCGGTGATCTGCCGCCACGCAGCTTCATCGAGGAACAAGCGGTCGTAGCGCAGCGGCGTGAAGGGCATGCGCACCAGCAGCCCGAAACTGAAGATGATGCGCACGCCGCGATTGGCGCGCTGGTGTACGGTCCTCAGGCGACCCACAAACGCGCGGAATTCGTCAAGATCGGCCTCGGTCTCGTGCCCGGTGAGGATGTAAAACAGCTTGATTTCACGGATCTTCAGCCGCAGCAACCGCGCCAGCACGCTCTCGATTTCGGCATCCGCGAGGCTTTTGTGCAGGAAGGCGCGCATCCGCCGGCTGATGCCCTCGATGCCGAGCGTGAAACTGCGCTTGTCGGCGATCACTTCCGCCTCCAGCAGTTCCGGCAGTGTCGCCAACACGTCCACGCGTTGGCTTTTGAAGCTCACCCGGTCGTAGAGACGATTCAGCGTCAGGAGCAGCGACAGAATATCCGTATGCGTGTTGAAGTTGAAGCTGTACAGGTCTATCTCGCCCGCTCCCTGTCGCTGTTTGAGTTGTCGCGCTGCCGTGAGAATCGCTTCGGATGCCAACTCACGATAGGGCTTGCGTTCATACCCCTCAAAACAAAACGTACAGAACGCGGGACAGCCAAAGTTGATCTGGAGTTTGGCCGTCGCCGCTTCGGGGCTGTCCAACAGGGGATACACGGTCAACAGATCATCGGCCTGCGGAACGGCGCACACGGCCTTCGTCACTTGTTGGTCGGGTGGCCCGTTGGCAACCCACAAACCCGTCATAGATGCCGCCGCCCGCAACAGCCGCTCATGTTTGGACAGCGCCGCCCCCTCCGCAAGAATCCGCACCAGCCTCTCCACTTCGCGTTCGCCCTCGCCGAAGAAAAGCGCGTCCGCCACACAGTCACCGGTTTCCGTGACTATCGCCTGTGTCGCCAGGGCATTGGACCCCCCCAGAATGAGCGGCGGATAGCGCGAATCCCGTTCGCTGGCCAGCAGCGGCACGCCGGCATGATGCAGCAGATATGGCAGGTTGATCAGTTCCAGCGTGTAAGCGTTGGAGATCAACACCACATCGAAGTCTTCGACGCTGCGCCAGGATTGCGTCCCCACGAGCAAGGGCACACCTGCTGCCAGCAGTCGCGCGCGGTCGTATTCCGGTGGGAAAAAGGCCATATCAATGTAAGCGTCGGGCAGCACCCGCCGCACCGCCTGGAAAAGGAACAGGTGCGGCAGCGAGCGATCTACATCGCGGAAGGGTGACAGGCGCACGATCAACGCGCGGAAGTTCGCCATCTCGAACGTCGGATTGCCGAACGTGGAATTGGCATCAGGGCGATACAGCGCCGCCTGCTGTAGCAAAGGCCAATGGTGCGCAAAAAATTCCCGGTAGTGTGTCATCAAGGATATTGTACTTGAAAGGGGCAGGAGGCAAGGAGCGGGGCTTTATCATTGTTTTGAGCTGACATGGGTTGAGCAACGCGGGCGATCTGCTCAAAGCTCGATGAATCATTCTTGCGCGGAGGGGAACGCCGGTTCCCCGTTTTAAGTTCTACCGTTTTCAGTTGTACTCGCAGGAAAAACGAATTATACTATGGGTAAAGCAATCTACACGGTGCGGACCGCCTTTTAGCCGTGCTTAGAATGAATCGCCAGAGTGGCGAAATACTCTTGAGGTGTGCCTATGAATCGTACACGGGTCATATTCTTTGTCATCATCGGGATTACTTTATTGATCATCGCCAGCGCATCGCTGATCTCATTGATCCACAAGGTCGGACAGATGCAGCAGACGCCCCCAGGCGAAACTCCCATGCCTACGGAGGTACCTCACGATACGGTCGTGCTGACCATTGCCTCATCCAGCACCAAACAGGCGTGGATGGAAAGCGTTGTCGCCAACTTCCACGCCGCCGGCAAGACCACCAAAAGCGGCAAAAAGATCGTCGTCGAGGTCAGCCCGGTGCTCTCCGGCGGCTCGATGGAGGCGATTCTCAACGGTACATCGCAACCCGTGGTATGGAGTCCCGGCGCGCCCTCGTGGGTGGAGCAACTCAACGAGCAATGGCGCATCCGCACCGGCAAAACGTTGATGTCGGCGGCATGCAAGCCGGTCGTCTACACGCCGCTGGGCTTCGCCATGTGGCGGCCAATGGCCGAGGCCCTCGGTTGGCCGGATAAGCCTATCGGCTGGCAAACGATTGTCGAGCTGGCCGCCGATCCCGACGGCTGGGCCAAATACGGCCACCCCGAATGGGGCAAATTCCGTTTTGGACACGCGCACCCGCAATACGCCAATGCCGGACTGCTCACGATGACTTCTTTTGTCTACGGTATCACCGGCAAAACCGATACACTGACGCCTCAGGATGTGTACGCTCCCGCCGTAGAAACGGCGCTCCGCACGTTGGCGCAGAACACTTCAAAGTACGGGATGGTCACAACCGACCTGCTTAACTTGATGGCGAAACAAGGCCCCGGCTATATCCACGCCGTCGCCACTTTCGAGTCGGACACCATCCAGACCAACCTGGAACGCAGCAATGAACTGCGCTTCCCCCTGGTGTTCATCTTCCCCGCCGAAGGGACATTCTGGGGCGACCACCCTTACTGCATCCTGGACAAAGCGGAATGGGTCACGCCGGAACAGGCCGAAGCCGGCGCCATCTTCCTCGACTATCTGCTCAGCCCGGAACAGCAGGCACTCGCTATTGATACCCGCCTCAGACCGTTGGATACCACCATTCCCCTGCATGCCCCGTTGAGCCTGGAAAACGGCACCGATCCGCGCGTGACGCCGGCCATGGTACCCGCTCTGGCCTTCCCGAACGCCGACACCAGCGCCGCAATCATTGATATGTTCTTGCTCACCAAACGCAAGGCTACGGTCATCATCGCGTTGGACATCTCCGGCAGTATGCAGGGGGAGAAAATCCGCTCGGCGACCGAGGCGACGGTTTCTTTCCTCAAACGCCTGCATCCCGACGACCGCGTGGCCGTCATTGTTTTCAACCATAAGCCCCTCACATTGGCCGAACCCGCCCGTGTCGGCGATGTCGTCGAGCCGCTGTCCGCCCAGATAAACACACTGATCGCCGAGGGCAGTACCGCGCTTTACGCTGCCGTCTGCCAGGCGGCGGACATGATCCAGGCGCAGCGTGAGGCCGACCTGGCCGCCAATGAACAGCGGCTCTACGGCGTCGTGTTGCTCTCCGATGGCGATGATACGGTGGGACGACCAAGCGAAAATCAGATGTTCGCTACGTGCCTGCCTTCCCACGCCGAGGCCGACAGCTTCAAGTTCTTCCCTATCGCCTTTGGGGATGAAGCCAATACCGTCCTGCTCAAACGCATTGCAGATGTGACCGGCGGCACGCTGTTCACGGCAACCCCGGCCTCGATTGAACGAATTTACCAGAGCATCTCTGCCGAGCAGTAGAGAATCAGCCCATTCCCGATTCTCAAATTCGTGGTATAATCCAGTCCGTAAAGGCAGGTAAGAGATGATTCGCTTTTCGATTGGACACACAGTTTTGATGCTACGTGGCGTCGTCTGTTTTAGCGCAGCGCACCGTTCTTAGGTGCGCCTGCGAACGACGTTTTGTAGTTATCCGTTTTCATCGTTTTCGAGCCGTGGGCGCGCTCGCGTCTGCGGCTTTTTGTTTTCCCCCACCCTTCCTGTGTCGCGCACGCGAACATCCCACGGCAGCCGTGCAACGAAGTCAGTCGGCAGATTGAGCAAGTTAAGCGCATTTTTCAACCGCGAGCAGGAAATCTGCTCAATCCGCTTAATCTGCTGAAAAACAAAGCTGCACAGGTCACCAATCGCGTTCAGGAGGGAAAGTATGAGCAGTATCATCGTCAATGTTGATAAAGTGACCTATCACCACGGGCCGTTGCCGGTGCTGGACGGTGTCGCGTGGGAGATTCAGGCCGGGCAGAAGATCGGGCTGGTCGGCCCGAACGGCGCGGGGAAGTCCACGCTGCTGCGGCTGATCGCCGGGGAGTTGCAGCCCGATGACGGCTTCATCGCGCGGCACAAGACGCGCATCGGCTACCTGTCCCAGGAACCGCGCTTCATCCCTGTCGAAGAAGGCGGCCCGGAGACGGTGTGGGAAGCGGCCTTGAGCGCCAACGCCGACATCCACCGCTTCGAAGCCGAAATGCGTCGTCTTGAAGCGCGCATGGGTGACCCCACCGTCTACGCGGACGAGCGCGAGTTTGCCCGCGTGCTGGCAGCGCATACCCGCGCACAGGAAGCCTTCGAGCAGTTAGACGGCTACCGCTACGAGAGCAGCGTCAAGCAGGCGTTGCAGACCGTCGGCTTCAGCGAAGCTGATTTTGATATGGCGGTGGCGACGCTTTCCGGCGGCCAGAAGAAAATGCTTGGCCTGGCGCAACTGCTGGCGATCCAGTGCGACTTGTTATTGCTCGACGAACCCGACAATCATCTCGACCTGGCGGGCAAAGTCTACCTGGAACGCTTCATCCGCACGTTCCCCGGCACGGTCATCATCGTCTCGCACGACCGCTATCTGCTGGACGAGGTGGCGGATCACATCGCCGAACTCGAAGATCGCAAGCTGACGCTCTATAAAGGCAACTACTCGGCCTACGCTACCGAGAAACAGTTGCGCCTGTTGCGCCAACAACAGCTCTACGCGGCGCAACAAAAGGAAATCGCCCGCATCGAGGCGGCAATCGCGCGCTTTGAGTACTGGGCCAGCATCGTCATCAACGAGCGGCACATCCGCCAGGCCCGCTCGCGCCAGAAAATGCTCGACAAAATGGAGCGGGTCGAGAAGCCCGTTCTGGAGCGTGAGAAAATGGGACTGGAACTGAACGGCTGGCGCGGTTCAAAGAAAGTCCTGGAAATCGTCAATCTCGATAAGGTTTTCGCCCCGCGCGGGGCGGAGACGGACGAAAAAATCGTATTGCTCGGCCTGAATCTGTTGATCTGGCACGGGGAGCGCGTGGGCCTCATCGGTGCAAATGGGAGCGGCAAAAGTGTGCTCTTCCGCTGCATCCTGGGCCAGGAAGAACCCACGTCCGGCGTGATCAAGATCGGGCCAAGTGTGCGAATCGGCTATTATGCGCAACAGCACGAGACGCTTGATCCGCAGCGCACGCTCATCGAGGAAATCTGGGACGCGAAGTCTATGTCGGAACACGCGGCGGTGAACTTCCTGCGGCGTTTCCTGTTCCCCTACCAGCGGACACGCGACACGGTGTCCACGCTATCCGGTGGAGAGCGCAGCCGCTTGCAGCTTGCCAAGCTGATGCTTTCAGATGCCAACTTTCTGCTGCTCGACGAGCCGACAAACAACCTTGATCTGCCGTCGTGCGAGGTGTTGGAACAGGCGCTGGAAGAATTCGAGGGGACGGTGCTCGTCATCTCTCACGATCGCTACTTCCTCAACCGCATCGCCGATCGCATCGTGGAGTTGGAGGACGGCAGGTTGACCGAATACGCGGGCGATTACACGGACTACGCGCAAAAGAAGGGGCTGACAGTGTAACCAGTTGCGCAGTTGCAAAGTCAGGGTACACTTTGGGAACTGGTTGCTGGCGGCTGGTTGCTGGTTGCTGGTTGCTGGTTACTGGTTGCTGGTTGCTGGTTGCTGGCGGCTGGTTGCCATTCGCTGATTCTTTCATTCGCTGATTCATTCAATGAAAACACGTGTGCAACGTCGAAAAACTGCGTCCACTGTCCGCACAGGCGCCCGCTGGTGGTGGCAATTCTGCCAGGATGTGCGAGTCCTCGTGCGCCTGTTTCCCTGGAAAGTGAGCGCGGCGCTAAGCATAGGCGTCGCGCTCGCCGCCCTGCTGTTCGAGGAGACGTACAACCATACCCTCCTGCCCGGTGACGTTCCCATCACCTACGTCAAAGCGATCTATGCCATCCTGAACATGGTCGCATTCCAGATCACGTTCGCCGATATGCCGGACAGCCCCGCACTCGACATCTACTTTATCATCGTGCCGCTCATCGGCATTCCACTGCTTCTGGCGTTTGGGATCAACATTCTCAACATCCTGCGCGTTTTCTTCGTGCGCGGCGAGCGCGGACAGGCATGGCAGGAGGCGCTGGCCGCGACGGTCGAACACCCCATCATTGTTTGCGGATTGGGGCGTGTGGGCTATCGTGTCGCCGCTCAATTGCTCGACCTGGGGCAACCGGTCGTCGGCATTGACACAACGATGTCGCCGTTGGTGACGATCCTCATCGAGCGCGGGATGCCTTGCATCCTCGGCGATGTTCACGACAAGGAGGTGTTGCGCCGCGCCGGCGTTCCCCGTGCGCAGGCCGTACTCGCCTGCACCAACCAGGATTTGGTGAACATTGAAACCGTCTTCCACGTCCGCGAGCTGAACCCGCAGGCGCGCATCGTGCTACGGCTCTTCGAAGATAGCATCGCCGATGAAGTCCAGGAGACCTTCAATGTGAAGGCCGTCATCAGTCGCTCGGCGGTCGCCGCGGCGGCTTTCGCGCACGCCGCGATCGGCATGGAGGTGCTGGAAACCTTTGATCTCAGAGACAAAACCTATTTCCTCACCAAACTCACCCTGGAAGCGACCGCACCGCTGGTGGGGATGGCTCTGGGCACAATGGCGGACACGTATGATGCGACTGTAGTGTGCCTGGAGCGCGAGGGAGAAATGATTACCGAGCCGGAAAACAATCTGGTGCTGCGTGCGGGCGACACGCTCTTCGTCTTTACCGAAATGGAGCATGCGGGGGAACTGGCGCGCAAACGTCAGAATGTATCCGCAGGTGGGCCGATTTTCGTGTGCGGGCTCCAGCATACAGGCTATCGCGTGGTCAACGCCCTGCTGAACTTGCGCCAACCGGTCGTCGCGCTGGACTTCGCGCCCGACGTGCTGGCCGAACAACTGCGCGGGCGTGGCGTCCCCGTCATCTACGGCGATTTCCGACAACACGCGGTTTTGGAACAGGCCGGCGTGCGCACGGCAGCGGCGTTCGTCGCCTGTGCTGAAAACGACATGGTGAACTTCGAGGCCATGCTACGCGCCCGCGAACTTGTCCCCACCCTGCGCGTCGTTATGCGCATCTTCGAGGAATCGCTCGGCGAGCAACTCCAACGTGCCTTCCATATTGACGCCGTCTACAGCACCTCGGCCATCGCTGCGCCACTCTTCGTGGCGGAGGCGCTGAATGTATACGTCGTCCAGCCGGTGGCCGTCAGCAATGCCCGGTTTGGCGCATCGCTCAACCTCGCCCACCTCACCGTGGCCACAAATTCCCGCCTGCACCGCGCCACCATCGCCGATCTCACCCACGAGGCCGATATGACCGTGCTGCTGCACATCCGTGAAGACGAAGTCCACATCCCGCCCGATCCGGCCTGCATCCTCGAAGCCGATGACGAGATCGTAGTGCTGACCTCGCAAGAAAAACTGCTTGGATTGGAGGATTAGGGGATTGGAGAACAACTATCCGACTATCCGACTACCCGACTATCCGACTACCCGACTATCCGACTACCCGACTA
>DAOSNS010000036.1:0-14143 GCA_035373625.1 Anaerolineae bacterium | reverse complement strand
CCGACTATCCGACTACCCGACTATCCGACTACCCGACTATCCGACTACCCGACTACCCGACTATCCGACTACCCGACTACCTGACTATCCGACTACCTGACTATCCGACTAACAACTGAGGACTAACATGAAACAAGGCATCCACACCATTGCAATCCACACCGGCATGGAGCTTGAGTCGCGCGATGTGACGCCGGCCATTCACATGGCGAATACGTACCTTTTCGAGAGCGCAGAGGAGGCGGCGCGCGCCTTCGAGACCGAGGGGCAGCCCATCTACACGCGCTGGGGCAATCCCACCACCGAGGTTTTGGAGCGCAAAATCGCAGCGCTAGAAGGCGCAGAGAAGGCCGTGGCGACGGCTTCGGGCATGGCGGCGGTGAGCAGTGCGCTGCTTGCCGCGTTGCAAGACGATGGCCCCAAGCACGTCGTCGCCACGACGGGGCTGTACAGCGGCTCGTTCCACTTCATCACCAAAGACCTGCCGCGCTTCGGCATCGCAACGACGCTCGCCGAAGCGACCGACCCGGCAGCCTTCGAGGCCGCCATCCGCCCCGAAACGCGCGTTATCTACCTGGAAACGCCGGGGAACCCCACCCTCGCCCTGAACGACATCGCCGCTATCGTCGAGATTGCCCGTGCGCGCGGCATCCTCACCATTATAGACAACACCTTCGCCACACCGGTCAATCAGCGGCCTATCGCTCTGGGTGTGGATGTCGTCGTTCATTCGGCGACCAAGTTCCTCGGCGGGCACGGCGACGCGATGGGCGGCGTGGTGGCGGGACCGGCGGACTTCGTCAAGCGCGTGCTGCAAGGGCCGATCCGCAACTTCGGCGGCTGCATCAGCCCGTTCAATGCGTGGCTCATCGCGCGCGGGATGACGACGTTGCCACTGCGTATGGAGCGTCACAACGCCAACAGCCTGCGCGTCGCCGAATGGTTGCACGAACATCCCGGCGTGGCCTGGGTGCGCTACCCCTGGCACCCGGCGCACCCCCAATACGACCTGGCACGGCGCCAGATGCCGGGCGGTGGCGGGGGCGTCGTCGTCTTCGAGCTAAAAGGTGGGCTAGAGGCCGGTGCGCGCCTGCTCAACCGGATTCACCTGTGCGCGCTCACCGTCAGCCTGGGGGACGTGCGCACGCTCATCACCCACCCCGCCAGCACGACGCATCGCAGCGTCCCACGCGAGACACGGCTCGCTTCGGGGATCACCGACGGGTTGGTGCGCCTCGCCGTCGGCCTGGAAGATGTGGAAGACATCATCGCGGATCTGGAACAAGGGATCAGGGATTAGGGATTGGGAATTGAAAATCGGTAATGTTCGCCCGATCACTAATCTCCAATTCCTCAACTTGCAAATCTGTCGAGGACATGTAAACTTTCGTTACTCATTACCATTCACACTTGAAGGAAGGAGCCATGACCAAAAACGATATCATCGGACTGATCGCTTCGTATCTGTACGCCTTCGGGCTGCTGTTCATCGTCGAGGCCATCGGCAAGCGGCTCAAGTGGCCGCAGGCGTTCACGCGCAAGATCATCCACATCGGCGCGGGGATGTGGATTTGGGGGATTCTGGCGCTGTTCGACACGTGGACCTACGGCATCATCCCCTTTGCGACGTTCATCGTGCTCAACTACATTTTCTACCGTTACCAAATCTTCAAGGCGATGGACGCCGTGGATTCCTCGCCGGGCACAGTCTATTTTGCGATTTCGATCACCATCCTGTTTGGGCTGCTCTGGCGAACCGGCGGCGCGTTGGATCGTGTTCCTATCGCGGCAGCAGCGGTGATGGCGATGACGTGGGGTGACGGTCTCGCCAGTATCATCGGACTGAGATACGGCAGGCATCCCTACACGACCTTCGGACATAAGCGCAGCCGGGAAGGCTCGGTGGCGATGGCTGTGGCAAGCCTCCTGGTCATCCTGTTGACGCTGGCCTGGCTGCCGGGGTCGGCGCTCAGCCCGAATTCCATCGCCCTGCCGTTCTGGGGCGTCTTACTGTGCGCAGTCATTGGGACGGTGGTAGCGACGACAGCGGAGGCGTTCTCGCCCGCCGGCACCGACAACCTCAGCGTTCCGTTGCTGACCGGGCTGGTGCTCTTCGTGCTCAACGCGCTCCTGGGCGGCTGATTGGCCTATGTTTCCTACTGTCGAAGTCCGCTGGTTCTACCCCGGCGTCATTCCTCAGGACGTACTGGCCTGGTATCACTACGGCGAACGCGCGCCGGAAGGCCAACCGCCGCGCATTGACTATTACCTGCGGCTTGCCGGTCAGGACGATCTCAACATCAAGCTACGTGAGGGACGTATCGAGATCAAACAGCGCGCAAAACAGTACGGCGTGGAACAGCTGCACGCGCACGTCAGTGGCCTGGTCGAAGTCTGGCACAAGTGGAGTTTCGGGGTCAGTGATACGGGAAGCGGCCTGGGCGACCTCACCGGCCCGCGGCCGGCGTGGATTGCCGTCCGCAAAGCGCGCCGCCTGCGCCGGTATCTGGTCACCGATGGCGGCGAAGAAGTCATTGCCATTGCCGGCAGCGACATCATCGCCCAGGGATGCAACATCGAACTGGCGGAAATCAAACTTGGCGAGGAGATAGGGTGGAGCCTGGCGTTCGAGACATTCGGCCCGGAAGCAACCCTACACGCGACCTTCACGCGGGTTGTCCAGCACGTTCTGCGCGGTGACAGCGTGCCCTTTCTGGACACAGAGCACTCATACGGCTACGCGCGCTGGCTGAAAAGTACGTGTGACGTGTGAACTGACTACACGACTAACGACTACACGACTACACGACTAACAACTACACGACTACACGACTACACGACTAACGACTAACGACTACACGACTAACGACTAACGACTAACAACTACACGACTACACGACTACTTTCGGAGTCATTATGCACATACCTTTTCTGCAAATTGGGGCGGGGTTCATCATCAGTGCCGTTATCGGCTGGATAGCGTACAAACGGAGTGCGCTCTCTAAAAGCGGCGTCGTGGGGGCGATGCTCACCGGTACGACCATCTTCGGCTTTGGTGGTTGGCCGTGGGGTCTCTTGCTTATCACATTCTTCGTCCTTTCCAGCCTGCTCTCGAAGTACAAAGAGGCGACGAAAGAGACGCTGGCCGAAAAATTTGCCAAAGGCTCGCGGCGTGATATTGGGCAAGCGTTGGCAAACGGCGGCGCCGGCGCGCTGATCGCCATCACCTATTGGCTCACACGGCAGCCCTTGCTGTGGTTTGCCTTCGTCGGCGCAATGGCAACCGTCAACGCGGATACCTGGGCCACCGAATTGGGCGTGCTCAGCAAGCGTATGCCACGGCTCATCACCACCGGCAAACCCGTCGAACCGGGGACGTCCGGCGGCATTTCCCCGCAAGGCACGCTGGCAACGCTGGCGGGTGGCGCCGTTATCGGGGTAGCAGGCGCGCTCTTCCTCTACGTGGAAAGCCTGATCCGCTACACGCCGCGCGTGCTGTTGTATCCGCTCTCGTGCCTTGTCTACCCGGGGAACTGCACACAACTGCCGGTCATCGCCGCGCTTGCGGGATTGACCGGCTCGCTCTTCGACAGCCTGCTCGGTGCAACGGTGCAGGCCATCTACTACTCGACGCGCCGCGAGAAGGAAACCGAAAAAGTCACTGATCCCGATGGCACCCCCAACATTCTGCTGCGCGGTTGGCGTTGGTTGAACAACGATTGGGTCAACTTCATCAGCTCCGTCGTCGGTGCCGCCCTTGCCGCACTCCTCGCCCACCTCACCACCACCTTCTGACCTCTCATTACTCACTTCTCATTACTCATCTCGTTACTGGTTTCCCATTGCCGGCTCCTATGTTCTTTTACCTGTCCAAACTCCTACCCTTATTCGTTTATCCGCTCGGTATGGCGTGCGTGCTGTTGACGACGGCGTTGATCGTGCGGCGAAACCGGCAATGGCAGACGCGCCTGATCGCGGTCACGCTGGCGCTGCTGTGGTTGGGCGGCAATCGCATCGTGGCGATGACGCTGGCGCGCTCCCTGGAATGGCGATATGCTCCCCCACCCGGCACAGTGGCCGCCATCCCACACGCGGACGCCATCGTCGTCCTGGGTGGGGCAACGCGCACGCCGGGCTACCCGCGCCCCACCGCCGAAGTCAACGAGGCCGGTGACCGGCTGCTGTACGCTGCGTGGCTGTACCAGCAAGGCGCTGCCCCCATCATTGTGCTCAGCGGCGGCGCGGCTCCGTGGATCGGCCCGCAAGGCCCTCCTGAAGCTGAAATTATGGCCGATCTGCTTCAACGGATGGGCGTCCCCAAAACTGCGCTGCTGCTTGAGACCGGCTCGTGGAACACCTACGAAAACGCCGAGGCCAGCCTGGACATTCTCAAAGCCCATGACATCAAAACGATCATCCTGGTGACGTCGGCCATTCACATGCCGCGCGCCTACGCCACCTTCGCTTACCCGGAAATCGCCGTCACGCCCGCCCCTACCGACTTCTGGGTCTCGCAGGCCGAATGGGACTACTACACGCAGCCCACATTGAGCGTCCAATTGATGAACCTGCTGCCGAGCAGCCAGGACCTCACCTTGACAACACAGGCCATCAAGGAGTATATTGGCATCATCGTCTACACCGTGCGCGGGTGGCTATGATCCGGCTATTTTTATCAGCAGATTAAGCGGATTAAGCAGATGAGCATATTTATAATCCGCTAAATCTGCTCAATCTGCTGACTGTTAAGGAGGTTTGCTATGCGAATGACACAGCTTTTCGGGCAGACATTGCGCGAGGCGCCGGCAGAGGCGCAGGTTGCCAGCCACCAACTGCTGCTGCGAGCGGGCTTCATCCGCCAACTGGCGGCGGGCATCTTCACATATCTGCCTCTGGCGCGGCGCGCGATGACGAAGATCGAGAACATCATCCGCGAGGAAATGAACGCCATCGGTGGGCAGGAGATCACCATGCCGGTTGTGAATCCGGCGGACATCTGGAAGGAGACCGGGCGCTGGTACCAGATCGGCTCAGAGATGGGGCGTTTCAAAGACAAGGCGGGCCGCGATATGGTGCTGGCAATGACGCACGAAGAGGTCGTCGCCGATCTGGTGCGGCAGGAAATCCGCACCTACAGCCAGTTGCCGCGCCTCATCTACCACATTCAGACCAAATGGCGCGATGATCCCCGTCCACGCGCCGGCCTGATCCGCGTGCGCGAGTTCACGATGAAGGATAGCTACAGCCTGGACGTGGATGAGGCCGGGTTGGACAAACAATATCGCGCCCATTACCAGGCTTACTTCAACATTTTCCACCGTTGCGGCCTGGATGTGATTGCCGTGGGCGCCGATATGGGGATGATGGGCGGCAGTATGGCGCACGAATATATGGTGCTGACCGACATCGGCGAGGATACGCTGATCTTGTGTGATGGCTGCGGTTACGCTGCCAATCGGCAGATTGCGCGTTTCCAAAAGCCACCGGCCCCCGCCAAAGCCCCGCTCCCTATCGAGAAAATCGCCACCCCCAATACCACTACCATTGCCGACCTCGCCGCCTTTCTGGACGTCCCCACTTCCAAAACCGCTAAGGCCGTCTTTATGGTGGCAGAGATGGTCGAATCAGCGAATCGGCGAACCGGCGAATCAACAAGTCATCCCATCAGCCCATCAACCAATCCCCAATCCATGCTCCCTAATCCCGAACAATTCGTCTTTGCCGTCATCCGTGGCGATATGGACGTGAACGAGACAAAGCTGGCGAACGTGATCAAAGCCAAGGCACTGCGTCCGGCAACCGAGGCGGAAATCCGCGCAGTGGGAGCAGAACCGGGGTACGGGTCACCGGTAGGGGTGCGGAACGCGCTTGTCGTCGTGGATGACGCGGTTGTCGCGTCACCCAATCTGGTCGCCGGTGCCAACGAGCCGGGCTATCACCTGCGCAACGTCAACTACGGGCGCGACTATACCGCCGACATCGTCGCCGATATTGCCGTGGCGCAGGCCGGCGATGCCTGCCCGGTTTGCGGGAGCGCGCTGCGCGCCGAACGTGGTGTGGAAGTCGGCAACATCTTCAAACTCGGCACGCGCTACACAGAGGCTCTGGGTGCGCACTTCCTTGATCAGGATGGGGAACTCAAACCGGTGGTGATGGGATCGTATGGCATCGGCATCGGGCGACTGCTGGCCTGTGTCGCGGAGATGCATCATGACGACTATGGCCTGATCTGGCCGATCACCGTCGCGCCATACCGGGTACACTTGCTCGCCCTGGGTGGCAAAGAGCCGCAGGTGATGGAAACCGCCGGGCAGCTCTATGCGGAACTCCAGGCCGCCGGCATTGATGTGCTTTTTGACGACCGTGACCGCAGCCCCGGCGTGAAGTTCAACGATGCGGACCTCATCGGATTGCCGTTGCGGTTGACCGTTGGCTGGCAGCGGCTCAAAAACGGGGAAGTGGAGCTGAAGCGTCGGGATAGCGCCGAACGGCTTGCCGTCCCGCTCGCCGATCTCCGCCCTACCCTCCAGGCCATCATCGCAGAGATGGAAGCAGAAATCGCCAAAACCGTCGTCGAAATGCCGTTCCCAAACTCATAATTCGCCATTTGTCATCCACCATCCCGATTCACCATTCGCCATTTGTTAAACAGGAATTCTCTGCGTTCTCGGTGGTAAAATACAGGTGTAACTTGTGTAAGTCCTGACTATCTGACTAACGACTATCAGACTATTAAGGAGGTTACGTATGGACGCTTTAGAAGCTATTTTTACACGACGCAGTATCCGAAAGTACACACCGGAGCCGGTAACGGCAGAGGAAATCAAAACCATCCTCGAAGCCGGGATGAACGCGCCCTCGGCAAACAATCGCCAGCCCTGGCACTTTATTGTTGTGGACGATCGGGCAAAGCTAAACGCGATCATGGATGCGCACCCGTACTCCAAGATGCTGGCAGAAGCACCGCTGGCGATCATCGTCTGCGGCAACACCACCGTCTCCGAGAAATTCTGGCAGCAGGATTGCGCCGCCGCCACGGAAAACATCCTGCTCGCAGCGCGCGCCTTAGGCCTGGGGACAGTGTGGATGGGTGTCTATCCCGATCTCCAACGGGCTACCGGCATCGTCAAGTTATTCAACATCCCAGAAGGCTTCCAACCTCTGAGCATTATCGCCGTTGGCCATCCGGCGGAACACAAAGGCCGCGTGGACCGCTACGACGAGAGCAAAATCCACAGGAACGGCTGGTAGGTAAAGGAGCAGGGGGCAAGAAAGAGGCAGGGGGCAAGACAAACCCTGCTCCTTGCCTCTTTTTTCACAGGTCAAGGCGCATCTCGATACGGCGGAACGATTCGAGATACCCCATATCCAGCAGGCCCGGCAGGTGAGGATCGTCGAGGGGCAGGTTTTCGGTATTCGTGTCCTTAAACGGATATTTGCTGTGCAGCGCGTGAACCAGGACGCGGGCGACTGCGCGGGGGTCGCCGGCTTCTGTCTGCAAAACCAACCGGCCCAGTTGAAAGGTTGTGTTCTGATAAACCAGCCAGCCCCATCCGCCATCCGCCAATTCGACCTGCAGAGCTGCCAGGTTGCCCGCGTGAATCAGGGAGGGAGTCTCATCCAGCCATGAAGGTACACTGCGGCGCCGCTGCAACAACGCGATCGCCCCATCCATTTCAAGATGCTGCACTTTATAAGCACCTACATTGACTTTGGGCGGGCCGGGTGGGCGGCGCAGAATAAGCAACACGCGGGTTTGGTGAAAACCGAGCTTCAAGAACAGTTGATGTGCCGGTTCGTTGTCCTTGATGACCTCAAGCATGACACACTCGGCGCCCAACGCTTGCGCCATACGAATATTGTCGCGCATCAGCATTTCACCGGTGCCACGACGGCGTTTGACCGGCAACACCCCCAGCCGCGTGGACCAGCAACGTCCCGGCCGCACCCCCAACATACACAGACCTAGAATTTGCCCATCCGCGACCGCCACGGCAGAGTAATCCAGCCGAACATCGTAATTATGCACATACTCCTGCAAACGCCGCGCGTTCATGGGCATAGGAACGATGTAATCTATGCGGGTCTGATTGTAAGCATTGACAAGTTCTTCGATCGTAAACTCCGACGCGCGACATAAACGCACCTCCATGACTCTGTCCGCGTCAGCACCGATGCCGTCTGCCACGATAAGTCCTCTACTATGCTAAAATTGGGAAACAAGCCGCCTTACGCCGCCAGTTCCCCGCGCACCATATTCAATAAAGCTTCTGCATGAAGCGACGCCAGGTTGTAGCAAACCCCGCCGAGGTGGTCGGCCAGCGCCTGCGCCAGCCCTTTGTCGTAATCAGGGCTTTCCATGTTGACAACAATGGAGCGGATGTCTGCTTCAGCAATCTGCTCAGCGATGTGATATGCCTCAAGCTGCGGTGGCATATCCCCCATCGAAACGTTCCCCGCACCGTCAGTGAGGATCACCAACAGCGGCAACAACTCTGTATAGCGCCGCAGTTCCTGCTCGATGGTGCGATGCGCCAGCCACAGACCTGCCGAGAGGGGCGTCTTCCCACCGACCGGCATATTCACCAACATCTGCTTTGCCAGATCCACACTGTTCGTCGGCGGCAGCACCAGGGTTGCGCGGTCTTTCTGGAAGACGATCATCCCCACCCGATCACGGCGCTGATAGGCATCGGTAAGCAGGGAGAAAATCGCGCCCTTTGTGGCTTCCATCCGCTCCGAGACGGCCATAGACCACGAGGCATCCACCAAAAAGATGATGAGGTTGGCGGCGCGACGCACACGCACCTTCTTGTGATAGTCTTCCGGTCGCAAATGGAGCAACGGCGATCCGGCTTCTCCGACGCCGCGTCGCTGTTGGAAGGGCGCCGCCGCGCGCAACGTCGCATCGAACGCCAGGTCCGACGCATCGCGTGGCGAGGGCAATGCGCTGATATAGCGTCCGCGCTTGCGGTCCGTGCGGGTACGGCTACGCTTGCCGCCGGATGAGCGCACCCGACGATCCGGCAACGTCTCCAGGCGGCGAGGCTGGAAAATCTCACCGGGCTGGATAACCTTGCCACCTTCCCACCACGTCCCTTCGGTGGGCCATTTGGGTACATCTTGGGGATAGGCTTGCGGTTGAGGCGCGCCGTTGGACTGATTTTCGGCTTCGCGCGCCTCAACCTCTATACTTTTTTTGGGCGGTCCTCCCCGGCAGGTTCGCCTTGAAGAGAAACTTCTTCCGCCTCCGGCTCACTCTCGGCGGCCCGGTCACGTGCTGCCGCGACCATTTTATCCAGTTCGGCAATGGAGGTTTGCACCTCGTCGAAAGGCTTGCGCTTCAGCCGGTGGGGCAACGTCAATTCTGCCGCCAGCATAATGTCGCGGTCCGTAATACGGCGGCGGCCTTCCCAGGCAGCGTGCGCCACGGCGGTTTTGAGGATCACCAGATCGGCGCGGTGGCCATCTACCCCCAGGCCGGCCATCATTTCGGCGATAGTGGCCATATCGGTACGGGTGTAGCGCACTTCAGGCAACAGACAACGTGCCTCTTCGATCCGCTGCGCAAGCAAGGCTTCCTGAGGTTTCCATTCCTCATAGAATCCCTCAGGATCCTGTTCAAAGGCCAGATTACGTTCCATAATCGCCATGCGCGCCCGCGCGTCGCGGACCCCCTGCACATCCACGCACAACGCAAAACGATCCAACAATTGTGGGCGCAGGTCGCCTTCTTCGGGATTCATCGTCCCCACCAGAATAAAGCGCGCCGGGTGTTGAAAGGAAATGCCCTCGCGTTCGACGGTGTTCACCCCCATAGCGGCAGCATCCAGCAGCACATCCACGATATGATCGTCAAGCAGGTTGACCTCGTCCACGTACAAGATTCCTCGGTTGGCGGCGGCGAGTACGCCCGGCTCGAAACGACGCTCGCCTTTTTGGATGGCCCGCTCGATATCCAGCGTGCCCACCACACGGTCTTCCGTCGCGCCGATCGGCAATTCGACAAACGGCACTTTCCTGGTGGTGCGCGGGAGGGTCTCACCCTGCGCGGCATGATCGCGGCAGTTCGTGCACCACGTCGTAGGCTGGTCGGGGTCACAGCCGAAAGGATCGCCGGCCACCACATCAATATCGGGCAACAGTGCCGCCAGGGCGCGGGCAGCGGTAGATTTTGCCGTGCCGCGCTCGCCCCGGATGAGCACGCCGCCGATGCGCGAGTTAATCGCATTGAGAATCAGAGCGCGCTTCATGCGTTCCTGATCCACAATGGCAGTAAACGGAAATACAAAACGTCCGCTATAGGCCACACAACCTCCCTATGCCACCAATTTTACAGTATCCAGGTTAAAAATCCGTTGTTATTATACCGCAAATTACACAACAGAAGCCTCGCGCAGCGATTTGACCAGGCGCACAATCCCGATCAGGCCCCCGCCAATCATACCCAGGCCGGTGATGAGGCCGTAAATTGCGTAGTCCGGGCGCAGGAGCGCCGGTGGGGAAAAAAGTGTCCATAGTGCGTAACCACTCACCAACGCAATCAGCACGCCGCCCACAAGCGTCGCGACACTGAGCACCAGCATAAACGGGCTACGCCGTTTGACGATCTCCTGTTCGTGTTCGAGAGCCACCCGTGCGACAAATGCTTCCGCCTGAGGCCAGGCCATGTCACCGTTTTCACAGATGTAACGGATCAGAGTGTCATGGTCAGCTTCGTTCGCCAGTTCATGGATAACATAACGTGTCAGCTCTTCCTGGATGAACGTGGCGGGTTCATCGGCCTCGGGTTCGATGTCCTCGACAGACTCGAAAAGATCGGGGATTTTCACATCTGGTGCAGGGGGGTGTAGCTTTTGCAACATGGCCGCAGCGTGTGGGTTTTGAGGGTCAAGGGTCAGGACTTTGCGGCAACAATCGGCTTGCTGTGTCGGATCGTCACACAACACAGCCATAAGTAACCAGGCTTGTGTGTCTTCAGGGTTAGCACGCAGAATCGAGAGCAGTTTGCGTCTGGCGCCGACACGGTCGCCCGTTTGAGCCTGCTTCCAGATGGACGGCAAGGTATCCATAGTATGTACCTCAGTTCAATGCGTCAAAAAAAACCGCTGAAACGGCACACCATCTCAGCGGTTTCACAATACAATCTAAGATTACCAGGAGGAATCCCGATCGTCCCGGTCGCGGTCGCGGTAGCCACCGCTGCGGCGACGTCCACCGCCGCTTCCACCGCCGCCACTCCCGCCGCGCCCGCCTCGTCGGTCCCGCTCCTGTCGCTCTTCCGCGACATTCACCCGCAGGGCACGGCCATCGCACTCAAAGCCGTTGAGGGCCTTGATGGCCTTATCGGCGTTCGCATCGTCCATTTCCACAAAACAAAAGCCCCGAAAACGTCCCGTCTCACGGTCAGTGATCCAGCGCACCGACAAAACCGGACCGTACTGACCGAGCAGTTCACGGACCTTTTCTTCGGTTGTACCCCATGCCAGATTACCCACATACAGCGTTTTAGACATACTCCTCTACTCCTCGTGAAATTGAAATGCGGCTCTACGGTCCGGAACTGAAGGCAGTCACGGCTTGGCGAGTCTGAATAAAAGTAGTATAACATAGTTTCAAACAAATAACAACACTCCTTTGCCCGATGAGCAAGGCTTTATCATTCTCGTTACAGCAACTTCATTCGGCTTCGAGCGGATCGCCAGATCCGCATTTTTCAACTTCTATCAGCTAAAACGGGGAACTGGCGTTCCCCTTGGAGCAAGAATGATAAGGCTCTGGCCCGATGAGTGCCTTATTTTGCTATTCTGAAAAATACGATTAAAATATAGTCAGAGCACAAAAACAAAAAAACAGGGTTTGTGGCTGTGGTTTTGAGACGATGTGTGATTTTACAGCCTTGTCTTGACAATGTTGTATTCCTGTGGTAACCTTTTTACAGCATAACCTCATAATAGTATATTTTCAATAAGGGGGTATAATCCCCTGGCGGAGGACGAATAGCATGGCAAGCACATCTCGGAACGAACGGATGGTTGAGCGACTACGTGAGCTTCAAACCAGCAGCCCCGACATTGAGGCAGCCGCTATTATCAGTGTAGATGGACTTCCCATCGCCTCTTCCCTTCCCCAAAGTGTTGAGGAAGATCGCGTTTCGGCCATGTCAGCGGCAATGTTGTCACTGGGCGAGCGCATCGCCAGCGAATTGAGACGGGGAATGTTGGACGAGGTGTATGTCAGGGGCGAGAAGGGGTATGTTATCCTTCGCGCTGTTGGAGAAGAAGCCGTACTTACCGTCTTAGCTCGACAACAAGCCAAATTAGGGCTTCTCTTCTTGGATATGCGTCGAGCTGCCGAAGAACTTTCAACGATTCTGTAGCACGGAGGAGGTTGTACAGTGGCTAATACCCCTGAACCCAGTGGATTCTATTACCCCAATCGCTTTGGTCTGATCTTGTTCGATGCGCTTGAAGAGATCATGGGGCGCAATGGACTGAACGCCATCCTCAACATGGCCGGGCTGTCGCAATTCATTGACAATCCCCCTGCCGATAACATGGATAAAGGCTTTGATTTCGCCTACATTTCTGCGTTGAACAGGGCCCTTGAGGAAATGTACGGGCCGCGCGGCGGGCGGGGGTTGCAGTTGCGCCTCGGGCGTGTGCTTTTCGCGCAAGGTCTGGCTAACTTCGGTGCGTTGGTCGGCGCCAGCGATCTGGCCTTCAAGGTTCTGCCGTTGCAGGCGAAGCTCAAAGCCGGCTTACCCGCCGTGGCCAAGGTCTTTGACTCGCTGAGCGATCAGACCTCTTACGTCAAGGACCCCGGTGGCGATCACTTCCATTACATCATTGATCGCTGTTCCATGTGTTGGGGACGGCAGGTCGAGCGACCGGGCGGGTTTATCGCTGCCGGCATCATCGAGGAGGCTCTGCGGTGGTTGAGTGGTGGCCGCACCTTCCGCGTGGATCAACTGACCTGCATTGGGATGGGCGCCCAGAACTGCACTTTCGCCGTCTACAAAGAGCCTATCGGTTAGGACACACGCAATGTCTAAAGATGGGGCTCCTCGTCACATCCTCATCGTCGAAGACGATCCCAACACGGCGGAAATGCTTTCCGCCTATTTCTCCTCCGTGGGATACCAGGTCTCGCACGCCGCCTGGGGACAAGACGCGCTAAAGATCGCCACCGAGACGCTGCCCGATCTGGTCGTTTTGGACATTCACTTGCCCGATATTGATGGGTACGAGGTGTGCATGGCGCTGCGCAGTCAACGGCGCACCGAGCACACGCCGATCATCTTCCTGACCGAGCGCCGCGAGCGCATGGATCGGTTAACGGGCTTACAATTAGGGGCGGTGGACTATATCACCAAACCTTTCGATGTGCAGGAATTACGCTTCCGTGTGCGGAACGTCCTGCGCCGCAGCAATCTGGACACGTTCCTGGATCCGATCACCAGCCTGCCCACCTCAATGCTGGTGGAAGAGCAGGTCGAACGGATCATCACAGACGGAAACCTGTCGCTCATCGGCGTAGCTCTTCTGGGCATGCCGGCTTTCTGCGACGCTTACGGTTTTGTTGCCCACGACGATGTATTGCGCGCTGTCGCGCTGATCCTGCGCAACACAGCTACAGAAATCGTCAGCACCGATCCATTTGTCGGACAACTCGACACCTATCAGTTCATCGTCCTCGCACCGGCAGGACAGGATGGCTATGTTGCCCTGGGACGCTTGAGTCAACGGCTGAACGAGGCAATCTCGTTTTTCTACCCCCATATTGACTGGGAGAGAGGGGTATGCAGCGACGGGTCGCCGCTTCCCAAAATCAACTTTGACATAAGACTATTGACAAGCGATCAACTTTCCCGAGGAGGAGACCTGTCGCAATTACGGCAAGCCTTGTTCGGCAAGAAAAAACAGGGCTGAACGGTTGACAACACCGGAGGGCCTGGAAATTATTCCAGGCCCTTTTTGTGTGCCAGCTTATAGGGACACGGTCAGAAAGCAGCCACATCTGGCTTCGAGCGGGTTGCCAGAGACCTCATCTAGCTTCGAGCGGATCGCCAGATCCGCGTTGCTCAATCCGGCTAAAAACGGGGAACTGGCGTTCCCCTCGAAGCAAGAATGGAGCCGGCTAA
>DAOSNS010000035.1:32471-52375 GCA_035373625.1 Anaerolineae bacterium | reverse complement strand
TGTAGCGCACTTTGCCCGCACGCACCAGATCATCGAAAGCGCGCAGGGTTTCATCCTGCGGCACCACGAGATCAGGCCGGTGCAGTTGGTACAGGTCAATGTGATCGGTTTGCAGGCGGCGCAGCGAATCTTCGCACGCCTTGATGATGTGATAACGCGAATTGCCCTCGTCGTTCGGGCCAGGCCCCATCTTACCGTGGACCTTCGTCGCCAGCACCACCTGCTCGCGCTTGCCGTTTTCGGCCAATGCTTTGCCCACGATGCGTTCGCTCTCGCCGCCGTTGTAAACATTTGCTGTATCAATGAAATTGATGCCGGCGTCAAGCGCGTGGTTGATGATGGCGATGGATTCGGCCTCATCTGTTGGACCGCCGAAGTTCATTGCTCCCAGACACAAGGGACTGACCATCACACCTGTTCTTCCTAATGAACGATATTCCATCTCAAAACCTCCTTTTGAAAATAGCCTGATATTCGTTAGTCAGATAGTCTTGCGATCCGTTAATTCCAGGTTCTTGCGGATCAACTCAATGCGCTGAGCGACGCAGGCAGCGGAGCGCATACCGTCTTCTGGCGTGTACATCACATAATCCAGCATTTTGTCCACCGTGGTTGTCGCTACATGCATGCGAGTGTCGGATGAAGCGTAGTAGATAAACAGGTCGCCGTTCTCACGGGCGACCGCGCCGTTGCAGAACAGCACATTGGAGACATCGCCCACACGTTCCTCACCGACCGGCGCCATCAGGTAGCCACCGGGCCGATAAAGGACTTGCGCGGGATTGTCGAGGGCGCAGAGGAAGGCGTAGAGGACATAGCGCAACCCCGCCGCGCAACCGCGCACACCGTGGGCAATGTGCAGCCAGCCCGCAGGTGTCTTGATGATGGCGCCGGCTCCGTTTTTCATCTCCTTGATCGTGTGGTAGGCACGCGGATCTACAATAATCTCTTCCTTAATCTCCGCATGGGTGATGTCTTCCGCCAACCCAAACCCGATGCCGCCGCCTGTTCCAGCCTCGATGAAACTATCTTGCGGGCGGGTGTAGAAAGCGTATTTCCCCTGGACAAATTCCGGCAGCAGGACGACGTTGCGTTGTTGCGCCGAGGCTGTCTTGAGGTCGGCGAGGCGTTCCCAGGTCTTGAGGTCACGGGTGCGGGCAATGCCGGCCTGGGCGATGGCACTGCTCAGATCGCCGGGCGGTGCGTTGGGATCCTTGCGTTCGGTGCAGAAGACGCCGTAAATCCAGCCGTCTTCGTGTTGGGTGATGCGCATGTCATAAACGTTGACATCGGGGTCGTCCGTTTCGGGCATGACGATGGGGTAATCCCAAAAGCGAAAGCCGTCTATGCCGGTCTCGCTTTCGGCAACGGCAAAAAAGGACTTGCGGTCGTAACCTTCCACACGGCAGACAAGCAGAATCTTGCCGTCTAATTCCAGTGCCCCGGCGTTGAACACGGCGTTGATGCCCATACGCTCCATCAAATAAGGGTTGGTTTCGGGGTTAAGGTCATACCGCCAGAAGAGGGGTGTATGGGCAGCGGTGAGCACCGGATAGATGTAACGGTCGAAAAGGCCATTATCCCAGAAGGGGTCAATACTGTTCTTGCGCTCGATAAGGGCAGTGTAGCTCTGGGTCAATCGTTGGAGACGTTCCTCAAAAGATAAGCCTGATGCCATAGATACCCCCTTTAGAGAATATGTTTGAATGTTATACGAATCCGTTTCGCCTCAACTATACCATGTTTTATGCACAACAAAAGCCTTGTGTACGAGGCGTTTTTTATCATTCTCGTTACATCACAATTACCGACTTCATCTGATTCCGAGCTGATCGCCAGTCCGCGTTTATAACCTATATCGGCTAAAAACGGGGAACTGGCGTTCCCCGCGAGGCAAGAATGATAAGTCAGGGTGTACGATGAGCCGTGGGCATAGTTCGATTGTAATTGCTCCGCTTAGGCAATATTGACAACTTGTGATAAACTTGAGTCTATCAACGGATGAAACGGGTTGGGAAGAAGAAAATCCGTTCAAGCCGTTGACATTTTGAAGTAGGGCTTTATCATTCTCGTTACAGTGACTTCGACCGGCTTCGAGTGGATCGCCAAGAATGATAAGGCCCTGCATTTTGAAATAAGGAGGATTGCTTGATGCGTGACTTCTTAACACAAGGTGGATGGCTGTTGATTCCGGCGTTGGCGCTGGGCATTGTGAACTGGATCGCCGTGGCGCGGACTCAGAAGCGCGTGGAGTACATTGTCAAGCCGGGGACGCTGATCCTGGTTATCATCGCGGCATGGTTACTGAAACGCGGCGCGGCGGATGGGCGATTGGCATCGTTCTTTGTGCTGGGGTTGTGCTTCTCGCTGGCCGGAGATGTGTTCCTGATGCTCCCCGGCGAACAGTTCTTTATCCCCGGTTTGCTCTCGTTTTTCGTCGCGCACGTCTGTTACATCATCGGGCTGAATCCCACACTGCCACCGCCCGGCGCGGTCGTCGTGTTGATCATTGTGGCGGCTCTGGGGGCGTGGCTCTACGCGCGCATCGCGGCGGGATTGCGGCGGCAGGGACAACTGGCGATGCGCATGCCCGTGGCGGCCTATGCGACCATCCTCAGCTTGATGCTCTTTTCGGCGTGGGCGACATGGTTTCGCCCGGCGTGGCCGACCGTTGCGCGTTTCACCGTGAGCTTGGGAGCGACGCTCTTCTTTGCCTCCGATTCCATGCTGGCGTGGAACAAATTTGTGACGCCGTCGCCTGTTCTGCGCGTGCTGGTGATGGTCACCTATCACCTGGCGCAGTTTGCCCTTGCGGCGACGATTGCGTTGGTGTGAGTAATGAAGAGATGGGTAAAGAGAAATGAGTGAAGAGGAAGTGGGGAAAGAGATGGGGACAATTCACATCGAAGTCTGGCTTTATGGGCCGTTGGCGCGTTATGGTGGGAGCGATAACAATGTTTTTGCATTGCAACATCTCGATCTCCCTGAAGGGACAACCATGCAAGACTTGCTGGCGCATCTGGGGATGCCCACGGAGGAACGGGGGATCACCTTCATCAACGGCAACCTGAGTGCAATGCCCGGCTTACAGCCCGATTTGTCGCATTGTCTTGGTGATGGCGACCGCGTGGCGCTTTTTCACACGAAGAGTATGTGGCCTTTCCAGTACCGGCACGATGTAGCCATGCTGTCCGAATTCAAGGAAACGATCGCCCAACGGGAAGACCACGGGCGGCGTACACGTTTTGATACGGTGAGGTGAATGTGGGCATGTTACTGGCGGCGTTGAACTGGATGCAGGTGGAGGCATATTTGCAACGCGATGACCGCGTGGTGGTCATCACCGGTGCGTGTGAGCAACATGCAACCCTCAGCGTGCTCGCGGACATCCATGTGCCGTTGGCGATTGCGGAAGCGGCTTGCGAACGTGAGGGCGTATTGATTGCGCCGCCGCTGCCTTTTGGGGTTTCACCCTACTTTACGGCCTACCCCGGCACCCTCAGCCTGTCGCCGGAGACCTTCGCCACCGTTGTCCGCGAGGTCCTGGGAAACCTGCGGCGGCAAGGCTTCCACCGCATCCTGGTGAGTAATGGGCATGGCGGCAATACCGGCATCCTCGGGCCGCTCATCAGCGAGCTGAACACGGCCTGGCCTGAGGTCCACATTACCTTTTTCGAGTGGTGGCGGCATCCGGCGGTCGGTGCTGTTGCCGAGGCTGCCGGGCTGGCCCAGTATCACGCCAACTGGTCGGAAAACTTCGCGGGGCTGACACGTGTGGCGCCGGTACCGGAAGGTCATAAACCGCCGGTGACCCTGCTGCCCGGAACTTCTGCGACCGTCAGTCGTGCCTTATTAGGTGATGGCTCCTTCGGGGGCGTGTACCAGGCTCCTGATGCGGTGATGGAACGCTTCTTCGCCGCGGCTGTCGAGGCGATGGTCACGGCGCTGCATACCTGGTAAGGCCGTTTTACCACTAGAGACGCAGGATAGTCCCCCCTCGGGTGTTGACGCTTTTTCTCATCACAGAGAAGTTAAAAACAGGCCAGCAACACTCAACCGGAGACTATCAGACCCAGAGAATCTCCCTTATCTACTGTCCCGGCGCCCCGAAACCGAGGGCTGCATCATCCAGCACCAGCACCCAATCGGGATGTTGCCCGGGCGGTGAAAAGGTCTGCATGCCGTTTGCGGGGAATTGGCCAATCCACGTAGCTTCGCCGGTACACGGCGCATACCACCAGGCGTTCACTCGTGTGCCGGCGGTAACTTCGAGGTTGACGGTGACGGGCAACGGCAGTGGCAGATAAACGAGGGCGTAACGGCCTTCGGCGTCGCGGGTGGCGCGGATGTGCTGCCCGCCGATTCCCGGATCGGAAAGTAACAGCGTCTGGTCGGGGATGCGGCTGAGGTAGGGACGCGATTCGATGAGCGCACGCAAGTATTTGACCTGACGCGCGGCCGGTCGGTCGAGTGCCTCGTACCAGGGCCGGTCGGCGTAGTTGATGTAACCGTGGCGTTCATCGGCGAACTGCCAGATGGCATGGTGCCCGTAGGTGACGCCGCACGCGCCCGCAAACACCGAACGGTACATTTGCTTGCGCACATCATGATCGCGGAAATAACCGCTCATCGGATTCCACTTCGGCCACGGGTTGACCGGATGATCCTCGTAGTTCGGTTCTCCATCCAACACCGGCTTGGGTGGGATGAGCGTGTAATCGTGAGTGACCCAGTCCCACACCGGCACATCGCGTCCGCCGCCGTGGCCTGACTGCATCATATGCACATCCAACCACGGTTCATCGTGCAGCCACGCCGAAGTAGACCGTCCGCCCATCGGGTGATACGTCTTGAGCGATGGACGCCCCATGCCGGCATCAATGCCTGCCGCCATTGCCCGCCAGATGGGACGGTCGTCGTGGCCTTCGTAGATGGCGGGCCGGTCGCCACCCAAAATCCAGATGATGTTGCTCTGCTTGCGGTAGCGCTCGCCGAGGAAACGTCCATAGACCTCCGCATTTTCCATATTAAACACCACCGGTCCTGCTCCCCATTGCTGGGTGACCTTGTCGCCCCACGTGGGCAGCAGCCCGATATAGAGGCCATGACGGGCCGCCATCTGAATTAACTCATCCACGTAGGCAAAGTACGCTTCGTTGGGACGGGTGGGATCATTGTCGAGTAATGGGCGCTCGCCATAGGCGTTGGGTGTGTTAAGGCCATCGAATTCGGCCAGTACGACAGCCTGGATAACGGTGAAGCGATGGGCTTGCCGGTTGGCGAAGTAACGCTCGGCTTCTTCACGGGTCAGCCGATGGAACAACTCCCAGGCTGTATCACCAAGCCAGAAAAACGGATCCCCCGCTTCGGTGATGATAAAACGACGATTGGAACTGACCTGCAGGCGCGGTAATTCAGTCATAATCTCCCCCCTTGAAAATCGTTTGAACGTTAGCACGTTCCCGCGTTGGGACATTTATGGTAGCACAAGTACCAAACAAAGTATAATGCCATTGTGAGAGGGAAGCAAGTCGCTAACATCGTGGCTTGGGCCTCGTCACTCTTGGCGGATCTGGCGATCCGCTCGAAGCTAGATGGTAGCGACGCGGATCTGGCGATCCGCTCGAAGCTAGATGAAGTAGCGACGCGGATCTGGCGATCCGCTCGAAGCTAGATGAAGTTGCTGTAACGAGAATGATAAAGCCCTGATGGCGACTGCGGTGAATTGACTTACACGCCCCTTCAGGTATAATGTGGACGTTTTAAGGCTGACGATGAAAACCACGCGGGTGACCGCGCGGTTTTCACTGTAAGGGGCCTGATGAGCTGTTGATGTCCCTTGCTGGGACGATCTGGAAAAAGAGGAGTGGAGAAAGATGCCGAAACGAACTTATCAACCGAAAAAGCGCAAACGGATGCGCACCCACGGCTTCCGCGCACGGATGAGCACGAGCACCGGGCGCGATGTCTTGAAGCGTCGTCGCCTGAAGGGCCGCCACAAGTTGATTCCCGTGAGCCTGGGTGGGGCGAAGCGCATCAACTGGAAAGAAGCCGCGCAGCGCCCGCGCCGTCACGACTAGATGGTGTGGTCGTCTCGCTGATCCTTTGCCTTGTTGGAGCATCAGGGTTGGCACAAAACAATGCGCCTGCGCCGTCCAGAAGATTTTCGCCGTGTCTGGTCTGAGGGACGGTCGTGGGCGCATCCTTTGCTTATTCTATGGGCGCTTCCCAACGATTTTCAGCGCGTGCGTGTCGGGATTACCGCCAGCCGCAAGATCGGCAACGCGGTGGCGCGCAATCGCGCGCGGCGTTTGTTGCGCGAGGCTGCGCGTCGTCTGTATGCATACATCGGACATGGATGGGATTTGGTGTTAGTAGCGCGTGCCCCGATTGTTGAGGCGAAAGAACCTCAGGTTGAAAATGCCCTGCGTCAGATGTTGAGTTTGGCAGGATTGTGGGTATCCCCACCGGACGGTAACGACCGATGAAAACATGCGCGTTGTGGCTGTTGCGTTTCTATCAGCGTTTCATCTCACCCTGTTTTCCCCCATCTTGTCGTTTTACGCCGACGTGCTCGCACTATACCTACGAGGCGATTGAGCGTTATGGCCTTATCAAAGGTGGCTGGATGGGGCTTAAACGTCTGGCGCGCTGCCACCCCTTCAACCCGGGTGGCTATGATCCTGTGCCTTGAGCCTGAGATCAACTCTTATACGTTCCGTAACTTATGGCGACGCGCTAACCGAATTTGATGATCAGACTCAAGACTTTTAGTGGAGGCAATATGCATTTGTGGCGGACTCCCATTGACCGCCTCGATCAACGAGGAAAAACGCGGCGCGGTGGTCGGCGGGCCATCGCTGCGTTGCTGCTGTTGTTTTTTGTGCTGAGTGGCTGCGCCGGCGGTTTGCGCCATGAGAGCTGGCCCGGTATGATCGTAGATGAGGGGATCATCTACGCCGCGAATCTGGAGCGCGTGCAGGCCCTCAATGCTGAAACCGGCAAACTCCTGTGGAGCTTCCCTGATGAATCTGACAAGAACATCCGTCCTTTCTATTCAACCCCGGTTTTGGCCGAGGATTACGGGGCGCATGGCCTGCTGCTGATTGCCGGTTACAAAGATAAGACGGTCTACGCTCTGGCGTTGGGTGAATCGCGCGCCGAACGCCCTGATTTGCTGTGGACGTTTGCCCAAGCCAAAGGACAGTATGTCGGCAGCGGTGTGGTAGTGGATGGGAAGTTCATCATCGGTAACGGCGACGGCAACGTCTACGCGCTCGATCTCGACGATGGCACGCTGGTGTGGACTTTCCCCGCAAAAGACCGGGTGTGGGCCACCCCGCTGGTCGTCGAGGATACCGTCTATATTGCTTCCCTGGATCACACGCTTTACGCGCTGGATGTCGCCACGGGCGGCGAGAAGTGGAAGCTGGAGTTGGGCGGCGCGATTGCTGCCACCCCGATCTTTCTGGACGGCGCTTTGTGGGTGGGTGACTTCACCTCCAAACTCTATCAGATTGATCCATCAACTCATCAAATTATCTGGACATTTGAGGCGCAAGACTGGCTATGGGCTACCCCCCTGGTTGACGGGGCGGTCATGTATTTTGCGGATGTCGGTGGGCACGTCTATGCCCTGGATACAGAAACGCGCCAGCTCGTGTGGGATAAACCGGCGGTCATTGATGATGTGCTGCGTAGTCGCCCGGTGCTCAATGCGGATAACAGCCGGCTTTTCGTTGCCGGCTATGAGAAAGGCGTGATCCATGCGTTGGATACGCAGACCGGCATGGAGATGAATTGGGGAGCCCCCGAACGTAATCCTGGGCGTCTGCCCGGCGACCTGGTGACGGACGGCGTGCGCCTGTATGCTATGCCCATTCTGACGACCGAACGGATCAAGGCGTTTGATATGGAAACCGGCAAACCTGTGTGGGTCTATCCGCCCACTCAGGCGAAATAACCTGTTTTTAAGGGAGAAAGAACGTGTGGGATACGCTCATCATCAGGCCGATTATCAATTTGTTATTGCTCTTCTACAAATTCCTGGGACATGAAACTATCGTTGCCGTCACCTTGCTGACCCTGCTGCTGCGTATTGCCGTCACGCCGTTGATGCTGAAACAGCAAAAGTCGGCGCGTCAGCAACAGGAGCTGCGTCCCAAGCTGATGGAAATCCAGAAAAAGTACAAGGACGACCCGCAGAAGTTGATGGAAGAGCAGCGCAAACTGGGGATCAACCCCCTCGGTGGTTGTTTGCCGACGTTGATCCAGTTGCCGCTGATGATTGGCCTTTATCAAGGCATCATCCGCGTCTTAGCCAGTACACCTTTGCAATTGTTGGAGCTGCCGCAGGACATTTACCGCTGGATTCCGAGTTTTAGCTCGCTCATCCCTTTGAAAAGCCGCTTCCTCTGGCTGGACCTGGCCCTACCCGATAGCTTTTATATACTGCCACTCCTGGTCGTCTTTACCTCGTGGCTGTATCAGAAGCTGATCACCCCGCCGGCTCTGGATCCGCAAACCGAGGCGATGAACAAGCAGATGTTGTTAATGATGCCGCTGATGATGGGATTCTTCTCGTTGACGTATGCTTCGGGGTTGGCGATTTATTTCCTGATCACCAACCTCATCGGTATCCTGCAATACTATGTCTTCCGTGAGTATTATACCTATCCCACGCCACCGACGGACGATAAAAAACCTGTTCCGACCAAACGTTTGCCGGACGGCGTTAAGAAAACGTAGCCTGGCTACTCTGTCTGACTTCTGGACTGAAGACTGACGACTATTTTCAGGAGGTTATTGCATGTCGCCTGAAGAATCAATCGTGGTCGCCGCGGCTTCTGTGGATGAAGCGATCATCCTCGGATTGACCCGTTTGGTGGCAACGCGCGATGAAGTTGAAATCCAGGTTTTGGATGAAGGCAAACGGGGTTTCCTGGGAATCGGGGCACGTGAGGCGCGGGTGCGTGTCACACGTCGGCGGCCTGAACCGGCCATACCACAGCCACAATCTCAACCTGAGCCGGCCATGGTACCGCCACCTGCTGAGCCGATTGTTGAAGCCGCCCCTGAGCCGATTGCCGAAGTCGCGCCTGCGCCTGCGCCGACACCTGCCGTAGAACCCCCGACCGTGGCTGTGCCTGCCGTGGCGGCGCCTGTCCCCCAAAAACCGACGGCTAAATCCAAACCCAAACCTAAACCCAAACCCCAACCCCAACCCGTCACTGAGCCGGCTTCGGAGAAACCGGCCGGTCGTCCTCGTGGGGAACAAACCTCTGATAATCTGGACCGTGGTTTGATCGAGAAAGTGGCCAGTGATGTCGCGGACCATCTGCTGGCCGGACTGAGCGTCCAGTACTCCATAAGCTGGGAGCAGGAAGACCGCCCGTCTTTGTGGATATCGCTGTATGGCAAGGATGCCAATGTTCTGGTTGGCCCGCGCGCGCAAACGCTGGAAGCCGTACAATATTTGTTCCGTACCCTGTTGCATCACCAGATCGAAGGGGATTACAATGTGGTCCTGGATGCCGATGGCTATCGCAAGCGTCGGCAGCGTAGCCTTGAAGCGCTGGCGCGCAAAATGGCAGATCAAGCCGTACAGTCAGGGCGCATGGTGCGGATGAAGCCCATGCCGGCCCACGAGCGGCGCGTGATTCACATGGTCTTGCGCAAAGACAAGCGGGTGAAGACTGAAAGCGTCGGCAAAGGGGACGCGCGGGCGATCACGATCATGCCGGAGAAAAAAGCAGGCTGATGGAGCGGGTTCTTGCGCCGATTGATTACCTGGTCATCGGGCATGTCGCCCACGATATTCTGCCCGACGGGGGGCGCGTTCTGGGGGGCACGGTTTCGTATGCCTCGCTGACCGCGGCCGCGTTAGGGCGCACGGTCGGTATCGTGACGAGCGTCGGCGCAGACGCGAATCTTGCCCCACTGGAGCGTGTCGCGGCACTGGTCCGCTATCCGGCTGCGGCAACAACGACATTTGAAAACGTGTACGTAGACGGACACCGCGAACAATACGTCTACTCTTTTGCCTCTCCTTTGACGCCTCTGGCCGTGCCCCAGGCATGGCTGGACAGTCCCATTGTCCACATCGGCCCCATTATGCGCGAATGTGTCCCCGCCCTGGCCGGGCTGTTTGCCGGTAAAGCGTTTGTCGGCATCACCCCACAGGGCTGGATGCGGGATAGCGACGCGCACGGGCGCATTTTCCCCATCCCGTGGGCCGAGGCCGCATACCTTCTGCCTCTGGCCTCTGCGGTGGTGCTGAGCATCGAAGACATCGGCGGCGATTGGGATCTGGCGTCCCATTTTGCCCGGCAGACGCGGATTCTCGTGGTGACGTGTGGTTGGGACGGGGGCACGCTTTTTGTGGATGGTGTGCCCATGCCGTTCCCCGCCGTTCCGGTGACGCAGGTGGACCCGACAGGCGCCGGGGATATTTTCGCCACGGCTTTCTTCATCGCACTGGCTTCGGGGGCTGCACCCTTCCCGGCGGCGCGCTATGCGGCTTGTCTGGCGGCGTACTCGGTCACGCGGGTAGGGCTGGCCTCGGCGCCGCGTCCCGATGAGATCGCTGTATGTTCGCGGGATTTTGCCTTTTGAGCGTGGCATAGGGTTGAGGTTTGAAGATGACCCGGGTTTACACGTTCACCAATCAGAAAGGCGGCGTCGGCAAGACGACCACTGTGGTCAACATCGCGGCGGCTATGGCCGATTGGGGCCGTCGAGTGTTGCTTGTGGACATTGATCCGCAGAGCAATGCGACGACATGCCTGGGAGTGGATCCGCGCACTCTGCCCTCTTCTATTTACAATGTGCTGGTGGGCGAACAAAGCGTCACCGAAGTCATTCGTGGCACACGCTGGTCGGGTCTCGACATTTTGCCGAGCGCGCCGGCGCTGGCCGGGGCTACGGTCGAGCTGAACCGCGCGGAGGATCCGCGTGAGCGCGCCGAACATCTCAAACGCATCCTCGCGCCCATTGACGATTACGATTATCTGCTCATTGATTCCCCGCCCAGTTTGGGCGTGCTTACCGTGAACGCGCTGAGCGCTGCCCATGCGGTCATCGTGCCGGTGCAATGCGAGTATCTGGCTCTGGAAGGGCTGGCGCAGTTGATGCGCACTATCTCGCTGGTGCAACGCGGCCTCAATCCTGCGTTGACGTTGCGCGGCGTGGTGCTGACGATGTACGATAGCCGCACTACCCTGTCGCGTCAGGTGGCCGAGGAGATTCGCAAGCATTTCCCCCGCCAGGTCTTTGAGGCAATCATCCCGCGCAGCGTGCGCCTGAGTGAGGCGCCGAGTTTTGGCGAACCGGGGGTTTTCTATGCTCCGCGTTCTTCGGGGGCGCTGGCGTATCGCACGCTGACCTGGGAGCTGCTGCGGGGTGACGGCTACACGCTGGATTGGTCGCCACCTGTTGGGGAAATCGGAGACTGAGCTGTCACAAAACAAACCGCCGGATCGTCTATTCCGGCGGTTTGGGTTATGCTATCGGTTTGGGTTTGGCTATGCTCCGCGATAGACGTAATAGCGTTTTTGGATACATTGCAGCGCGTATTTGGCCACGTGACGGACGGCCACATCATAATCTTGCTGCAATGGCTCCAGCAACGCCAGGTGGTTTTCGCATCCGATGTGCATCAGGGTGAGCGCGCCCAGAATCTTGGCCGTCGGATCCCCCTGGGTGATGGCACGCTCCAACATCGCCAGCGCCGCCGCTCCCACGCCTAGCCCTAAGCCTTGCTTCGCAGCCCACGTGATGAGCCACTCCATTTGATCTACCGCCGGCGGCGCCGGAACAACGGCCTGGTTTTCAGTCTGTTCTTTGATGACATTCAGTCCTATTTCTGCTGCAGAGCGCACCACCCACTCTTTGTCTTCGCGGGCCATGTGTTGCAGCATTTCGATGGCCCATGGTTGGTTGACCTGACTCAGTCCTTGCGCTGCGGTCCGCCGGATTAAGAGCGATTCATCGTCTGCCGCTTGTTTTAGCACATTAAGACCCTCTGGGGTTTTGGACAATGCTTCGGCAATGGCGGGCAGCAATTGCTCGTCTGCCTCGAACATGGCATCCTGGAGCATGCGCGCTGCGCCCGGCGTTCCCATATCTCCCAGGGCCTTGATGGCGCTTTGGCGGATTTCCAGGTCGGGGTCTTGCAAAGCCCCTTTGAACAACGGCATCTCCCGTGGCGACCCCGTCCACCCCAGACCGCGCAATGCGGCAGCGCGGATGGCCACTGCGGGTTGCCGCAGGACTTGAATGAAGAAAGCCCGTGCGCCCTCTCCACCGTTGAGGGCCAGTGCGTGTCCGATGCGCAGACGCATAGCTTTATCTATCTCGGCATCGGTAAATGTTTGCGCGAGGACTTTCATCAGGGATTTGCGCCAGGGGGCATCTTCGGGAGCGAGGATGCCCCAACGGGCCGCGCGCAAAAGGCTTTCGAAGTTACCGTAGGTGAGGGCATCGTTGAACAGCATATTCACCAACGGCGTCACATCCTCCAGCCCGGCGTAAAATTCCAGGAGCAGCGCCCAGGTAGGATCGTTGAGATGGGTCTTCGCCATATCCGCGCCGATGGGGTCTTCGGTGAGTGCCCAGGCGGTGAGAAAATCATCCCAGACATAGTGTGCGGGCGCCCAGAGCTTCCCTTCACGCTGCAAGAGGTGGGTATCGAAGAGCATACGGCGCACCGCGCCCTCGAGTTTGGAAGCTGCGGCATCATCAGGCAGCAATGTCCCGATGAAATCGTAGATTTCCTGCTGCGAGAAGGCGCGCCCCTCAAGCCGGTGGATTTTCGCCAGGTGGCTGAGGGCATCCAATGTCAGCACCCGCGCTTGTTCAACCAGATCTGCCTGCCCTTCACCCAGATTGGGGGTGGGGATGCAGTTATCCAGGAAACGATCCAGAACGTCCACAGGACGAAGGGGAAGCTGTTGCGTTTGCATGTAGACGATGATGCGGATGGTGAGTTCCAGCAGCGACGCGCCGGCCTCCGTGGCCCAGATGAGGGTGGGCAACACTTCTTCAGATGGTGTGTGCGTTTCCATCTTCAACAAGCGCGCCCAACCATTGTATAGCGCCGTGACGGTGGTTTCACCGGAGGGTGGAACGATTTCCAGAGGGACGAAGCCGTTTTCCACCAAAGCGCCGTAGCCGGTTTCCCCACTGGCGACCAGCCAGCAGCTTTTGGGCAGGCTTTGGCTGACTTCGGCAATCCAGCGGGCGACGACATGGCGTTCGTCGGGGGGGAGAATGTCCCAGTTATCCACCAGGATCAGCGATGGTTCGTTGCGCAGGTGGGTCATCGCCCACTTAGGGATCAGGGACGGCATAAACAGCCCGGCCAATTGCACCAGTCGCTCGAGCGGCGGCAGTGTCTGTCCACGGGGCATGTTCTTCCATTGCTTGAGGTCTATCCAGATCGGGAAACGCTCGTAGGGGCGTTTTTTTCCGGCCCGTTGCACCGTTTGCCATACCAGCATAGCCAGGGCCATCGTGCGTCCTGATGCCTGGGGACCGGTTATGATCAACTTGGGGTAACCGTCGGTGAGGTGTGCGAAGGTGATGGTGAGTGGCTCCGGGATAAGTGTATCGCTTTTCGGGTCTATGCTGGCTGGCAGGGGAGGCGGCGCCGCAAAGGTCGGCGGCTGAAAGATGGCAGTTGGATCCGCGGGGGTGAAAAGTAGCAGCTCTTTGAGCGCTTCTTGCAACGCGCCGATATATCGCTCCTCCTGGCTGGCCTGGGCACGGTTACGCAAGTTCACCAGGGGGGACCACAATTTCAAACCCAGACGCTTGATTCTCTCGCGTTGTTGGTACACCGCAAAGGCAAGGAGCAGGGCCAGGATGGCGCCGATGAGCGCCGAAAGCAGGTCGAATTTCCAGGCTTGTGGCGGCTGGGAGAGCTTGAAAAGCAGCACGTCCTGCTCCTATTGGGCCGGGGATTCCATCACCAGCCGGTACCCTTGCCCGCGTTCGCTGATGACGTACCTGGGATTGCGCGGATCCTCTTCGATCTTTTGCCGCAGATACCAGATATAGAGTTTGAGGTAATCGCGGCGGTTGGAGTATTCGGCACCCCATACTCGTCGTAGCAAGGTGTCGTGATTGACGGTGCGCCCGGAGTCCTGAATGAGCGCTGAAAGCAACTGGAACTCGGTGGGGGTGAGGTTGACTACGCGGTTGCCAACCCGGACTTCGTGCGTATCCAGGTTGACCCAAAGGTCGCCGGTCTGGAAGGTGGTCTGTTCACCACGAGCGCGACGGGCGCGCGACAAGGCGGCTTTGACCCGCGTCACCAACTCTTTGTAGCCGAAGGGCTTGACGATGTAGTCATCGGCGCCCAGACCCAGCCCGTAGGCAATATTGTGCTCGTCACCCAGGGCAGTCAGGAAGAGCACCGGTACATCGGTGATGCGGCGTAACGCCTCGTAGACGTGCCAGCCATCCATGTCCGGCATCAGGATATCCAGTAGCACCAGGTCAGGGGGGGATTCTCGCGCCAGTTCCAGGCCAGCTTCGCCATTGCTGGCCGATTTGACCGTGTAGCCGGCGCGCTCCAGGAGGAGTTGCACCAGTTGCGCCAGGGCCTCGTCATCTTCGATCAGTAAAATTGTATCGCTCATCATGTACTCCTTGCATCTACTTGTGAGGCGGTGATCGGAAACTAAAATTCGTATGG
Source organism: Anaerolineae bacterium (assembly GCA_035373625.1). Lineage (GTDB taxonomy): Bacteria > Chloroflexota > Anaerolineae > B4-G1 > SLSP01 > DSWT01. The sequence goes on along the minus strand of DAOSNS010000035.1, from coordinate 37,677 downwards.
TTTCAATTACTATAATATGTAAGAATTGTCGTTTGTCAAACCTAAAAGGGCTTTAGAGTTAGAAATTAACCAGGATTGCGTTCCGAGTAAGAAAGCGGTTGTCTATGGTGCTTTTGTGTCGGTGCGAACGATATTTACGGATTGACAGCCTGTTTGAGAAGTTGCTCGCCGATCTGGGCCGGCGTTTGTCGCTGCGGTGCGTTTTCGATCAGCACGACGACGGCATAGCGGGGGACTTCCACCGAATTGAGGCCGATGAACCATGTCTGGGTGCGCTCAGGGCCGGCCAGCGCCTCGCCGATATGTCCGACGGATTCACCGTAGCGTGGCCATAATTCCAGAATGTAGGCGGCGATGTCCGGTGTGGTGATTCGCACGCTGACGGGACTCGCCGAGGGCGCGCAGCCGATTTGGGGCTTCAGCAGCAGACGCAAATTCGTGCGCTCACCGCCGCTGCCCACCGCCACGGCAACATTGACCATTTGTAACGGCGTCACCAGCAAATTGCCCTGGCCGACGGCTTCGCGAACTGCGTCGGCGGTGGTGACATCCCACGCGCTGGCCACCGTGGGGATTTCCAGGGGCGGTGCATCGGTCAGCCCCCAACGTTTGAAGGCTTCGGCGAGATGCGCTACGCCCAACTGTTTGCCCACCGCCGCAAAGGGCGCCGGGCATGCGCCCGCCAGGGCGGATTCCCATGTGTTGTCGGCAGGCGTCTGAGCACAGACAAGAGTTTCGCCGTTGACCTGCACTGGCGCAATCAGCGGTTGTGCGGGTGCAGTCGTGGCGCTTTCGCGGAGCATTGCTTCCAGCAGTACGGTTTCCAGGATGGCACCGGGCTGCGCCAGCCCTTGCGTTGCCCGGTTGAGCAAGGGCGCATCCGGCGCATTGTACAGGCTCTCCCAGTTTTCTGCGACCGTAGCGGAGGTGTAGATCGGCGATGCTGCCAGGGCCAGGATATCGCCGGTGCGCGTATCCACCAGCACCGCTGCGCCCTGATAATCCTTTAGCAGTTGTTGCGCTTTTCGTTGCAGGCGCGCGTCAATTGTCAGGCGCACGTCACGGCCTGTGGATGTCTGATGTAACAGTCCCGCCCAAACGTTTTGCCAGGGGGTGCGCCCGATATCACCGCGCAATCGGGCGTCGCAGGCAGCTTCAATGGCAGCGTTACCGTATTGCAAGGTGGCATAGCCGACGACCGGAGCGGCTTCGGGGACGGGGTAGGTGCGGGTGACGTAGCCGGCTTTGTCTACGCTGATGTCGGCCAGTGGTACGCCGTTGCGGTCGAGGATGCGTCCGCGCTGGATGCGGGATTCGGCCAGAATGCGGCGCGGGTTGGTGAGGTAGTTGCGCAATTCCTCGGCGCGGAGTACACTCCAGTCGCCAGTGATGAGGACAACGCTCGTCAGCAGCAATAGCAGTGCACGTCCCAGGTATCCTGCTGTCTTTGACAAGGGGAGGATGGCAGGCGCAGCAAGGCTCAGGGTAATCGTTTTGGGGTGCGGCGCGGAGATGTTTAACAGCAATCCTACTGCCAGGAACATAGTGAGCAGGGAGGACCCCCCGTAGCTCAGGAAGGGCAGGGTGACGCCGGTGATGGGGATGAGCTTGGCGTTGCCGCCGGCGATCACCCACGTTTGGATGGCGAACAATGCCGTGATGCCTCCGGCCAACAGCGATTCAAAGGGGGCCTCGGCCTTTTGGGCCAGCGCGATTCCTCGATAGATCAGCAGTCCCAGGAGAAGTGTGAGGGCGACTGCGCCGGTCAACCCAAACTCTTCGACCAGTGCGGCATAGACGAAATCGGTATGTACGGCGGGGATGAGGGTGGGTAACCCCTGCCCCAGTCCCTGTCCAAACAGCCCGCCGGAAGCAAGGGCGAACAAGGACTGTAAAATCTGGAAAGCGCGGTCGGCCTGTTCGGGCGCCCAGGGGTTCAACCAGATGCTCACCCGCATGGCGACGCGAGCGGAAAGCACATAGCCTGCCAGCGCGACGGGCATGAACAGCAGCAAGCTGACGGCGACATGCCAGCCTTTGCCCCACGCCAGATAGAGCATGGCCACGAAGGTCAGGTAGAAGAGCAGCGCGCCCCCCAGGTCTTGCTGCCACCCTAGCAGCAGCAACGCCAGGCCGACCATGACAAGCATAGGACCGAGAATGGCGATCCACAGCGCCTTGCCCCGCCCCGGCTGTTGCACCATATTGCGCCGGTCGGAAAGGTAAGCGGCCAGATAGACGATCAGAAGCAGTTTGAGCAATTCTGAGGGCTGGAAATAAATGCCGAAGCCGCCCAACCAGAGCTGTTGCCCGTAGCCTGAAGGGTTGACACCGAAGAAGAAAGTCGCTCCCAGGAGCAATAAACCGGCAGCCAGCAAGGTATACCGATAGCGCCGCAGCAGTCGCGGCAGGGCGGGGAGCAGCGCGACACCACACAGCGCGCCGCAACTGAGGCCGAGCCAGAGGATTTGGCGCAGCAGGAATGTGGGCGCCAGTCGCGCCAGCAATAACAGTCCCCACCCGGTCAGCAGACTGACGATAGGCACGATAAACGGATCGGCGCCGGGGAGTTTTTTCTGTAGCAGGGCATCACTCGCGCCCCACGCAATTCCCCAACCGAGCACCAGGGCGACCAGGTGCCAGGGAGAGAGCGCAGGCGTGGGGGCCGCGAGGTACAGCGTCACGGCCCCTACGATGACAAAGCAGGCGGCCAGGACCATCAAAAGCCTGAAGGAGGCCGGTACTGTTCCCCGCTTGCGGACTGGCCAGGTCATCATTTATGCCAGATATGGTTCTCCAAGCAGACGCAATTTCTCACGGGTCGCCGGCGGCACCCGGTCGTGGGCGGTGATGACGGCGGTTTCCAGGGCTTGCGCACAGTGACAATCCGTCTCTGCGGCGACCAGACGCGGCACAAGCAACTTGATAGCGCGTTGCGCCAGGCCGATATTTTTGTTCAACACCTGAATCACCATCTCGACGGTAACGGCTTCCTCGCTCGCGTGCCAGACATCGTAATCGGTGATGTGTGCCATTGTCGCATAGCATATACCGGCTTCGCGGGCCAGGAAGGCTTCCGGGCAGGCTGTCATGCCGATGATATCCATACCCCACCGACGGTAGACGAAGCTCTCGCCCTTGGTGCTGAAGCGTGGACCCTCGATGGTGATAAAGGTCCCGCCGCGATGCACGGTGCCGCCAGCCGCTGCGATGGCGTCGGCCAGCAGTGCCGACATCGCCGGGCAGAATGGCTCGGCGACCGAGATATGTGCGACCAGGCCGTCGCCGAAGAATGAGCTGACGCGATTTTTGGTGAAGTCGAAGACTTGATCGGGGACGACGACCTCGCCCGGGTGCAGGTCTTCGCGCAGTGAGCCACACGCGGAGACACTGATGATCTTTTGTACGCCGAGTTTTTTGAGCGCGTAGATGTTCGCGCGGTAAGGAACTTCGGTCGGCGTGTGGATATGGCCACGGCCATGACGCGGCAGGAAGACAACCGATACGCCGGCGATGGTGCCGGCAATGAGTGCGTCGCTGGGATCGCCAAACGGCGTGGTCACGCGGATTTCGTGGATGTCTTCCAGGCCGTCCATCTGGTACAGTCCTGAGCCGCCAATGATGCCGATAGGGATAGATTCTGCCAACATACATTTCTCCTTGTTGTTTGATAGTCGTTAGTCAGGTAGTCGTTAGTCGGGTAGTCGTTAGTCAGGTGGTCGTTAGTCAGGTAGTCGTTAGTCAGGTGGTCGTTAGTCAGGTAGTCGTTAGTTTTATGGGTGGATAATCTGCTCAATCCGCTTAATCTGCGGAGATTTTGTCTTTGTCCGGCTCTGGCGCGACGACGAATGTGTAGCTTTCATGACACAGGCCACAGCCGACGTAGGGATTCGATACCGGCGTCTGGCTGCGGGTACACGTCGCATGGACGCGCATGCGCTTGCCTTCCCAGAAACGCCATCCGCCCCCGCCGATACGGACGTGCAAGATCATCGCTGCGCAGCCATTGGCGCGGCGGATGTCGGGGACGCTGCACGTAGCGCACAAAGCCGGCGTCCAACGTTGCGCGTCAGGTTGCCCTTCCAACAGGCGACATGCCGCCTTCTCTGCAGCACGCCGGTGATACCCACCGTAGTAGTAGGGACATTCCCGCCCATCGGGTATACGCATTGTGGCCGGAAAATCCTTTAGCCGCCGATGTAACTTTGCAGCAGATGGCGGTTCACGTAGATCAAACGCGCCTGCGTCGGCAACTGCTCCGCCCCACCGGCCAGGAAATACATCTCTGCGTCGGTGACCGGGAAGAAGAGTCCCTTCCAGAAATCTAGGAAGTTGTGGACTTTGGCCTCGCCGAGGAAGGGGACATTGCCCCTGACAATGGCGAGGGGCAGGTGCAGCATCACCAGGCCCGTTTTAGGGGCAGGGCGGAATGTCGCCAAAGACTCTTCTTGTGTGAAAATCATCAATTGAATGCGATTACGGCTGAGAACGATCAGCGGCGCATGGCTTGAGGGCAAGCCCGAAAAGGCCCATGGGACGATGTGCGGGTCATTGAGCTTCAGAAAATCCATCCCGTCCTGGTTGATGTAGTTGTGCGGCGTCCCCAATGTTTCCAGTTCACCGGTCACCCAGAGTAAATCGTTGGCAACCTGAACTTTGTGCGTCTGAAGCGGTGAGCCTGCCTGTGCTCTGCTTGATAGTCCCATAATCTACCTCCCTTGAGAATCCGTTGGAACGTTTGAACGTTATGTCCATCCAACCGCTGACAAGCCTCTCGCGGCTGTGAATCTTTACTGCTGATGATACCTTCAAGCCTGGAAAGGCGCAAGTGACATCCCCTATATTGTGCAGGGCCTTATCATTCTTGCTTCGAGGGGAACGCCAGTCCCTTTCTTGCCTCGAGGGGAACGCCAGTTCCCCGCTGCTTGAGAAACGCGGATCTGCCGATCCGCTCGAAGCCATATAAAGTTTTCTTGCTTCGAGGTGAACGCCAGCCCCTTTCTTGCTTCGAGGGGAACGCCAGTTCCCCGTTGCTTGAGAAACGCGGATCTGCCGATCCGCTCGAAGCCATATAAAGTTACTTTCTTGCTTCGAGGGGAACACCAGTCCCTTTCTTGCTTCGAGGGGAACGCCAGTTCCCCGTTGCTTGAGAAACGCGGATCTGCCGATCCGCTCGAAGCCATATAAAGTTACTTTCTTGCTTCGA
>DAOSNS010000035.1:24535-32371 GCA_035373625.1 Anaerolineae bacterium | reverse complement strand
CTGCCGATCCGCTCGAAGCCATATAAAGTTACTTTCTTGCTTCGAGGGGAACGCCAGCCCCTTTCTTGCTTCGAGGGGAACGCCAGTTCCCCGTTGCTATAGATAAAATCCTACGTTTGGAGTGCGCTTTCACAGACGCGCGCCTGCCAGCGCGTAAAGTTGTTCCTCCGTAAGCATCGGCGTGTTGAGCGCCTGCGCGCGATTGTACTTACTGCCGCCGGGATCCGCGCCGACGATGAGATAACTGGTCTTCTGGCTCACCGACCCGCTGACCTTGCCGCCCAGGGATTCGATCCACGCGGCCACTTCATCTCTGGGGTGGGAAAGCGTGCCGGTGATGACAAAAGTGAGGCCGGCAAGCGGTTGCGCTCCCGCGGCCACTTTGACCTCTGCGGATAGCTTCAGGCCGGCGCGGCGCAATTTTTCAACCATATCGCGGTTGTGGGTGTGTGCGAACCAGGTCAGGATGTTCTGTGCGGTGATGGGGCCGATGCCTTCCACGCTGGCGATGCTTTCCGCGTCCGCCGCAGCCAGCGCGTCCAGCGACGGGAACGCTTGCGCCAGCACGCCGGCCACCGTCGTCCCTACGCCACGGATCCCCAGCGCGGCCAGCACCCGATCGTAAGGCCGGTCTTTGGCCTGTGCGATGGCGGCGAGCAGATTGTCGGCTTTTTTGTCGGCAAAGCCTTCGAGTGTGAGCAGCGCCTCTTTGGTGAGATAGTAGAGATCGGCGGGGTCGGTGACCAGACGTTGTTCTACCAGTTGCACGGCGGTGCGCTCCCCCAATCCTTCGATGTCGAGCACGTGGGTGAAGTAGGTGAGTTTCTGCACCAGTTGCGCCGGACATGCGGCATTGATGCAGTAGTAGGCGATTTCGCCTTCCGGGTGGACGATGGGATCGCCGCACGCCGGACATACTGTCGGCGGTGTGATGGGACGCTCGCTGCCGTCGCGGACATCCACAATCGGCCCGGCGACGTAAGGGATCACATCACCGGCGCGTTTGACGAGCACGCGGTCGCCGATGCGGATATCGCGCTCGGTGATGAAGTCGAAGTTGTGCAGAGAGGCGCGGCTTACCGTCACCCCGGCGATGGGCACCGGCTCCAGCATTGCCGTGGGCGTGATGACGCCCGTCCGCCCGACGGAAAACTCCACGTCCACGAGGCGGGTGGTGGCCTCCTGCGCCGGGAACTTGTAGGCCACTGCGCCACGCGGCCGGCCACCTACGACCCCGAGCGCCGTTTGCGTCGCCAGATCGTCAATCTTGATGACCAGACCGTCGGCTTCGTAGGCGAGTTTATCCCGTCGGCTGTGCATGGATTCGCAGTAGTCGGCGACGGCGTCCAGGTTGTCGAAAAAGGCAATTTCGTCCGGCAGGGGAAAGCCTAGCTCGCGCAGGTAATCCAGGGTGCCGTGTTGCGTCTCCGGGATCGGCCCATCTGCCGTGACGATGTTGTAGGCATACAGGTGCAGTGGCCGCCGGGCGGTGATGGTGGGATCGAGCTGCCGCAGTGAACCGGCAGCGGCATTGCGCGGGTTGGCGAAGGGCGACTCGCCGGCTTCGATCAGCCGCTCGTTGAGGGTGTCGAAGTCCTTGAGCAGGATGAGCACTTCGCCGCGCACCACCAGATACGACGGAGGTTGTGGGCCGTCGGGATCTACGGGGATGCGCAGGGGTAATGTTTTGACCGTGCGCAGGTTTGCCGTGATGTCCTCGCCGATCTGCCCATCACCGCGCGTCGCACCGAGCACGAGCTGACCCCGGCGGTAGTGCAGCACCACCGTCAGCCCGTCGAATTTCGGTTCGACGGTGTAAGCCAGGGGTGGGGCATTGTCGGGGAGCAGCTTGCTGATGCGCGTATGCCAGGCAAAGAGTTCTTCGCGGCTGGTGACTTTGTCCAGGCTGAGGATGGGAGCGGGGTGCGCAACCTTCTCGAATCCCTCGGCGGGCGCGCCACCGACCCGCTGTGTAGGTGAATCCGGCGTGATCAACTCCGGGTGCGCCTGCTCGATGGCACGCAGCTCGTCCATCAGTGCGTCGAACTGCGCATCGCTGATCACCGGGCTATCCAGCACGTAATAGCGGTAGTTGTGATAGTTGATTTCTTCGCGGAGTTTTTCGGCACGCAAGGCGATTTCTCGATCCATATCACCTCCGAAAGCATCTTCAACAAATTTAGCGGACATCAGCACAAATCCGTGCCATCTGTTTAATCCATTGACATTACGGCGCGACGACCAGGTAATCGGCGACGGCCCAGCCCTCACGTTGTGGATTGGCCTCATCGCGCAGAAACCACCACGTAAAGCCATCGGCAACCGTCGGCCCGGAAGCGACAAGGAACACCTCGCCTTCTGTGGCGATGTAGAGGCGTTCGGCGGCGGTGCCCGGCAATGCGCGAATGTTCAGCCCGGCCGCTCCGGTTCCACTTACCCGCACCCGCACACCGACGCCGATTTCTGTCGGCGAGAGGGGAAGGGTGGGGCTGGGCGTGGGCGTCGGCAGCGGTGTAGGCGTGTGGGTGGGTGTCGGCGTGACGGTCCAGATGATCGCCGTAGGACGTGGCCCTGCGGGGAGCGTCACCGGTCTGGAAAACAACCACAGCCCGGTCACAATGACCAACAGGATGCCACCGATCAGCAGGGCCAGGCATCCCCATTGCACGATATTTGCGTGTTCGATGTTATTTATGGTCACATGGGGCATTATACTCTGGGTATAAGGAAGGCACAACCCGCACTTTACTCGTCTATTGCGATGCGATTCTCTACATATTCCAGTGACTGGTGCCGGAAATACGTGTTGTACAGTTCCGCGTAATGCCCGCCCTGTGCCATCAAACTATTGTGCGTCCCCTCTTCGATGACGCGCCCGTGATCCATGACGATGATGCGGTCGGCGTGTTTGATGGTGGAAAGCCGGTGTGCGATCACAATGGCCGTGCGGTCACGCATCAAGGTTTCCAGTCCCTCCTGGATTTGCATCTCGGTGAAAGGGTCTACACTTGCGGTGGCCTCGTCCAGCACAAAGATGGACGGCGCTTTAAGCAGCACGCGCGCCAGGGCCACCAGTTGCCGCTGTCCCATCGAGAGGTTTGCGCCACGTTCGCCGACATCGGTGTCCAGCCCGTTGGGCAGGTCGGCAATCCAATCGCCATGGCTGATGCGCTGCGCCGCTTCGAGCACCTGAGCATCTGTGGCATTCGGCTGACCATAGCGGATGTTATCCTTCACCGTGCCGGAAAAAAGAAACGGCTCCTGCGGTACCAACCCAATGTGCCGCCGATACGCTTGCAGGTCGAGGGTACGGATGTCGCGGCCATCAATGAGGATCTGGCCTTCCTGGAATTCATAGAAGCGTGTGATCAACTTGGCGATGCTGCTTTTTCCCGCCCCCGTGTGCCCGACCAATGCCACTGTCTCCTTAGGGTGGATCTCGAGTGAGAAATCGGGTAACACGACCTCGTCGCCGGTGTAGCTAAAGCGCACATGGCGAAACTCGATGTGTCCCGCGACGGAAGTCACCGGTTCCGCCGCTATTTGCCTCACCTTCGGTTCGGCGTCAATGAGGGCGAAGACCCGTTCGGCTGCCGAAAGCCCATCCTGGAACTGGCTCCAGAATGAGGCAATGTTGATGATCGGCCACCAGAAGAAACCCACGGCTTGCATAAAGAGGTACCAGTTGCCGGGGCTGATGCTCGTGCGCGTCGCCAGCCCGCTTGCGTAGAGGACAATCGCCGTGCCCAGCCCCGAGGCCATCCCCATCACCGGGAAGATGGCGTTCATCGTGAGGTCACGTTTGATGCCGATGCGATAAGATTGCCGATTATTTTGGGCGAAAGTGGCATAGATGGCGGGTTCCTGGCGAAAAGTTTTGGCGACGACGATGCCGCTGATAGACTCTTGAATTTGCGCATTGATGGTGGCGGTCACGCGGCGCGATTGTTGGGTCACTTTGCGCGCGATGCGGCGGAAGCTGAGTGCCACGGCGACCGCAACGGGCGAGATGCTGATCAACAGCAGTGTTAGCCATAGGTTAATGTTGAAGAGCCACACGGCTAAAATTACGACCAGCAGCACCTGGCTGATGAGGTCCATCACCAGGGCGGCGACGTTGGAAAAGTCTTGCGTGTCCGAGGTAACGCGGCTGACGATCTTACCGGACGAGTGCTCGTCGAAGAAGGACAAGTCGTGTTTCACGGTTGCGCCGAACACGTCCTCGCGCACCTTGAGCACCACATCGCCGATGACCTTCGCCGACTCCATACGGCGGACGTAGTTGGCGATCCACGCCACGACGTTGAGCACCAGCACTGCCCCAACGAGAAGCGCAATGGCTTGCGTTGTTGGGTGTTTCCCTACCATATCAATCCCCTGCGCGATAAGGATGGGCGAAGCGGTGCTGGTCGCCGAGTTGATCAGCAACAGCACGCCGATCCCGACCATTGGCCTGGCGTAAGGGCGAAAATACTCCACAATGCGCTGCAAAAGTGCCTTGTCGCTATAGTTGCGGTCGTAACTTTCAGTATCGAGACCATCGAGAATAAAGCCCATTGTTACCTCACTTACTCATATCGCGCGAAGATCTGGCGGTACGGCGCGCAGCGTTCCATCAGTTCGTCGTGCTTGCCCTGGTCAATGAGTTCGCCGCGCCGCAGCACGAGGATGCGGTCGGCCCAGCGGATCTGACTGAGACGGTGGGTGATGATGAATGTGGTGCGGTTGCGGCTGATGCGGCGCATGGCGCGCTGAATTTGATCTTCGGTGGCGCTGTCAATGGCGCTGGTGCTGTCGTCGAGGATGAGGATGCGCGGGTTGGTGAGAAACGCGCGGGCGATGGCAATGCGTTGCCGCTGCCCGCCGGAGAGCGTCACACCGCGCTCCCCGACCTCGGTGGCATAGCCGTTGGGAAAGCTCATGATGAAATCGTGCGCCTGAGCCTCGCGCGCTGCTTGTTCGATGGCTTCCGGCGTTGCATTGGCGCAACCGAAGGCAATGTTCTCGGCTATCGAACGTGAGAAGAGGAACACGTCCTGTTCGATGGTTGAGATTTGCGAGCGCAACGCTTCCAGGCTCCACTCGCGCACGTCTACGCCGTCCACCAGCACCCGTCCACTGTCCACATCGAAGATACGGTTGATTAACTGCGTGAGCGTTGTCTTGCCGGATCCGGTCTGCCCGACAATGGCGATGGTCTCGCCGGGGGTGACGTGAAAGCTGATGTTCTTGAGCATGCAATCGTTGCCGTAGCCAAAGCACACATTCTCAAATGTTACCTCCCCGCGCATGGGTTGGGCGTAGCCCCCCACATTCTCATCCAAATCGGTTTCGGTGTTGATGAGTTGCAGGATGCGCTCCGCACCGGCGACGCCCATTTGTACCAGGTTGAAGCTAAAAATGGAGATAAATGTGGGGAAGCGTAGCGTTCCCAGTAACCCCATGAACGTGACAACTTGCCCCATCGTGAATGTCCCCGCGCGCCACAACAACAGAGCTTGCAGTAAGCCCCCGGCCCATGCCAGACCGAACATCAACATCGGCCAGTAGCGCGCTTCGATGATGCCCTGCTGGACGTAGTAATCGCGGAACAAACGCGCATTGCGGGCGAAGTTTTGCCATTCTTGTTGTTCCTGGGCGTTGGCCTTGACGACTTCGATGCCGGCAACGGCTTCGGCCAGCCGGGCGTTCATCACGCCGAACTGTTCGCGCTGTGCCATGCTGACCGTTTTGAGCCGCCGGTTGTAGTCGTATACTGTGACCACGAGCACGACGGTGAAGATCAAGGGCGCGAGCAGCAGCCGTGTATCGAGCCGCCCGATCATAATCACCGGAATGACCAACCCCATCAGTGAGTCCACAATGAGCATGATGCCCGGGCTGAACATGGCATTGAGCATACGCACGTCATTGGTGGCGCGCGCCATGATATCGCCGATGCGCTGGCGGCTGTGGAAGGTCTGGCTTTTGCCGAGCAGGCTGACGTAGAGTTCATCGCGGGCATCGCGTTCGATACGCTGAGCGATGAACGACGAAGAGAAGTTGCGGAACAGCCCGGTCACACCCTGGCTCACCGCCGAGCCGAATGCACCGAGCGCCACCGATAACAGTGCCGCCGCCGTCCATCCCGGTGTTGTAATCACATCATAGGCGCGCCCGACGAAGATTTGGATGTAACTATATGCCGTATTATTCAGGATCGCGCCCACGATCAAAATGACCGGAAAGATAGGGTAACGCATCAGATGCGAGATGATCCAGCGGACCGGGCTGCTGCGGTTATAATGGTATTCGTTCTCCAGAGTAAATTCGCGTTTGGTCAAGGTCGCCTCCGACAGGCTTTCGTTTAAATCCGGTTAACGAGAATCTATTATCCCATACATTGCGAAAAAAGCTTAATTTGCAGGACTTATGCAATTGCGCTCGTTTTATCATCGCAGCATTCAGCCCGAGGTCTGTTGTTTGACGCATCCACAAGCCTGATTATACTGTAGGGAAATGGGGATGACACTCAGTACCCCTGCAAGGACTTGAACCTTGATAACGGGTTTAGGAAACCCGCGTTCTATCCGATTGAACTACAGGGGCAACGGCGGGCATTATAACACGATCCTGTAAAACGTGAAACATGATTCCCTATCTTCACAAGGAGTACCGATGAACACTTATCACGCCATCGAATGGTTAGCGGAAGGTAAGCTGCGTTTGATAGATCAGCGGCGTTTGCCTCAGGAATTGGTGTATTGCGATTATACCGACTATCACGAGGTTGCGCTTGCCATCCGCGATATGGTGGTACGTGGCGCGCCGGCGATCGGAATCACGGCGGGCTACGGGATGGCTCTGGCGGCTTTGTATAGTCCCGCGACCGATGTGGAGGCGTTGCGCGCTGACCTGTGCGCCGCCGATGCTGTCTTGCGCGCGGCCCGTCCAACCGCCGTCAACTTGTTCTGGGCGTTGGAGCGAGTCTTACGCCGCGCCGCCGATCCGACGCTGCCGACCGTCGCCGCCATCCGCGAAGCCGTGCTGGCCGAAGCCCACGCGATTTACGCCTTCGAGGCAGAATCCAACTTCCGCATTGGACAGAACGCGCTACCTTTGGTGCCTGATGGAGCGAAGATCATCCACCACTGCAATACCGGCCCACTGGCGACCGGTGAATACGGGACGGCGTTGCGGGTCATCACCGCGGCGCACGAAGCCGGCAAGCGTGTGTTTGCCTATGTGGACGAAACCCGGCCACGTTTGCAGGGGGCGCGGCTCACCGCTTGGGAGCTACAACAGTGGGGCGTACCCTTCACGATTATCGTGGACGGGGCTGCTGCGCACATCATGCGCACCGTGGGCATTGACCTGTGTGTGGTGGGCTGTGACCGCATCGCTGCGAACGGGGACACGGCGAACAAAATCGGCACGTACAGCCTGGCGCTGGCGGCGAAGGCGCACAACGTGCCATTCTATGTCGTCGGTCCGACCAGCACGATTGATATGACCCTGGCCTCCGGTGACGACATTGTCATCGAACAGCGACCTGCCGAAGAGATCACACGCTTTGAGGCGTGTCAGATCGCGCCTGCGGATGCCTCCGCGACCAACCCGGCTTTCGACGTGACGCCGGCGGCGTACATCACAGCGATCATCACCGAGCGCGGTGTTATATATCCACCGTTTAAGGAGAACCTGGCCCGCTTGATGGCGTGAGAGGGCCACAAATGGCTTCGAGGATTGCCAGGTCCCCGTAACCACAAATGGCTTCGAGGATTGCCAGGTCCCCGTAACCACAAATGGCTTCGAGGGGATCGCCAGATCCCCGTAACCACAAATGGTTTCGAGGGA
>DAOSNS010000035.1:14205-24435 GCA_035373625.1 Anaerolineae bacterium | reverse complement strand
TCGCCAGATCCCCGTAACCACAAATCGCTTCGAGGGGATCGCCAGATCCCCGTAACCACAAATCGCTTCGAGGGGATCGCCAGATCCCCGTAAGATTTTTTCTCTAGTACCACCCTCCTATTGTCATCCGCTCTGGAATCGTTTAGAATGAGGATAAGATGTTGGGGTGCAAACTAAGATAGGAGGCCCATGATGTTCTATTTACCGAAAGAAGAAGGTCAAGGATTGGTGGAGTATGGCCTGATCCTGATCTTAATCGCTATTTTTGTGGTGATTGTCGTCTCATTGCTGGGGACGCAGATCTCCGGAATGTTTAGAGATCTCACCGATCAGCTTGCAGGCATGTTATAGCAACTTCCTGTTGCTTCTTCGCCGACGCTCCGTTACACACATAACGGAGCGTCTTTCATTTCCCCAACCAGAGACCCTGGTAGGCTTCCCACTCCGCCGCATCGGTTTCCCAATACGGATAGATGGCGACGCCGGTGATTGTCTTTGTCCACGTGGCCCAATCGTTGAGGCCGGCGATGACGCCCTCCAGGCCGCTGCGCATAGTCTCCGCTTTGGGATTATGCGTGCGGGTGGCTTCTTCGGAAGTGGGGATGCCGATGAACACGCGCACGTCGCTGTAGACCAGTGTACGGCTCAGCGTGATGACCTGGAACTTCGTCCACTGGCGGTACAGGGCCGGCATGGGCAGCGCGCTGTCGTACACCATCACGGCGATTTCATCCACCCGCCGGGCGATTTTTTGATAGTAGGGCGCGCTCCAACTCCATTGGCCGACGAGTGGCCAGTGCACGGTGGGGAAAAGCGGCCAGATACGTCGCCCGGCAATGGAGAGCGTCGTGTCGGGACCAAGGGCTTCGCGCAGCTCATCCAGCAAAGCCAGCACCGCCGTATTACCATCCTCGACCGGTTCGGGATCAACGTGCAGACCGTCAAATCCGGCATCCCGCACCAGGTCGGCGCAGAACTCGACCACTTCGCGTCGCACGGATTTACTGTGCAGGTTCATCGTTTGGAGCGGCAGCCCGATCCACATCTGCACGCTGAGGTCGGGGGCGACGTTTTTCAGCGCAGTGACGAATTCTTCTGCATAACCGTAGGTGGGGTTGAACGTCCCTTCCGGCTTGTAGTAGCTCGTGTAGACGTAGATCGTGGTGATCTGCTGCTGGGCCAGGGCGGCGCTCAACTCACGGATCTCATCGGCGGCATGCGGACGGCTGACCCACTCCACGCCAAGCCACGCGGCATTGGTCCCTCGGTTAAAATGCGCACCCGGAAACGTGGATTTAGGACGGAAGAGACATCCGCGCCCCAACACGATGATCCACAGCGCGGCAAACGCCCCCAACCGCCACAACAAATCCGTGCGGCGGGACACAATGCGCTTTTGCGGATGCTTTTTAGTGCCGGGTTTTTTCATGGAGATGGGTAATGGGGACTCGTTACTCGTTACTCGTTACTCGTAATTCGTAATTCGCTATTCGCTATTCGTTACTCGTGATTCGCTATTCGTTGCCCACCAGGCCGCCAGGAGTTCAAGGACATGATACAGGTTGTTGCGCCAGCGGGCTTCTTCCCAGGCCAACGGCAGCCAGATTTCCTGTCGCCCCACCCGTGCGAATTCTCCCAGGTGGCGGCGCAATTGTGCGACTTCACTCGGATTGAGACGCTTGAGCCACGTTGGGCGTAGGGCGATTTGCCCGTTTTCGACGACGATTGCAGGGATACGGGCATCGCGCGCCAGGATTTTGAGGTGCAGTTGATAGACAAGGTTCTGCGCTTCCGGCGGCAGTGGCCCGAAGCGGTCTTGTAGTTCCTCCTGCAATTGCACGATGGCTTCTTGTGAGGTCAGTTCGGCCAGACGGCGATAGAGTTGCAGTCGCAAACGCTCATCGGGGACGTACTCCGCCGACAGCCCCACCGCCAGCGGCAGCTCGATGGTGATAGAACCGATCGGTTCGGGCGGCTCCGGCTCACCGGCCTGTGCCGCTTTGAGCCGCTGCACCGCGCGGGCGAGAATCCGCGTGTAGAGCGTGAACCCTACGGCGGCGACATGCCCGTGCTGATCCTTGCCCAGCAATTCCCCGGCCCCCCGAATCTCCAAATCCCGCAGCGCAATGCTGAATCCGCCGCCGCTGCTTGCCGCTTCCTCCAGAGCGCGCAGCCGCGCGCGCGCCTCATCGTTTAGCCGTCGCTTGTGGAAAAAGTACGCATAGCTGCGCCGTGTTCCCCGTCCCACGCGCCCGCGCAACTGATAGAGCTGCGCCAGGCCGAAGCGGTCCGCCCGCTCGACGATAAGCGTGTTGGCGTTGGGAAAGTCCAGCCCGCTCTCGATGATCGTCGTGGCCAGCAGCACATCAACCTCGCCAACGGCAAAACGGCGCATTACCTGCGCCAGCTCACGTTCCTGCATTTGTCCGTGCGCCACGGCGATGCGCGCTTCGGGAACCAGAGTGCGTACCCGCTCGGCGACGGCATGGATGGATTCCACGCGGTTGTGGACGTAGAAAACCTGTCCGCCGCGCTTCAACTCGCGGAGGATGGCACGCCGCACAACATCGGCATCATAAGGGCCGATGTAGGTGGCGATGGGCAGTCGCTCCTGTGGCGGCGTCTCGATAATGCTCACGTCGCGCACCCCACTGAGCGCCATATAGAGCGTGCGAGGGATGGGCGTGGCAGTCATGGTCAGCACGTCTACTTCAGTGCGCATCTGTTTGAGGCGTTCCTTGTGCGCGACGCCAAACCGCTGTTCTTCGTCAATAATGACCAGTCCCAAGTCTTTGAAGGCCACATCCTGCTGCAACAGTCGGTGCGTGCCGATGACGATGTCCACCGTTCCTTCGCGTAGTCCTGCGAGCACCTGACGCTGCTCGGCATCGGTGCGGAAGCGCGACAACAACTCGACGTTGACGGGGAAAGGCATCAGACGCTCGTGGAACGTCTCGTAGTGCTGTTGCGCCAACACCGTCGTGGGCACCAGGATCGCCACCTGCTTGCCGTCCATCACCGCTTTGAACGCTGCACGCAACGCTACCTCGGTTTTGCCGTACCCCGCATCCCCGCAGATCAGCCGATCCATCGGACGCGGCTTTTCCATGTCTTCCTTAACTTTGGCAATCGCCTGAACCTGATCCTCGGTTTCCACGTAGGGGAACGACACCTCTAGCTCGCGCTGCCACGCCGTATCGGGGGAGAAGGCATAACCGGGCACGACCTGCCGGGCCGCGTACAGCTCCAGCAGCTCAGACGCGATTTCGGTGGCGGCTTCTTGGACGCGAGCTTTCGTTTGCGCCCATGCCGCGCTGTCCAGGCGGCTCAGCCGTGGCGGTGTGTCTTCCGCGCCGATGTAGCGCGTCAACCGGTCGGCCTGGTGGATGGGGACGTAGAGTTTATCGCTGCTGCGCACGGTGTTTTCGCCGAACACCGGCGGGCCGGCGTATTCGATCAGCAGGTACTCGCGCTCGATGTCGTCAATGCTGCGTGTGACCAATCCCCGGAAAATGCCGATCCCATAATCCTCGTGGACGACCGCGTCGCCGGGTTGCAGGTCGGCGAAGGCAAACTCCGGCGACGTGGCGCGTCGGCGGATGCGACGGCGTGGCTCCGGCGGTCGCCAGCCGAAAAGCTCCTCATCGGTGATGAGGTGCCGTGAACCGCGCGGTCCGTTCCACTGCCACCCGCCGGGCGCAGCGCCCTGCACGAACGTCAGCAGCTCCACCGGCGGGGTTGTCACTGCTTCCTGCACCGGTGGCGGGTTGAAGTCTTGCCACAGCTCCGCCATCCGCTCGGCCTGCCGGCTGACGACGACGACCTGATCGCCCAACGAAAGCCACTGGCGGATACGTCCCAACGCCTCCGGCAGCCGGCCGGCGAAGTGGACTTCGGGCGTGAAGCCTTCGGCGAGTGGCCCTTCTTCGCCGGTATTCAGTGCCAGGATGCCGGGACGCTCCAAACGCTCGCGGATGGCGTCCCAGGTAATGTAGGGCGGCTTCGGATAGGGCGGCAGATAGCCGTCCTCTGTGATTTGTCGGCGCTGCTCCTCGGCCTCTTCTTCCAATTCGCGCCAGCGCGCCGCCAGTTTTTCGGCCTCGCACACAACGACAAGTGCGTTGGCGGGCAGATAGTGCAGCAGTGAGCCGATCTCCTCGTAAAGGTAGGGCAGGTAGAATTCCAGGGTGGGGAAGGGGACGGCGGCTTCGAGGGCCTGCATATCGGCTTCCAGGTTGGCGCGCATGTCCGCCGGAAGGTCTTTTTCCAACCAGGTGCGCAGGGTCGCCAGCGCGCGCTCCCCGTCGAGAGGCAATACTTCGCGCACGGGCGTCAGCCAGAAACTCGTGATCCGCCCGGCCTCGGATGTGGAACGTTGCGTGGCGGGGTCAAAGGTGCGGATGGTGTCAATGACATCGCCGAAGAACTCCAGCCGATAGGGCGCGGGGGATTGCGGCGGGTAAATGTCGAGCAGGCCGCCGCGACGGCTGAACTGACCCGGCGTCTGTACCACGCTCACCGGCTCGTAGCCGATGCCGCCGGCATGACGCGCCAGGCCGGTGAGTGACTCTTGCGCGTTGACCTCGATTTTACGCGCGGCACGGCGGAACTGGCGATAGGGCAGCGTGCGCTGCATCAGCGCGCGTACCGAGGCGACGATGATCGGCGGCGCGCTTTGAGGTGTGGCTTCCAGCCGGTGCATGAAGAGCTTGGAGAGCACATCCAGCCGGTCGGTGATGGCCTCTGGCGTCCAGGGCGCGCGCTCGTAGAAGAGGACCGGCGGATCGGGGAATGGGCGCAGCCGCGTGGGGTCGTCGAGCCACAACCTGAGCGCTTCCACCAGCCGTCGGCTTTCGTCCACGGTGGGGGTGATGATGACGGTCGGGACACGCAGCTCCTCACACAGGCCGGCCAGCACGGCCGGTCGGGCGCGCGGCATGAGCGATGTGGCCGGCACTTCCAGGCCGGCCTGGAGCGCATCGCGCAGCGCCTGATAGGCAGGATGTTCCCGCACCCATGCTAAGAGTCCGTATAAGAGTGCCATGTGTTTCAAGTCAATCCGGGTCAGCAGATGAAACGGATTGGGTAGATTTTCCTCATCAGCGAAATGGGATGGTTCGTTTTCTACCTGAAATCGGTTTACACTTTGGGTCGTCTTGAAAAATCGGCGGCCCGTTTCGCGCCCCCCGCCTGGTGATAAATCATCATAAGAAGGCTCAAGCCCGCTAAAGCGGGTTTTGTTCTTTATAGCCCGACGATTTATCGTTGGGCTTCATCCGCTCAATCGGCTGACAAAAAATCAATCATGGACCGCAACGCGCCAGGTCATCCCCGGCCGCTCGAAATCGGGATCGCCGTTGAGCCAACGCACGATCAGCTCGCGCGCCAGCCGCAGCACTTCCCAGACGGTGGGGAGTTCGGCCTCTCCAAAATCCTGCAAGACGTAGGCCGCGGGGTCCATCTGACCGGGTGGGCGTCCGATACCCAAGCGCAATCGCGGGAGGGTCTGCGTCCCCAGAAGCTGCATGATGGAGTGCACGCCGCGATGGCCGCCGCTGGTGCCTTCCTGACGGTAGCGCAGTGTGCCCAACGGGATGTCGAGATCGTCGTAGATCACCAGGATACGCTCCGGTGGGATTTTGTAGAAGCGGCTGAGCGGCGCGACGGCCTGCCCGCTTTCATTCATCCACGTTTGAGGCTTTGCCAGGATGACACGCCGTTCGCCGATCGTCCCATGTGCAGTCTGCGCGCGGTGTTCCATCCGCGTAAAATCCACCCCGTGCGTCTGGGCCAGCGCATCCACGGCCTGGAAGCCGATGTTATGGCGGTTATGGGCGTAGCGGGGGCCGGGATTGCCCAGGCCGACGATGAGGAAGAACTCACTCACGGGTGCGGTTTTCTCCGGGAAAGGCGCAGGAAGTAACGCACGGCAGCCTTGATGATGACGTACATGCCGCCGAGGACGTACAGTAGGATGGCCAGCTTGACGCCAGTTATGAAGGTTTCCTTGATGGAATCCAGCGAAATGTCGAGTTTGAGTTTGTTGCCCCCTTCTCCATCGCTGGCGACGGGGGTGACGTTCGGCCCCAACGTGGGAGTGGGGCGCGGGGTCGCCGTGGGCGGTTGCTGGACGGTGGGCGCGATGGGCGCGGCGACTTCGGTGGTGGGCGCGGCGGCTATGGAGGTCGCTGTGGGTTCAGGCGTCGGCTCGGTCGTTGGTGTGGGCGGGGCGTTCTGGACGGTGAGATTGTTGATGAAATACACATCGGGCGTGTCGCTGGTGGTATTCCACACGGCCAGCGCGAGCACGTACTTGCCGTTAGGCAAGCGCGTCGTATCCCACGTTCCCAGCGTTCCGTTGATCACCATCGTGGTTATGCCCCAGGCAATTGGATTCTGCTGATCCCATGCCGTCGAACCGGTCACGCGATCGCCGGGAGCATACAGGACGGCATAGGAGCGGAAATTGGGATGTGTTGCCGTCCCCTGGATGGGTACCAGGCCGCTGACCACACTCCCTTCGGGCGGGTAGGTGATGACCCACATGCTTTCCTGAGGTAACGGAGCCGCCCATCCCTGCCCGACACCTGCCAACAGGGTGAGAAGGGTGAGAATCACGCCATAGCGCAAGAAACTTGTTTGTCGCATGCTAACTCCCTTGAAAAATCGTGATTCGGGATTGGGGATTGGGATACTGCCTATCCCTGGTTCTGAATCCCCACCCAAATATATCAGTTAAAAATCCGTTAGAACCCGTTTAATGTCCGTTGACCGTTTTTATTATAACCGCTGTGAATCGGCGCGTTACGAATGATACTTTCCAATACGTAGACGTCCCACCTATGCTACATTTTTTCTCTGTGCATCGGGAAAGTTTATCACGAAAGAGAGGGAAGGCAAGTAAGGAGATGGAGTATGGAATACGGAGTATGGAGTATGGAGTATGGAGTATGGAGTATGGAGTATGGAGTATGGAGTATGGGCTTGCCGCTTCGCGCATCTGGAGCTATACTCGGATTTGTTGGGCGCGACAAGAATTATGATGACCGGCGGCAAGAGAAAATGTAGCGCACGCTGTCAGCTTGCGGGAGGAGCAAACCAACAGTTTGCGCTACATAAGCCGGCGCGTACACGTATACGCCGACTTCAGTCGGCAAAGCCGCGACAGACCCATGACCAAACTAATGTGCAAAACTTCATATCCCTGACTTGTTGCTGTGGCCCGCGCTTCGAGCGGATCGCCAGATCTGCGTCCGTTGCAACTTTCCACCTCTTGCCGCGTAATACAGTAAGCACATTACACGATGGAGGTAAAACAATGACACACAACAAGTTGCGTCGGCAAAATGGCATCATCGCGGGCGTCTGCGGGGGGTTAGGCGCGTTCTACGGTATTGCGCCGTTCTGGTTCCGTCTGCTCTTTCTCATCCTCTTGCTGCCGGGCGGCCTGCCGGGTCTGGTGCCCTATCTGATCCTCTGGATTGTCATTCCACGCAAGCGGCGTGACGAGTAACCGGAACATCCCAACGCGCCAGCGTTTCAACCTCCCAACGTCTCCACCTCCCCCGGCGGTGTGGGCATGCTGAAGCCATTGACCTCAATATCGGCGGCGTTCTGCAGCCGCATCGCCGGGCCGAGATGGTCGGCAATCGTGACGTTGTGGAGGCGCAGATGGCGCACGTTGGCGGCCCAGAAGCCGGCGCGCCGCATAGGTTCGAGGTTCGGCGCCATCGCCGGAACGCCGGCTTCGGCATCGAGCGCCATCGAAATATCCACGTTGCTGAAGGTAATCTCCTCTACCGGCATTTCCGGCAATCCGTAGAGGAACGCTGCCGCATAGCGCACGTTGCGTGCGCTGATGTCGCTGAAGTGCACGCGGCGAACACGCGGTGTCCCCTCGTCCACCGGCCACGGTGAGCGATCCTCGATTTTGGCCGTCCCCCACGCGCCACAGCCGTAAAACAGGTTGATGATAAACGGGCACATCACATCCGTCATCACTACGTTGGTCACGCGAATGTCCTCAACCACGCCGCCACGCCCGCGCCGCGACTTGAGACGGATGCCGCGATCGGTGCCCACGAAGACGCAGTTGCTGATGACGACACGGCGCACGCCGCCACTCATTTCACTGCCGATGACTACCCCGCCGTGCCCATGCACCATCGTGCAGTTGGTGATAGTGAGATTCTCGCAGGGCAACAGTCGGTCGCGGCCTTCCTCTTCCGTGCCGGATTTGATGGTGATGCAATCATCACCGACGTCAATGAGACAGTTGGCGATGTGTACGTTGCGGCATGATTCAGGGTTGATGCCGTCGGTGTTGGGCGAATCGGCCGGGTTCACGATCGTCACCTTATCCACGGTGACATTGTCACAGGCGTAAGGGTGGATGGTCCAGCTCGGTGAGTTGGTGCAGGTGATGCCTTCGATGATCACGTTCGTGCAGCGGCTGAACGCGATCAAGCGCGGGCGTGGGTGGTTGAGCGCGTGTCTGCGGTGCAGGTCCCACCAGTACGCCCCGCGCCCATCTACCGTTCCCCGTCCGAGGATGGCGATATGCGTTAGATCATCCCCGCCGATGAGCGGCGCGTGCGTCTCACGGCTCACCCCTTCCCAGCGATTGACGACGACGGGGTAATCGGCGGCGTTCTGACTGCCCAGAAGCGTCGCGCCGGCGTCCAGATACAGCGTGATGTGGCTCTTGAGGAACAATGAGCCGGTGATATAGCGGCCGGCCGGGACATAGACCGTACCGCCGCCGGCGCGGCTACACGCTTCGATGGCGGCTTGTAAAGCGGCAGTGTCGAGCGTCTGACCATCACCGGCTGCGCCGTAATCCAGGACGTTGAACATATTTTTGCCTGGTGAAGTCATCAACAAGTCTTCAGAAGGACAGACCTGACAGGGTTTCCGAACTCTGTCAGGTCTGGAAATGCATTACTGGCTGGGAATCTGTCCGATGACACCCTCGACCAGCCAGTCGAAACTCAACAATTCGGCATCGGACAGGGTTGT
Source organism: Anaerolineae bacterium (assembly GCA_035373625.1). Classification (GTDB taxonomy): domain Bacteria; phylum Chloroflexota; class Anaerolineae; order B4-G1; family SLSP01; genus DSWT01. Next base: position 15,417 of record DAOSNS010000035.1, on the reverse strand, counting down.
GCCGGCAGGAACGCGGATGGCGCCGCTCTGGTCGGCGATTGGGCCGGTGAAGGGGTGCAGTTTGCCGTTGAGGATTTGCTTCTTCGCGGCGTTGACCTCATCTTGCACGGCCTTAGGTACCATCGGGCCGAAGGGCGCCAGATCCAAAACGCCATCGGCCATGTGGCCCCAATAAGCGTGGCTCTTCCACTTGCCGTTCATAGCTGCTTTGACCGTTTCGGCATAATAGACGCCCCAATCCCAAATCGGCGCGGTCAACACGGCATTGGGGGCCACCTCGGTGGAGATAGCGTTGTAGCCGATGGCATAAGCCCCGTTTTCTTCCGCCAGCTTGTCCGGCTCGGTGGAGTCGCTCTCACGGGCGATCACATCGGCGCCGGCGTCCAGCAGCGCCTGGGCGGCCTCGCGCTCTTTGACGGGATCGAACCAGTTGAAGATCCATACCGGATGCACCTGCACGGCGGGATTGACACTGCGCGCGCCCAACGTAAAGGCATTGAGGTTGCGGATCACTTCGGGGATGGGGTAAGGCGCAACGTATCCCAGAATGTTGGATTTCGTCATCCGTCCGGCGGTCATCCCGGCCAGATACCAACCCTCGTATCCGCGTCCGTCATAGGTAGCGACGTTCTCCGCAGTCTGGTAGCCGGTGCAATGCTCAAAACGGATTTGGGGATAATCTTTGGCGACTTCGAGAACATAGTCCATATACCCGAACGAGGTAGCGAAGATCATATCGTAGCCTTGCTCGGCATAATCGCGCAGCACCCGCTCGACATCCGGTCCCTCGGTCACCAGCTCAAGGTAAGAGGTCTCGACGCCTTTGACGGTGGCCTGAAGTTTCTGGCGGCCTTGATCGTGCGCATAACTCCATCCCAGATCGCCGACCGGACCGACGTAGATAAATGCTACCTTGAAGGGTTTCCCGCCGCTCCCCGGCCCCTGCGCGCTGCAGGCTGTGGTCAGGATGACCATGGTGAGCAACACAACGAACAACCAACGTGATTTGAACATGGGTATCCTCCTAGTCATTTGTTTTCATTTAGCTTCAAGGGGAACGCCAGTTCCCCGTTAAAACGCGGATTGGCGATTCGCTCCAAGCACTGTTAATGGCGATCTTGCTTACCTCTCTTTCAAATAGCTCCAATCTCCTCAAATAGCTTCAAGGGGAACGCCAGTTCCCCGTTAAAACGCGGATTGGCGATTCGCTCC
>DAOSNS010000035.1:0-14105 GCA_035373625.1 Anaerolineae bacterium | reverse complement strand
AAGCACTGTTAATGACGATCCGCCAGTATTTTACGTCTTTTCACCATCAGGGCAAATTGGTACCGCAGATGGCCGCCAGGTTGTTGGCGCATTTACCGTTCGTGAATACAATGGGGCCATGTCGTTTGACTTCGATCCGCAGCGTTATCCTACCACTCCCGGTTGTTATCTGATGCGCGATGCGGCGGGGCGCGTTATTTACGTCGGCAAGGCCACCAACCTGCGCCGTCGCCTGACGTCATACTTTCGCCCTGGCCACCATCGGCGGACGCGACTATCGTAAGAAGTTAAGAAGTAAGGAGGCTTATTGTGACTGAAAACCGAATTGTTTTTCCACAGGGGTTTATCTGGGGGGCGGCGACGGCAGCGTACCAGATCGAAGGTGCGTGGGATGAGGACGGACGCGGTGAGTCGGTATGGGATCGCTTTGCGCACATGTCCGGACGGGTGTTGTACGGTCATACCGGCGACGTGGCCTGCGATCACTATCACCGCTGGCGTGAAGATGTGGCCTTAATGCGCGAGCTGGGCCTGCACGCCTACCGTTTTTCGATCAGTTGGCCGCGTCTGCTGCCGACGGGGTGCGGCGTGGTCAATCAAAAAGGCGTGGACTTTTATAGTCATCTGGTGGACGCGCTGTTGGAAGCCGGCATTCAGCCGTTTGTCACGCTGTTCCATTGGGATCTGCCGCAGACGCTTCAGGATGCAGGGGGATGGCGCAACCGTGCCACGGCCGAGGCCTTTGCCGAATACGCCGGTCTGGTCGGGCGGACACTGGGCGACCGGGTGAAGTATTGGTGCACGCTCAACGAACCGCAAGTCGTGTTAAGAGCCGGGTATGAACATGCCTGGCATGCCCCCGGCCTGAACGATCCGGCAAGTGTGCCGGTGGTGGCCCATCACCTGATGCTGGCGCACGGCTGGGCCGCATCCGTGTTGAGCTGTGCGTCGCCCGGCGCAGAAGTCGGCATCGCGTTGGATATCTGGCCACAGGAGCCGGCTTCGGGCAGCAACGCCGATGCGCGCTTGAGCCAATGGCGGGATTGCCTCTCCAACCGCTACTTCCTGGATGCAATTTTCGGGCGCGGGTATCCGACGGAACTGGAAGCGTATTATCGGCGCCTGGGGTACTGGCCGGAGGGCGCCGATGACTTTGTGAAAGACGGTGACCTGGCAGCCATTGCCGTCCCGCTGGATTTCCTGGGGATTAATCACTACTCACGGAGCGTTGTGCGTGACAAAGACGCGCCCGACAACCTGCCGGTGACAATTGTGGCGGGGGAGAAGACCGACATGGGCTGGGAAGTCTATCCCAATGGCCTGTATGGGGTGCTCATGCGCATCTGGCGCGAGTATGGAGCGCGCCGGATTTTCATCACCGAAAACGGCGCCAGCTACAGCGACGCCCCCGGCCCCGATGGCAAAGTCCACGATGCCCGGCGCATTGCGTTCCTGCGTCACTATTTCACCGCGGCGCACCGCGCAATTCAGGATGGCGTGCCGCTTGCCGGATATTTTGTCTGGTCGTTGATGGATAACTTTGAATGGTCACTGGGCTATACGCAGCGTTTTGGCCTCATCTGGGTTGATTATCAGACACAGCAGCGGATCTTGAAGGACAGTGCCCTGTGGTATCGGCAGGTGATTGCGGACAACGGCTTCTGATCAGAATTGGTACACGGATCAACACGGGAAAAACGGATTTTATGGTGAATGGGATATGTGAGTGTACAGATTTTTTGTCTCACTGGTTTAATGGGTTGGCGAAGGGATTGGAGAAGCTGGATGCGCCTTCGCGGACGACGCTCTTGCGTGAATGTGGGCAGGCGTGCGCGAGGTCGTACACGGCGCAGGTTTTCCGCGAATCCTGGGAGCGGGCCGGCGGCGATATGGCGCGCTTCCTTGCAGAGCTGGCGACCCGTTTCCCCGCATCAACGTATACGCTGGTTGCCGACGACATTGTCGAGGTGTGTTACGATGCCTGCGGTTGTGATCTTGTCCGGGCTGGCTGGGTGACATCACCTGTGTTGTGTGAGTGTTCGGCGCACAACCTGCAAGCGAATTTTGAGGCAGCGTTAGGGAGGCCCGTGACGGTGACGTTGAAAGCATCATGGCTACGCCACGGAGAAGCCTGCTTGTTTGAGGTACAATTGGGCCGGGAAAAAATTCACAAATAATCCTGTCCAAATATGACCGATCTCCGGCAAATCCCTATTGACAAACACGATTTTCAGGTTACAATTGAAGTGTTCATTGAAACTTCAACTATCTGCCTGAAAAGCCAAAGGTGGGGGAGGGGTTGGCATTCACGGTTAGGGAGGTTCGCCATAGGAGTTATGTCCTCTGCACAATTGTCTCCACGGAAGAAGTCTAGATGGAATAGAGATAAGATATACACCAACTTATCTTATCTGACTATGGTCTTGCCGGGCGCGATATGGTTATTGCTGTTTGCCTATCTCCCCATGCCCGGTGTCATTCTGGCATTCAAGACCTATAAGCTGGTCAAACCTCCGGCCGATGCTTTCATTCAGAACCGGTTCATCTATAGCCTGATCAAAAGCCCCTGGGTTGGATTGAATAATTTCAAATACCTGACCCTGCCCACGAATGTCGGCGCCACACTGACGTATATCCGCAATACGGTTTTGTATAACCTGCTCTTCATGGTCGTGGGGCTGGTGCTTTCTGTTGCTTTGGCGGTCATCATTTTTGAACTGACAAATCGGTTTCTGGCTAAATTCTTCCACTCCATTTTCTTCCTGCCGTTTTTCATCTCGTGGATTGTGGTTGCCTATGTCGTCTACGCCTTGGGTAGCTCTCAAGGGATTATCAACAGCCTCATCGTTCCACTGGGATATGCACCGATAGAAGTCTATAAACAAAAGGCTGCCTGGCCGTTTATTTTTCTGCTTGCCAATATATGGAAATACACCGGTAACGGTTCCATCGTTTACCTGGCGACCATCACCGGCATTGATCGTGAGCTTTATGAGGCCGCGGCGATTGACGGGGCCGGAAAATGGAAGCAATTCGTCCACATTACCTTGCCACATCTGGTGCCGGTGATCGTGTTGCTGCAAATTCTGGCGGTCGGGCGTATTTTCGGTTCTGACTTTGACATGTTCTATACCCTTCCGAACGGTTCCGCAATCGTCAGGGATGTCACACAAACGTTGGATGTCTTTGTATACGGCATGTTGAGAAGCAATCTGCCGCTCGGTTATCCCGCGGCCGCCGCGTTCGTGCAGTCAATCGTGGGGTTTGTTTTGATCCTGATCACTAATGCCATTGTGCGCAAAGTTCGGCCGGAGATGGCCTTGTTCTAGGGTTGAATTGCCGAAGGATGGCCTGAACAAATTATGGAAGTCATAGCCAAACCTGACTCAAAATCACTGGTTCAGTTTTTCTCGCGGAAAGAAAAGCAGCGCGACATGCTGGCCCTTTCTCCGGGCGTCAATACATTCTTTACCATACTGTTGGGAATCCTCTGTGTTTTGACACTCATTCCCATTTATGTGATTATCATTGCCTCGCTCACTTCGGAATCTGTGTTGGTCGCGGATGGCTATCGTTTGTGGCCGCGAGAATTCTCAGCCCGGGCCTACACCTTCCTTTTTAGCCAGGGTTCGATCGTCATCACGGCTTATAAAAACACAATCATTGCGACCGTAGCCGGTACGATTCTCTCGGTGTTGATGGTAGGACTCTATGCTTATCCGCTTTCACGGCCCAACTTCAAGTTCAGGAACTTCTTTACTTTCTATGCGTTCTTCACTATGCTGTTCGGCGGCGGATTGGTGGCCTACTACATGGTGACGCGGCAGCTTTTGAAAATCCAGAATACGCTGTGGGCTTTGTTCCTTCCTTCGGCTTTCAGTCCGTTCTGGGTAATCGTTATGCGCACCTTCTATCAGTCGAATGTTCCCAATGAAATCATCGAATCGGCCCGTATGGACGGTGCCAATGAGTGGCGTACTCTCTTTCAGATTGTCATGCCGCTGGCCGTCCCCGGCCTGGCGACCGTAGCGTTGTTTAGCGCGATTGGGATTTGGAACAACTTCTTTAACTGTCTGTTGTTGGTGGACGATACAAAATACTACAGCCTACAATTCACCATTTATACTACGTTGAACAATATCCGCTTCTTGCTTGAAAACGCGGATAAGATGCAGGGTATTGTCAATGTCTCGGAATTGCCTTCACAGACCTTTCGCATGGCTATGGCGGTGGTGACGGTAGGCCCCATCATTTTCGCCTATCCCTTCTTCCAGCGATATTTTATTCGTGGCTTGACCATTGGCGCGATCAAGGGGTAAAAGCAGCGGGGGGCTGGTGACCCCTTTGAAGTGACAGGGGGGCGATCCCCTGATTCCTATTTATTTTCACGGAGGTGACCTATAAGAAATTCCTGAAAAATGACGCACAGTTTTGTCTTTGCAAATCCCAACCCATTGAACCAAATTTAGTAATTCAAACCTGTTAATTTTAATTGAAGAAGCAAGGGAGGAAGAAACCATGTCTGCAAAATTGTCACGCCGTCAGTTTCTGAAGATCGCCGGTATGGCGACTGTCAGCGGTGTTCTCGCGGCCTGCTCTAAGCCCACAGCAGCTCCCACGACGGCACCGACAACCGAGGCGCCCAAGCCCCAAGCTACCGAGGCGACAAAAGAAGCCACAAAAGAAGCCACAAAAGAAGCCCCCAAGGCAACCGCCGCCCCTCCGGCTGAAGTTGCTGTTCTCGACTACTATATCGTTGGCGCCGGTGACACCGACCAACGCCCATTGGTCGAAGCCGCGATCAACGAGTACATCGAGCCTCTCATCGGGGCTAACGTGGTCTTCCACGTCATAGGCTGGGGAGATTGGTCCTCCAAGGCCGTTACCGGCATTCAGGCGGGTGAGAAGATGGATATTTTCTTCACCGCTGACTGGTTCTATTACATGCAGTTGGCGACCGATGGTTTGCTCACGGCGCTGAACGACGACAACGGCCCCAACGGCAACTTGCTCCAAAAGTACGGCAAGGAGATTCTGACGAGCTTGAATCCCGCGTTTATCACCGGTACGCAGATTGATGGCATCAACTATGCGGTGCCCACCAACAAGGAGCTGACCGTCCCCGAGGGCTTCCTGTACAACGTTGCTCTGGCCGAGCAAATCGGCTTTACTGAGGAAGAGGCGGCCAAGATCAAGAGTTACCGGGATATGGAACCCTGGCTGGAGAAAGCTAAGGCCGCTCGCCCGGATGAGTATCCTTATCTGACAGATGGCCGCGACGGCTTTTCACCCTATCCTCAGGATCTTGCCAGCGGTGTGAGCGGGCAACTCATCAACATGAAGCTAACCCCCGATGCCAATGGCGTGTGGGACGAGACCATCCTCAAGGTCATGGAGCAGGATGTGACCCAAGAGCGTCTGAAGGTCATGCATGAGTGGTATCAGAAGGGTTGGATCCATCCGGATGCGGGTCTGAACACCTTCGACACCAGCCAGTACCTGAACGCGGGTAAATTCTTCATCGAGCCGATGCCGCTCAAGGGCAACAACATCAAGGCGCAGGAGATGATGAACGCTTCCGGTAATCCTGACCTGCGGCTCAAGGAGATCTATGGCCAGCCCAAGGTCAATATCACCACTCACGCCGGTGGTTCCATGCTCGCCATCCCCTCGATGTCCAACTACCCGGTGCAGGCCATGCAGTACATCAACCTCTTGCACAGCGATCCCAAAGTGGTCAACACTCAACTGTTTGGCGTCGAGGGTGTGCACTGGGAGAAAGAAGCCGATGGCCGCGTGAATCTCATCAACAGTGCCTGGTACGGCGCGCATGCCGGCGCGTGGACCGTGGGCGACATTATGCTCCAGTTGGTGACCAACAAAGAGGATCCGAACAAGAACCGCTTGCTGGTTGAATACTCCAACGATGCGATCAACCATGTGGCACTGGGCTTCCGCTTCCGCACTGCCCCCATCGCCGCCGAGTTGACCGCGGTGAATGCGGTCTACGATGGCATGAACCGCGCGCTGCAAACCGGTTATGTTGATCCGGCAGTTGAACTGCCCAAGTATAACGCAGATTTGCAGGCCGCCGGTCTCGATGCGATCAAGGCCGAGGTCGAGAAGCAATACGCCGAATGGAAGAAGAAGGCCAAGTCGTAGTCAGATTTTGATTGGCCGTTTATCATCAAAAAGGGGCTGTCCTTATAAAGGACAGCCCCTTTTTGTATATTGAGGTCGGGTCAGAAGTTTTCCAGCAATTCCAGCACCAGGTGCAGTTGTGGCGTGGCGTCCACGTAGGAGTACATTCCGCCGGTATAGTGTCCCTGTTGGACAAGCTGCGCGCCTTTGCCTTCCAGATACGCCACCACTTTGTCGCTATCCTTGACGAAGAAGGCGATGTGGTGGATACCCTCGCCCTTCTCATCCAGCACTTCCTGCCACGTGGATGGCTTGCCATCCGGTTCGATCAGTTCGAGCTGCACCTGCCCCATGTCGAAAAACGCCAGCCTGGCGGTTGCCTCAGTGGGCTGCCCCCGGTAGATGGTCTTCGCTTTCTCATATCCATCGGTGACGATGATGTTGGGCCTGGGCAGGCCGAGGATGTCGCAGTAGGCTGCGACCGATTTCTCGATGTCTTTGACGACCAGACCAATTTGGCACACAAGGTTTGTTCCAATTCCAGTTTGTTCAGCCATTGTTAGCTCCTTAAAAGTAGTTGTAAATTGCAAAATCTGTTCAATCTGTTGGGATGGATTTCTGTCTATAACGCAGGCCAGTCCCCTAGAAAGCGTATGTCGAACGCAGTTTTGGAAAATATGCGGATCAACGCTTCATCAGCGGTGATGAGCGGTACAGAAAAGCGCGTGGCCATAACCACGTAAGCCGCATCGTAAGTCGAACATCCATACTTTATTGCTAGAAGCAGCGCATCCTCCGCCAGGGATTGCATCGCCGTCGGTCTTACACGCAGCGTTGCCAGGTCGGCGATTTGCTGGATGGCAATGTGCGCCGGATACCGAAAACGCCGCACGTGTTTCCACAGGATGTTCGCGCACTCGATGAAAAAGAGGTCCGGGACGTAAAAATGCGCCGGTGGATCATCGCTGAGGTGCGTAAACAGCGCGTCAGCGCGGTCAGCGAGTGGCTCTTTGAGAAAGAGTTTGATGCCTACGCTGGCATCAACGACGCAATCGAACTCGCTGTCCTGTTGTGTCACCGCTCGCGGTCCTCGCGTAGCAGGAGTGTGCTGTCGGGCGCGTCGGGTGAGATGGGGTACTGTTCCCGTCGCTCCCTGATGATCTGCAAGGTGATGGCAGGGTCGCGTTCTGCTTCTTCGATGGCGCTTTCAAGGAGCGCAATCACCTCGGCGCTGAGCGAGCGTCGCTGCGTTTCTGCGCGCGCTTTGATGCGCTCGTAGAGCTGTTCGGGGATATTGCGAACGTGTAAAATGGACATCGTTTGTCTCCTTACAACTCTATTTTAGCACAATGGTTGCATTATGCAACCACTTGAGGCTTATGCGGCTTCGCTTATTTCGGCCAGGCCCTCTGATACGCCGCGATAATCGTATCCAGCAGCCGGTTGTGCGCCTCATCCACTACCTGCCGGGCCGAGTCAGCCTCGAACCAGGCGATGATTTCCTCTGCGCCCCGGCTGAAGGAGATGGTTGCGGCAAAATCCGGCACCAGACGCTTGATCTTGGTGTTGTCGAAGATGACGCTGTGTGTTTTGTCGCCGAGCAATGCCGCACCCCAGTCGGGATCAAAGGCATTGATGAGTTCCGAGGGGATGTGGACAAGCTCCGGTTCGGCCACGCCTGCCGCGCGCGCGAGGATGCGAAAGATTTGATCCCACGTGAGAACTTCATCGGAAGTGATGTGGTACGCCTCACCGATGGTCTGCGCATTGCCGAGCAGGCCGATGAACCCTTTGGCGAAATCCCGATGGTGGGTAAGCACCCACAACGACGTACCGTCGCCATGCACGACGACCGGCAGCCTCTTGCGCATGCGCTCAATGACCGTCCACCGGCCGTGGAAGGGCAGGCGCGTGCGGTCGTAGGTGTGCGCCGGGCGCACAATCGTCACCGGGAAGCCGTCTTCGCGGTAGGCGCGCAGCAGGCGTTCCTCACAGGCGATCTTGTCGCGCGAGTATTTCCAGAAGGGGTTGTGCAGCGGCGTGGATTCGGTGATCGGCAAACTCTGCACCGGCTTGTGGTAGGCCGATGCTGTGCTGATGAAAACATACTGTCCGGTGCGCCCGCGAAACAGCGCGAGGTCTGTCTCCACGTGGGTGGGCGTGTAGGCCACCCAATCCACGATCACGTCGAACATCATCCCGCCGATGGCCGTTTGCACCGATGCCGGATCACGGATGTCACCGGTGAGCACGGTTGCGCCGGCCGGGATGGGGCGCTCGCTTGTCAACCCGCGATTGAGCAGGTACAGGTCAATGCCGCGTTCCACAGCCAGTTGCGAACATGCAGAGCTGATCGTACCGGTACCGCCGATGAAAAGAACTCTCATTGATTACCTCCTACTGCCGCCAACCGTTTGTATACCGGCACCAGCGCCTTGTAAGTCTCTTGAAAAAGCGGGTACAGCTCTGCGTAGACAGCCTGTGCTCGCGGGTTCGGCTCGATGGTTTCCACGCTGGGATTCATCGTCGTTGCCATCTCGAAGCCCGGATACAATCCCACACCGACGCCGCCCGCCAACGCTGCGCCCATAGATGTGGCTTCGTCCAGAAGCGCCAGCCGGTGGATGGGCAGGCCGTACACGTCGGCCATGATTTGGTTCCACAGGCGTCCCTTCGCCCCGCCGCCGATGAGGCGCATCGCATCCACGCGCGCGCCTTGTTCGCGGAAGGCATCCAGCGTCAGGCACAGATTCATCGTCACGCCTTCGAGCACGGCGCGCAGCATGTCGGCGTGGGTGTGGCGGATGGTGAGACCGACGAAGGCCCCGCGCGCTTGGGGATTCCAGTAGGGGCTGCGTTCGCCCATCAGATAGGGGAGGAAGAGCAGGCCATTTGCGCCCGGCGGCGATTGGGCGGCATGGTCGTTCATCAGGTCGTAGACATTCAGGGACAAGTCTATCGCCGTCTTGCGTTCGCCTTCACAGATGTGATCCCGCGCCCACTGGTACGACGCGCCCGCCGATTGCGTGGTGCCCGTGGGCATATACATCCCCGGCACGAGATGGCAGTAGCAAAAAGTGCGGTATTGCGGGTCCAGGAGCGGCCTGGACATCGCCAGCGCGATCCACGCCGACGAGCCAACGTAGTTGTAGGCCGCACCCTCGGCAACGACGCCGGCGCCCGTCGAAGCGCACACGCCGTCTCCGCCGCCGATGACCACAGGTGTCCCCGCCGCCACGCCAACCTCTTCCGCGACGGACGGCAACACTTTGCCGACTATGTCAATGGAGCGGTGAACCTCCGGCAATTGTGCGGGATTGACTTCGGCGGCTTCGAGGATGCGCGGCGACCACGTCCCGCTTGTCAGATCGTACAAGTCCATGCCGGAGGCATCTGACATATCGGTGACGAAGTTGCCGGTCAACCGGGCAACCATCGCATCTTTGGCGTGGACGAATTTGTAGGCGCGGTGGTAGATGTCGGGTTGGTGATCGCGGATCCACAGCATCTTGAGCAGCGAGTAGCTTTCGCTGAGGCGGTGCCCGGTGATCGTGTACATCTCGTCGAACGAGAGACGCTCCAGCAGCCAGTTGACCTGCTCCGTGCTGCGCTGGTCGGCCCAGATGATGGCGGTGCGCAGCGGGCGCGCGTTTCTGTCCAATGGCACGGCTGCCATCATCTGCCCGCTGAAGGTGATGCAGGCAATGTCGTCACGCGGCACGTGGGTTTGTTTGAGCAATTGGTGCGTGGACGCACACACTGCCTGCCACCAATCTTCCGGGTCCTGCTCGGCCCAGCACGGGTGGGCGTATTCGGTGGCGTAGCCGTAGAAGGCGCTGCCGACAAGATGACCTTCGGCGTCATAGAGCGTGGCCTTGTTGCCGGTAGTCCCCAGGTCGTGCGCCAGGATGTAGTTGTTCATGATGCTGCCAGAATGGTCTCGATCTGTTGCAATTCCTCATCACTCAGGGTTGGATTGTTCAGAGCCGCGACGGCGTCTTCGATCTGGCTGACTTTGCTCGCGCCGATGAGGGCAGAGGTGACGGTGGCACGCCGCAGCACCCAGACGAGCGCCAACTGCGCCATTGTTTGCCCGCGCGCTTGAGCAATGGCGTTGAGCTGGCGGACTTTCGCCAACTTCTCATCGGTGATATGTTCCGGGCGCAGGAAATAGGCTCTTGCGGCGCGCGAATCTTTCGGGATCTCACCGCTGAGGTAGCGATTGGTGAGCAATCCCTGTGCCAACGGTGAAAAGCAAATGCAGCCGATGCCTTCTTCATCCAGTACGTCCAATAACCCATCCTCGACCCAGCGGTTGAACATGTTGTACGACGGTTGGTGAATCAGGCAGGGCGTCCCCAGTTCGCGCAAAATCCGCGCTGCCTGCCGCGTGTGTTCCGGCGAGTAGTTGGAGATGCCGACATAGAGCGCGCGCCCGCTGCGCACGGCGTAATCGAGCGCGCCCATCGTCTCTTCCAACGGCGTCTCCGGGTCGAAGCGGTGGCTGTAGAAGATGTCCACGTAGTCCAACCCCATGCGCTTGAGGCTTTGATCCAGGCTGGCGATGAGATACTTGCGCGATCCCCACTCACCGTAAGGTCCGGCCCACATCCCGTAACCGGCTTTGGTGGAGATGATGAGTTCGTCACGGTAGGGCCGCAAATCCTGCGCGAGGATCTGCCCGAAGGTGATCTCGGCGGAGCCGGGCGGCGGGCCGTAGTTGTTCGCCAGGTCGAAGTGGGTGATGCCCAGATCGAAGGCGCGGCGCACCAGGGCGCGGGCGTTTTCGTAGACATCCACCCCACCGAAGTTGTGCCACAATCCCAACGAAATCGCGGGCAATTTCACCCCACTGCGCCCACAGCGGTTGTAGATCATTGAATCATAGCGTGTGTCCGATGCGACGTAAGCCATAGTATTCCTCCTTGTTTCGTGTCAACGGATTGAACGGATTTGAACGGATTTTTTTCTCTCTAATCCGTTTCATCCGTTAAATCCGTTGACAATACATGTCCAAAAACGCGACGATTGCCGGGAACATCACCAGCTTGTTTTTCAGTTTGACGACGCCGTGGCCTTCATCGTCGAAGACCAGGAATTCGACTGGGACGCCGCGCGCTTGCAGGGCAGCGACGAGTTGCTCGGCCTCGCTCAGGGGGACGCGCGGGTCGTTCGCGCCGTGGACGACGAACAGCGGCGCGACGATGTTATCCACGTGGCGAATCGGCGCGATGCTCTCGAGGAATTCACGGTCACGCGCCAGGCTGCCGTATTCGGCCTCGCGGTGGGCGCGGCGGTACGCGCTGGTGTTTTCCAGGAAGGTGACGAAGTTGCTGATGCCGACGATGTCCACGCCGGCGGCCCACAGCTTTGGGTAGGCCGTGAGGGCGGCGAGTACCATAAAGCCGCCGTAGCTGCCGCCGTAGACGACGAGCCGGTTGCCGTCAATACCGGGCTGTTCGCGTAGCCAGTGCGCGGCATAGGCAAGGTCGGCTACCGAATCCATGCGCTTGTCCACATCGTCGAGGTGGCTGTAGGCTTTGCCGTAGCCGGTGGAGCCGCGCACGTTCGGCGCGAGCACGGCGTAACCATTCTGCACCAGATATTGGATGAAGAACGTGAAAACCGGCTGGAACTGTCCCTCCGGCCCACCGTGAACGACCACGACGGCTGGCACAGGCTCTCCGGTTGGGTTGGGTGGTTTGAAGAACCATGCCGGAATCGTGCGCGGTGTCCCGTCGGTGAGGGTGTCGAACGTCGGGTAGCGGATGAGTTCCGGCGCGACGAAGCTCTCCATCGGCAAGCCGCCGTGCGATGAGCGCGTGACCGGATAGACGATGTCTTTTGTCAAATCCCACACGTAGATGTCGGCGGTGCGTGTGGCGGTAGTGAAGGCGAAGGCGATGCGGTTTCCATCCGGCGAGAAGATAAGCTGATCGCCGCGCACGACGCCCGCTAAATCAGCGATGCCGGGCGCAGCGCGCGTGGCGCCTGTGGCAAGATCGTACAGGTGAATGTGATGCGCGCCCTCGACGTTGACGGTGTAGGCCAGGCTATGTCCGTCCGGCGAGAGCGCCAGCGCGTCGCAGTCCCATTCCGGCGCAATGAGGCGTTCCAGCTCACCCGTGTCCAGGTCGAGGCGGGCGATGTAGAGGAAGTCGGCGTTCAGGTCGGTGATGAGGTAGAGACTGTGGCCATCCTTGCTGTAATGGGCTGCGGTGAAACGTACCGGTTCTTCGGAGGCGAGCCATTGCCGCGCCGTTCCGTTCGTCAGGTCAATTTCCAGCAGTGTGTGATTGAACGAACCGGAGGCCCGTACAACGATGGCGCGCCGGCCGTCCGGTGAAATATCTACATGGCTGAGAAAGCCTGGCGCGTCGTTTTGCCACACCAGAATGGCTTCTCCGTCGAGTGGCTGCCGGTAGAAATCGAACAGCGCCGGATGGCGGCGGTTGGCGGCGAAGTAAATAGCGTTTCCGTCCTTTGCCCACCTGCCAAACGAGTGTGTGACGTTCTCAAAACCTTGCGTGAGATTGACATCCGCCGATCCGTCTTCGCTGAGCAGGAAAAGCTGCTGCTTCTCATTGCCGCCGGTGTCGCGGGTGTAAAGCAGGCGACCATCCTCGACGGGCGAAAACTGCGCCAGCATGACGCGGTCTGTCTCGAAGGTCAGTTGTTCGGGCCACAAGATCGTCCCCGGTTCACCGGTCAGCGGCACTTGCCAGACCTGCGGCGCGCCGGTGATGTCCGTGAGGAATGCCAGCCGTTGCCCATCGCCGGAAATCGTCGGTGCGTAGGCCTGGCGGACGTTGAGATAGCGTGCGATGTGCGTTGTTTTTGGCATACTGTGCTCCTTTTGGTCAGCAGATTGAGCAGATTAAGAATAGGAAAATCTGCTTAATCCACTCAATCTGCTGATTAAAAATATCACTCCCGTTGCGTCCAGTCGGGGCCGTCGGCGAGTTGCTCGAAGCGGCGGTGAAGTTCGGCGACGACTTCCGGCGCGATGGGCAGTTGTGTGTTGACCATCTCGATGTTGGCCTTGAGGTGTTTGGGGTTGCGCGTGCCGACGATAAAGACGTCTGCCTCCTCGTGCGCGAAGGCGAAGCCGAGTGCCAGCAGGATGCGGTTTTCCGGCGCGCCGGGGATCGGACCCAGGGCCAGCATTTTTTGCGCGCGCGCGAAGTACTCGGCAGCGTAATCGCTGGGTGCTTTTGTGGCGCCCCACGCGCCGTTGGCGATGGGCCGCTTGCAGATGATGCCCATGCCGCGCGCCTTCGCCGGGCCAAAGAGGTACAGCCGCGCGTTCTGATCCACCACGTTGAAGCTGGTTTGCAGGGTGTCGAACAGGCCACTTTCAACCGCCCACAGCGCGGCCTCGTTGTCGCCACTGTAGCCGATGAAGCGCGTTTTGCCGGCCTGTTTGGCCTGTTGTAGCACTTCGATGACCTCGCCGCGCTCCAAAACGTCCACGCCGCAGGAGTGCAGTTGTACCAGGTCGAGGTGATCGGTTTTCATCCGCACCAGGCTGCGCTCGATGCTATCGCGGACGGTTTGCGCGGTCCAGGGTTCGCCCACGTAGCCGCCGGTGACGTGCCCGGCCTTGGTCGCCAGCACGTACTCATCGCGGCGATGCGCGATGGTGCGCCCGATCAGCTCTTCGCTGATGTCGTAGCAGGCGGCGGTGTCCAGGAAGGTGATGCCCGCATCGAGCGCCGTGTTGAGCACATCCGACGCGGCGTTGATCTCTTCCAGCGTCAGTTCGAAGCCGATTTCCGCCAGTCCAATGCCCAGGCGGCTGACCGTTAAGCCTGTGTTGCCAAAGATGCGTGTTTCCATACTTTCTCCTTATACTGGTTACTGGTTGCTGGTTACTGGTTGCTGGTTACTGGTTGCTGGTTACTGGTTGCTGGTTACTGGTTGCTGGTTACTGGTTGCTGGTTACTGGTTGCTGGTTACTGGTT
>DAOSNS010000034.1:0-53015 GCA_035373625.1 Anaerolineae bacterium | reverse complement strand
GGAATGATTTTCCCCATGGCAGCACAGGCTGCGCCGGCCACAGCACCGTTGACAGCCCCTGAGAGTCAAACGCCTGTGGATATCGAAGTCGAAGAGGCTTTGCGTGCACAGCTCGCGGCGGATGAGACCGTAGGGTATCTGATCTACTTCAAAGAAAAACCGGACCTTTCTCCGGCCTACAAGATGGATTGGATTTCCCGCGGTCGTTTTGTGGCCAATGCCCTTCAACAGACGGCGCTGCGTTCTCAAGCCAATGTCCGTGCGTATCTGGATGCGCGGGGCGTCAAGTATCGGGCGTTCTGGATTGAGAACGTGATTTCGGTTGAATCTTCGAACCGCGCCACGTTCAACGGCTTGCTGGCGTTCTCTGAAATCAAAGCCTTGCGCCAGCACCGCCAGTTGGGCCTGATTGAGCCGACACAGGTGGAAGCTCCTTCTGTGCCACAGGCGATCGAACCCAACATCGCGCATGTCGGCGCGGATCAAGTGTGGGCGCAGGGCTACACCGGCGAAGGCGTCGTGGTTGCCAGCATAGACACCGGTGTGCGTTACACCCATGACGCACTGGTGAACCACTATCGCGGTAATTTGGGTGGTACCTTTGACCATAACTACAACTGGTGGGACCCCTACGGTGACCATCCAACCGCGCCCGGCGACGACAACGGTCACGGCTCGCACACGATGGGCACGGCCGTGGGGGATGACGGCGGGGCCAACCAGATCGGTATGGCGCCCGGCGCCAAGTGGATCGCCTGTCGCGGGTGCAATACGAGCAGTTGTTCGGACACGGCACTGCTTGAATGTGCGCAATTTATGGCCGCGCCGTGGGATTTGAACCAGGCCAACGCCAACCCCGACAAGCGCCCCAATGTCGTGAACAACTCCTGGGGCGATTGCAGCCAGAGTTATGATCCCTGGTATCAGGATGTCGTGAATGCCTGGCATGCCGCCGGGATTTATCCGGTTTTCTCCAATGGCAATGCCAGCAACTGTGGCTATCCCTCGCCTCCGGGACTGAATACGGTAGGCAACCCGGCGCGTTACGGCAACGTCACCGGCGTCGGTTCGACCGGACGGGACAACGGGCAATACGCCCCGCACTCCAACTGGGGGCCGACGGACAACCCCGACACCGTGAACCCGCATCCGGGCTGGGAAGACTTAAAGCCGCAGGTGCTGGCGCCGGGCGTCAACATTCGCTCCTCGGTCAACACCGGCGACTCGGCCTATCAGGGCGGGTGGAGCGGTACTTCGATGTCTGCGCCTCACGTCACCGGCCTGGTGGCCTTGATGTGGAGTGCGGCGCCGTGTCTCGTGGGTGATTATGCCACGACCGAAAACATCATCGAGAATACTGCGACCCCCATCCCCTACGATGATGGTACCGGCGGTGGCGCGCACGTGCCGAACTACGCAGCCGGCTGGGGGGAGATCAATGCCCTGGCAGCGGTGATGGCTGCGGCAGACGAATGTGGCGACAGTGTGATTGCCGGTAAGGTCACCGATGCGACCACGAACGCAGCGGTGGCCGGAGCCAAGGTGGTTGCCACCAGCACCACAGTTCAGCGCAAGACAACCTCCGATGCAAACGGCCTCTACGCGCTGACCGTCTTCTCGGATACCTACACGTTGACCGCCTCCCACTATGGGTACCAGACGACGGTTGTGCCCGGCGTGGCGGCGACGACCGGCGCGACGACGACGCAGAACATTGCGTTGACGCCGGCGGCGTTCTACGAGGTGTCCGGCAAAGTCACCGATGCCACAACCGGTTGGCCGCTCTACGCGCACATCAGCATTACCGGCGATCCGGTGGACCCCATCGCGCCGGACAACGGTGTGTGGACTGACCCCGCGACCGGCGAGTACAGCATCATGCTGGCCGAGGGGATCACGTACACGTTCAAGGTAGAAGCCTGGGCGGCCGGTTATATCCCCGCCGTGGGGCCGGTTGGCCCGCTGGTACAGGATACTACCGCCGATTTTGCTTTACAGGCGGATATGAATGCTTGTACCGCGCCGGGGTATTACTTCATCAACGGCCTGATGGCGAACTTCGAGGATAAGACGTTCCCGCCGGCCGGCTGGACTGTGGTCAATAACGGTGGTAGTTGTGAATGGGTGGGCAACGATCCCGGTGGACGGGGCAACCTGACCGGTGGCACCGGCAAGTTTGCCGTGGCCGACAGCGATGCGTGCGGCTCTGGCACAACGATGAACACCGATTTGATCTCACCGCTCTTCGACGTTTCCGGCCTGACAACGGTGACGCTTTCGTTTGCCTACGACTACAACAACTATACAACTGGTGAAGTGGCGGCGGTGGACGTCAGCGCCAACGGCGGCGCGACCTGGGTGAACGTGGTCACATGGACGACCGATCAGCGTGGTCCGGCGACTTTTGATCAGGATGTGACAACGCTGTTGGCCGGTTCCGCGCAGGCACGCGTGCGCTTCCACTACTATGCCCCCAGTTGGGACTGGTGGTGGGAAGTGGATAATGTCGTGCTGGGCAATCCGGTATGTGTTGCGCCTACCGATGGTGGCCTGGTCGTCGGTAACGTCTACGACGAGAACTACCCGACCGTAGCGTTGAACGGTGCGACCGTGGTCAATGCTGCCGGCGGCGAAACCACCGCCGTGGCGACCCCAGGAGACCCGGCTGTGGATGACGGCTTCTACACGCTCTTTGCGCCTTCCGGGGCGCAGGTCTTCACCGCCACAATGAAGGGTGGCTATGGCCCCGATGTGGCGACGGTAAACGTGGTGAACGGCGATACCGTCAAGCAAGACTTCCATCTGCCGGCAGGTATGTTGGATGCTACCCCCGATGGCATTGATGTCACCGTGGAGTTGGGCTACACCACTTCGGATAACCTGACCCTGTCCAATGCCGGTGGTATTTCTGCGACGTTCGAACTGATGGAGCGCGAAGGGAAGTTTATGCCCATTGACATCCCGCCTTTCGTGGGGAACGTGTCCGAAGCGCCCGGTGTGCCGGTGGCTACCGATCGCGCGCCGCACGTCGCCGACTCTGTGGAGATGCCGAAAGTGTCACAGGCATTCCCGCTGGGAGAAGAGGCGCCGGCCTATGCGATAGATCTGCTTACCGGCAATCTGGTAACTTTCTTGAACACCTCACCGGGAACCTGGACGGTCATTGGCAACACCGGCCTGGATGGCCCGTTTGCCGGCGACTTCCTCAACGGCGACTTCAGCCGTATGTACGTGCTCGATTACTATGACAACGCGCTCTATAGCGTGGATACGGCTACGGCGCAGGCAACTCTTATTGGGCCGAGTGTGCCCAATGGTGTTTGGACCGGCATGACCGGCTCCGTGGACGGCACGCTGTATGCGGCTTCGACCGACGGCAGCCAGTCGTACCTGTACACGCTGGACCCGGCGACCGGCGCGGCGACGCTGGTGGGGCAAATCACCAACGCCCCGGTCATCATTGACATCGCCATCAACGCCGCGGGCGAGATGTACGGCGTGGAGATCATGAACGATGTGCTGGTGTCCATTGATCCCGCAACCGGCGCCGGTACGGTCATCGGCTCACTGGGCTTCAATGCCAGCTACGCGCAGGGTATGGATTTTGAAGAAGAATCCAATGTGTTGTATCTGGCGGCTTATAATGTGGGAACCTCCACAGGCGAGCTGCGCATTGCGGATACCGACACGGGCGCTACGGCACTGGTTGGCCCATTCCCCGGCGGTGCGGAAACGGACTGTCTGTCCTTTGCCACCGGTGGCAAAGCGGATGTGCCGTGGTTGACGGAAACCCCCGTGTCCGGCACGGTGTCCAGCGGTGGGAATACACCGGTTGTTCTGGGCTTCGACGCGGCCTACGTGGATCAGCCCGGCGAGTATCACGCTGAACTGATCGTCAAGAACGACACGCCCTACGGCAAGTTCAGCGTTCCGGTTACGATGACCGTTACAGCCCCGCAATCCTGGGGCAAACTCACAGGCACCGTCACCGGTCTGGGCGTCTGCGATGGCGATCCCGCCCCGCTCGAAGAGGCCGAGGTGCTGGTGGAAAGCGCGACGACCGGTGAAACCTGGCTGGTCACGACCGACGTCAGCGGCACGTACCACCTGTGGCTCGATCAGGCTCATAGCCCGCTGACCGTCACGGTGAGCGCGCCCGATTACTACGGGCAGGCCACCGGTGTGGTTGTGCGGCAGGGGCAAACCACCGTGTTGGACTTCAACCTGCGCCTGCTCAAGCCATGCCTCAGCTACAACCCGGCGGACTTTGATGTGACGTTGCCGATGGGTGACAACACGACGCAACCGCTGACGCTGGTCAACAGCGGTGCGGGGGATGCGGCGTATGAACTGTTGGAGGTCACCGGCGGCTTCACACCGCTGAACCTGACGCGCGGCCATGTGGAATATCTACCGATGGCTGAACCGACGAACGGTCCGGTCAATGCGGTCCACAACGGCCCGCTCTCGACCGCAGCGTCGCGTGTGCCCTATACCTATCATGGCTGGGCACCGCAGGCTGTCAATATCATCGCCTACGCCGATGATGACCAGCACAACCCGACGGCGGTGGAAAATGCACTGCAAGCGTTGGGCCTGTCCTATACCTTCTATGGCTACGATGACTCCGGCGCTAACCTGTCCGCTTTTGTCTCTGCGGTTCAGGGAGGGGGATGGGATCTGGTCATCTATGCCGCCGATAGCTGGGCGTTAATTGACGCTAGCGACTATCAGGCGGTGGCGGATCACGTTGCCGGTGGTGGCATGGCCATCGCGCAATCCTGGGCTATCGGTTACGACGCTACGCATCAGAACCATGTGCTGTGGACGCTGCTGGGCGGCTCCTATGCCGGTTGGCTCACTTCCCCGGCCAATCTCTACTGGTGGAACCCTGCGCACCCCATCTTCTCCGGCGTCCCCGAATTCACCAACCTGAACGACCTGGGATACCTGGCTTACGGCGCGCGGATGAACCTGCTCGGCGACCCTGCTACTGGACTGGGCGGCTTCGCCACGACGCCGACCAATGGTCAGGCGGGCGTCATCCTGAGCAACGCGGATCGCACCATCTACAAGGGGTTGACCGACAATCTCAACAGCGCCGATGTGGATAGCGACGGAACCTGGGATGCTACTGAATGGTGGTCCAACGCCATCAATTACCTCCTCAATCCCGGTGAGTTCGGCGGCGGCATCCCCTGGCTGACCGAAGCCCCGGTCACCGGCACGGTGGCTGCAGATGCCAATGCGCCGGTTGCCCTCACCTTCGATGCCGGCGTGCCCGAGACCATGCAACCTGGTACATACTACGGCCAGTTGAAGGTGAAGAGCAACGCCGCGAACGAAGTGCCCAACGTCCCGGTCACGCTGACCGTCACGGCCCCCGCAACCTGGGGCAAGATCGCCGGTGTCGTCACGGGCCTGGGCTACTGCGACGTCGCCACGCCCACCCTGTTGGCCGGCGCGGTGGTGACCGTCGAATCCGGCACCGGCCTGGTGGCCTGGGTTCTGGAGACCGATGCGAACGGCGCGTACACCTTCTGGGTGGACGCGGCGCACAGCCCGGTCACGCTCACCGTCTCCTTCGATGATCACGTGACCCGAGTCATCACCAACGTGGTGGTGACGGCGGGTGCAACGACGACGCAGAATGTGGCGCTGCGCTGGGCCAAGCCGTGCTTCTCGGTGGATCCGGACATGTTTAATGTCACGGTGACGTTGGGGATGAGCACGACACTGCCGCTCGACCTGATCAACCAGGGGGCGGCAGACACACCTTTCCGCTTCACCGAACGGAATGGTGGTTGGATCATCAGCCGTGCGCTGTTTGAAGGTCCAACCGTACAGGTAGGCGGCAATGCTATGCGACTTGGGCCGACAACGCCGCGTTCTGAGCCATCCGGGGTCATACCCACGGCGGACGTTATCCAGGACGGTAGTTTCGAGGACGGCACGCCGAATACCTTCTGGGATGAATATTCCACGAACTTTGGCACGCCGATTTGCGATGTGCCCTCTTGCGGTACCGGTACCGGTACTGGCCCGCGCACTGGCGACTTCTGGGTGTGGTTCGGTGGTATTAATGCCTATGAAGAGGGTTGGGTAGCCCAGGATGTCAATATCCCGACCGGTATCGCCACGCTGAACTTTTGGCTGGAGCAGATTGTCTGTGGCAGCCCCACCGACTATATGCAGGTGCTCATTGATGGTGACGAAGTGTTTGCCACCGATGGAACCAGCCCGATATGCGGTGTCTTGGGCTACAGTGAGGTTGTTGTGGATGTGACTGATTATGCTGATGGAGGCATCCACAACATCATGTTCTACTCTGAATCTGACGCCGGATCCAATATCTTCGTGGATGATGTGGTGCTGGATGTCGTGGCGGGGACGCCAGATCTCCCCTGGCTCTCTGAAGACCCCGAATCCGGCACCGTGGCTGCCGACAGCACAGAGCCTGTGGATCTGACCTTCGACGCGGGCGTTCCTGAAGTCGTGCAACCCGGCGTGTACTTCGGCACCCTCTTCGTCAACAGCGACGATCCCGTCAACGCCAAGATCGCCGTCCCGGTCACGATGACCGTTGTCCCGCCCGCGACGTGGGGCAAGCTGATGGGTACCGTCACCGGTCAGGGTTACTGCGACGCCGATCCGCAGCCGCTGGCGGGCGCGGAAGTGCTCATCGAAAGCTGGATGACCCGTACGACAACCATGATGGGCGTCCTGCTGACCGAGGACTTCGAGGCCAATGATGGCGGCTACACGCACTCTGGCACGGAAGATGAATGGGCCTGGGGCACGCCGACGGCATGGCCCAATGCCTGCGCCTCCGGAACATCCTGCTGGGGCACCGACCTGGCCGGCAACTACAACAACTCCGCCGACCAGACCCTGCTGTCGCCGGTGATTGACCTGAGCGGTATGACACCGGGCGATCCCTTGACGGTGGCCTGGCAACAAGCGTGGTCCACCGAATCTGGCTATGACTACGCCTACGCCGAAGTGAGTATCAACGGCGGCGGTTGGACCCAGATGTGGTCAGGAACCGGGACGAACAACAACTGGACCGAAATGACCTACGACATCTCTGCGGCGGCCGGAGGGACCGTGCAATTCCGCTGGCGCTTGACCAGCGATAGCTCAGTGACCTACCCCGGCTACTACGTGGATAACGTGCGCATCCTCGGCCCGGTGGAAATCGTCGAACCGGTCAACTGGCTGCTGACCACCGACATCAGCGGCACGTATCAGACCTGGATAGATGAGATGTACAGCCCGGTCACGATCACCGTGTCTTACCCCGACTACGAGAAGGGCGAGGCCATCGTGACGGTGACGGGTGGTACGGTCATCACCCGGGACTTCGATCTACGCATGCTTGCGCCGTGCGTCCAGGCGGAGCCGATGGCATTGCATGCCACACTCGGGTTGGGCGATACGGCCACGCAGGTCTTCACCCTCACCAACACCGGCCTGCTGGCTACGGACTGGACGTTGACCGAAGAGAACCTCGGTGCGCCGACCGTCACGCCGCCGGGCGTGCTTGTGCTCTTCTCCGAGGACTTCGAGGGCGCGTTCCCGCCGACCGGCTGGAACGTCGTGGAGAACATCGGTTCCTGCCAGTGGGAAAGCTCGGCGACGACCGGCTATACCAACCAAACCGGCGGCAGTGGCCTGTTTGCTGACGCTAACTCGGATTGGTGTGGCACCGGGATGGACACCGAACTGTGGACTTCATCGTTCGACCTCTCTGCGGCCAGCGCCCCGGTTCTGAGCTTCCACAGCGACTTCAATGACTATGGTGGAGCCGATGATGGGTATGTGGATATCAGCACGGACGGCGGCGCCACCTGGACGAACCTGCTGCACTACGATGGCGTGGATGTGCGTGGTCCGTACCTGGAGCAGATTGATCTCTCTGCTTACGCCGGACAGCCCAACGTCATCATCCGCTTCCACTACGTTGCGGGTGATTGGGACTGGTACTGGCAGGTGGATGATGTGCAGATCGCGGACGTAGATCCCGTCGTCTGGCTGGCCGAGAATCCTGCCTCCGGCAACCTGGCCGCCGATACCGGTGTGCAAGCCGTGGACGTGGACTTCGACGCCTCCGTCGTCCCGCAGCCCGGCGACTACGTCGCCAACCTCCTGGTCAACAGCGACGATCCGTTCTCGCCGCTCGTCCTGCCGGTGACGATGACCGTCACGCCGCCCGCGACCTGGGGGCAGCTCCTCGGTACCGTCTACAGCCTGGGCCGCTGCGATGTGACGACGGCAACGCTCGCAGGTGCGCAGGTTGTCATCTGGGATGCTACGGCGACCCCTGTGGTCACGCTAACTACCAACATCAGCGGTACCTATAGCTACTGGCTGCCCACCGGTGACTACACCGTCACGGTGACGGCAGCGGATCACGTGCCCGCGGCGCCGGCGGTGGTCACCGTGCCCGCCGCTGGTGAGGTGATGCAGGACTTCAGTTTGGTGTGGATCGGCCCGTGTCTTAGCGTGGAGACGGTGGAATATCACCTGACCATGCCGATGGGCATGAGCGATACCCTGCCCATGACCCTGACGAACGCCGGTCTGGGTGCCGCCGACTTTGCGCTTTCCGACGTCCAGGTCGGTTTTGTGCCTTCCGGTCTGTTGAAGCTGCAAGGCTCTGTGCCGACTTATCCGCCGGCGAGCGGCAATGCAGCAGCCGCAGCAGAACTGGTAGGGGCAGAAGCGCCTAAGAACGAAGCGCCCACGCCTTCACCTATCGGCCAGATTTCTGTGCCTTATGCTCCGGTCGCGGCCCTCTACGATAACGGTCCGCTGGTGAACAGCCCCGGAACCGGCGCGGGTGGCGCGGACGAGAGCATGTTGCAGAGCGTCAGCCTGGGGATGACCACCTTGGGCTTCGGACATCAGGTAGCCTCCGGCAACCGTATTGCCGATGACTTCACCGTGCCCGCCGGCGGCTGGTATGTGGATACCATCACCTTCTTCGCCTATCAGACCGGTTCCAGTTTGGTTTCGACCATTTCTGCGGTCAATCTGCAAATCTGGAACGGTGTCCCCGGTGCGCCGGGCAGCTCGGTCATCTTCGGCGATACGACGACCAATCGCTTGATCAACACCACCTGGTCGGGTATCTACCGGGTGAGTGAGACCAGCTCCGGTGACACGCAGCGCCCGATCATGGCGAACACCGTCAAGGTCGGGGTGATGTTGCCGCCGGGCACCTACTGGCTCGACTGGCAATCGGACGGTACGCTCAGCTCCGGCCCGTGGGCGCCGCCGGTGACCATCAACGGGCAGGCCACGACCGGCAATGCGTTGCAGTATACGAGCGGTACGGGCACGTGGAACGCGGCGCTCGACGGCGGCACCGGCACCCAGCAGGACTTCCCCTTCATCATTGAAGGTCAGGATGCCCCGTGGCTCTTCGAAATCCCGAACGCCGGAACCGTTCCGGCCGGCGGGCAAGCTGTGGTGGACATCCTGATGGATGCCAACTATGTTCAGGCGCCGGGCGAGTACTACGGGACGATCTTGCTGGTGACAACGGATGCGGGGCTGGCGTCGGCCACCTACCCGGCGACGCTGACCGTCACGCTCCCTGACACCTACGGCCAGATCACCGGTACCGTCAAGGGCCTCGGCCCGTGCGATAATGCGTCGGTTGCTGTGCCCCTCGAAGGCGCGGAAGTCACCGTCGAGAGCGCGGCGCGCACCTGGACGTTGCTGACCGATGCGGGCGGTAGGTACAGCCTGTGGCTCGACGAGACACACAGCCCTGTCACCATCACCGTCAATGCGGCGGGGTACGTCTCGGACGTGGTGACCGGCGTGGCGGTGATCTCCGGCACGACGACGGTGCAGAACTTCGGACTCAGCCCCGAAGCGCCGTGTGCCTACGTTACACCTGAGGCCGTTGAAACGACCCTCACCGTGGGAATGAGTACTACCGTACCCATCACCATTGGGAACACGGGCATCTACACCTTGTCTTGGGTGCTTTCGGAAGAAGGCGACGTGCCGTGGCTGGCTGAAGCACCTACATCTGGTGATACTGCGCCTGGCGGCGGGACGTCTGCTGTGACGGTAACGTTCGACGCTGCCGATCTCATGCCGGGCGAGTATGCCGCGCTGTTGGCGCTGGATAGCGCTATGGGCAATACGCCTATCTTCGTCCCCGTCACCATGACCGTCGAGCCGCCTGCCGACTGGGGACGCCTTGTCGGCCTGGTGCAGGGTCTCGGCTATTGCAACGTGATGACCACGCCGCTGGAAGGCGCTGTAGTCTTCGTTGAGTCCGAGATGACCGACACCGTTGACATCTTGTTCTCGACAGATTTTGAAGCCAATGACGGAGGCTTCACTCACAGCGGCGTGCAGGATGAATGGCAATGGGGTGTTCCCACCGCGTGGCCTAACACTTGTGCCTCTGGTAGCCGTTGCTGGGGTACCGATCTCGCGGACACCTACAACGCCAGCGCTGATCAGACGTTGTTGTCGCCAGTGATTGATCTGAGCGCGGTGGCTCCTGGCACGGTGTTGACCGCGACCTGGCAGCAAGCCTGGTATCTCGAATCTGCGACCTATGATCACGCCTACGCTGAAGTCAGCATCAACGGCGGCGCGTGGACGCAAATGTGGTCGCATACGGGATCCACCACGCAGGTCTCCTGGACGCCGATGTCCTACATCATCACAGCGGCAGCCGGCGGGACAGTTCAGTTCCGTTGGCGGCTGACCAGCGACAGCTCGGTGCAGTATGCTGGCTACTACATTGACGATGTACGTATTCAGAGCGCAGTACCGGTTGTCGTGCCGATGAACTGGACGTTGGTCACCAACGCCGCCGGTGAATATGGCTACTGGTTCAATGCGATGTACAGCCCGTTCACCGTCACCGTTTCCTACGAGGGCGGCTACGAGGCGCAGGTGTTCACCGATGTCGCCGTGACCGGTGGTGCGACCACGACGTTGAATGCCAACCTCATCTGGCTGCAACCGTGCATCACGGTCGCGCCGCAGGCGCTGGAACTCAACGTGCCGATGGGCACGACGAGCACCGTGGCGCTCAATCTGGCGAACATGGGCGCCTTCACCGGCACGTTCCTGCTCAATGAGTGGAGCCAGGGCTTCAACCCGCTCGGCCCGCTGGCCACCGGTGGTCCGGATGCCTTCGGTTACCGCTACGCGGACTCCAACGACTTGGGTATCAGCCCGGTCTACGACTTTGTGGACATCTCCGCCGTCGGCACGCCGCTGACCCTGGGTGATAACGACTACGCTCAGGTACCCATCGGCTTCCCCTTCAAGTTCTACGGCACTTCGGCGGTCAACCCCAATGTCTACAGTACCGTCTTCGTCGGCAGCAACGGCTTCCTCACCTTTGACGCCGGTTCGACCGACCTCAGCCCGGATCCGACGTTGCCCGATCCGACGCTGCCCAACAACCTCATCGCTGTGGCCTGGGATGACCTGAAGCCGGGGACCGTCTACTACCAGAGCTTCGCGCAGTGTCCATACAACCCTGCCAGAACGACGGTAGATGCGTGCTTCGTCGTGCAGTACAGCGACTTCAAGCATGCGGACGATACGCCGGCGGGCACCTGGGAAGTGATCCTCTTCCGCTCCGGCAGCATCCTGACGCAGTACGCGGAAGTGGACGCGCCGAACGCGACGACCGGCATCGAGAACAAACTCGGTCTGGTCGGCCTCACCTACATGCCGAACCTGGCCGATGAGCTGGCGATCTGCTTTGCCTATCCGGGCGAATGGACCGATTGCCAGTCTACGCAGGTGCCGTGGTTGGACACGGACGTGGATGAGGGCAACCTTGCTGTGGGTGGTAGCGCCGTGGTCAACGTGACCTTCGACGCCCGCGTACCCGAGGTCTATGCGCCGGGTGACTATCTGGCCGAACTCTGGCTGATGACCAACGATCCGCATCAGGAATTCACCATTATCCCGGTGACAATGACCGTGGCGCAGCCGGAGTCGCTGACACGGCTTGAGGGCGTGGTGACCGGCTGGTCGCAGTGTGACGCCGAGAGCGCACCGTTGGCCGGTGCGCTGGTCGAAATCACAACCAGCTCGGGTGACGGCTTCGTGCTCACCACCGATGTCACTGGCGCTTACGCGGCATGGCTCAAGGTGGGTGACGCCTACACCGTTACTGTCTCCAAAGCCGGATACGTGCCGGTGACGGTGACGGGGACGGCTCAAACGGCGATGCTGCCCCGCAATGTCGCGTTGCGCACGGATGCGCCTTGTATTAGCGTCACGCCGACCAGCTTCGATGTGACGGTAGCCAAGGATCGTACCCTCACGCGCACGCTGACCATCCACAATACCGGTGCAGGCGCTTTCGCCTTTAACAACATCTTCGGTTCTAGCCTGTGGCTGTCCGTAACACCCAAGACAGGTGTTGTGCCGGCGGATGGGACGCAGGATGTGATCTTGGTCTTTGATGCTACTGGTCTGGTGGCCGGCGACGTCTACTCTACCGTTCTTGAAGTCGCGCACAGCAACGCTGCGATAAGCCGCCTGTTCGTTCGCCCTGTGCGGATGACGGTGGTTGACACACCGCAGTTGCTGGTGGATGTCATCAAGACGGCTTCCCCGGCAATGGTTCTGCCTGGCGGTTTGATCACCTACACTGTGGTCTTTACCAACAGTTACGACAGGCCACTCGACGTGACGGCGAACGACCCCATCCCGGTTAACACCACCTACGTCTTGGGGAGCGCCTACGGCGGCGCGACGGTGCTTGATCCGCCTGCTAACCTCTTGACGTGGAGTGGGACTCTACCGGCCAACGAGAGCGCATCCTTCGGTTATGTGGTGCGTGTCGGCGAGTCGGTGGCGCGCGGTACGCTGATTACTAACACGGTGACGATCACCGCGGACAGTGTGCCGTTCACTGCCGAGGTGGTTGTCCTCGTCGGCCCGCTCTACCATTCCATCTTCCTGCCGCTTGTACTGCGTAACGCGCAGTAGGACGTAGCAGGGTTCGTACTTGAGGGCCATCAGGGCTACCCTGGTGGCCCTCATTCTGTAAATGTAGCGCGAGCGTCCCGCTCTCGCTACGTTGGACTTCACATCGCTCAATGGTATAGTACGTGGATTGACACTCAAGCTGTTTCAGGAAGGAATATGATGAATACAAAAAAGAATCTTTGCTTATCGCTGTTACTTGTGTTGTTCTGTGGCGCGCTGGCTTTGTCCCCACGCCTGGCCTCCGCTGCCCCACCTGCGCCGTTGACGCCCACCGTAGGCTATGCTGAGCGAATGGATCTCTCGCCGGCGTTACGCGATATGCCGGTAGACGGTAACCAGCAGACGGTAAACGGAAGCCGAAATGTGTATTTGCTCCGTCTCCCCAAGGCTACCCGGTTGAGTGCACCTGACGCGGTGGACCCGGTCCGCCAAAGTGTGGCCGGTCCGCTGGCCATGCCTGCGCCGCTCACCAGCTTTGATGGCCTGGGCAACATCAACGGTGTGCATCCGCCCGACACCCAGGGTGACATCGGCTATGATCCGGCGACCGGAACCAAATACTACGTGCAATGGGTTAACCTCTCCTTCGCCATCTGGGACGTGACCAGCACGCCCACCCTGATCTACGGCCCGGTCAACGGCAATACGCTCTGGCAGGGCTTCGGCGGCCCATGCGAGACCACCAACCACGGCGACCCCATTACCTTGTTCGATCCGATTGCCAATCGTTGGCTGATGAGCCAGTTCTCTATCAACGGCCCCTATTATCAGTGTATCGCCATCTCACAGACGGCGAACCCGACCGGTGCGTGGTATCGCTACGCTTTCCTGGTCAGTCCGAACAAGATGAATGACTATCCCAAGTTTGGCGTGTGGCCCGACGGCTACTACATGACGGTCAACCAGTTCACCAACGGACAGTCTTGGGGTGGGGCAGGCGTCTTCGTCTTTGAGCGCAGTAAAATGCTCACCGGCGATCCCACTGCGACCTTTCAATACTTTGACCTGTACAGCGTCGATTCCAACTTCGGCGGGATGTTGCCCTCCGATCTCGACGGTCCGACGCTGCCACCCGCGGGGACACCCAACTACTTTATGGAAGTTGACGACAGCACGTGGATTGGACCGAATGACGCCATGCGCATCTGGAAATTCCACGTGGACTGGGCCAATCCCGCGAACACCACGTTTGGCCTTAACGGACAACCCAATGCAATTTTACCGGTGGCGGAGTGGACGCCGTTGTGCACCAGCACCCGTGCCTGTATCCCGCAGCCGGGCACGTCGGTGAAACTGGACGCCATCGGTGACCGGCTGATGTACCGGCTGGCCTACCGCAACTTCGGCGATCATGAGGCGTTGGTGGTCAACCACACCGTCAACGCGGGGAGCAATATCGCCGGCGTGCGCTGGTACGAGGTCCGCAACCCCGGTGGAACGCCGGTGATCTACCAGCAGGGGACGTACTCGCCCGACTCCACCCATCGCTGGATGGGGAGTATCGCCATGGACGGGCAGGGCAACATTGCCCTCGGCTACAGCGTCTCCAGCAGCAGCGTTTATCCTTCGGTGCGCTACGCCGGACGGCTGGTGAGTGATCCCCTGGGGACGCTCCCCCAAACCGAGGCGTCGTTGGTCGTCGGCAGCGGCTACCAAACCAGCTCCTACAACCGCTGGGGCGACTACAGTATGATGAGCATTGATCCGGTGGACGACTGCACCTTCTGGTACACGCAGGAGTATATGGCAACGTCCGGCTATGCGCCGTGGTCCACGCGCATCGGCTCGTTCCGTTTCCCGAGTTGCGCTTCGACTGCGCCCGGCACCCTGCGCGGCATGGTGAAGAACGCGACCACACAGACGCCCATCGGCGGCGCGACGGTGCAAGCTGTTCCTCCGGCAGGCGAGCCGGAAGCGACCACCAGCGGCACAAACGGCGTCTACACCCTGCTCCTTGATCCCGGTGCTTACACCGTGACGGCGTCTGCCTATGGCTACTTCCCCTACACCAGAACGAATATCGAAGTGACCAGTGGCGCGACGACAACCCTTGACCTGCCCCTGACCCCCACGCCCTTCTACGTGATTTCGGGAACCGTCACCGATGCGCAAACCGGCTGGCCACTGTACGCGCGTATCCTCGTGCGCGGCGCTCCCTTCGATCCGCCCGCGCCCAACGATAGCGTGTGGACCGATCCTGTGAGTGGCCATTATAGCCTGAGTCTGGCTGCCGGGTCGGTCTATACCCTGGAAGTGACCGCGTGGACATCGGGCTACCGGCCGGCACGGGTGAGCTTCGGCCCCCTGGCTGCGCCACGTACCGTCAATGTGGCCCTGTCTGCCGATCTCGTCGCGTGCGCGGCGCCGGGTTACGCGCTGACCCGCGATGGCACAACCGAGAACTTTACCACGGGCGTTTTGCCTGCCGGATGGTCAGTGGTGGACAACGCCGGCACCGGCGTCGTGTGGCGTTTTGACGATCCGAAGCCGCGTGGCAACCTCACCGGTGGCACGGGACCGTTCGCCATCGTAGACAGCGACTATGCGGGGCCGAAAGCCGTGGATACGCTCTTGCGTTCGCCGGCGTTCGATTTATCCGGCAAAACCAATGTGGTGTTGGAGTTCAAGTACGATTTCCGCTGGTACAGCTATGGCGAAAATGAAGTCGCCGATGCGGACGTGAGTGTGAACGGCGGAACAACCTGGATCAATGTCTGGCGGCGCAGCGGGGCGAACGATCGCGGCCCCAAGACTGCACGCGTGGACATTTCGTCGCTGGCAGCGGGGCAGGCGGATGTGCGTGTGCGTTTCCACTACTACAACGCCAAATACGAATGGTGGTGGCAGGTGGATGATGTCTTCCTCGGTTCGCTCACATGCGCGCCGGCCACGGGCGGCCTCATCGTCGGCGAGGTTTTCGATGCCAACACGGGCGCAGCGGCCGCCGCTGCACTCCGCAACGATGCGGGCTACACGGCCCAGGCGCGCACGCTTAATGCTCCAGGCGGCGGGGCGTTCTACACTTTGTTTGCACCTGCCGGTACGCGCATGGTCACGGCGACGCTGAACGGCTACGCGCCCGGTGTGGTCACGGCCACCGTTGCCGCCGGCGCGGTTGTCTCCCGTGACATTGCCCTCGACGCGGGGGTGCTTGCCGTTGCGCCGACATCGCTGGCCTTGACGATGATGACCGATGCGACGGCAACGCGCGCCATCACACTTAACAACGGCGGCGGCTACACCGCCAGCTTCGCGGTGCAGGCCATCAACGCGCCGTTCACCCCCATCACCGTCACCGGACCGTTTGCGGGGACGGCGCGCCGCGTCTCACCGAAAAGCCTGCATGCCCTCACTGCCGCGAGTGTCCGGGAGTATACCCCACCCGATGTGCCGCTGTTGGAAGCCGGCGCCGTCCTGCAGACGTGGGCAAGTGGCCTGGCTTCGCCGTGGGGCGTGGCCTATGATGCCGATAGCGGCGTGCTCTGGCTAAGCGACACACGCTTCGGCGGTGGAGAAGATCGCAACGTGAGCTATGCTCCCGACGGTACGCCGACCGGCGTTGTGCTGCCAACCGCGCCGTGGGTGACGATTTTCGCGGCGGATATAGCTTACAATCCCCTCACCGGCAAGCTCTGGCAGGTCAACGTCGGGGACGACAACTGCATTTACGAGTTGGACCCCGCGACGCAGGCCGCGACCGGTCGCACGGTATGCCCGCCTTTTGGCGTCTCGCAGCGTGGGCTGGCCTACGACCCCACGACCGACACGTTCTACAGCGGTTCGTGGAGCGACCAGATTCTCTATCATTTCGACGGCGAGGGACGGTTGCTGGATTCGCACGATCTCAAGCTAAACATCGCCGGTCTCGCCTACAATCCCTCGACCCGCCACCTGTTCGTCATGTCCAGCGCTTCGGTGGGTTACGATGTGTACGTGCTTGATGTCGCCAACGGCTACACGGTCATCGGCGGCTTCGACATCGAAGGTCTGGGCAGCCTGGAGCAGGCAGGTCTCTCCCTGGACTGCGATGGCAATTTGTGGACGGTCAATCAGGCGACCGGGCAGGTGATCCAGGCCGTTTCTGGCGAAACGGGTATCTGTGCCTGGCAGGAAGTCACATGGCTGACGGTGACCCCGATAACCGGAACGGTCGGCGTTGCTGCTGAACAGCCGCTCGCCCTGCACTTTGACACGACGGGCCTGGCGTCCGGGACATATCCCGTGTACCTGCGTGTGACGAACGACACGCCTTACGGGTCGTTGAACGTTCCCATCACCCTGACGGCGGTGCAGATGTATGACGTGGCGCTGACGCCCTTCACGGCGTCACGGAGCGGCCTCCCCGGCGCGACGGTGACGTATCCCTTCACGGTGACGAACGCCGGGCAGGAGACCGACACCTTCACGGTGACGCTCGCGGGCAACGGCTGGACGGCGAGCGCGCCGCAGACAATCGGACCGCTGGCGTCCGGCGCGAGTGCGGCGTTGCTTGTGGATGTGACCGTGCCCGCTGACGCTGCCTGTGGCGCGGCGGACACGCTGACGTTGACGGTCAGATCGCAGGGGAACCCCAACCGCGCGGCTACCGCGACGGCAACGACATCCGCCGTCGCGGTCTATGGGGTGCAGGCGCGCGCCGTGGCTACGCAGTTGGCAGCGGATCCGGGGGCCTCGGTCACGGCAACGTTGTGGGTGACGAACACCGGCAACTGTGTGGACACCTTCGCGTTGACGGCGACGGGTGTGTGGCCGTCCGTTGTCCCGGCGACGACAGGCGCGCTGGTTAGCGGCGCTGGCGTAGCCGTCCCGGTGACTGTGACGATTCCGGCAAACGCCCTGGCCGGCGATGCCGCCATGACGACGGTGAAGGCGACTTCGCAAGCCAATGTTGCCGTGAGTGCGACAACCGCTGTGACAACGACCGCAAATGCTATCTACGGTGTGGCGCTCTCGCCGCAGGCGGCCTCGGTCAGTGCGGAACCCGGCGAAACGGCGATCTACACGCTGACCGTGGCCAATACAGGCAACATCGCTGACACTTACACGCTCTCGATAGAGGATGCAGCGTGGTTGACCACGCTCGTGCCGCTGACGGCGTCTCTTGGCCCCGGCGAGGCACTCTCTGTAACGGTGACGGTTACTCTTCCGGGGATGGCAACCTCCACATTCGACGTCGCGCGCGTCACCGCTGCTGGTACAGGGGTGACGGCGACCAGCGCGCTGACCACGACCCTCGACTGCATCGCCGTGTCGGGAGCGGCGTTCACGTACACACCCGCGCAGCCGTTCGTCGGGGAGACGGTGACGTTCACCGGCACAGTCGCGGCGGGCACACTGCCCATCGTCTACACGTGGGACTTCGGCGACGGCGGAACGGCAGTAGGGGAAGTTGTCACGCGCACCTTTACAGCGGCGACCGCCATCATGCCCTACCGGGTGACACTGACGGCGACCAATGCCTGTGGTGTTGCCGTGACCACACAGATCGTCAGCGTACACCGGCATACCATCTTCCTGCCGCTGGTGCTACGCGCTGCGGATTAGCGTATCCTGATCAAGTTGCCGCCCTCAGAGATGAGGGCGGCAACTTTAGTGGGTGGGGATTACATACCAGGTTCGATGATCGGGAGCGTGAAATAGAAGGTACTGCCTTTGCCGACCTCGCTCTCTGCCCAGATTTGGCCTTTGTGTGCCTCGATGATCTGGCGAGAAATGACCAGCCCAAGTCCTGTTCCGCCGACCTTGCGTTCTTTGCCCGGCAAGCGGGCGAACTTATGGAAGAGGCGCGGCAGTTGTTCCGGCGGGATGCCGGGGCCGGTATCGGATACGGCGACGATGATAAACTGCCCTTCGGCTCGGGCGGTAATCGTGATCGTATCACCGGGGTCGGAGTATTTTGCAGCGTTGCTGAGAAGGTTGAGAAGTACCTGATGGATACGCTGATCATCGCCGACCGTTTGCGGCAGGTCGGGCAGGATGTGGATTTCCAAATGTTGCCCGCTGTCTTTCAAGGTGGGGCGGATGATATCGGCCGCTCTGGCGATCATATCGGCGACGTTCAGGGGAACTTTCGCCATGCGCACGCGCCCGGATTCCAGGCGTGCCAGGTCGAGGAATTGCGTCGCCAGGTTGTTCACCCGCTGGGTCTCTTGCTGGATGATGGTGATGAATTGGATGCGCGTGTTGTCATCCAGGTCGGGACGTTGCAGCAGGTCGGCGTAAGAGAGGATTGCCGTCAACGGGGTGCGGATTTCATGGACGACTTCGGCAACCCAATCGCTTTGTTCAAAGAGCCGCGCGTTCTGGACGGCAACCGCCGCAATGCTGGCGAGCGTCTCCAACGTTTCGATGTCTTCGCGCGTGAAGGAATGACGGGCTTTGGTGGTCACCGACTCCAGCACGCCGATGATCTGCTCGCCAAAGAACATAGGGACGGCCAGCAAAGATTGGGTCGGGTCAATGGTTTGGATGGCATAATGGCGAGGGTCGGAGAGCACATCTTCGACGATGATCATTTCGCGATTGCGGACCACCCAGCCGGCTAAACTGCTATCCATAGGCACTTCGGTAATTTCGAGCAGTTGAGCATCCGGCCCGGAGGCCGCCGCAAAACGCAAGCTATCATCGCTTTCCAGTAACAGAATGGAAGCACCATCCGCATTGGTTAACTCACGCGCGGCTTCAACTATCTGTTGGAGGAGCGGGCGCATTTCGAGGGTCGAGTTAAGACGCCGGCTGATGCTGATCAGTTGCTCCAGTGAGGCAATGCTGCGTTCCAGACTCTCACGGGACTTCTCTTTTGTTTTCACAGGTTCGTTCCTTTAGTGCTGATTGCCTTCACTACCACCCGCACTTGTTGGGCCAACAGGCCATTGGGCTGGACAGTGACCATAGGCCGACCGCTTTGTACACTCTCATACGCCAGATCGGGCGCCGGCGGGATGCTGCAAATCATGGGATGTTGGAGCGTGTTTTCGATGTCCATGCGGTTGAGAGAAGCTGCACCGGGGATGCGGTTGATGAGGACGATTTTGGTCTTGTAGGCGCCGATATTTTGGCGATCCAGATTTTCGAGCATCGTCTGGGCCATCAGAATTCCGATACGATTGGGTTCGAGGGTCATGAGAATATCGTTGGCGATCCGCAATGCTTCGGCTGTGGCTTCGTCAAGTGCGGCCGGCAGGTCGAGGAGCACGTAATCGTAATCGGCGATCAGATGGCGCATCACAGTTCGGGAGAAGTCACGGGTGAGTTGCGGCCCGACACCTGCAGGGGCCATAGTGCTCAACAACAGGTGCAATCCTGAGGTGTGCCGAATCATTTTATCGGTCACATTGCTTTTGGTGAGGTTCGCAGTTGCTATCTCGGCGAGCGCCTGAAGACCTCCGGGGACGCTCATGCCCAATTGGGACGCCAGGGTGCCGTTGCCGCTGCGCCATTCGACCAGGGCGATCTGCTTGCTGGGAAATGCCTTTTGCAGCTCCAGGGCTACATTGAGGGTCAGGGTACTGGTGCCCAGGCCACCCTTGGTGGGCAGGAAACCGATAATCTGTCCGCGTTCTTGCATCACGGTCTCAGGGGCGGCGCGCTTCTTGCGCTGGAGCAACGCTTGAATGCGGGTGATAAGCTCTGCACGATGAACCGGTTTGGTGAGATAATCATCCGCGCCTGCCTGGAACCCGGCCACTTTGTCATTCACGGCTGTCTTAGCCGTGAACATCAAAATGGGAATATCCTGAGTGGCAGGGTGCTTGCGCAATTGCATCGCCACCTGATAACCGTCTATGTCGGGCATCATGACATCGAGAATGATGAGATCGGGTTTCTCTTCGAGGGCCTTATCAATGGCTTGTTGTCCTGATGCGGCTGCGAGAATTTGGAATCCCTCACGCTCTAACATGATGCCCACCAGGCGCAGGGCGTCTACATCATCATCTACGATCAGAATGCGGTTGGTCTCCATAGCGCGCTCACCTTCTCAAGAATTCTTTAAATGTATTATACATTGAAGATGGAATTGCTTCAAGTTACAACAACATTAAAGTACGGTAATTTCCGTGTAAACCGCCATCCGCGGGCTATCGGAAGTGGGTGATGACCAGGGCCAGCACCGCCAGGGCGAACAGAATGACGAGACTGTAGCGCGTGGTGCGGCGCAGAACCTCGCCTTCCTGACAGCTCAATCCCACGGTGCTGCATCCGACGATGATCTTGGCCGGCGCGAAAATGGAGCCGACGGCGGCGCCGGCGTTGTGGATGGCGAGGATGAACGGGACCGAATAGCCTAACGTCTGGGCCACTTGTTGTTGGAAAGCTCCAAAAAGGACGTTTGAGTTGGTGTTGCTGCCGGTCATGAACGCCCCTAATGCTCCGATGAAGGGGGCAATGGCCGGGAAAAGCGTCCCGGCAACATCGGCCATGGCGCGGGAGAGCACCGTCACCATACCGACATTCTCCATTGTAGTGGCCATGGCCACCATCGCCACAATGCCCAACGAAGACTGCATCCCACTGCGCAGCATCCCCGCACGGATTTTCTTGCCGCTGCCCGGCGGCAGCGTCCCCTGAATTTTTGACCATAACAAAGTCAGTCCGCCACTGTAGAATAACAACGCGCCGGGATGTCCGAAGAGGGCCAGGGCTTTGGTTTTTCCGGCGGCCAGACTGCGTCCGTCGGCCAGGGTACGCGCCGGGATGGGAATTTGGATGGTGACCCGTTCAAGCCACCGTGCGAGCGCCGGTGTGAAACTGACGCTGAGGATCACGATGAGCAGCAGCAGGTAGGGCACAATGGCGAGGAGACTGCGCGTCCACGGAAAGTCCGTCAGCGGTTGGACGCGCCCGTTGCGCTGTCCCAACGCCCAACCGACGCCGACGATCAGCCCGGCCAACGCGCCGAGCATAGCTGCAATGTTGTACAGGCCGGCGCAAACGGCGAGATATTGAATCCCACTCATCGCCAGGGCCATTGTCAACATCGGCCACCATCCGTCGCGCAGCGCTACTTTGCCGCCGGCGACCCAAAGGACTAAAACACCGATGAGGAAACACACCCCGCCGAGGACCGCCGCCATAGCCGGCGCGATGACCGCTCCTTCAAGGCCGGTTGCAGTTTTGAGCGCCTCGTATGAAGCCCCCAGCGAGCCGAAGGAGACGGCCCAGCCATGGCCCAGCGAGGGCATCACCACGGCGGCCAGCGGTGGGAAACCTATGCCGATCAGGATGGGAGCGAGGACGGCGACCGGTACGCCAAAGCCACCGACACCCTGTAAAAATGAAGCGAACGCCCAGGCCAGAAGGAGCACCTGCAGGGTTCTCCCCGGTGAGAGGTGTTGTAACATGGCACTCATGGCGTTCAAGCTGCCATTTGCTTCGGTGATGCGGAAGAAAAACAGCGCCCCCCAGATGATGTAGAGCACCTGGAGCGCACGGAAGAATCCTTCAACCTGTGCCCAGAAGATGAAACCGGTGGTGGCGGAAAACCGAACGACGGCGATGAGCAATGCCGCCAGCCAGCCGACGGCCCCGGCCTTCGCACCGTTCCAGCGAAACCCGACCATTAAAATCAGAATGAGAACCAACGGTAACGCGGCTAACAGGATGTCCATGATGTCGTGAATGCCTTTTTGAGATAGGATGAAGACATTGTACCACAAACTGGGGGCTTAACTAAAAAAGACAGATGCCTGAGCGCCGGCATCTGTCTTTGAAAAAGGATTATGGGGTACGTGCCTTCTTAGTTCTGACCGTACAACTGCCCTTTCAGTGTCAGTATTTCGCGTTTGAGCTGATCATCGTGTTCCAGACGGGCGCGCACGCGCTCATAGCCGTAAAGCACGGTCGTGTGATCGCGCCCGCCTAATTCGGCGCCGATTTGCGGCAGCGAAGCATCTGTCTCCTCGCGCAGGAGATACATAGCGATCTGCCGGGGTTGTGCAATGCGATGATGACGTTGCGCACTGCGCAAGTCCTCCTCGCTGATGCCGTAGTAGGCGGCAACAGCGCTGATAATCTGCGCAGCGGTGATTTCGGGATGGTGGGGGAGCAGGTCGGCGAGTGCGTTTTCAACGACCTGGCGCGTGAGTGGGAGATTGGTCAACCGCGCCATCGCCAGAACGCGGTTGAGCGCCCCTTCCAGCTCGCGGATGTTGCTTTCGATGTTGGTGGCGATGTAGCTCAACACTTCGTTGGGGACGCTAACGTGCAGCCGCTCGGCCTTCGATTGCAGGATGGCCACGCGCGTTTCGTAATCCGGCGGCTGGATATCCACGATCAACCCCCACTCGAAGCGCGAGCGCAGGCGTTCTTCCAGCGTGACCATCGCTTTGGGAATGCGGTCACTGCTGAGGACGATTTGCCGACCGTTATCGCGCAGCGCATTGAAGGTATGGAAGAATTCCTCCTGGGTGCTTTCTTTGCCGGCGATGAATTGTATATCATCCACCAGTAACACATCTGCCGTGCGATATTTTTCGCGGAAAAGCTCGGTGGTGTGGGTGCGGATTGCCTCGATGAGGTCGTTGGTGAACGTCTCTGAGGAGACGTAAAGCACCTGCATATTGCGTCGGTAGCACGCATGCCCGATTGCATGGAGCAAGTGCGTTTTCCCTAACCCCACACCGCCGTGGATGAAAAGAGGATTGTAGGCGCGTGCCGGGGTCTCGGCAACGGCTTGGGAGGCGGCCTGGGCTAGACGGTTACTTGGACCGACGACAAAAGTGTCGAACGTATAACTCGCGTTCAAGCCGGGATCACGTACCGGCAAGGGCGAAGCTGCGACCTCTTGAACAAGCAGGGCGGGCGGCTCGTGCCCGTTGTTGTGCCTGTTTTGCCAGACCACAAAGCGCGCGTTGATCTCTTCGCGCT
Source organism: Anaerolineae bacterium (assembly GCA_035373625.1). Taxonomy (GTDB): domain Bacteria; phylum Chloroflexota; class Anaerolineae; order B4-G1; family SLSP01; genus DSWT01. The sequence goes on along the minus strand of DAOSNS010000034.1, from coordinate 29,156 downwards.
GTGTGAGACGATGCAGCGTGCGCCGAATGATGGGGGCGAGGCGGTTTTCCAACCATTCCACGGCGTAACCGTTTTTCACCCCGACGACCAGGGTATCCCCATTTTCCATGCCGATGCAATGGGTGTCACGCAGCCATGTATCGAAAGTGGCGCGTGTCATTTGTAATTCCAGTTCTCCCAAAGCTGCTTGCCATAATCTTTGGGGGTTTATCTCATTCATACAATTCCCCTTGAGTTGTTGTCGCAAGATTATATCCTGATAACAGGATCGCTAAGAAAAAGGGTGGTCGCTTGCCAGATAACGCAATACGCCAGGGAGGGTCAAGAGGAGGCCACTCCCTCATATTTCGCGTGACCGTTTATATTTTACCAGAGAAAAGCAAAAGAAGCAATGCCCAAAGGCGGTTCTTCTCTTAAAAACTTCTAATTTTAATCTTGCCTTCCTGCCCTGTGGATAACAACTTTATAATTCGGCATCGGTACGGTCTCTGACCATCATGACCCCTACAGGTAATGATGCCGGGGTTCAAAACGTTGTGGAAAACAAAGTAAGGATTTGTCAGACCTTAACATTTTGCGTAATTGTGTTGAAAATATCTTGTCTTCTTGTCATTTACACCGATTGCCGTTGCCGCCGTGTCTCGTGCCAGGTGGTACGTAGTGTCTCCAGCCTGCGGGAGAGTCCCATCCAATCCTCTACTGGTAGGATGAGTGCTTGCTCTCGAGGGTGAAGAAGGTACGGATGAAACCATAGCTGCATCCACCATCGTGGAATGGGATAGCCTTTGACATTGACAACGACGGTGGTCTTACCCCAGAGGTCTCTATATAATCGCCGACGCGCATTTTTCTCTGCTTCTGGTGGAAAAACGCTTTTGAAATCCATCGGCCGGATCATCTCGATACGCTGATAAGAAAAGGCGACCGGATAAAAGGGGGTGTGGATGACGAAATTGTTCTTGTGGCAACTGATATGCGCGCGCCGGGCCAACAGAGCATAGATGAAAAGGAGCATACCTACACCGGCAACCACCCAGCCGGCAAAAGCGTACTGCTGGTTCAACTGTGGCAATTTGGGGATTGCCCACCAGAGCGCGATGCCGGCGGGGATGAGCCAAAACGCCGGCCCCATCCAGCGTTTGGCAAGCATCTGATAAGGCAACAGACGGAATTTTGATGTGTCGGTACTTTTCATACGGCATCCCCCTTGAAAATCCGTTTGAGTGTTGCGATGTTGGTCGGATGGTCATCTGACATTCTGTGCCCGGTAATAAGCGCACATGTCCTGTAAAACACATCCGGCACATTCGGGATTGCGGGCATGGCAGACCTGCCGCCCATGGGCGATAAGGTTCAGGTGCAGGCTCCAGTACAGCTCCGGTGGCACCAACATCTCCAATAGCCCATGCGCTTTCTCGCGCGAAGTGTGCTCTGGGATCAGCCCCAACCGCCGTGTAACGCGATGAATGTGCGTGTCCACCGGAAAAGTCGGACGGCCCAACGCAAACAGCAACACAATGGCCGCCGTTTTAGGCCCGACGCCATTGAGGCGCAAGAGCCATTGACGCGCTTCCTCTAGGGGAAGCGTTGCCAGGAAATCCAGCGATAATGTTCCCCGTTCGGCGGTGATCTGCCGCAGCGCTGCCTGGATGTGCGGCCCTTTGGATGGTGCCAATCCCGCCGGGCGAATAGCCTCGATGATGGCTTCTGGGGGCGCATCGCGCACCGCTTCCCAGGTGGGGAATTGAGTACGCAGGCGCGCAAAGGCGATGTCACGGTTGCGGTCGTTGGTGTTTTGACTCAGAATGGTGTTGACCAGCGCGGCAAGCGGATCGCCGTCAGGGTGGTGGGGTGGGTCGCCGTAGGCTTCGCGCAGCCGACGGTGAATCTCCCTCATGGTTTCGGAAGTCGGCGCATTTGTCATGGGGTCTGCTCCATAAATCGCCGTGCCCGGCGGATCCACTCTTGTTCCGCCTCGAACGTGAGATTGGGAATAACCTCATCCCAGGATACCCAGATGGTGAAGAATTGTTGCTCGTCGTCGGCAGGGCGATTGATCTGGTGAAGGGAACGGGTGCGCATGAGAAAGTAGTGCTCGATGCGGCGTACCATGGAGTTGCCTAAAGAGAAAGCTACCAACTGCTCTCCCAGGTCGGCGACGATTTCGAGATCGTCGTAGCCGGTCTCTTCGGTGACTTCGCGCAAGGCAGTATGGGCGATGTCCTCCCCGGGTTCGACGTGCCCTTTAGGCAGGCGTACCTCATCCCGCGCGGGCCGGATCAACAGGAGCACCTCTGTCATCGCCGGATTGGTGAGCACGCCGCCGGCGGCAGAGTAGGTGATGTGAAGCGATTGTTTGACCATAGCGCACCTTTTTGTCAGCAGGTTTGAATACCCCATGTTATACCGGAGATTGGTGAATTGCCAACTTCGCCAGCAATAGCAATACGAATGCCCCGCCAATACAGCGGGGCATCCACAAACATGGGTGGGCAAGGTGTTTATGCCGTTTCGAGATAGCGTTCCAGCTCCCACGGCGTCACGCGGATGCGATACTCATCCCATTCCGCACGCTTGGCGCGGATAAACGGCTCGGTCAATGCTTCTCCCAACGCTTCGAGGATCACCTCGTCTTGCTCCAGCGCGTCAAGGGCTTCGGCGAGTGTGCCGGGCAAGGTCGCAATCGAGCGCTCTGCCAGATCGGTCTCTTGCAGGTGATAAATGTCCTCATTGACCGGCTCGGGCGCCTCAAGTTGCCGCTCGATGCCGTCCAGGCCGGCCGCCAGCATCACCGCAAAGAGCAGGTAGGGGTTGCTGCTGGGATCGGGGCAGCGTAGTTCGAGGCGCGTCGCGGCTTCTTTGCCGGGGCGGATGGCCGGCACGCGGATCATCGCCGAGCGGTTGCGGTGTGCCCAGCAGATGTAGACCGGTGCTTCGTAACCGGGCGTCAGCCGCTTGTAACTGTTCACCGTGGGCGCGCCGATGGCCGAAATTGCCCGCGCATGAGCTATTTGTCCGGCGAGGAAATGGTAAGCGAGTTTGGAAAGGTTATAGGGGTCATTGGCATCGTAAAAGAGGTTTTTACCATTGCGGTCGCTCAGACTCTGGTGGGTGTGCATCCCCGAACCGTTGATGCCGAAGATGGGTTTGGGCATGAAGCTGGCGTAGATGCCGTAGGTTGCGGCGATGGCGCGCACGGTGTACTTTAAGGTGATGGCACTGTCGGCTGTCGTTAACGCATCGGCGTAGCGGAAATCAATCTCATGTTGCCCGACGGCGACTTCGTGGTGGGCCATCTCGACATGGATACCGAGGGCTTCCAGGGCAATGACGATCTCACTGCGTACCTGTTGGGCTTCGTCGCGGGGCGAGAAGTCGAAGTAGCCCCCGACATCGTGCGGCACCGGCACAAGCGGTGAATCTCCATTGCGTTTGAACAGGAAGAATTCCAGTTCCGGGCCGACATTGTAGGTGTACCCTTTGGCAGTTGCCCGTTCCAATACCCGCTTTAGGATCGAGCGCGGAGAACTGGGCAGCGGCTTGCCATCCGTTGTGTACACATCACAGATAATGCGGGCGCGTCGGCGCTCCGGCACGCTCCATGGCAACACCCGGTAAGTGGCCGGGTCCGGGACAAGGACCATATCGCTCTCAAAAATACGCGCGAACCCCTGTACCGACGAACCGTCAAAGAAGATCCCCTCTTCCAATGCCTCTTGGAGTTGAACGACCGGCAGGGTGACGCTTTTGATCGTCCCGAAAATATCGGTAAATTGAAAGCTTACAAAACGAATATCATCTTCCTTCGCACGAGCTAAAATTTCTGTGACCATCTCCTTCTCCTCCTTAACTTAACTTTGGCTGTTGAATAGACTTATAGCTTCAAAAAACATATCGTTAGCATCACGTTAGCCTTGTTGTTCGCAATATCCATCACCCCCTTTCTGAAACGAAAATCAGCCTACCGTTTGCCGGTAGGCTGATTTGAAAAACATCGAATAGCGGGCAGCACTAACCGGCTCTCTGCTCAAGCCGCTGCTGCTGGTTATTAATCATCATTGCACTGTTCATAGGGATGATCCTTATCTCCTGACCATACACTACAGTATAATTCACGTGAAGATTTTGTCAAATCTTACGGTTCCAGCCCCTCGAAGTATTCGCGCACGTAAGCGCGCAACGCCGGCGGATAGGCATTGCGTGCCATCGCTGCTCTGGCGGCCTCGGCGTAGGTGGCATACACTTCTGCATACGGCACACGTGCTTCGCCCGGCGCGCCGATGGTCGTATGAGGGGCATCGGTCGTCTCCTGACGGGGAATCGTGATCTCGCCACCCTGCCCGGTGAGGCGCGGCATTTGCTCACTCCCGTAAGGGGCGCTGCTGCCCGTGTCTTCATGATGTCCGCCGACGGCCACGCCACCGCTCTCGCCACCTGTGCCCTGGGATGCGCCCGGCCCCATCGGTTGCCCCTGGGCACCCGTTCCCTGCCCCCCTTGCGTCCCCGAAGCGACGCTCGGCGTCGTTGTGCCTGCTACTGCTTGACCCGTCGTCTGCCGTTGCGCGTCTCCTAAGGCTTCCTGAGCCTGCTGGAGGCCCGCCTGTGCCTGCTCGAGCGTTTGATTGGGCGCATTGGCCTGTGCGGCTTCGGAGAGCGTCTCCGCTGCCTGTGCGATGGCCTCGCTGGCAGAAGCGATGTCGCCGGTGTAGATTCCCTGGGCGGCTTTCTGGAATTGTTCTGCCAGGGCGGGATCGGTAGCTTGTAACGCATCGGCGATTTGGGCGAAGGCATCGGCCAGCGCCAGCATCTCTTCGGTGGTCAGCGGCTGCTTGTTCGTTGGGTCGAGCAAGCTGCGGAGGTACGTCGCCGCAGCTTCGGCATCGCCTTGTTGCAGTGCCGCGCTCAACGGTTGGACGACTTCGGCGGAAGAGAGCGGGCTGGCCTCGGCCAGGCGTTGAAGCCGGGTAGCCGCTTCCGGTGAGCGCAACGTCGCTAATTGCTGCTCGGCCGCGGAAAGCGCGGCCTGTTGCTCTTCGGGCGTGCTCTGGCGGTTGTGGAGCGTTGCCAGTGCTTCGTCAAGGGCTTTGAGCGCGGCCTCACGTTCGGCCTCGGAGAGCGTGGGGCTATCGGCCAGTTCGGCGCGGGCCTGCTCCAGTTGGACAATGGCAGCTTCTGTGGCCTGTTGTTGAGCTTCAAGGCGGGCCAGGACGTCTTCCTGAGGATTGGCAAGGAAGAGGGCAGGAATCAGCGCCGCAATTAACATCAGGGCGATGATACTCGCGCTGCGCGGGGGATGGGAGGGAAAGGCCGCCCGTGGCTCCACTTGCCGGACGGTTTGCAATGTTTCTTCATGTTGGAGGTGAATGAGGACCGTTGGGGCGCCGATGCGACCCTGGGCGAGTTCCCAGGCCGTCGTCAGGCGGTCGGCGAGATGGAGCCGCCGGTCGAACAAGCGCAACCGGCGCGGCAAGGGCATGGGCCAGGCGTAGCCGAGCAGTGTCCCCAGGAGGATGCCGCCGCCCAACACCCAGATGCTCGCCAGCAACAGCTCGGCCTGGTGCCACAACGGCATAAGCCGCGCGACGATGGCCGCGATGAGGACGCCTCCCAACGCGCCGACGAGACCCCAACTACCGCCGCGGATGGCCGTGTGTCGCCGAAACGACCCGGTCAAACGCGCGATTTCGTATTCAAGCGCTGCTGGCATCTCAACGCTCCACTCGCCCGAGCCGCCAGACGGTCAGCCGCAACAGGATCACGATGGTCAGCAGGGCCGTAATCGTAAAGACGATCCACGGTGAAGGCAGGGTCAGGCTGCCGATGACGCTGGTACCGCCGCTTGTTTCGCTGTAACGTTCTACGGTGAAGTGGAGCCATAGCCACGAATCCTGTTCAAAGATCATGCCTTCGGTTGCGATGGCGGCGGTCAGCGGATGCAACCCGGCGAGGAGGACCCAGCCGTACTGCATCAGCGCTTCGATCCAGAAGGGTTGTATGGCCAGGGCAACGTTATATTTCCACATTTCTGAAATGCCGAGCAGCGCTGTCGCCAGAATAGTGATCATGGGCAGTGAAGCGAAATTCAATCCGTAGAAAATGAGCACTGCGGCGATAGTTCTGCGGGCGAGGGACGAGATAAACAGTGCCCAGGCAATGCTCAGAAGCATCGTTAGTACAAGGAAAAGGAGGGTTAGACTCAATTCAACACCGGTGACGCCGCCCAGCCAGAAGCCGGTCATCAGCAAAGGCAAGGGGGTCAACACGTAGATCGCGCCACTCATCCAGGCAGAGATCAGCTTCCCAAAGACGATGTTGCGCGTTTTGAGCGTGGTGGCGACCAGGAGATCAAGGGTGCGTTTTTCGCGCTCGCCGGCGAACGCGCCTAACGCCATAATGGGGACGAGCAATCCGGCCGTCAGGATCAGCACCACACTCGAAAACCAATACAGCGTTCGCCCGCCGGTGAAGATGTCGAGCATCGAGATCATATCGCTGTCGGTCAGAGTCGGAACGGCGATCACCAGTCCGAATAAAAGCGTCAGCAGCCCAACACCCAAGAGATAGAAGCACAGGAACCAGAAAAAACGGCTCCTGCGTGCACTGCTGTACAGATGGCGGATCAGAATTGGATTCATGGCGCCTCCACGACGATAACCGGATTATACTCGCAGGTTTCGGTAGCGCAAATCGGATTGTTCCAGGGAACTTCACGCCTCTGGAAACCGTCTTTAGATCAACGGATTGAACGGATTGAAGCAATGCGTCGGTAAGTTGGAATAATCTTCCCACGTTCAACCGTTGCAATGTTCAAACATCAAGAGAGATTCGTCTAGATTGGCGAGATTAGCAGTTTATTTTAGGGAGAGGTTTGTAAAATGAAGAGATTTCTGTGCTTTTTGGGATTATTGTTGTTGTTGTTTGTCGCATGTACCGGCAATACATCAGGGACGTTGGATGGAGAGATGCCGCCAGAAAAAAGTGATCAGGCGCGTTCGCCATTGGTCCTGCCGACGGCACCGGTTACCGTATCGCCGACGGCGCCGGTTGCTGGATCCCCGACGGTGCCGGCTGTGGTGTCACCCACGCCACAGACTCCAAGTCCTGGGGAAGATACTGCACTGACCACGCTCCGCACCCTTGTCGCGGCACAATTGCAGATGACACCGGCGGAGCTGACCCTTGTTTCGGTAGAAGAGGTTGTCTGGCCGGATGCCAGCCTGGGATGTCCGCAACCTGGGCAGATGTATGCCCAGGTATTGACCCCGGGCCGGCGCGTGGTTTTCGCCGATGCTGCCGGTCATCAATACACCGTTCACACGCCGGAAAAGCCGGATTTGTTCATCATCTGTTCCCCAACACAACCCCAAACCGGCCCTGCCTATCCAGGCATCCCTGCGGTTAAGACGGCGATCAAGGTACTTGCGGAGCGCGAAAAGGTGGCGCCGGAGTCAATTGCAGTTGTCAGCGTCGAAGCCGTCGAGTGGGCGAATTCCTGTCTGGGCTGCGCGCGTCCGAACGAGAATTGTTTGATGGTGATCACACCGGGCTATCGGATTGTTTTGCAGAGCGGCGCGCAAACCTATAACGTTCACACGGATCGCAACGGTGGGCGGGCTATTATTTGCGATCACCCCTCCGGCGCGCCGTCCCGTGCAGATTCGTGACCTGTCCGAAAGTCGCCCCCTCCTGAAATGCGCCCCGGTTCGAAAAACCGCTTGCTCCTTTCAAGAAGGCGGGTATACTCTTACTATTCGTGGCGGGAAAATCAAGCTCTCGTTCGTTGCGAACGGGAGCTTGTCGTGAAGCTGTAGCCTATGCCGATTTATGAGTATTACTGTCCGATATGTGATGGGCGATTTCGTCATCTGGCGAAATTCATAGACGCCCCTGCGCCGCCGTGTCCACGTTGCGGTAACACTGCCGTCACGCGGCTGATTTCGGCTGCCAACGTCATCCACGGCGGGAAATATCATGAGCATCAATTGCGGGAAGCCGCGGCGCATGTGGAACATGAAGATCCGCGCGCCATTGCGCGTTTTCTGCAGGAATCGGGACGGCTTGAAGATACCGAGGGCGTTTACGGCAGTCCGGCATACCGTGAGTTGCTTGCCCGGCGTGCCGAGGGGGCGACCGATGCCGACGTGGCGGACCTTGTGGACGACCTGGCTGCCCAGATGGCCGGCTCAGAGACGGCGCAAATGGCCAGCGCGGTAGCGCTGGCCGAGCATGTCGAAAATCGCATGCAGGCTGAAGGCCCGCCTGAGGATCACCATCATGAACCAACCGCCGACCGTGACGCTACCGCACCCGCGCGTCGGCGGACCACGAAAGACTTGGGATGGGGGTGAAAGTGACATTTATGGATAGTCCATTTCTACAACACATCGGAGATTTTTTTGCCGGTCTGAAAGGGAGAAGACTTGTTGTTGCGGCGGCAATTTGGGCCGCGCTTCTTCTGTTGGCTCTGGCGTGTGCGTTCGGTTGGCTCAAATTGCCCGGTGGACAGAGTGCGCCGGCAAAGACACCCGTGCCGACAGCTACGCGATCTATTAGCGGTACACCGGCGCCCGGCGGCTTGATTCTTCCGACGCCCACCCCCGGAAATGGTGGTCAGGGCCAGGCGACATTGCCTCCGTTGCCGTGGGGGGATTTCGGATACGGTATCGCTGCCCATGCTATCGCTATGCCGGATTACACGCTGGATCAAGTCGCGTATCAGCTCAAGTTCAACTGGGTTAAACAACAGGTGCGATGGGATCACTTTTCCACGGCGCCGGGGCAGATGGACTGGAGTGGCTACGATGTTGTAGTGGCTTTCGCCAATGAGCGGGGACTGAAAGTGTTGCTAAGCGTCGTGGGAGCGCCGAAATGGTCGCGCACCTACTTCGATGCCAATCCAGAAGCTGCCCCTCCTGACGATCTAACACTTTTCACGAACTTTTTGGGTGAAATGGTGGATCGCTACAAGGGCAAAATCCATGCCGTTGAGGTCTGGAATGAACAAAACCTGGATCGTGAATGGGACACCGCCGAAGGGGTGAAGGCTGCCGCTTATGTGGAGATGTTGCGGCTGGCATATCAAACCATCAAAGCGCGTGACCCCAACATCATCGTCATCAGCGGCGCACTGTCGCCCACGGGATCCTCGGCGACCGACCCCGCCAATCCCAATCGCGTGATCTACATGGACGACTTCCTCTATTTCCAGCAGATGATTGATGCCGGCTTCCTTAATTATGCCGATTGCGTGGGAGCGCATCACAACGGCATCAACATGCCGCCGGATATCGCCTGGGACGAAGGCTATAACGATCCGACGGCCACATTCCGCGGACCATTTGACAATCCTAACCATTCATGGTCTTTTAAGAGTACCCTTTGGGGCTACCATGAGATGATTCAGAAAGCCGGCTTCAACAAACCGCTGTGTGTGACCGAATTCGGTTGGGCCACGTCCGAAGGTTTTGATGCAACGCCCGTGGGCTTCGAGTTTGCTAACGATAATACCCTGGAAGAACAGGCCAAATGGGATGTCCAGGCATTTCAGTTGATGCGACAGTGGGGCTTTGTGCACCTGGCGTTCCTGTGGAACCTGGACTATTCGTACAAGGGGGGTATCGGTGCGACCGATCCCAATGCGCCTTACAGTATCCTGGATCTGCGCGGTGCGGCGCGCCCGGCTTATGATGCGCTGGGCAAGATGCCAAAAATCCCTTGAGTCTCGACGGATTGAACGAATTTACCGGTAAAGAAGATAACCTGCACCGTCACCCACAACGTTCTGTCGTTGTTGGCGTGGCGGTGATATGTTTGATTGTGACGTTGGTGGGATGGGTATGGATGGCGCGGCCTGCGGTGTTTTTCCCCACGCCCACGCCGCAACCGACGCCAACCTCGTGGCCGGTTTCATGGCGTTTCGACTCGCCCGAATACGGCATCAACATTCACATGTGGTGGGACCCCTGGGCTGCGATGCGCCGCGACTGGCCATTGATCCGCGAGGCCGGTTTTACCTGGGTCAAACAACGGCTGGCGTGGCAGGATGTGGAAGGCGACGGCCCGGGACGTTACGTGTGGGCCGGCTCCGACCGCCTTGTCAACGAGGCCGAGGCGGCGGGCGTGAACCTGGTTTTCCGGGTAGATCATCCGCCTGCGTGGGCCGTCCCCACAACGCCCGATGCTGAGGGGCGGATGTTGCCGGTAGACGCGACGGCGTTCGGTAACTTCTGCCGGGCGATGGCGGAGCGCTACAAAGGACGGGTGCGCGGCTACCAGGTGTGGAATGAGCCGAATCTGGCCCGCGAATGGAACGGGTTAACCCCTGATCCCGTCGGTTATGTCGCTATCCTCAAAGCGTGTTATATCGGCATCAAGACGGCGGATCCAGAGGCCCTGGTCATCTCGGCGGGGCTTGCGCCGACCGGTTCCGGTCCACCCACTGCCGTGCCGGATACCGATTACCTGATCGGCCTGTATGAAGCCGGGGCGGCGCCCTATTTTGACCTGTTGGGCCTGAACGCTCCCGGTTACAAGGCGCCGCCTGAAGTTTCCCCAACGGAGGCGGCGGACCCGGCAAGCGATTATGGGGGGCATGCCTTCTTCTGTTTTCGCCATGTCGAGGACATGCGCGCGATTATGGAGCGGTACGGAGACAGCGCAACCCAGGTGGCGATCCTGGAATTCGGCTGGCACACCGACAACCGACCCGAACACCCCGATTATGCCTGGTTTGCCGTCACGCCGGAGGAGCAGGCTGATTATCTGGTGCGTGCCTTCCGCTACGCGCGTGAGCACTGGTCGCCCTGGATTGGGCCGATGTTTGTGTGGAATCTGCCCGATCCTCAATGGGGGCCGGACAATGAGGAATTCTGGTGGGGGATCGTGGACCCCTTCTGGTGGGGGGTAGGCGACTCCGACATCGGTACCTGGGCCGGCGGTGCGGTGCGTCCGGCTTACACAGCCCTGGCGGAAATGGAAAAGCCATAATGGGGGATTTTCGTAATTCGCCATTCGTAATTCGTAATTCGCCATTTCCCATTCGAGGAGGAAAATATGACAATTTTGTTTGGAACCGACGGTTGGCGTGCCGTCATCAGTGATACCTTTACCTTTGAGAACGTGCGGCTGGTCGCGCAGGCGATTGCGGACTACATCCGTGAGCAGAGCGAACGTGCGCAGCCTGAGGTCGTTATCGGCTATGACACGCGCTTCCTCTCGGATCGCTACGCCCGCGAAGTGGCGCGGGTGATGGCGGCGAACGGCATCATCGCCCATCTGACGCGCGCCGACGCTCCAACGCCGGCCGTTTCCTACGCGATTGTGGACAAAAAGGCCGAGGCCGGCGTCATGATTACGGCCAGCCACAATCCGCCGCGCTATAACGGTATCAAGCTCAAGGCAGCGTTTGGCGGATCGGCGTTACCGGAGCAGGCACGGCAGGTCGAAGCCCTGTTGGAACGGAACCAGCGCGAGGCGCGTGGCCCGAATATGATGGAATTTCAGCAAGCGATGAATCTCGGCCTGATCCGGCTTTTCGACCCGGCGTGGGCCTATTACCAGCACCTTTCGACGTTGGTGAATCTGGACACCATCTCCAACGGCGAACTACAAATCGTCGCCGATGGGATGTACGGCTCCGGGCGGGGTGCTTTCCGCGACATGCTCAGCCGCACCCGCTGTCGCCTGCACGAAATCCGCTGCGAAATGAACCCCGGTTTTGGCGGCATCCATCCCGAACCGTTGGCGCATTTCCTGCAAGCATTGATGGCGGCCATTCAGACCTACCACGCCGATGTGGGATTGGCGACCGATGGCGACGCGGATCGCATTGGCGCGATGGACGCGCGCGGCAATTTCGTAGACCCCCATCACATTTTTGCGTTGACGCTGCGGTATCTGGTGGAGAGGCGCGGCTGGAGCGGTGCGGTGGTCAGGAGCGTTTCGACGACGCGCATGGTGGATCGGCTGGCGAAACGTTATGGGTTGCCTTTATATGAAACACCGGTGGGCTTCAATTACATCGCCGACTATATGCTCAACGGCGACGTGCTGATAGGCGGCGAGGAGTCCGGTGGGCTATCCATCAAAGGGCACATTCCCGAAGGCGATGGCATCCTGATGGGGTTGCTGCTGTTGGAGGTCATGGCCGACGCCAAAGCGCCGCTCCATGAACTGGTTGACGACATTCAGCGGGAAGTCGGCCCGGCACGGTATGCCCGTACCGACATCCCGCTGCAACGTCCTGTACCCAAAAAGGCCATGGTTGCGCGGCTGACGGAACAAGCCCCGGCCTCGCTGGCCGGTGAAACCGTGGTGCAGGTGAGCACGATGGACGGCGTGAAGTACATCCTGGCGAACGATTCCTGGCTACTCATCCGTCCTTCGGGCACCGAACCGGTGTTGCGCGTCTACGCCGAGGGACACTCGGACAGGGAAGTCGAAGAGCTTCTGGCCTACGGCCAACAAGTCGCCGCGACGTAAATTTTGTATTCGCCGATGGAAATCTATTTGCCCTCAGCGGTATTTTGCGTATAATTGCCTTTGCCGGGGAAGTGTCGGAAGTGGCAGACGAGCATGACTTAGGATCATGTGCTGCAAAGCGTGCGGGTTCAAGTCCCGCCTTCCCCAATGTTTAGTACAACAGGCGATTGGCTGCTTGAGCAGTAAAGCTCTTCTGGCCGTTGACGGCCTGTTTTTTTATGCTTGTGTAACCGTCTGTCAACCTCTTGTTAATGCTATCTTAACCGTTTCTGGCGAGATTTCTGGTAGTATAAGAATAGTATAAATACGGATAGTTTCCGGTTTGATTAGCGATGGGAGAGGGGAATATGGCAACGGTTCTGGTGGTAGACGATGAGCTTTCGATTCGGCGAATGTTAGGGTACGTCCTCAGCAAGACACAGTACGAAGTGCTGATGGCTGCTGATGCGCAAGAGGCTTTGGAGAAGCTGGCCGAACATCCGGTCAACGTGATCCTTTTGGATGTGGCCATGCCGAATATGGATGGTATCACGCTACTTCAGCAATTGCGGATGATGCCGCCTTACCACAAACTGCCCATCATTATGCTGACCGCCAGTACCGATGAACTCAAACGTGCCAGAGCTTTGGATGCCGGCGCCGACCTGTACCTGAATAAATTCGTCAAGCCGAGTGAACTGGTGAAATTGATTGATCAGACTCTGCAAAAGAGCGGCTAGATACATTCGATTTTGCAGATTGCCCCATACAAAAAAAGCTGGAAGCCCAACGTGCTTCCAGCTTTTGTATTTTCGACCTCACCGACTACTTCAGCGCAGCCAGAGCATTCTTCACAATCGCCGTGAACGAATCCACTTTAAGGCTCGCGCCGCCGACCAGCGCGCCGTCAACCTCCGGCATCACGATAAAGTCGGCCATATTTTCCGGCTTGACGCTGCCGCCATACTGCACGCGGATCGCGGCCGCGGTCTCGGCGTCGTAAAGTGCGGTCAGGACATCGCGGATGGCCTCTTTGATGATGCGGTTGGCGTCTTCCGGCGTGGCTGTCAGGCCGGTGCCGATGGCCCAGATGGGTTCGTAGGCCAGGACGACCTTCACGGCGTCTGCGGCGGAAACGCATGCGAACGCGCCGCGAATTTGACTGCCCACGAAGCCCACCGTTTCCCCGGCTTCGTTCTGTTCCCGGCTCTCGCCGATGCAAACGATGGGCGTGAGGCCGTGGGCCAGCGCGGCCTTGAGTTTCAAATTGACGGTCGCGTCGGTCTCGCCGAAGTATTGCCGTCGCTCCGAGTGCCCGATAATCACGTACTGCGCCAGGTCCTTGACCATCAACGGTGAAATCTCGCCGGTGAATGCGCCCTCGTCCTTCCAGTGCATATTCTGCGCGCCGACGCCGATGTTCGAACCGGCAAGCGCCTGCGCCACAGCCGCCAGGGCCGTCGCCGGGGGGCAGACTGCCAGTTCCATCGTCGTCACATCCGCCAATGTGGCCTTCAGACCGTTCGCCAGGCTCAACGCCTCCGCCACGGTCTTGTACATCTTCCAGTTACCGGCAATGAATGGTTTACGCATCGTCTCTCCAATCCAGGTGATGGGTAATGAGTATTTATGAGAGTGTTTTCCCGATTCTTAACTCTTTACCCCTAGCCCTTTACTCCTTACTTATCCGCCAACGCCGCCACGCCGGGGAGCACTTTGCCTTCCAGAAATTCCAGGCTTGCGCCGCCGCCCGTGGAAACGTGGCTCATCTTGTCGGCGACGCCGGCCTTCTTCACCGCCGAGGCCGAATCGCCACCCCCGATCACGGTCACGGCATCCAGTTCTGCCAGGATGCGCGCGATGGCAAAAGTCCCCTCGGCAAAGTTCGGCATCTCGAACACGCCCATTGGCCCGTTCCAGGCGACCGTCTTGGCCGTCTTGAGAATCTCGGCGTATTTGGCGATCGTCTCCGGGCCGATGTCGAGGATGCGCCAGCCGGGTTCGACCGCATCCACACGGACGACCTTGCGTTCGGCCTCGTTGTCGAAGGCATTGGCGACTACGGCGTCTACCGGCAGCACCAGCTTATCACCGCCTGCGGCAAGGAGTTCTTTGGCGGTATCCAGCACCTCGTTTTCGACCAGCGAGTCGCCCATCTCCAGCCCTTGCGCTTTGAAGAAGGTGTTTGCCATCCCGCCACCGATGAGCACCTTATCGGCCAGCTTCAGCATGTTCTGGATGACGGCAATTTTATCCGATACCTTCGCGCCGCCCAGGATGACGACGTAGGGGCGCTCGACATTTTCAGTAGCCTTGCTGAGGAACTCGACCTCTTTTTCCATCAGGAAACCGGCCACGGCAGGCAGGTAGTGCGCTACACCCTCGGTGGACGACTGCGCGCGGTGCGCCGTGCCGAAGGCATCCATCACAAAGATGTCGCCCAACTTTGCCAGTTGTTCGGAGATTTTGGGATCGTTTTTGGTCTCGGCCTTGTAGAAGCGGACATTTTCCAACAGCATGACTTCGCCGGGTTGCAGCGCCGCCGCCATAGCCTCGACCTCCGGGCCGATGCAGTCGGGAGCGAACTTGACCGGCTTACCCAGCAGCTCCGCCAGCCGGTCGGCCACCGGCTTGAGGCTGAATTCGGCTTCGTAGCCCGTGCCGGCCGGGCGGCCCAGGTGCGACATCAACACGAGCGCCGCGCCCTGTTCCAGAATGTATTTGATGGTCGGCAACGTCGCCTTGATGCGTTTGTCGTCGCTAATCACGCCATCCTTGATGGGTACATTGAAATCGGCGCGCATCAACACGCGCTTTCCCTTCAAATCAACATCACGAACGGTTTTCTTGTTCATTTTTCACCTCAATTTTGGAAATCGGTAATGAGTAACGAGTAATGGGTAATCGGGTAATCAGAAAATTAGGGATTAGGTTGTTTTGCTGCTGCTCCTAATCCCTAATTGTCAATCCCTGATTCCCGATTGCTGTTTACAGTTTGCTGGCGATCAGCGCTGCCAGATCGGCGGTGCGAACGCTGTAGCCCCACTCGTTGTCATACCAGGTGACGACCTTGATGAAATCGCTCTTTTCCTTGCCGAGCACCATCGTGAACTGCAGGTCCACGGAGGAGCTGTGCGGATCGCCCTTGTAGTCAATGCTGACCAGCGGCTCATCCACGGCGGCGAGAATGCCCTTCAGCGGGCCGGCGGCGGCGTCGCGGAAGGCCTGGCGCAGTTCCTCGGTCGTCGTCGGGATCTCGATCTGCGCGGTGAAGTCCACCACAGAAACGGTCGAGGTCGGGACACGCAGCGCGTAACCGTCGAACTTGCCCTTCAGGTCGGGGATCACGAGCGCCACAGCCTTCGCCGCGCCGGTGGTGGTGGGGATGATGCTCATCGCCGCAGCGCGCGCACGGCGCAGGTCGCTGTGTGGCAGGTCGAGGATCTTCTGGTCGTTGGTGTAAGCATGGACGGTCGTCATCAAACCGCGCATGATCTTGAAGTGATCGTGAACGACCTTAGCCGCCGGCGCCAGACAGTTGGTGGTGCAGGAAGCATTGGAGATCACGTGATGGTTGGCGGGATCATATTTGTCATCGTTCACACCCATCACGATGGTGATGTCTTCACCCTCGGCAGGGGCCGAGATGATGACTTTCTTCGCGCCGCCACGGGTGATGTGGTTTTCCGCGCCCTGCACGGTCTTACCTTTTTTGTTGACGCCGTCCTTCTTGATGGTGAACAGCCCCGTGGATTCGATTACGATGTCTACTCCCAGATCGCCCCACGGAATTTTGCCCGGATCGGTTTCCTTGAAGGCGACAACCTTCTTGCCGTCAATGAACAGTGCGTCGTCGGCGACTTCCACCGTGCCGTTGAAACGCCCGTAGTTGGAGTCATACTTCAGCAGATGGGCCATCGTCTTCAAATCGCCGATGTCGTTGAAGGCCACGACTTCCAGGGTGTCGGAATGATAATCCCGGATTGCCTTGAGCACTTGCCGCCCAATGCGGCCAAAACCGTTAATACCAACTTTCGTCGTCATACTGCACACTCCTTTTGTTTGATTAGATTAGAGACAGTGATTGATGTCGTAACTCGCGCGCCCTCATCTTGTGGCTTAATTGATGAGACTCAACAGAGCACGCGCGACCTTACTGCTTTCGTGATGCCCGATCAACGTTTCATCAACCAGGTCTTGGGCGATGACCCGGAGGCCCTTGCACGTTTCTACGTCGGGACGCACCCATTCAACCCCGGTGGCTGTTTCGCCTTCGGGAATGTGGTTATTGACCAATACTATCGAGATGATGCCGGCGCCGATGTGTTTTTCAAGTGCCCGGATGTGATCCTGCGCCGTGTAACCATCAGTTTCGCCGGGCTGCGTGGCGATATTGCAGACGTACACTTTGGGAGCTTTGGTCGTCTGCAAAGCCTGGCCGATTTCCGGCACAAGCAGGTTGGGCAAAATGCTCGTGTACAGGCTTCCCGGCCCGATGACCACCAGGTCTGCCTCAAGGATGGCACGCACGGCTTCGGGATATGCCCAGGGCGCAGCTGGCTCCAACATGACCCGGAGCACTTGCCCATGTACTTCGGGGATTCCCGATTCACCGCACACGCGCATCAGCGTTCCATCCCCTTGCTGGACATCGGCGCACAGCATCACCGCTTCGAGGGTACACGGCAAGACCTGTCCTTGCACGGCCAACACGCGGCTGGATTCTTTGAGGGCCGATTCAAAGGCGCCGGTGATGCCTGCCATGGCACTGATGAACAGGTTGCCAAAGCTATGCCCTCGCAAGTCATTGCCACTGGCGAAGCGATACTGAAAAAGCCGTGTGATGAGCGCTTCATCGTCGGCCAATGCGGCAATGCAGTTGCGGAAGTCGCCCGGCGGCAGGATGCCCATGTCGCGCCGCAGCCGTCCTGACGAGCCGCCATCATCGGCCACGGTAACAATGGCGGTCACGTTGGACGTGTACTGCTTTAGCCCACGCAACACCGTGGCCTGCCCGTGGCCACCACCGATGACCACAACTTTGGCCCCGCGTCCACGGCGGCGGTAATTGTACAACCTATCGGGGAGCGAGTCATAAGCGCCGGCAACAAAAGGCTCCAACAAAGTGCGGTTCAACGCCCACAGCGCGACACTGATGCTTGCCAGCCCCAGCGTGAGGAACAACACAATCCGCACGTCCCGTGGAAGAAACTGCAAAGTTATGTAGTAAAAGTACGCAGGGAGGGGATACAGAACACGAAACATCGAGGCGCCGCCCAAACTCAACAGCCCGACCCCGAAGGCGAGAAGCAGTAGCCAGCGTTTGACGCCCAACCCGGGTTGCAGCCATTGCAGATGGGTTAACCAGTTCTGTCTTTTGGCCGGCTTTCCCCTCCGCTTCATCGTCAAAAATTATACTCAAAATGTACAGCGTGTCAATAAAACAGAAGATAATCTCTGAACGGAGCCCCTTCATCTACCGGCAGCAGAAAAAACAGGTCTGGCATGCCGTGGGTATACAATTAAAAATGAACTTTACATCACGTCGTCTTATTGAATGTGAGCGACAACCCGCCCCTTTTTCCAAAGTTCCTCAAGATTATAGAATCTGCGCACCTCTGGATCAAACAGGTGCACGATGACGCTGCTATAATCCATCAAAATCCACCCGGAATCCGGCTCCCCTTCTACACTCAGGGGGGTAACGGGGGGTTCTATCTTCTTCAATTCCTCGCGTAATGTGTGCTGGAGCGCATCCAGTTGCCGCCGACTGGTGCCGGAACAGATGACGAAGTAGTCGGTAAACGTCGTCGCGGCCTGTAAATCGAGTATCAGAATGTCTTCTCCTTGTTTATCTACGATGATTTCTGCAATACGATGAGCCAGTTCTAAACTCTCCACTCAACCTCCTCTGAAAATAGTCTGATAGTCGTTAGTTTGATAGTCTTGCGATTATGTTCACTATCGGGGCTGTTCAGGTACACCCCTTCAAAAATGTCAACGGATTCTACGGTATACAGGCAAAATCAGTAGCACGAGTCATTCGCTCGCGCTACTGAGCTTTTATGCCGTGATGATGTGAAAACGCTTCAGTCTGCTTAGCCGGACGGGCTTTTCAGGTGCGGCGGGTTACTGCTTCATAAGAAGCATCTGCACGCGCGTCGTTTGGGTGCGTTCGTTGTCCTGCATACTGATGGTCAGACGATACCCTTCACGTTTCAGGTTGAGCGTCGCCAGATGTCCCATCACGGTCGGCTTTCCCAGTTCTTCCCACCCGATGGCCTTCATTTCAGTCTCAAGATAGGCGACGGTGTCGGCGACCATCATAGGCACCACATAGACATAAGTATTGGTCGCTACAGTGACTTCGAAGTTGAAGGCGTCAGGGTGTACGACGAGTATGTCCGGGAACTGATCTTTTGGCTCCGGCGTCGCTGTTGGCTCTGCCGGTTCAGCCGGTTCGACGGTTTTCTCCGTTGTCGTCTCTTCGGCGGCTTCGGTGGCCTTTTCTGTGCTCGTGCTGCCACTTTCGACGACGGTGGTGCTCTCGGCAGGCGCTTTGCTTCCCCCGCCACAGGCGCTCAACAGCAAGGCCGCAATCACAATCAGGACGCTCAAAATCCGTAAATGATGTTTCAGGTTCATTGTTCTCTCCCCCTTCGAAATAGAATAGTGACCGAAACGTATGGGTATATGATAACATAATAACGAAAAACTGGAAAGTAGGGGGATAACATATCGGCGCACGGGCATTGTTCACCCGTGCGCCGCAGAAGTTATATTGAAGCCGGCGTTTATAAGGTGGTCTGGAGCGCGGTGAGCAGCAGTGCGATGGCGTGCTCAACGTCGGTTTCATCCACCATCTCCGACGGGCTGTGGACGAAACGACAGGGGATGCTCAGACAGCCGCTGGGGACGCCGGAACGCACCAGTTGCATGGCTGCCGCATCCGTGGAACCGCCGACTAAAATTTCCATCTGGTAGGGGACGCCGACTTTTTGAGCAGCCGCGACCAGCATATCCCGTACCAGAGGGTGGGCGATCATGCCGCTGTCTTTGACTTTGATCGCCGGCCCTTTGCCCAGTTCGACCGCCATGGGCAGCGCTTTAGGTGTGTCGCCGGTGCCGGTGACGTCAATGGAAATGGCGATGTCGGGGTCAATGCGGAAAGCTGTCGTGCGCGCGCCGGCCAGTCCGATCTCTTCCTGGGTGCTGAAAACGAAATAGAGATCGTGGGGGGAATCTGTCAGTTGCCGCAAGACTTCAATGAGGACGTAGCAGCCGATTCGATCGTCCATCGTTTTGCTGATGAGGCGTTGTCCCTGGCGCACCAGCGGCCCCACAAACTGCCCCGGATCACCAACCGCGACCGGGCAGTCGGCGCGGCTTGTGGCCCCGACGTCAATGTAGAGATGGCGGAGTTCGGGCATTGCCGTGGCATCGTCGCGGCGTTCGACATGGATGACACCGGTTGTCCCATTGGCAAAACGCGCCCGTCCACCGATGCAGTTCACCGGGCGCACTCCACCGATGGAGGTGAAGCGCACATAGCCTTTCTCTTCGATGTACGTTGCCATCAACCCGATCTCGTCCATGTGGGCGGCGAGTGCGATCTTCTTGCCCTCGCCTGTGCCTTTGCGGTGTACAACCAGGCTCCCCAGGGGATCAACACGGATCTCGTCGGCGAAGGGTTCAACGATCGGGCGGATGACGGCGCGGATTTCGTCTTCATAGCCCGAAGGCCCAAATGTTTGCGTAAGTTGTTCTAAAAGTTGCAGGTTCAAGTGTGTCCCCCTTAAAAAACCGTTTTAGCGTTGAAACGTTTGAACATTATTTTTATCTAACTGCCGGTGAACCAACGATTAGTGGCAAATTCTCTCGAAAATGGTCTGATGGTCATCGCACCGGTCGTTGGATTTCTATGCGATTGCCAGCGTCTCCGGCGTGAGTCGGGCGATGACAGCGCGTACCAGTCGCAGGGTGTTCTCCAGGTCGCCGGGATGGAGCAAGGCGCGAGGGCTGTGGATGTAACGACATGGCACGGCAATCGTGAGCGCCGGCACGCCGCCGCGTGTGGCGTAGATGCTCCCGGCTTCGGTGCCGCTGATGCCCGGCTGTTTGATTTGATGAGGGATGCCTTCGGCCTGGGCGGTCTTCAGCACGTGGCTGAGCAGGCGCGGCGCAGCGGTGTACGAGCGATCCATCACGGTGATGGCCGGGCCTTTGCCCAGCTCGGTCGTCGGGCTGACGTCTTTGTCTTCTTTGGGCAAATCGTCGGCCAGTGTGCCTTCCAATGCAAACGCCACGTGTGGCTCGACAGCATAGGCCGCTACCCGCGCGCCGCGCAATCCCACTTCCTCTTGCACGGTGAAAACCCCGTACACGTCGCAGGGAAGCCGTTCGCCTTGTAACAAAGCAATCAGCACGGCACAACCGGCGCGGTCGTCGAAGGCTTTGCCGCTGACCAGGGCACCCATCTCACGGAAGCGGGTGGCGAAGGTGATGGGGGTTCCCAGGGGCGCCGCTTCCTGGGCTTCGTCTTTGTTCTTTGCGCCGATGTCAATGATGAGGTTCTCAATCGGTGCGGCATTTTGGTCACCGTTGTTATGGGCGCGGTGGATGGCTTGTAACCCGATGACGCCCGGAATGTGATCCTTGCCAACCCACACGTGCGATCCCGGCAGCAGACGTTCCGGGATACCGCCGACGGTCTCGACACGTAATCCGCCCTCGCCGGTGTGACCGACGACCATAAAGCCGACCTCATCCATGTGCGCGGTGACCAGGACGCGCAGTGGATTTTCCGCCGTGCCGTGTTTGCAGGTGATGAGGTTGCCGAGCGCGTCCACGTGCAGACTATCCACGTGAGATGCGACACGTGCCTTGATGGCGCTGCGGATTTGAGTCTCGTTCCCCGAAATGCCGGTGAGATCCGCGAGGGTTTGCAGGGTGGTGATCAGCGTATCGCTCATGCTTCGTCCTCCCATTGCGGGCGGAAATCGGTTTCCAGGCGGGCCACGAAGCTCGCCAACAGGCGTGCGGCGCGTTCGATATCGCGGAGCGCGGCGGTTTCAACCGGTTGGTGCATATAACGCAGTGGGATTTCGATCAGGCCGGTGGGGATGCCTTCACGCGCTACCTGAATGCCCCAGGCGTCGGTGCCGCTGCCACCGGATACCGGTTCGTGTTGATAGGGAATCTCTTCAGCTTTGGCGGCTTCCTTCAGGCGTTCCACCACCTGCGGGTGGAAATTCGGCCCCATCGCAATCGTCGGCCCTTTGCCCAGATCAAACGTCCCCGGCCGGTCGTCGTCGTATTGTTTGCCGAACGTCACATCCAGGGCAATGGCGATCTGCGGTGCGAGGTGATAGGCACTGGTGATGGCGCCTTTGAGGCCAACTTCTTCTTGTACGGTGGCGACGGCGTAGACATCCCAGGCATGCTGACGCGAGCGCAGCATTTCCAGGGCCAACGTTATCGTCACCACGGAAGCGCGGTTGTCAAGAGCTTTGCCGGCGGCCAGGTCATTTTTCAGCGCGACCAGTTCGCGGTCAACGGTGATGTGGTCGCCGACGGCAACCAGTCCGGCGAGTTCTTCGGCCGGCAGGCCGGTATCTACGAAGACCTCTTGCCAGGAGACGATCTTGCGGCGCTCTTCGGCAGAGAGCACATGGGGCGGGCGGCTGCCGATCACACCCGGCAGGGGACGCCGTCCGTGGACGATTACATCCAGCCCCAGGATGACACGCCGATCTATACCGCCGAGCGCGTGCACCCGCAGGAAGCTGCCTTCCAGGCCGGTCACGATCAGCCCGATTTCGTCCATGTGGGCGGCGAGCATCACGGCAGGGCGCGGCGCCGGGGCCGAACCGCGTTGCAGCGCGATCAGGCTCCCCATCGCGTCGGTACACAGATCATCGGTTAGCGGCGTCCAATGTTCGGCGATGCGGTCACGGACGGTGTTTTCGCGGCCGGATGGGCCGGGGGCTTCGGTAAAAGTTTTGAGGAGTTCAAAGGTTGTTTGCACAGGTGTCCTTTCAAGTCAATCGCGGATCTGACGATCCGCTCGGAGCATGCGTGAGTTCAAAGGTTGTTTGCACAGGTGTCCTTTCAAGTCAATCGCGGATCTGACGATCCGCTCGGAGCATGCGTGGGTTCAAAGGTTGTTTGCACAGGTGTCCTTTCAAGTCAATTGCGGATCTGACGATCCGCTTGGAGCATGCGTGAGTTCAAAGGTTGTTTGCACAGGTGTCCTTTCAAGGTGTTGAAGGCGTGTCGGTTGGCGTCGGCGTGTCGGTAGGGATCTCGAGTGTTGGCGTGTCGGTAGGCGTGGGTGTATCGGTAGGCACTTCGAGCGTCGGCGTGTCGGTAGGCGTGGGTGTATCGGTAGGCACTTCAAACGTCGGCGTGGCAGTCGGCGTGAAAGTGGGTGTAGGTGTAGCGCTCGAGGTTGGCGTCGGCGTATCGGTGGGTGGCAGTGTGCCGGTAGGCGTCTGGGTCGGCGTGGGGGTGATGGTTGGCGTTTCACTGGGCAATGGAGTAGGCGTGCGCGTGGGAGGGAACCATTGCGTTGGCGTGGGTGGCAGAGTCTTATTGGCGCCGCCTTCACCGGGGCCAACGAGGTATGGAGTATTCGTTGCTCCTGGAGGAGGCGTCATGGTTGGCGTAAGGGTCGGGGTAGGTGTGGACGATGGAGGGCGCACGGCCAATGCCACAAAACCCAGACAATAACAGGGTATGGTCGCCACGATGATGGCGATCAGGACGGTATAAATAGGCTTCTGGGCACGTAGCTGTTGCATGGTAGCTCTCTTGATGATCTGGCGTAACAATGATAACATCATTCAGGGGGATGTCAACGTTCTACATTCACCGGCAGGACTTCATCATTCTCGTTACAGCAACTTCATCAATGATAAAAAAACCTCTCTAAAACTAAAGAAGGCCATCTCGTCAGGATGGCCTTCTTGCTATCACATTGCTTTTTGGGGCAGTTGAGTTCCTCTTTACAGGGCGACAACGTGGGTGGCTTGCAACCCCTTCTCGCCTTTTTCCACGGAAAACTCCACCCGCTGTCCCTCATTTAAGGTTTTGTATCCCTCCGCCTGGATAGCCGAGTAGTGAACAAATACGTCATCTTTCCCATCGCGGGAAATGAAGCCGTAGCCTTTGGCGGCATTGAACCATTTGACGACACCAGTTTCGCGCTCACTCATTGCTTCTTTCTTCCTTTCAAAAATCAAATTACTATGGCATTTCTTGTGCAAGGTTCAAGTTCACATTGTACTCAGAAACCCGGAGAGTAAGTCCAGGTGCTTCCGGTAGGGCAAGAACTTGGAACCTTACGACATCCTACAAAGGATTATATGCACTTAAGGTGAATTGTCAAATGGAGGGGCTTTATCATTCTCGTTGCAGTGACTTCAGCTGGCTATAAGCGGATCGCCAGATCCGCGTTTCTCAACTCTATCGGCTAAAAACGGGGAACTGGCGTTCCCCTCGGAGCAAGTATGATAAGGCCCTGTCAAATCAGGAGGGGCTTTATCATTCTCGTTGCAGTGACTTCAGCTTATAAGCGGATTGCCAGATCCGCGTTTCTCAACTCTATCGGCTAAAAACGGGGAACTGGCGTTCCCCTCGGAGCAAGTATGATAAGGCCCTGTCAAATCAGGAGGGGCTTATCGGGATTCGAGGTCAAACAAAACCCGAAAAAGTGTTATGGGGTGCAATTTGCCCTTGAATTGCATCGGCGCCAGTGGAACTACCGTAAAGCTGTCATTCAATTGTTCGTAGGTTGTCTTGCTGATCCATATCTCGTAGGCAGGGACTGCGGCGGTGATCCGTGCCGCGACGTTGGTGGTGTCGCCGATGGCCGTGTAGGTATACCGCCAGCGGGCGCCACTGTTGCCTACGATAGCCGGGCCGGTATTGATGCCAATGCCAAAATGAAAGTTACGCTCTTCCTGCTGTTGCCGCCGTTTTTGGTAGCTGAAAAGGGCTTGTTGAACCTTGATCCCCGCTTTCACGGCCCGGATGGCGTGATCGGGTTGGTCATCATGGGTATTGAAAATCGCCATGACACTGTCACCCTGGAATTGATTGACGGTGCCCCCCTGCGCACTGATGGCATCCACAACGATTTCCAGGTGATCATTCAGGACGTTCATGACGCGCTCAGGGGGGAGGTTAGCCACAATCGCGGTGAAGTCGCGCGCGTCGGCAAAAAGGATTGTGACTTCACGTAACTTACCGCCCAGTTCCGGGCGAAGTGTCCCTTTGACCAGAGCTTCGGCCACATCAGGGGGGAGATAGTGTTTGAGCAAGAAGTCCTGTTGTTCGTTAAGGCTGGATAGTTGATTCCAAAGCAAGCGCAATTCATTGTGGCTTTGCATTAGATCCTGGATGTACCGCCCTTGTTCGGTGACATCCGCGATCAGCACCATTAAGGCCGCGTTAAGGTAGCGATCGCATGGCATGACCGTCAGTGTGAAGTAGCGGACTTCGTCGGAAGGCATGCTCCGGTTGATGTTTTCCAGCCGGATCGGGAATATGGACGGGAGGTGTGCATCGGGGGTATCAAGGCCATGTCCTATAAGCTCAGGGAGCAGGTCGAGCAGGTACATTCCACGTAGATCTCTCTGCGAGCCGGTCGTCCATAGGGCAAAAGAGGCGTCGTGCTCTACAAGACGATAATCGGCATCGAAGAGCGCGTAGGCAATTTTAAGCGACTGTAAGAGGAATTGCCAGAATTGTGGATTGCTCATCATGATCCCAACGTCTCAATAGGATATCCTTAGCATACAATGATGTGCCACCAAGTCAATTGTAAATATAGACTCTCCTGGAAAATAGAGTTTATACCTCCTTGACCCGGGCCGGGTTTGGCGTGATGACTTTGGCCGTTTTCGCAAAGGCGCGATTGAAGCCACCTCGACGTGCCGCGCAGGATTGACTAGCTCCAATTCTATGCCATTATAGGGTTTATGCATAATGCTGAAAGTAAATAAGGAGAATCTATGCCGCAGGAAGAATCACAACTGTACATTTCTGTCATTATCCCTTGCTACAACGAGGCGAAAAACCTCGAAGCCGGGGTTCTGGATGAAGTCAACGCTTATCTCAGCCAGCAGGATTATGCCTGGGAAGTCATTGTCGTCAACGACGAGGCCACCGACAACAGCCGCGCTTTGATCGAACGTTTTATTGCCGATAAGCCGCGCTTTTCACTGGTGGATATTCCCCATGGCGGCAAGCCGGCGGCGGTGTGGGCCGGCATCCAACATGCAAGGGGTGAGTGGGTGTTGTTTACCGATATGGATCAATCCACGCCGATTATGGAATTGGGCAATCTGTTGCCGTGGACCACGCAGGGGTATGCGGTCGTCATCGGCTCGCGCGGTTTTAGCCGCGAGGGATTCTCGTTTATCCGCAAAGCCGGCAGTGTGGTCTTTCGCACATTGCGCCAGCTTTTCCTGCTCCGTGACATCGCCGATACGCAGTGTGGCTTCAAGCTGTGCACACGCGAGGCCGCGTTGCGTGCGTTCCCGCATCTGCAATTTTTCAAACAGGCCGAGCGCCCGACAGGATGGAAGGTGACGGCTTATGACGTGGAATTGCTGTTCCTATGGGAAAAGTGCGGTTATCGCATCAAAGAGGTGCCGGTGGCCTGGCGCAACCGTGACCGCAGCGATACCAAAAGCCGGCAGAGCGATCTGGCGCGCTATATCCATGAATCGCTGGATATGGCCAGACAAGTGATCCGCATCAAGACCAATCAGCGCAAGGGTTTCTATGAGGCGATTGATCTGGGCCGGGGGGATGGCGAATAGCGAGTGGATCTGTTTGTCGAAGATGTACACCACGTCATCGCTGAAAGGCATCGGCAAATCAAGCAAACGGCGGCGGAGCAGGCGCGCGTCGGCGAAGACGCTGAAGCTGGTGGGCGGCGTTGCATGGCGCAGCGTCAACAGCGGCTTGACAACGGTGGCGACAATGTCCGCTGCCGAGAAATCCGCCGACGATGTGAAGGTGGGTAGAATCGTGAATCGGCGAATGTGCCATAACTACCTCAATTTATGATTCTCCGAATCTTCTCCACCAATTCCCGGTTGCTCGGAATGATGGATGCATACGCCAGCTTCCCGTTGATGTAGATACTCGGCAGCTTCTGGACGCCCATTTTGACGACGCGAGCGACGTTCTCCTTCTGCGTGAACTTGTACTCGACCACATCCACCTGTCCGGCAAATTCGGCCACCGCGCGCAGGGCGGCGTCGCGCATATAGCCGCACGCCGAGCAGGTATCCGAATCCAGCGTGAAGACTTCGACGAGCGGTCTTTCGAGTGCGGCGTAGTCCGGCAGGATGACGGCATCCAAATCCAGTTCCTCCGCGTGATAATTGGCGAGCATCACGCGCGTCGTTTCGGGGTCGCGGACGGCCTGCAGCACGCCGACGACGTTCTCGATGGGGGTATCGTAGGGCATATCGCAGCCCGGCGCGAGGATGAAGTTGTGCGGCGTGACCTGCGCCAGCAAATCTGCCACGAACTTCATATTGTCCTGCTGCGTGCCCAACAGCATCCGCGTGGTGAGCGGGATGTTGCCGCCAATCGTGATGTTGTGCGCGTCGGTGATGCGCTTGGCGGCGACGAGGTCAATGTTTTCATCAATGGAAATCGAATCCGGCCCGGTGTGGCACATCCCTTCGATGTTCTTGGTCGCGTCGCCGCAGACGAAGAACGACGAATACGCGCCTCGTTCGCGGATGAAGGCGAAGATGTCGCTGAACGGCGCGCTGAGCAGCCGGTTGAAATGGCGCGGCGACACCTGTGAGACGAGTGGATCCACCACCGCGATCACATCCATGCCGGCCTCGATGTAGAACGCGGCCATGCGCTTCGCCACGTCGCGGCAGAACGCGAGCAAATCGCGCAGGAAGTCGGGGTGGTCGAACATATCCATAAAGATTTCCGTCCCGCGCAGGTGCGACGCCAGCGTGAACGGCCCCGTCACCAGCCCATAGAGTGCGGTATGCTCGCCCACGGCGGCCTTCATCCGCCGCATCACATCGAGGATGAGCGGCAGGCGGCCATCCGTGGGTTCCGGCAGGTGCGTGGGCACCTCCATCCGTTCCGCCAGCGGGTGCGAGGCGACGGTAGGCGGCCCTTTCTCCACCCACACCAGATCGCAGCCGAGGATTTCCGCCTCGATCTGCAGGTCGAAGACGACGGGCTGCCCGTCCGGGTCGTAGGTCTGGTTGACGGCGAGCAGTGATTCGAAGAGCTTGTCGGCATCGGTGAGCACCTCGCGGGCCGTGTAGCCCTTGAGCTTGCCCGCGTGGACACCCGCGAACGGTACCCACGGCACGGCGGGCGTCGGCTCGTGGCGCAGGGTGGCAAGGAGTAAGGCTTTACCGGTTATTGAAGTTGTCATAGGTGAACCTCGGGTTGTGAATTACGAATGGCGAATTACGAATTACGAATTACGAATTACGAGTTACGAGTTTTGAATATAGCATGGATGGCGGGGGTGGCAAATGTAACGAATGGGCAGGTGCTCTATCCTTCTCGTTACAGCAACGCTGCGAGCGGATCGCCAGATCCGCGTTGCTCAACCGCTGTGAGCGGATCGCCAGGTCCGCGTTTTTCAACCGCTGCGAGCGGATCGCCAGATCTGCGTTTTTCAACTGCTTCGAGCGGATCGCCAGATCCGCGTTTTTCAACCGCTGTGAGCGGATCGCCAGATCCGCGTTTCTCAACCGCTGCGAGCGGATCGCCAGATCCGCGTTGCTCAGGAAGAGCAAGAATGATAAGGCCCTACCCAACGGTGGGGTTAGTGATTAGGGATTGGTGATGCGTAATCCGCGAAAAGCGCGTATCAAATGACGCGCTTGCGTTGGATCACAATCCAACGCTCTCTAAGCTTTCGCGCATACCTCCGCCAACCGTTGCGCATCCGGTTCGGCGTCGGGATGGCCGATGGCGCGTTCAAATTCGACGGTCACGCGCATCAATTCGCAGGCTTCGGCGTAACGGCCCTGTTTTTCGTAGGCCAATCCCAAATTCCAGGAGGCAATGCTTTCCCCGCGCCGGTCGCCGATCTCGCGGACGATGACCAACTGCTGCTCGTAGAACTCGATGGCGCGGCGCGCGTCCCCCAGGTCGGCGTAGGCGTTCCCCAGGTTGCCCAGGGCGTTGCCCTCCCCGCGCCGGTCGCCGATCTCGCGGTCAATCACCAACGCCTGCTCGTAGCACTCGATGGCGCGGCGCGCGTCCCCCAGGGCGTAGTGGGCGTTCCCCAGGTTGCCCAGGGCGTTGCCCTCCCCGCGCCGGTCGCCGATCTCGCGGTGCAATTGCAAACACTGCTCGTAGAATTCGATGGCGCGGCGCGCGTCCCCCAGGTCGGCGTAGGCGATCCCCAGGTTGCCCAGGTCTGCGCCCTCCCCGCGCCGGTCGCCGATCTCGCGTTTGATTGCCAATGACTGCTCGTAGAACGCAATGGCGCGGCGCGCGTCCCCCAGGTCAGCGTAGGCCAGCCCCAGGTTGCCCAGGGCGTTGCCCTCCCCGCGCCGGTCGCCGATCTCGCGGTCAATCACCAACGCCTGCTCGTAGAACTCGATGGCGCGGCGCGCGTCCCCCAGGTCGGCGTAGGCGTTCCCCAGGTTGCCCAGGGCGTTGCCCTCCCCGCGCCGGTCGCC
>DAOSNS010000033.1:0-55482 GCA_035373625.1 Anaerolineae bacterium | reverse complement strand
TTATACCCGTTTTGGCTAACCTGGTGAATTCCGTAGCCCAACCGCACAGGTGGAAGTCTATTGGGTGCGCGGCGAACAACTTTATGCGCAAACCATTCGTATCCCCCGCACGTTGGGCATCGGGCGCGCTTCTCTGGAAATGCTCCTGTGGGGACCGACGCCAAACAATCGGGAAGGGTTCCAGACG
Source organism: Anaerolineae bacterium (assembly GCA_035373625.1). GTDB lineage: Bacteria > Chloroflexota > Anaerolineae > B4-G1 > SLSP01 > DSWT01. The sequence continues at coordinate 55,295 of DAOSNS010000033.1, read as the reverse complement.
GCGCTGCCGCTGCCTGCCGAAGTGCTCACGGCGGGCAATCGCGGTATGGATTGGGGGGAGCGCGTGCTGCTCAGAGACCTCACGATCGTCAACGGAGTGGCGCGGGCAGACTTCTCGAAAGAATTGCTGGCGAACGCCGGCGGTGCGGCGCGGATGCTGCTCATCCGTCAACAGATCGAGCAGACGTTGTTACAATTCAATACCGTCAACAAAGTCATCATCACCGTGGAGGGGCAGGCGGATATGCTGGAACCGTAGGCGCGGGTTGCGTATTCGGCGAAACATGGGAAGATGGTAAAGAAACGAACCGCATAACCCTGTATTCAGAGATGATGGCAAGCTTATGAACGAACGACGAACGATTTCTCCGGAAGCCGAGCCGGAAGAGGTGGTGCTGGATCGGGCCTTGCGTCCGCAGCGGCTGAACGATCTTATCGGACAGGACCGGGTGCGTGAGAATTTGCGCATCCTGATCGAGGCGGCGAAAGGTCGCAACGAGCCGATGGAACACACGTTGTTTTACGGGCCGCCGGGTCTGGGGAAAACAAGTCTGGCCCATGTCGTCGCCAATGAGATGGGGGCCAATATCCGCATCACCGCCGGCCCCTCGATTGAGCGAGCGGGCGATCTGGCAGCGATCCTGAGCAATTTGCGCGAGAAGGAAGTGCTCTTTATTGACGAAATTCACCGCCTGGGGAAGGTGGTGGAGGAAATCCTTTATCCGGCGATGGAAGATTTCGCGCTGGACCTGGTTATCGGGCAGGGCCCGGGCGCGCGCACGGTGCGCCTGAGCCTGCCGCACTTCACCGTCATTGGGGCAACCACACGGCTGGCGCTCCTTTCCGCGCCGCTGCGCACGCGCTTTGGCGCGACTTACCGGCTGGATTTCTACGATCAGGCCGCCCTGGAACGGATCGTCGAGCGCGCCGCGCGCGCGTTGAACGTACCGCTGGAACCCGAAGGCCGCGCCGAAATCGCCCGACGGGGCCGGGGGACGCCGCGCGTGGCCTTGCGCATCCTGCGCCGTGTGCGCGATTACGCACAGGTGCGCGGTGATGGCGTCGTCACCGGTGAGATTGCCGCCGAAGCGCTATCACTGTTGGATATTGATGCGCGCGGGCTGGATGACCTCGACCGGCGTGTGCTGCACACCATCATCGAGAAGTTCGACGGCGGCCCGGTGGGCCTGGAGACCATCGCGGCGTCTGTCGGTGAGGCCGCCGACACCATTATGGATGTGGTCGAGCCGTACCTCCTACAGCTCGGCTTTATCGGGCGCACGCCACGCGGGCGGACGGCAACGCGCCTGGCCTACGAACACCTCGGTATCCCTTACACTCAATTGGAACAAGGCGCGTTGTTCTGAGTCGCTGAGTTCGGCCATGTTGACTGCGGGGACGTTACTTCACGATCGTTACCGGATTGACCGTCTGCTCGAATTCGGCGTGATGGGAGCCATGTACCGCGCCTGGGACATGCAGCGTAACTTGCCGGTGACGGTCAAGGAGCTGACCCCGCAGCCGGAGCTAGATCGCGCGGTCCTCGATCGTCTGCGCCGTAATCTGGAACGCGAGGCGCAGGTCCTCCGCCGTCTGCGTCACCCCGCGATGACTTCGCTGGTGGACTATTTTCACGTCGAAGCCGAGACCGCTGCCGGCAACACCTATCTGGTGATGGAATTCGTGGAAGGGGAGAGCCTGGCGGACCGCATCGAGCGTGTCGGCGCATTGCCCGAAGCGCAGGTGAAAGCCTGGGCCGTGCAGATTTTAGACGCACTGGAGTTCTGTCATAGCCACGGCGTCCTCCACCGGGACATCAAACCGCAAAACATCATCCTGCGCCCGGATGGCAACGCCGTGTTGGTGGGATTCGAGTTAGCCAAGCTCTGGGATCCCAATGATCCACGCTCCTGGGCCGCCACGCGGGTGATGGGGACGCCGGAATATGCACCGCCGGAACGCTGGGGATTGCGCTCGTGGCATATTGATGCTCTCAGCGACATCTACAGCCTCGGTGCGACGCTGTATCATGCGCTAACGGGACAGGCTCCCCAAACCGCCGGCGAACGCACGGCCAATCCTTACCGCTTCGCGCCGGTGAAAGTATTGCGCCGCATGAGCGCGCCGACGCGGGCCGTCATCACCCGGGCGATGGAATTGCCGCGCGAGAAACGCTTCCCCAACGCTGCCGCCATGCGCGCCGCGTTGCTGGACGAGACACCGTTGAGCACCCTCGAAGAAGTCCAGCCGGCACGGCTGATCATCTCCTCGCGCGGCGAACGCGCGCGCCGTTGGGTGCTGTTGGTGTTATCAGGCCTGGTAGTGTTGGGATTGGCGGGAATGATCGGTGTGGCGGTGCAACTGCGACATGGAACGCGCGCTCCTGTAACGCCTGCCATCTCCACGCCGGCGGCGGTTACGCCGGCTACACCGCCTGCCCCTCTGCCGACCTCTGCTGTCATTCCTCCCACAGAAGCACCCGGCAGGCCCACACTTACGCCGCGCCCAACGCATACGCCGGTCGTCAGCATCGCCGCGCCGGCCGGTTGGTCTTTGGCCTTTGCCGATGATTTCCAGGACAATGCCCATGCGTGGGTGGTGGGCAGTTACACAGAAGCCTGGGGAGCGATGTCGCGCGTCATCGCAGACGGTGTATACACCTGGGAGATCAATGCCGTGCAGAGCGTGGGGCGGTGGTGCACGCTCGAAATCACGCCGACTGCCGACTTTTACCTGATGGTGGATGCACGACGGGTCAAGGGGCCGCCGGATGCCGGTTACGGATTGGTCTTCCGCCACCGCGACGGGAACTACTACCTGTTCAGCATCCGCGACGACGGATTCTTCAATTTCAACCTATGGTATGATTTTACATGGAACGCCATCATTGACTGGACGGGCACGTTGGCGATCCGGCCGGGCGAGGTCAACCAACTGGCGGTGTTGGCGGAAGGGACACAGTTCACCTTCAGCATCAACGGTGAGACGGTCGCCACGGCAGAAGATGCGCAGTTGGCGGATGGAGAAGTCGGACTTTCGGTGTTGCTCATCACCCCGGGTGAAGCAACATTTACCTTTGAGCGTTTTCGACTCTATAGCCCCGGTAACTTTTGACCGTCAGAGCTTTATCATTCTCGTCACAATGACTTCAGCTGGCTATGAGCGGATCGCCAGATCCGCGTTTCTCAACTATATCAGCTAAAAATGAGGAACTGGCGTTCCCCTCGGCGCAAGAAGGATAAGGCCCTGTTTGACCGTTTGGTCAGATTGGGGTTTAAGAAAAATGTGGTATGATAGGGGTAACGATTTAGAAAGGATTGAAAGAGACTGTGTTACGTGGATTGCTGTATACCTTTGGCCGTGTGTTGATCGCGCTGTATGCGCGGCTGTTTTTAGACCTCGAAATTCTCTGGCAAGCGCCGTTACCTCCGGGACCCAAACTCATCGTAGCTAACCATCCGAGTTTTACCGACCCCTTCGCTTTGGCATTGCTCTCGTCGCGCCCGATGTCCATCTTGATTACCTCCATCGCATTTCTGGTGCCTGTGTTGGGTTTCTACCTGAAGCGTGCACGGCACATTCCGGTAGATCCGGCGGAAGGGCGTCCGGCGTTCGATGAGGCGCTGCGACGGCTGAAGAATGGCGACACGGTGGCGCTTTTCATTGAAGGGCGCAACAGCCCGCCTGAAGGTGGTTTCTGTCCGCCGCGCACCGGTGCGGTGCGTCTGGCCTTAAGCGCGGGTGTACCGATTGTCCCCGTGGGGATTCAGTTGTCCCCCGAACGGCTGCACATCGTCCAGGGGAAAGTCAAGGGACAGACTTACCCGGAATACTGGTACCTGCGTGGCCCGTTTCGCATGGTCGTGGGTGAGCCAATGCACCTGAAAGGTAATGTTGAGGACCGCCCTCACGTGAAGGCGGAGTCGCAGCGCGTGATGGAGCGCATTATGGAATTGGTCCGGGAAGGTGGGCAACGGCTCGCAAGTAAACGTCATCCGCAGTGAGGGACCTGATGATTGACGTCTGGGGGGTGTTCTTCAACGCTTTGTGGATTCTCGGCCTGGCGGTGATACTGGCGGTGTGGAGTTATGCATCTTATGAAGCCGGGCGCAGTAAACAGAAGGTCCGTCACAAGTTAGATGAGCTGGGCTACGCGCTGGCATTGAACGCCGGTATGCTGCTGTTCCTTGCCGGCATGGTCGCTACCGAAGACCGCGAATGGGCGCGTGGATTGTGGATTATCCTCGGTGTCGGCATTATCGCCGAAAGCGTGTGGCGTATCATGCGGCGACGCAAGGCCGCTGCATCTTCTGAAGAACACAACCGGGCCGATGTCTGAACCTGCTGTTCCCACCTCAACCGCCAAACCGGGCACCGCCTGGTTGGCCCTGGGGACGCCCATCGTAGGGATGCTTGTCGTCGGGCTGGTGAGCCGGGTTGACGGCGGCGTCATTGGGCGCACCCTCCTCGGTATGCTCGGTAGTGCCGTCGGTGGCGTGGCGGCGGGCGTCACGGCAAAGCGATTTCTGGCGGACGGTAAAACTAACGGTGAAGTGCTGTTTGGTTTGGGCGCAACGACGGCGATCGGTGTGATCGCCGTCGGCTACCTTTATCTATTTTATATCGAGAACACCGTGCAAACTATCCTCACGCTGGCCCGCAATCTGGAACAGACGGCCATCTTTGTGGAGTTTCTCACCGCACAATACGCCGGGACGCTGTGGGCGCAGCGTTGGTTTCCTCTCAAATAGCGAATTACGAGTTGTGAGTTACGCTTCGCGGCGGGACGGGTGTTGGAGCATGCCTGAAAAGAGCAGCAGCACGCCAATTCCCACCAACATCAACGGGCCGGCCATATTGAACACCCACCGGGCGGGCCGAATGGTGACCACCGCTAACATCCCCATCAACCCAAAAGCCGCAACCGTGCACAGGATTGCGCCGGCGATCAGCAGCCCCGGCCGGCGTTTGCGGAAGTAGACCAGCAGTAACGCCAACCCCACCGAGAGTGGCTCGATGGTCCACAGGACGGCCCACACTTCCCACCAGCCGGTGAGCGCGCAGAACTGGAACAGCAGCCCGTTCATCCCAATGACGATGGCGGGGATCATCAGCCAGACGTTGCGCATGGAGAACGCCGCCAGCACAAAACCGAGCGCCACCGACCACACCTCCACCGGCCAGAGCCATTCCCAGGCCCCCCACACGTTGAAGACACTGGCGAAGAGCAAGATGCCTCCCGTCGCCAGAACCGGCGCTCCGACGATGAAGAACGCGCCCAGGCCGCGCTTGTGGGGCCACAGCAGCGGGATCAGCATGAAGAACACCCCCAGGCCGACCACGATCGTCGGCCACAGCCGCCAGACACTCCAGTACCAGGACCGGATGCCGAGCAGCGGCAGCGCCACGTTGGATGCCAGCATCAACCCGCCCATTGCAACTAGAAAAATACCAATTAACGTTGAAACTCGCTTGTTCATGATTTTCCTCCTTAAATGTGAATATGGCTACAGGATAGCACAAGGATGGGAGGGATGCCTATTCGAGAGCTAACAGGTAGCTAACGAATGGCTGTAGGAGGTACGAGAAGGTTGCCTGAAAAACGCTTCGCGCGGATCGTCGAATCTGCGTCTCACCGCACGATACGGGGATCTGGCGATCCCCTTCAAGCAAGTAGAAACAGCGGGCACAAAACGTTTGGCGCGAATCGTCAAATCTGCATCTCACCGCACGATACGGGGATCTGGCGATCCCCTTCAAGCAAATAGAAACAGCGGGCACAAAACGTTTGGCGCGGATCGTCGAATCTGCGTCTCACCGCACGATACGGGGATCTGGCGATCCCCTTCAAGCAAATAGAAACAGCGGGCACAAAACGTTTGGCGCGGATCGTCGAATCTGCGTCTCACCGCACGATACGGGGATCTGGCGATCCCCTTCAAGCAAATAGAAACAGCGGGCACAAAACGTTTGGCGCGGATCGTCAAATCCGCGCCAAGTGCATAATCAAACTCCTGGGGTTTGTTAACCCCAGGAGTCTCAAGAATATAATCACACAATCGCCTAAAAAATCACGTTGATGAGCGCCGTGAAATACTGCGGTGTGAGCCACAGGAACAGAGCCAGGATCGCCGCTATCGAGATCAACCCCAGGATCACGGCGAGGATGCGTCCCAGCCAGCATGCGAGCGTCTGCTTCTTCGCCAGCCAGACCGGGAGCACGCATGAAGCAACAACAACCCACACCAGAACGATCCATGAGACCCGCCAATGTGCCCAATTGTTAGCAAACGCACTGTACGCCAACATAACGGCGACCGTCAGTGCTGGAGCGGTAAAAAGCAACAGCCAGAGACTCCCGATGGCGTACATAATGAAGCACAACCCCAACGTCCCCAGGAAGACCTGCATCGGCCAGCCGCGCTCATAAATCGCCCAGTTGCCGGTCGGCACAGCCAGCGAGAGCATCACCAGATTGCCAAGCCAGACGATTAGAAGGGCATTGAAAATCGCCCGGCCGACGTCGTAGCGGCGCGGCGCACGGCGCGCGGGAGACTCTGCCGCTTTCACAGCCGCCGGTACGACCGGCACGGTCACCGGGGCGGCTGCGGGGATAGGCGTCTCCGCCGCGAGCGTCTGGAGGCGCTTCTGCCCCAGGGTGATGTCCGTTTCATCATTGGCAAACGCAAGCTCGTCGGCGGGACGCTGCGCCGCCATCACCTTGCGCGTCTCGCCGGAAATCACCGCCACCGATTCCGCAGGTGCTTCCGTCGTCGTGAAGGAGAGTGGCAGCGAGATGCGTGTTGGTAGTTCAATGCCGGCTTCTTCTGCGGCAGCCCGCAACGCCTGGGCCATCTCCACTGCGCTCTGGTAGCGATCCTCCGGCCTCTTCGCCAGGGCTTTCAGGACGACGCGCTCGAGCGGTTCGGGAATCTCCGGGTTGATGCGGCGCGGGAGCGGCAGCGGGTCGTTGACGTGCTTCATCAAGATTGCCAGCGGCGTGTCGGCATCGAAGGGGGTGCGCTGGGTGAGCATTTCGTAGAAGACGATGCCGAGCGAATACAGGTCGCTGCGGGCATCGCTCAGCCCCTGCATCCCCTGCTCCGGAGCCATGTATTGTAACGTGCCCATCAGGGCGCCGGACATCGTGTAGCGTGTTCCGCCGACAATGTGCGCGATACCGAAATCACCCAGCACGGCCTGTCCACGCCTGGTGAGTAGAATGTTAGCCGGCTTGATGTCGCGGTGGATCATGCGTTCGCTGTGGGCGTAGGCCAACCCATCGAGCACATCGAGCATGATGCGCACCGCCTCGCCCCAGGGCATAGATTCGCCGCGCACCCGGTAATCGCTCAGGCGCGTTTTGAGGGTGTCCCCTTCCAACAGTTCCATCACCATATAGTAGATGTCGTCCTGCACATCGAAGTCGAAAACCTGGACGATGTTGGGGTGGCGCAGCGCCGCGACCGATTGCGCCTCGCGTTGGAAGCGTGCCCGCCACGTTTCATCGGCGAGTTCTTCGTCTTCGATCAATTCGGAGCGCAGGACTTTGATCGCCACATAACGATCAAGCTGCGGGTGATAGGCGCGGTAGACGCGCGCCATTCCGCCACGTCCTAGTGGTTCAAGGACGCGGTATTTGCCGAGTGTTTGTCCTTCCAAAGAAACCTGCGGCATGGTATTTCCCCCTTCATTATGTGCCGCCGCAAGCGACTCTGCCGGGGAGTGAGTTTGTAAAGCTAAGTTGCTCATCATCATTCACCATCCTCGCAGATAGGATAGCAGGCTTGCGGCGGTGTTGCCTATTCGTTAGCTAATAATTCCCTATCCCTTTCATGACCTTCCTGAAAAAATCTACCAACCGCTAAGGACCCTAAGTAAGGCTAGTTGCAACTCAGTAGATTAAACAGATTGAGCAGATTAAAGCCAAAATCTGCTTAATCCGCTCAATCTGCTGACAAAGATCGTTCGTTAACCTCAGGTTTTTGACCTATCCGCGTCTCATCAGTTTATAACCAAGCCTCCGGATGGTGAGCAACATCTGCGGATTGGCGGGGTCGGGTTCGAGCTTAGTACGCAGACGGCGCATCAGATTCTCTATTTGGTAATCGTAAACGTCCGCTTGATATTCGGGCCAGACGGCGGCGGCAATGTCATCTTTTGAGCACACCTGGCCGCTGTGCTCGTAGAGGTATGCCAGCAGGGCAAACTCTTTGGCGGAAAGCGTGACCACGTGCCGATTAAGGCGCACGACGCCCGCAGCCACATCCACCTCCAGTGCAGGAAAGAACGTGTCGCGGTAGGTGATGTCGGGATCGTGGAAGGTCAAGGCCACATCGCCGATTTTGATGCAGTCGCCATCGTGCAATGTGACCGGTTCCAGCACACGCTCATCGTTGAGGAACGTGCCGTTGGTGCTCCCCAGGTCTTCGAGGATCACGCGCCAGCCATCACGCAGCAGACGGGCATGCTCGCGGGAGACGCGCTTGCTGGTGATGACGATGTCGTTTTCCAACGCTCGACCAATGGTCGTCGTCTCGCCGTTGAGCAGATGCTCACGGCCTGTGGGATCGGTCAGAAATGGAAGGGGTCTATCCATTGTGTCGCTCATTGCCTATCTCCAACCCTAAGTCTACTCTGGGCTGGCGGTCTGTCAAATTGATTTGTGTCACAAAGGTCTCGCCACCGCTGACGGTACGGACATTGATCCCTGTGCTACAGAACTGTGCCGGATAATGAAATTTCAAAGATTATACCGGCTGAAGTCGGTGTGTACGTGTACGCACCGGCTTCAATCGGTTTCCGCTGGTATGCATGATGACCGGATTATGACATTACCCTGTGGTATAATGCCAACGTGTTGAAGAAAATCCGTGATTTCCTGGAATTGATCAAGTTCGAGCATACGCTTTTCGCGCTTCCTTTTGCCTACGTGGGGATGCTATTGGCGGCGGATGGGTGGCCGACGTGGCGGCAGTTTGTGTGGATCACTGTGGCGATGGCAGGGGCGCGGACGCTGGCGATGGGGGTGAACCGCATTGCGGATCGCGCGCTTGATGCGCGAAATCCCCGCACGGCGAACCGTCCTCTCGTCACCGGGCGTATCGCGCTTTCGACGGCGTGGGCGGGGACGATTATTGCAGGGCTGGTGTTGGGTGTCGCGGCGTGGCAATTAGGCCCGCTGCCGTTGACCTTGCTGCCGGGCGCGCTGCTCTTTCTGGTGGGCTATGCCTTCACCAAACGCTTTACGTGGCTCTCGCACTTCATCCTGGGCTTCACCGATGGCCTGGCGCCGATGGGGGCGTGGGTGGCGGTGCGCGGTTCACTGTTCACGGCGGATGATCTGCCGGCGTGGTTGCTGTTGGGCGTTGTGATGTTGTGGATCGGCGGGTTCGACATCATCTACGCCTGCCAGGACGTGGAGGCCGACCGTGAGGCGGGCCTGCATGCGATTCCGGCACGCTTCGGTGTGCCTGTGGCGTTGGCAGTCTCGTCGTTGTGTCACGTCATCACGATCACGCTGCTCATTGCCCTGGGGCAGACGCTCGCGTTGGGCTGGCCTTACTGGCTCGGATTGGCCATCATCGCCGGGCTGCTCATCTACGAGCACAGCCTGGTGCGCCCGAATGATCTTTCGCGGGTCAACGTCGCGTTCTTCAACATCAACAGTTATATCAGCGTCACATTGCTGGTGAGCGTGCTTGGAGCGTTGTTTTTGGTCAACGGATTGAACGGATTTTAACGGATTTCAATCGCTGGACTACCGGACTATCTGACTAAGGACTATTTGCGAGGGAACACTATCATAATTGGTCAACGGATTGAACGGATTTTAACGGATTTCAATCGTTGGACTACCGGACTATCTGACTAAAGACTATTTGCGAGGGAACACTATCATAAAACGTATGTCTGCATCCACACACATCACTTTCGTTCGTCACGGACAGGTGTACAATCTTGAGAGGGTTGTGTATGGGCGATTGCCGGGATTTCCGCTGAGCGAGTTGGGCAAGCGGCAGGCGCAGGCGGCGGCAGAAGCATTGCGGGATGTGCCGCTGGCGGCGGTTTTCAGCAGCCCGTTGTTGCGCGCGCAGCAGACGGCGCGTATCCTGCTGGCGGAACGGCCGGACGTACCACTGTATACATCCGAGTTGCTCAACGAGGTGCGCTTTTTCTTCGAGGGACAGCCATTGCTGGCGATGTTGTCCCGTGGTTGGGATCTGTATTCGGGTGTTGATCCGAGTTACGAGCAACCGCCGGATGTCGTCGCCCGCGCGCGGGAATTCCTGGCGCAGGTACGGCGTGACTACGCCGGGCAGCACGTCGTCGCCGTGAGCCACGGGGACGTGATCGCGTTCACCGCGCTGTGGGCTTTCGGTGTCGAGCTGATCCCGGCGAACAAACATACATTGAACCTCCACGGCCTATCCGAGGATTATCCGTCGCCGGCATCCCTGCTGACATTCAGCTATGCGCCGGAGGCCAGCGACGGACGCCCAACCACAATCACGTACCGGCGACCTTACGGTGAAGACCTGGCAGACCCTGGCGTCTCACCGAAATAATCTCAACAGATCAAACGGATTTAGCGGAAGTTTCTCCGTTTGATCCGTTCAATCCGTTGAGATGATGCGAGGAGTAGGTATGCGAAAACTCAGAGTTTTGTTGTTGGCGAGCTGCATCGGCGCAGTCTTGCTGACCGGCTGCCAGAAACCGGAGGCAAAGGCGTTACGCATCGCGGTGCTGCCGGTATTGGATGCACTGCCGCTGTACGTTGCCGAGGCCGAGGGATATTTTGCCGCACAAGGGATCCAGGTTGAGTTGATCCCCGCCGCTTCTGCCGCTGAACGTGATCAGTTGTTGCAGGCCGGGCAGATTGACGGCTTTATCACCGATCTGGTGGCGCTGGCGCTGTACAACCGCGAGTCCCCGCAAGTGGTCGCCGTGCGCTATGCGATGGTCCCCACGGCGGATTTCGCGCAGTTTCGCATCCTGGCGGCGGCGCAATCGGGCATTACCACGGTGGAAGGGTTGCGAGGCGTCCCCATCGGTGTCTCCGAAGGCACAGTCATTGAGTACGTGACCCACCGGCTGTTGGAGGCCGAAGGATTGCCCACGGATGCGATTGCCACGTTAGCCGTCCCCAAGATTGCGGATCGCATGGCGTTGCTCGGCGCGGGGGAACTGAGCGCAGCAACGCTGCCGGAGCCGCTGGCATCGCTGGCGATGCAGCAGGGCGCGGTGTTGATCGTGGACGACACGCGCCACCCGGACATTGCGTGCAGTCTCTACGCCTTTCGCAAAAGGGTCATTGACCAACAGCCACAGACCGTGCGCGCGTTCCTGACTGCCATTGACCAGGCCAGCACGGCGATCAACACAGATAAAAGCCGCTGGAGCGCTCTTCTCACCGAGAAAGGGTTGGTTCCGGCTCCGCTGGCCGGTACGTACATCCTGCCCGACTATCCCACCAACGCCGTCCCCACCGCAGCGCAATTCGCCGACGCCATCGCCTGGCTACAAGCGACCGGGCGGCTCACGCGAGCGCCGGCGTATCAGGATTCGGTCGTTGAAGTAGACAGTAGACAGTAGACGGGCGGAGAGGGTCAAGGGAAGCAAGATTTAGTTTACCCATTTGCCATTCGCCATTCACCATTCGCCATTTGCCATTTGCCATTTGCCATTCGCCATTTGAAAGGAGGCCATCATGTTCGGAAAAACAAAAGTCGCTGCGCCATTCGTTGAACCTAAAGTGCTGGTCATCAACTTCGCACCGGTGTTCCCCGATCAAGGTGGTAAACGGTTGTATGAAGTCCTGGGATGGAACGATCCCTACGTTTTGCTGCCGCAATACATTGCCGATATTGAGGAATGTAGCTACGGATACGTGCGTTATCGCGTTGTGGAGACGATTGACGTGGACGGTTATCCGGTCAAATTGGATGGCTTCCGCTACACCAACGCCACATACCTGGCGTGCCACGAGGGGAAAGAAGCCTGGCATCAGCCTGATGCGGTGGACTATGCGGCCATCTTCAAAACGTACAAAATTCCCTGGCGTGTGATGACCGGTGAGATTGACGAAGTGTGGTTGTGGGGCTTCCCTTACGGTGGCTTCTGGGAATCCACGATGGCCGGCGGAAGCCCTTATTTTTGCAATTCTGAACCTGTGCCGGGATTCTGGGGATTCCGCACCTTCGTCACGATGGGCTTCAATTACGAGCGCGGCGTCGGCGAGATGCTGGAAGCGTTCGGACACCGGGTCGAGTCCATTATGCGCCATGTCTACGGTTCATGGGAACCCACACCGACTCACGCCTGGAATCGTTTCACCCTGTACGACAAGGTCGCACCGGGAGAGGCAGCCTGTGGCACCGTCCACTTCGCTCCGAACAGTGAGCGCGACTACGACTGGGGCAATCGTCGCACCGTGTTGAGCACCGCCGACGATTGGTTGAACTACCCCAACCTGACCGGCGCGAAGAAACCGATGAACTGCGCCCAATGGGGCAACGGCGACATCCGCGAACACCACCGTTGGTGGCTCAAGCGTCTCCCCCACGCCGAGGGTCGCGCCCCCGACGGCAAGCTCAACAACTGGTGGCCGTACATCGTGGATTTCAACCGCTTCCCGGAAAGCAAGAAGTAAGGAGTAAGACTTCCCTCCCCCGTCTACCGATGTTCGACTTACACGACGTGACGTTTGCTTATCCGGGCCAGTCACCGGTGTTTGAGCGGTTCTCGTGGCACGGGGAACGCGGGGACGTGTGGGCAGTGTTGGGGCCGTCGGGGTGCGGGAAGAGCACGCTGTTGATGTTGCTGGCGGGATTGGTATTGCCACAAGCCGGGGACGTGCGGATTGACGGCGAGCGCATCACCCGCCCACGTCCGCGCACGGGATTGATTTTGCAGGAGTACGGTCTGCTGCCGTGGGCAACGGTACAGGACAATGTGATGCTGGGGTTGCGTATCCGCCGCTTCTACGGCCCGGATGGGCGGCACGTTCCCCGCGACGAACGCCTGGACCCCGCCGAGGCGCAGGCCCGCGTCACGCACTGGCTGGCGCGGTTGGACATCGCGGACGTGGCGATGAAGTACCCCGGTCAGATTTCCGGCGGGCAGCGCCAGCGCGCGGCGATTGCGCGCACCCTCGTCCTCGATCCCGACCTGGTGCTGATGGACGAGCCGTTCTCCGCCCTCGACGCCCCCACCCGCGAGAGCTTGCAGGCACTCACATTATCGCTCTGCGCAGAAGCGGGGATGACCGTCGTGTTGGTCACGCATAACATCGAAGAGGCGGCGTTTGTGGGGCAGAAGGTGCTGCTGTTGAGCAAGCCGCCGAACCAGAAAAGCAAGGTTCTGAAAAACTCACATACTACACAAGCCGAATACCGTCTTTCCACGGCGTATCAAAATGCATGTTCAACGCTGCGCATCCAAATTGGCGAACAATGAGGAAAACCCGATTTTCTGGGGTATAATGAGGTGAGGGTAAGCTCTAATGAAATAGCATTAGATAAGGGAGATTTTTATGACGCTTGCATTTGAACAAATCGTTGATACCGTGATGCAACTTCCCCCCGAACAGCAGGAGATACTTGCCGATCTCCTCAGAGGATGGCGTATCGAAGCACGCCGCCGGGAAATCGCACGGGATGCCAATGACTCCCTGAATGCATATCGAGCCGGGAAATTCAAATCGAAACCTGCGTCAGCTATTATTAACCAACTCCACGAATCCGCTGAGGATAAATGAGACGGGAGTTAGTTTTAACACCCAAGTTCGAACGCGCATATCGTAGGTTTGTGCGCCGTGACCGGCGACCGCAAGAACAAATTGATGAGACTTTACGTCAAATGGAATTGAGGATGTCTCTGCTGCCTTTCTGGGAACGCACAAGTTGAGCGGTACATTGGCAGGCTTTCGCGCGTGCGCTTGCGGTTATGATTGTCGCATTGTATTTGCATTTGAACGTGATCCAGATACCGGCAATGAAGTGATTGTGCTTCTCGATATTGGCTCGCATGACGAAGTCTACTAACACGCTCCATATTATCTACGCGACCCTCGTGTTATTGATCCTCTGGCAGAGCAGCGCCCTCATTGTGCAGCGTCCCATTCTCCCCACACCTGTGCGCGTGCTGGCGACCTTCATCCGCGACCTGCCGCGCGACCTGGGCCGACACACGCTCGTCAGCCTGTACCGCGTGGCGGCGAGCATCGTCCTGGCGATTGCGCTGGCGACGCCGGTGGGGTTGGTGCTGGGGCAGAGCGCGCGGCTCAACCGCATCTTTGCGCCGTTCGTCTATCTGCTGTTCCCGATCCCCAAAGTGGTGCTGGTGCCGATCGTGTTGCTGTTTCTGGGCGTGGGCGACTTCCCCAAAATCGTCATTATCACGATGATTCTGTTCTTCCAAATCCTGGTGCTTGTGCGCGACGCCGCTGCTGCAATCCGCCCGGAACTGCTGTTGAGCGTGCGCAGCCTGGGCGCGGGACGGCGCGCGCTGTTCCGCTTCGTCTACCTCCCGGCGAGCGTCCCGGCAATCCTCACCGCCGTGCGGCAGTCTATCGGTACCGCCATCGCCGTGCTCTACATCGCCGAACTGTTTGCCACCCGTTACGGATTAGGCTACTATATCTACTACCAGGGCAGCACACTCTTCGACTATCCCAGGATGTACGCTGGAGTTATCGCCATGAGCTTGCTCGGCCTGGGGTTGTATTTTGGGGTGGATATGGTGGAGCGGCGAATGTGTAAGTGGGTAGACGGTAGACAGTAAACAGGGGGGAAAATCCGCCCATTCGCTCATTCGCTGATTCTGGATCCGAGGGATAACGATGAAGGTTAATACACTGCGGGATTTTGTGCGGCTGCTGGAAACACACGGGCAATTGGTGCGCGTGACGACGCCGGTTTCGGCGAAGCTGGAAATCACCGAAATCATGGAGCGGGTGAGCAAGGGACCGGCGGAACACAATAAAGCCCTGCTCTTCGAGAACGTGACCGGCTACGAGATGCCGGTGCTGATCAATATGTTCGGCAGTGCGCAGCGGATGGCGTGGGCGCTGCACGTGGATGACCTGGACGACCTCACCCGCAATCTAGGGAAGCTGATTGATCTCCGGCTGCCGCAGAACGCGGGCGCGGCGGTGGGGCGCGGCATGGGTTTGCTCAACGCACTGCGCGCCGCCGGGATCAAGCCGCGCAAGGTCAAAAACGCACCGGTGCAAGAGATCGTCGAAACGCAAAACCCGTCATTGGACGACCTTCCGATCCTCACATGCTGGCCTAACGATGGCGGACCGTTTGTCACATTGCCGCAAGTGATAAGCCGCGACCCGGTCAAGGGCGTGCGCAATGTGGGGATGTACCGCCTGCAAAAAGTGGATAGCCGCACGCTGCTTGTCCACTGGCAGCGCCACAAAGGCGGCGCGGAACACGAGCGCGTCGCCAAAGCGTTGGGGAAGCGTATCCCCGTCGCGGTAGCGCTTGGCGGCGATCCGGCGTGCATCTGGGCCGCGTCCGCGCCACTGCCACCCGACATTGACGAGTACCTGCTCGCGGGTTGGCTGCGCGGGCGGCCTGTCGAGCTGGTGGACTGCGTCACACAGCCGCTCTCCGTCCCCGCCGAGGCCGACATCATCATCGAGGGCTACGTGGATCCCGACGACCGCCGCCCGGAAGGCCCCTTCGGCGACCACACCGGCTATTACACCCCCGTGGAGCCGTTCCCCGCGCTGCACGTCACCGCCGTCACCCGGCGGCGCGATCCGATCTACCCCGCCACCGTCGTCGGCATCCCGCCGGCGGAGGATTACTGGATGGGCAAGGCCACCGAGCGGCTGTTCCTGCCGCTGCTGCGCCTGTTCCTGCCGGAAATCGTGGATTTTGCGATGCCCGCGCCGGGCGTCTTCCACAACCTCGTGCTGGTGAGCATCAAGAAACGCTTCCCCGGCCACGCGCGCAAGGTGATGCACGGCCTGTGGGGATTGGCGCTCCTCAGTCTGGCGAAGGCCGTCGTCATTGTGGATGAGTGGGTGGACGTGCAAGACCCGAACATCGCCGCGTGGCAGGCGTTGGGCAACGTGGATTGGTCGCGGGACGTCGTCATCAGCGATGGGCCGACCGATCACCTGGATCACGCCTCGTACCACCACTCCTTCGGCGGCAAAATCGGCATTGACGCGACGGCAAAATGGCCCGAAGAAGGCTATACCCGCGAATGGCCGGAGGTTGTGCGGATGTCGCCGGAGGTGAAGGCGCGGGTGGATGCGCTGTGGGGGGAGTTGGGATTGTAGCTGAAGTTGCACTTTAGGCATGGGACTCTATAATTTAAGCATATCCTAACCTAATTGCACTTTCGCATGAACGTGAAAGGAACCAAACACATGAAAAGGGCAGAAAGTCTTTTGGAAATCAAAGCGGTGACCCGCCCAAACCCTCTGGAAGGTGAAGAACTGGAGGCATTTTACGTCCTCACGGATACTGCGCGGAATCCATACTTGCCAGCTTCAAGAGCGCTGTCCGACTATCTCCGCGAAACACCACCTCCATGTCGCTTATTATTTTCGAGTCACACTGGCGCAGGGAAGTCAACCGAATTGAATCGTTTGATGAAGGACGCCTCAGAGAATTTCTGGTTTGTGCTTTTGGATGTGCAAAAGGAACTGGATTTAGCAACGTTGACCCACATAGACCTCGTCATAGCCATCATTGAGGCCGTCTATAAACAAGGGCATGAAGCGAAGTTAATCAAAGACAAAAAAATTATCGAGCCTGTACGCGAATGGATGAGCGAGATTATACGTGAATCCCGAATAGGGCGTGAGGAAGAACTCACTATAGAGGCCGGTGCAGAGTTGGATAAGCTTTTGACGCATGTTGTAGGTCTACTTGCTAAGTTACGATCAGCTTTGAGGTTATCCGCTGAATCTGCCCGTATTGTACGTCAGGTTATCCAACCGCGCATCGCTGAATTGCGAGATCATTGTAATAAAGTCCTAATAGAAGTATCCAAACAACTTCAAAAACATTCCCCGGCTCGACGTCTATTGGTGATCATCGAGAATACCGACAAATTGGATGTTCCGTTAGCTACCGATCTATTTGTTAATCACACCGGGTTGTTAACCGAGCTGGAAACCTCCGTAATTTACACCGCGCCGATCTATTTGGTCCATTCGCCGGATCGAGCACGCCTAAAGAACTATTTTGAAATCCGCACACTTCCTATGATCAAAACCTATACGATGCAAGGCGAAAAGTCAAATCCGGGATGGGAAATACTTCGTGAAATTGTTGCCCGGCGTATCAATACTGATAAGCTGATTGAACCCCAAGCTCTGGATCTGGCTATAGAAAAAACAGGGGGCGTCATACGGGATCTTTTACATGTTATTCAAATAGCCAGTGAAGTTGCATATTATGCCAATGAACCCAGGATATCAAAATCTGCTGTTGAATATAGTCTGAACCAGTTAAAAGGCGACTATCGGAACAGTATTGTGGGACGCGGCAATGTAACGACGGAACAACTCTATGTGAAGATGAGGACAATTGCCGAATCACGCTCACGTCGTGTGCCGCCAGATGACACTTTGCAATTGTTGCTTTACACACAAGCTGTGTTGGAATACAACGGCGAAGGCTGGTATGATTTACATCCGCTCATGCGTGAGACTTTACGTGACATGGGGTATCTCAATGAACTGGTCCGCTGAATTTGAATACCAGTGGCAGCTTTTTCTAACGGGTTTAGAGAACTCGAACCAGGGATTTTACGTGTTGGAGTATGATCAACCGTTGGTCCGTGATGCTCTGTTGAAGCGTTTGTATGCAGATTTCTCTTCCAGAGGATGGACAATTCTCCCCGAGCAGTTTTTTGTGTCATCCCATTCATTAGCGCAAGAAATTGGTCGGGCATTGGAAGGTAAATCGGCCAAAGCGGTTATCGTCCACCTGACGTCAGACACTTTGGAAACGCGCGGTATACAGATGTTGAACATGGCGCGGGAGAGTTTGTACAGCCTTCCTGTCAATATCATTTTTCTTGCCCATTCCGCAGCTTACCGACGTCTGCTGGTTGAGGCACGTGATCTGGTTTCATGGATAAAAGTTCCTTATCGTTTTACAACACAATCTGAAGCTCCCGCCGTTGTTTCAATGCCTGTGTCTCGTAGTGGCCTGTCTGGTGATCTTTTGCAAAGGCTATCGGACACCTTGTTGCGCTGTGGCCCTTTTTATAGCGCGCGTGAACTCAATGCTGTATTTACTGATAGACGGTTGTACCCCTGGCGTTATAAAGTACCCGATGCTCATGACCCAAAATCGCGCGTACAGGCGCTGATTGCGTATTTACATGATCAAGCAACTGTTGACGGAGATAATGCTCTGGCGCTTTTTGTACAAGTGTTGCGGGATCAAACTGATGTCAACGATGCATGTTATCGTGAACTAGATCGGTTGGCGATCGCGCTTAGCGGCGGTTCGGCAACTTCCTCTATGCCGTCAATTGAAATAACCCCACCACCCCCCACCGATCCCTACACCCCCTACGAGATCGCCATGCGCACCTTGCTTGCGCGCCTGGGCAAGGATCACCCGCGCTACAACGAGGCGCTCATCTATCAGCAGCGTCTGGACGAGAATCTCAAAGGGACACGGCTCTACGGCGATACGGAAACCCGCCGCGCCGAACGCGCCGAAATCCTCGCGCGGCTCAGTAGCCTTGCTATGGCGACGCTCAACGTGCCGTTCACCGAGTTGGGCGGCACGGCAACGACCATCAACACCGGCGGCGGTGCCTATGCGGGCGGGGATGTGACGACAGAGGGTGACTTTGTCGGGCGCGATAAAATCACGATTATCGGGAATGGCAACGTGATCGGTGATTTCAATCAGGTCACCGTCAACAAACCGGCAACGCCGGCGCAACCGCAGGTAATGCCTGACCGGGTGCGCTTGCTAAATCTGTTGACCCACCATTTCAGCCTCGACGAGTTGAATACCCTGTGTTTCGCCGTCGGCGTGAACTTCGATGAACTATCCGGCGCCGGCCTGACCGGCAAAGCGCGCGAATTGATCGCCTATTGTGAACGTCACACCTGTATGCCCGCCTTGCTCAACGCCGGCAAAACCCTCCGCCCAGAACTCGACTGGTCATAACCTTGAAGGCCGAATGATGACAAATTCCAGTTCCTCCCCCCATGTCTACCGTCTGCCGTCTACCGTCTACCTCTACCTCACTGCCTTCATCGGCGGCCTTGTCTCGCTGGCGCTGGAGCTGGCGGCGTCACGATTGCTGGCGCCGGCGTTCGGTACGACGGAACTGGTCTGGTCGGCCATCATCGGGCTGATTTTGCTGTACCTCTCGGTGGGCTACGCGCTCGGCGGACGCTGGGCCGACCGATCGCCCCACCCCGCCACGCTCTACACAATCCTGACGGCGGCGGGGCTGACCATCGCCACGATCCCGTTGCTGGCGCGCCCGATGCTGCGGCTGGCCGCGCGGGGGATGATGGCGTGGAGTTTGCCGCAGATCGCGGGGCCGTTCATCTTTGTACTTGTGCTCTTCGTCGCGCCGGTGACGTTGCTGGCGTGCGTGTCGCCGTTCGTCATCCGCCTTTCGGTGACGGATATGACGGCTACCGGCGGCACGGCGGGGAAGATTTACGCCGTGTCCACGCTTGGCAGCTTCATCGGCACGTTTCTGCCCAACCTGGTGTTGATCCCCAACCTGGGCACGTACCGCACGTTCGTGCTGTTGGCGATGATCGCTGCCGTGACGGGGCTGTGGGGGCTGTGGCACGCAAGCCGCCGTCGCTTCTGGCAACTGGCGTGGACGTTGCTGCTGCTCAGCGCGCTCTTCATCCTCAAACCGGGCGCAATCAAGCCACAGGCGGGTCTCATCCACGAAGAAGAATCCATCTACAACTTCATCCAGGTGGTGGAAAACACAGACGGCTCGCGGTATCTGTTGCTCAACGAAGGCCAGGGCATCCACTCGGTCTACCTGCCCGGTAAGCAAATTCTCACCGGCGGGCCGTGGGACTACTACCTCATCGCGCCGTACTTCAACGCTGCGCCCCACCCGCCGGATGCCGTCGGCAGTCTGCTCGTCATCGGGTTGGCCGCGGGAACGACGCCGCGCCAGTATACGGCGGTCTACGGCGCGATTCCGATTGACGGCGTGGAGATTGATCCTGCCATCATTCGTGTAGGCCGCGACTACTTCGCGATGACGCAACCGAATCTCACAGCTTACGCCACGGACGGGCGCACCTTCCTGACGCAGACGACGCGCCGCTACGATGTTGTCGCCGTGGATGCCTACCGGCTGCCCTACATCCCCTGGCATCTGACGACAGTGGAGTTTTTCGCGGAAGTGCGCGCCCATCTCACAGAGAAAGGTGTGGTCGCCATCAACGTAGGGCACACGCCGGATGCGGGGGATGGCGATTGGCGGTTGGTCGAGGCGTTGGTTGCCACGATGCAGCAAGTCTATCCCTCGGTTTACGTGATCGAAGTGCCGGACAGTTTCAACGCCATTGTCGTCGCCACGGTGCAGCCGACTACGGCGAGCAATCTGGTAGATAACCTGCCGCTGTTGACGGATGCGCGGCTGCGCACTGTGGCCGAATGGGCGATGGCCAATCTGCGCACTGTGGCCCCCGGCACGATGGCCTTCACCGATGATCGCGCGCCTGTCGAACAATTGACGCATAGCCTGGCCTTGCGCTACCTCCTCGGCGCGCAATGAGAATAACGTTCCACCGTTGCAATGTTCCAAATAATTTCCAAAGGGGTGTTGTATGGATGGTCTTGTCATTCGTCTTGCCACGCTTGATGACGCGGCTGCCGTTGCCGGATTGGCAGCCCAGTTGGGGTATGGGGTCTCGGAGAGCGAAGCCGCCGCGCGGCTCGAAATGCTTTTCCGACATGCGGATCACGCGGTTTATGTCGCGGCTTTGGGAGAAGAGGTCGTAGGGTGGATTCACCTATACGTTGATTACACCCTGATGGATGAGCCGTTGGTGGCTTTCGGCGGGCTGGTGGTTGACGCAGGCCATCGCGGTCAGGGAATCGGACGGCAGTTGGTAGCGCAAGCCGAGGTCTGGGGGCGCGCGCAAGGCTGTGCGGCCGTCTATTTGAAGACCAACGTTACCCGCCACGCCGCGCATGCTTTCTATGAGGGGCTGGGCTATAGCAGGGTCAAAACCCAATATGCTTATCGCAAAGCGTTATAAATCCAGTTTGTATTGACTAACCCGGCACTATCCTTATAATTCACAAGAACGTTTTTCTGTCCACATAGCGTCACAATTCTGGAGGAATCCAATGTACAAACAAATACGCTATTTCGGATTGTTTTGTCTGATTGCACTGTTCGTTGTCGGATGTGGTACGCCGACACCGCCGGCCGCAACGCCCACGCCGACCCGCACGCCCGCGCCCCGGCAAACGGCGACGCCGGTCCCAACGGCGACCGCAACGCCCGTGCCCCCAACGCCCACGGCGACCGCAACATCCACACCGGCGGCGCCGGTTGTGACCCCCTTCCCGCCGGATGTCAATCCACTGACCGGCGAGAAAATGGAAAGTGCCGAGGTTTTGGATCGTATCCCCATTGCGATCAAAGTGTCCAATGACCCAAGAGCGCGTCCCCAGTCTGGCCTCAACTCAGCGGACTTGGTCTTTGAGCACCTCACGGAGGGCAACGTCACCCGTTTCACGGCGATCTTCTACAGCAAGGAACCGGAAGAGACCGGCTCGGTGCGTAGCGGACGGCTGATTGATCTGGAGATTCCGGCGATGTATCATGCCCTGTTTGGCTATTCGGGGTCCAGCGCGGGCGTTAAGGAACGCATTCGTAACTCGGACTTGTTTCCCACCTATATCGCTGCGCCGGATTTTGGCGTGGGGCAACCGTATTTCTATAGGGTACCGCAGGGAGAAGGCAAATTATTTGAGGACACGCTGTTCACCAACCCTACCGTGTTGCGCCAGCTTGCCGAGGAACGCGGGGTCAACGCGCGACCTGAATTCCCCCGCTTGATGGCGTTCAGCGAGAAGCCACTGGAAGGCGGAACGCCGATCAACTACTTCGAGATCAACTATCAAAGCTCATGTACTGCGGAATGGACTTACGACGCGGCATCTGGGCGCTGGAAACGTGCAACTGCCGGCGTCGCACAAACAGACTACCTCACGGGTGATCCGTTGACAGCAGCCAATATCATCATCGTGTACGCCCATCATGTAGAAACTGACTTTTGGGAACAAATGAGTGATAAATATGGTTGGATACACTCCATCGAGATTCAATTGTGGGGCACCGGGCCGGCGCTCGTCTTCCGCGATGGGGTGATGATCAACGGCTATTGGGAACGCCTTGAGCGCACTCACATGCTCACATTCTGGGTTTCGGAAGGGCATCCAATTCCCTTAAAGCCCGGCAACACATGGTTCCAATTGGTGCCGTTGGGGACGACATCGGAGGAAATCAAGGCGGGGCAGTTGCGTTTCACCCCTGCAGGCATTGTGCCGTTTGGGCAATAGAACATACCCTGTTTTCTTTAGACAGGATTAACAGGATTAAACATCCTGTTAATCCTGTCAGAGAATGACGTACCGCGTAACTCCTATCAATACGCGCCTATATCCCTCAGGCGTTCGTCGCTGATCCCGAAGTGGTGCGCAATTTCGTGCCGCACGACATGGTGGATGGTCTCGCGGACCTCTTCTGGCGTGCGGCAGTGCAATTCAATGGGGCGGCGGTAGATGGAAATTTTATCCGGCAGCACCAGGCCGTAATGGCGGGTGCGCTGTGTCTGCGGGATGCCGTGATAGAATCCCAGGAGGTCCGTTGGCCGGTGCAAACCAGCGCGGCGTAACGTCTCGCGGTCGGGCCAGTCTTCGATGACAACCTCGACGTTCTCCAGACGCGCGCGAAAGGCTTCGGGAAGCGCGTCCAATGCCTCCGCCACCCAGGCTTCAAAAGTCTCAAATTCCATACTACATAAAAACCTGCATCTTGCGCATGTCGGCCATCGAGGCCTTGACTTTGACCTTGCCGGTTGTCATTGCCACCAGCCCGCTGAGGGTCTTATCCATCAGCCCCACAAAGGTTTCCGCCGACATCGTCAGACGGATATCGGGGTCATCCAGTTCCTCGCGCGTGACCGGCTGTGGACGACCATCCTCCACGACCATTGCCCAGTATTCGTCAATGTCGGTGAAATGATACTGAATCTTGCGATCCCAGCCGGGCAGTACCGGCGTCCCGTCCGCGCCGATCATGCGGGCGCGCGCTTTCTCCAATGCTTCAAGCAACATCTCTTGAGTAACCATCGTTGTCTCCTGCGTTATAACGCGCCCATCCTGATCACTTCATTGATACCGACTCCCCCCTTGAGGGGAACCACGCGCCCATCTTTGTATGTGAATTTACCCTCCAGTGTAACCGGCCCATCGAAGAAGAGTGACTGCCAGCCGGGGACATTGTCAACCGTTAATCCTTCCAGGCGCGTAGGCGGGCGCAGGATCAATGGATAGTGCGCCAGGCGCACCTTAAGTCTGAGTGTCCCTTGTGCTGCGCGTACCACCACCGAGTTTTCGAGAGGGATGAATCGCCGCGCTTCCTGGAGAAAGACCCATTGTTCCGGTGTGACTTCAAGGCTATCGGCGGGCATAAACTCATCGTTGATGACCATATACATTTCACCCGTCTCGAAGTGGAAGGGGCGGCTCTCGCTGGTGATTGATTCACAGTGGCAGATGTACATATAAAATTCGTCAAAGTGGGCGTAGATCCAGTTCATGTGGCGAATTTCAAAGAAGTTGAGCGCGCTGAACCATACGTGTTCGAACAAACCGCGCCCCACAACCGGCATGGTTTGACCGTTGATAGTGATTTCCCCACGCACATCGGAGAGTGACTCCGAACCGGAGACGCGGGTGACATCGGTGACCTGGCACACGGCGCCGGCTTTGTGCTTCCAGTGCAGGATCGGACCGCGCGGGGTAAAGGTCAAGTCAGCTTTGATGCCCTCCTTGTCAAAAACGATGCGCTGCTGTTGCGGTTGGCAGAACGCCGTCAGACTGCCCATCTTCACCTGCACCGTATCGTCTGTGCAGCTATGCTCCAGGGGGAGGTTTTCTTCGGCCAGGATGATGTCGTTGAGTGCGCGATGCAAGACTACGGCGTCCGGCTCCGTCTCAAGCCGCAGCGGGTCCTGCGAGAAAGTGAAATGTGTCGCCTGCCCGAGTAGATTCCCTTCGGTGATGGAAAACTTTGCCAGCAAGGGACGCCCGCCATGTTCAAAATGCACGGTAAAGTACCAGTCGTTAAAATGTTCGGGCTGATCCAGAAATTTAGGTGTCAGTTCATCTATTTCAAAGCGATTCGAAGGTTGCATCGGCTCATCTCCTTAGAAAATAGGGGTTAGGTAGTATAGTTGTAAATTAAAAAGTTAACCAATCCGTTGATGAATTCTCTACCCTAAGCTCAATAGCCTTTGATTTCAGTTGCTTTTTCGGCCAGCACGATCGGCTCCAGACCCAACCGCGCGCGGCACTCATCCAGAATTTTCGCCGTCGCCGACGCCCCTACACGGGTCACGCCGACCGCGCGAACTTCGAGCAGTTGGTCAAAGGTGCGCACGCCGCCCGCCGCCTTCACCTGTACGTGCGCGGGCGAGTGGGCGCGCATCAGCTTGAGGTCCGCGAGCGTCGCCCCGCCGCTGCCGTAACCGGTTGAGGTTTTCACCCAATCCGCCCCCACCTCGCCACAGATCTCACACAGTTTAATCTTGTGCTCATCCTTGAGATAGCAGTTCTCAAAGATGACCTTGACCTTCTGTCCGGCGGCATGGGCCACGTCCACCACGGCTTTGATCTCGGCCCGCACGTAGTCCCAATCGCCGCTGAGCACCTTGCTGATGTTCACGACCATATCCAGCTCCTGTCCCCCATCCGCCAGGGCTTGCTGCGCCTCGGCGACTTTGATCGCCGTCGTATGGCCGCCGTGTGGGAATCCAATGGTGGTACTGGCTTTCACGGTGGAGCCTTCCAGCAACCTGGCACAGCGTTTGAGGTAATAAGGCATGATGCAGATGCTTGCCACATCATAGGCCAGCCCAACCAGGATGCCATGTTCCAGTGAGGTCACATCCAGCGTCGGGTTCAACAAGGAGTGGTCAATCATTTTGGCGATATCCAGGTATGTGTAATCCATTGTATCCTCCTCATAAAAACTAAAAATAACATAGTACTAAACGCTGACGACACTATACTCCTAATCGGTAGAGATACAAATGTGGGTAGCCGGTACAATTTGCCTTGTTGATTCCCTGTATGTTACCCTATACGCGCAATCCATTTGCCGCAAAGGTCGCAAAGCACGCGAGAAATTCTTCTACATTTCTCTGTGGTCTCAGTGTACTCTGTAGTGAGAGATATGGGTAATCACTATGGCTTGCCACATTGACATAGTCCCTTATAATGCTGAGTAGCTATACCATATACCAGGCGCATGGTAAAATTTTATAAGTTACCCTGGGACAAAAGTAAGGTGAAGCGGTCGTGAAGACTTTTTCCAGAGTTTTGCTCATCTTTGTTGTTTTGTGCGTATGCGTAGGCTGTGATCAGGCAACAAAAACCCTTGCCAGACAACATCTCGTCCTGGCGGCGCCGATTACCTTGCTGGGCGATACGGTGCGGCTGCATTACACGGAAAATCAAGGTTCCTTTCTGGGATTGGGGGCACGGCTGCCGGAGGGAGTGCGCTTCTGGGTGTTCATCGTATGCGCGGGGTTGATGGTGGTGCTGATGTTCTCATTTGCCCTGACGGCACGCGAATTGAACCGCCTCGGTGTGACCGGCGCCGCATTGATCATTGGCGGCGGATTCAGCAACCTGTTGGATCGCATTATCCGCAACGGTAGGGTGGCGGATTTTATGAATATCGGCATCGGTAACGTGCGCACGGGCATCTTCAATGTTGCGGACGTGGTGATTCTGATCGGCATTGGGTTGTTGCTTGTGTCATGGCCCCGGCGGAGCACGCTATGAAACGTCACGTTGAGGCTTTACCGCCCACCGGCTATATTGAGGTTGGCGCACGCCTGCTCGCCATCCTCGTTTTTATCCTGGCGGTGATTATCTACGGTATCCACGCCTTCCAGGCGCTCCTTTATCCCTACCCGTTGGATTATGGGGAAGCGCCCCTGGTGGATCAGGCCATGCGCCTGGCCGAGGGACGCCCGATCTACCGCACCGCTCTTGACTCACCGCCCTATACCGTCACCAACTACCCCCCACTGTACGTTGTGACGATGCTGCCTTTCATCCGGCTCTTTGGCCCCAATTTTTGGGCGGGACGGCTGATCTCGATCATAAGCGCGCTGGCGACGGCCTTTTTCCTGGGTGGTGTGATCTATGCCCACAGTGGCGACCGCTTCGCCGCGTGGCTCACGGCCCTGTTGTTTCTGACATTCCCCTACGTGGCGAGCTGGTCCAAGCTGGCACGTATTGACTTGCTGGCCCTGGCTTTCAGCACTGCTGCGTTCTACATCATCGCCTGCCGCCCCCACGACAACCGCGCGCTGGTGGGAACAGCGATCTTGCTCACCGCTGCCATCTACACCCGGCAATCTTACGGACTGGCTGCGCCGCTGGCGGCCTTCGTCTGGGTGTGGGCGCGACGGGGGTGGCGCGCTGCCTTTGCACTGGCGGGGGTGGTGGGGGCTATCGGAATGAGCCTTTTTGTGATCTTGAATCTGACAACCAACGGGGGCTTCTTCTTCAACATCGTCACAGCGAACGTCAACCCTTTCAACTTCGAAACCGTGAAGCGTTATGCGCGGGAACTGCGGGAATTGATCCCCATCCTGTTATTCCTCTGCGCCGTGCTGCTGATCGTCATCCCGGCGCGTGCGCGTGGTCGGCTGGCGGCGGCTGCCGGCTGGCCGCTGGTGATTCCGTATCTGGGGGGTGCGTTGCTCTCGGCGGTCACCGTTGGCAAAATCGGCTCGAACGTCAATTATCTGCTGGAACTCTGCGCTGCGCTGGCCCTTGTCGCCGGGACGGTGCTGGCCTGGAGCGGCAAAATCTGGCGCGGCAACGCTGAACGGCCTACCCCGGCGTGGGTTCCCCCGCTCGTCCGCAGTGTTGTGTTGATCCTGTTGGCGGTGCAGGCGGGAATGTTGATGCGTTTCACACTGCTTCATCCGGTGCAGGATTTCAAATACCGCGCCTCCGGGCAAGCGGTTTTGCGCGAGTTGCGCACGTTGGTCGCGGAAACGTCCGGGCCGATTCTGGCCGACGAGTACATGGGGATGCTTACCTTGAACGGTAAACCGCTGTACATCCAGCCCTTTGAGGTGACGCAACTGGCGAATGCGGGGCTGTGGGATCAGACACCACTCCTGGATGCCATCCGCGCGGAGAGCTTCCCGCTGATCCTGATTCATCATTTTCGCGGCTACCCGGTTTATATGGAACGTTGGACGCCGGAGATGCTCACTGCCGTCCAGGGCCACTACATTGCCGTCACGATCAAGGCCGACACGCTTGTCTTCCGTCCCCGCAGCATCGCCGGCATCACCGCGCCCGTCAACGGTATCTGCCCCGGCGCCTCCTGGCCTCTGCCGACTTCCGGTGCGTTAGGGATGTGGTGGTTCAACAAGACGCTTTTGCTGATGGGGATCGGCTACGACAATTCGGTTCCCGTTTATGCCGTGGCCGATGGCGTCCTCATGCGGCGTGCGGATTGGCCCGATGCCGTCGCCATCCTCCACGACGATCCCCGCCAACCTGGGAAGCAGGTGTGGACCTTCTACGGCGGGATGGCGTCAGCGGACGGGCGAGCCAGCTACGTGAACGCAGCTTTTCCACCCGGCAGCACAGGCATTCCCGTCAAAGCGGGAGAATTGCTCGGCTATCAGGGGAGCTACCATTCGGCATGGGTGCACCTGCATTTTGCCGTATTGCCTACCCTGCCGGACGGATCATTCCCCGCCGCGATGGTCTGGCGCGAGACAGAACACGACCCTTCTCTGACCAAAGTGCTGTCGCAGGTGGATTACCGCAATCCGTCCGATTATCTGGGGATCGCCGGTAGCCTTGTCGCCGGCGTTGAGGATTGGCTGCCGCTTCAGTGCTTCCAGGGGCAATAAAAAATGGGCGAGCAGAGACTCGAACTCTGGACCTCACGGATGTGAACCGTGCGCTCTGACCGACTGAGCTACTCACCCTCACGCGCCGATTATAGCATAAGCATCAGAAAAGACAAGCGAAGGTAAATGGAGTGGTTACCCGCCTCAAATTACGTCCACGCCCTCGCGCCGGAAATGGAAGTCTACTATCCCGGCGAAAGCGGGTCAGACTACTACTGCGAGTTCTGGCTGCCGATTGCGCCGAAAGCGTAAAGCCAGCCACAAGGCTGCTCGATTCAGCGCCGGGTCCACATTCCTCGGCGCTGAATCTGTTGAACGTTACTTTCTACAGTTGTCATAACCCAAAACCTGCATTATACTCAAGACAGTATACAGTGGCACCGAGTCAACTCCTGGAAAACGCATCATAGTGTGGGAGGAACATCAGTGAATAATCCGAAGTCGAGTCCGTGGCAGCATAGACAGTGTGTTCTTGACGCTGTGCAGGACCAAGAAATCCACTTTTGGACACGCATAGCACGCGGATTTACGGCAATCCTGCTTTTACTGGCGACCGGCGGCTGGATAACGCCGGTCGCTGTTTTTGCCGCGCCAGATTCGCCCACTAACGGCGCAATCTTCGACATCACGTGGGGAGCGCCGCCGGTTTGTCTGGAACCGCCCCCAGCAGCCGTGACCGCCCTTGACTACGCTGCCGGCCTCTGGGGGACATGGGTTTCTTCCACCGTACCCATCGAAGTTTCGGCCTGTTGGACGCCCAATCTGAGCGGCGGCGACGCGCTGGCAACCGGCATGCCGTCGAGATACATCTACAACTTCTCCGGCGCACCCCTAGTCAACACCGCCTACCCCATCGCCTTAGCCAACGCGCTCACCGGCAGCGATCTGGCTCCCACGTGGGCAGACATGACGCTGCAATTCAAGTCGGATGTGGCGTGGTCTTTTATCACGACGACGACACATCTGAGCGCGCCTGCTGCCGGGGAGGATTTCGTCGCGGTGGCGCTCCACGAGCTGGCGCACGGGCTGGGCTTCATCGGCAACATGTATGAAGAGTGGAACGTTGGTTTTTGCGGTAATGCTCTCTATCCATGCCCCACGCCCTACGACTGGTTCGCGGTGGACAGCGCCGGCGTTGCGCTTCTGAGTCACCTGCCCAACGATCCCTATGCGCTGGCGGCGCGTCTCAAAGGAGACGCGAATTTCGGCGGTCCCAACACCCTCATTGCCAGTGCAGGCGCAGCAGCCAAACTGTACACGCCAATGAATTGGCAGCCCGGCAGCAGCCTGTCGCACCTCGACCAGAGCACATTCGGAGGCGGTACAAATCGCCTGATGACGCCCAGTTACAGCGGCGTCACCCGCCACCCCGGCCCGGTGACACTGGCGATCTTCCAGGATATGGGCTGGCTGCGCGCCGACGGCATCCCCAACGTCGTCACGTCCGGCCCGCTGATCATAGGCGCCGGGCAAGTTGTTACAATGACCGGCGGCCTCGTCTGGTCGGGATATACCGGGCAGCCGATGACCTACACCTGGACGGCGGCGGAGCAAATCACGACCACCCACCCCGGTCTGACCGTCACAGATGAGATCACCTTCACCTGGACAACCCGGGGCGACAAGCGGATCACGCTCGGCGTGACGGATGGCGTCACAGTAGCCTATGCCACGCGCACGGCGCTCGTCTACGATGTGACCGCGAGCGGCCTGACGCAGGGCGACACCAATCATGCCTATACGTTCAACGCCGCCATCGCGCCGGAGATCACGATCTTCCCCATCACCTACACCTGGGAAGCGACTGACAAAACCCCCATCGTCCACGCCAACCTCTACCAGACCTATGACAGCGCCGCCTTCACCTGGACGACGCCGGGCACGAAGACGATCACCATCACCGCTGCCATAGCCGGAGCCGTGACACACGACATCCACGAGATTGTGATTAAAGGCCTGGTGCTGGACAAACACATCTTCCTGCCACTCGTGTTGCGGCAAGGTTAGGGAGTAGGGAGTAGGGAGTAGGGATGGAGAAACGCCTGATTCGCAATCCCCAATCCCCAATTCCCAATCCCCAATTCCCAATCCCCAATCCCTGATCCCCAAAGGAGCGTAAATATGAACCACGGTAAACCCTCTGCATGGATGATTGTCAGCGTCGTCCTGCTCGTTCTCAGTGGACTGCTGCCCGGCGCGACGGCGCAACCTGCTATCGCGCAGACACCGCCGCCACTTTCCGCCACCGAAATGGGCGCCATCGCCGCCACCGGCGAGCCGGTTTCCATCCGAAAGGACGAAGAGGGCTACACAATCTGGACGTATGATTACAGCGCGGACTATGACTCGGGCGGCGGACGCTGTGTGCCGTTCTCACGCATCCGCTGGCCTTTTAACCTGCGCGGTCAGGATCCCAGCGACTTGAGCGATGCTTCGTTGATTATTACCTTTGGTGAGACCCCCAACAGCATTCAAGATGGCGTACCCCAATACACGGATCCGACGTGGGCCGTGGCGCTCAACGGCAAGCCCAGCTCGTTAGTTGATGGTGCGTTCACCGGCGAATGGAACATTATCGGCGCGGTGATGACGCCGCCGACCTGGCCCGCAATCATTATGGAAGAGCACGAACTCTCCTTCGACTATACCGGATTGATTGACGGCGAGAACAATCTCTGGTTTCAGCAGCAAGACTTTTGTCCCACGCCGCTTCTGTACGACCAGGCCTGCACGTGCTACCGGATGACCAAACTGCAACTGCGCGCGTATACCGAACTGGCCGTCAAAGACATCTGGCCGGCCCACGAAACGCTCAACGTGCCCACCCAACCAGACCCGCAAAGCCGGCTCCCCGAAATCCGCGTGAGTTTCACGGCGGTCGTTTCCGAAGCTACGGTGAATGAGGAGACATTCCAGGTCTACTATCTCGACGACAAACAAGAGCCGGTGTATGTGGCCGGAAAATACCAGCGCATCAGCGATGCCGAATATGGCTTTACGCCGGCTGCGCCGCTCCGCGACGGCATCCGTTATTACGTGGATGTCTGGGGCGAGTGGGATGCCGCCGGCTACAATCATGATGCGTGGATTCAAGACATCGGCGGCGGCCCGCTGGAAATCGGCGAACACTGGTGGTTCTGGACGCTGCCCAAGCTCGAAGTGCGGCTGGAACCTGTCCAGACGCTCGAAGACGAGACGCTGGTCATCGGCAAGCCCACCGCGTTGCGCGTGTTCCTTTCTCACGCCAGCTTTTACCCGGATGTGTGGTACAAGGACCTGTGGGAATACGTGGACGTGGAAGACATCCAGCTTTACTGGGGATCGCCCACAGGGGGAGATGCGGGCGCTGTCTCGTGGCGCGCCGATGCTTCAGACTGGCACTTTGACTACACAGAAGAGACGGCGCGTCGCTACCGCCTCAACGACAAGGCAGCGCGGCTCGCGTCGGAAGACAGCGTCAATTACTATGGCTTTGCCCCGGCTGAGGTGGGCATTTATCGGATCCAGGCCACGGTCACGCTGCGAGATAGCCACAACAAGCTGCGACGTTTTACGGGCGTGGAGACGCGCAATGTCGTCCAGACGCGCGCGCTCACTTTTTACTCGCGCGCGCTGGCGGTCGGGGAGGATTATGGCAAGAAAGGCGTGGTCAATCTGAGCGATGCCGCCCTGGGCTACCGCAGCGGCGTACAGGCGCTCTATCCGGCGCCCAACGTGTGGCTGGCGCAACCGGCCAGCGCCGTCCCCTACTATTCGCCGGTTGCTGCGTCGGTGTGGAGTTCTGCGCCGGCTGGCGATTTGCAGCTTCTGAAAGCCTTGCTGGAATTGAGCGCCATGTGCGCCGCCACCTCCGGCTGCGATTTTATGGTTGGCTATGCGTCGGTAGGCTGGCTGGGCGACATCGGCCTGACCTCGCCGCGACAGGCCTGGTACAGCATGTTGGTGCAGAACTCTTATTCGAGCCATTTCCGCTACATTACCGCCCACGAAGCCGGTCACCTGTACGGTTTTGAGCACGATACGAACACCGGCGGCGCCGGCTATGACGTGCGACGCAGGCAGGATCGCCGCTACAGCACCGCGTTGATGGAGCCGCGCGATCAGAGAACGCTCTCCACCATCAACAGCTTTATGAACGTTGACCCGGTGGAATCGCCCCCGCCGGAGCGGCTGTGGATCGAATGGCTCAACTACCGTGCGCTGCTGAACCGCCTCACCACCGCATCGGGGGCGTTCTACCAGACCACGCTGGCCGACCCGCTGCTGCTGGCGACCGGCCTCATCACCCCGGCCACCGGCGAGGTTGAACTCGATCCCTGGTACAAGCTCGAACCGGGCGCGTGGGAAGCACCGCCGGCCGGCCCCTATCGCCTCGTCTTCCTGGACGGCGCGGGACAAGAGATTGTCGGCTATACACGCGCGTTCAGCAGCGCCACGTCCTTACAACCGGCTGGCCGGACCGGGTGGGACATCCCACCTGACGCGCCTGCCCCCTTCGCGCTGAAAGTGCCCTTCCCCGCAGCGACGGCGCGCATCCAGATCCGCCGCAACAGCGATGACGCCCTCCTGGCCGAACGCACGGTGAGCGCTACTGCGCCCACCGTGAGCATCACCCCACCCGCGAGCACCACCTGGAGCGGCCCACAGCCTATCGCCTGGCAAAGCGATCCCGGCCAGACGCGCCACTTTCTCGTGCAGGTCTCCACCGACAACGGCGCGACCTGGGAAGCGCAGGCCATTCACCTGCCCGGCACGGTCTTTACGCTCGAAACTGCCAGCATGCTCAATACGACGCAGGCTTTGGTGCGTGTGCTCGCTACCGACGGCCTCAACACTGCCAGCGCCGTCGCCGGGCCGTTCACCATCGCCAACCCCGTGGGCGTGGACTGGGTCTCGCCCGCGCCCGCCGAGACGAACGTCAACGTGGACCAACCGTTGTACGCCGGATTCCGCGCGGCGCTCGACCCGACGACGGTCAACAGCGCGACCTTTACCCTCTCCGGCGGGCCTTACGGGACGGTGCGCGGCCTCGTCCGCTACGACGCCGCGAGCCGCGAAGCCACCTTCATCCCCCAAACCCGGCTGGCCTACAGCACCACCTACACCGCGCACGTCAGCGCCGCGATTCGCACGCTCGACGGGACGCCGCTGGCGGAAGGTGCGACGTGGAACTTTACCACCGAGCCGAACCTGACCCCGCCGCGCGCGCAATGGCTCTCCCCATCACGTGGGGCGCGCCATGTGCCGCTCAACGCGGTTGTCGCTGTGATGTGGGATCGCGCGCTCGACGCCAGCACGCTGACGACGGCAACATTCCAAATGGCGGAGAGACGCGGCAATGTCATCACCGGCAGCGTGGCTTACGACGCCGCCATACACACGGCGACGTTCACGCCGAACGCGCTCCTTGCGCCGTACACCACCTACATCGTCACGCTCACCGCCGGCATCAGCGACACGCTGGGCAACGCCACCTTCGACCCCATCGTGTGGGACTTGACCACGGGCGTCACCACCACCGCGCTGGCGCTCACGGGCAGCTATGCCGATTGGGGCGAGGACGCGAACGGCGACGGCCTGTACGAACAACTGGTGATCCGGGTGGGTGTGCAGGTCACAAAAACCGGCAGCTACGCGCTGCGCGGCTCGCTGGTCTATAGCGACAACAGCGCTATCACTTCAGCCTACATCAGCCGCACGTTGACAAGCGGTGTACACTTGCTCGACCTGGTGTTTGACGGCGCCGCCATCGGCGGACGCGGGCTGGATGGCCCGTACACGCTCACCAACCTCACGCTGACGCGCATGGACGCTACCGCCGGCGTTCTACCGACCGTCTCCCGGCGCGACGCCTACCGCACTTTCGCCTATCCCGCCGATCGCTTCCCGGCGCCGCTGCACTTCGGCGGTCTGCCCGATGTGGTGCTCATCCCCGGCACAACCCTCCTCAACGCCTTCAACGTCCGCGATTATGCGCAGCACACCACCCGCCCAAGCGATCAACTGAGCTACACCGTGATGCTCAACACCAATCCGAAAATGGATGTGGCGCTGCAATCCTCCGGCGCGGTGTACCTGATTCCCGAGGCATACTGGCAGGGCCGCACCCGTATTACCATCCGCGCCAGTGATGGCGTTTACGCGGTGCAGGATACCTTCGAGGCGCTGGTCGGCTGGCCGCACACGGTCTACCTGCCGGTGGTGTTGCGCGGCGGCGCTGCCGCTCCACGCAGCGCGTGGATCCCCAGTTTCGTTGACGGTTTTGAATCCGAGACCATCGGCTGGAGCCACTACTTCTGGGGGTTTAAGGAGGGCGACCCGCCGCCGGGTGACTTTGGCACGTACTATTGGGACGTCAGCAAGTGCCGCGCCTACGCTGGGGAGCAGAGCGCGTGGGCTTATGGCGGCGGCGACGACGGCGACTTGCTGCCCTGCGGCGCGCCCTATCCCGATGCCTACACGTTTGGAACCATTATGTACCAGTCAATGCCGATTAACCTTGAATACGTCGCCAAAGGCACATATAGCGCCAAAACGTGGACCAATCTGGCGCCGGACGATGAGGTTTGTCTTAAAGTTGCTGTCATTGAAGGGGAAAGCTGCCAGGACGAGTATCGCTTCCCTATCGGGGACTATCACGGTGTTTGTCGCACCGGCACGACGAACGGCTGGGAAGACCTGACCCTCGATCTGAGCAACGTCCCCACGCTCGGCAACGTGCTAGGCCAAGAGCGTGTGTGCGTGCAAGTCACTTTCAAGGCGGATATCGGCGATTCGCGTCCCGAAGGCGCCTACGTGGACGACGTAAATATGCGCATCTGCCCGCAAGGACTGACCGACCTGTGCCCTGGATCGGTGGGCACTGCGCCGGCGATGAAACCGTTGGTCGCAGGGAACATCGGCGGCTACCCGGAGGCCGTCAGTGATGCGGCGCTGGCGGTGGAAACCAACGGTCGCATCCACGCGCTGTGGACGGGCAAGCTCAACGACGCCTTCAACACCTATGTCTTTTACAGCAGTTCAACCGACGGCATCACCTGGACGCCCTACCAGATCCTCAGCTATTGGGGCGGGCGCGAGCCGCGTATCGCTGTGGACAACGTTCACGGGCGCGTGCACCTGGCTTACGCCAACGACGACGGCATCATCCACCGCACCGTCGTCAATGGCGTCGTCTCCGCGCCGACGGTGGTCGCGCCGCCCAAAACCTACTACCTGCCGGGGTTTAACCTGCCCTCTGGCAGCATTGCCTGGCCGAGCCTGGCCGTCGCCGAACAGACGGGCTACGCCTACCTGGTGTGGCGAGAGGTGTATTGGGTGCGCCTCAGCAGCGATTCGTATGGGCTGCGCTACAAGACATGGCATGCCTACTGGGACGGCCAGACCTGGAGCGCGCCGCTGCGCAAAATCAATGATGAAGATACCAACGACTCTACCATCGTCGCCGCGCCGGACGGACGGGCGATGCTGGCCTGGTTCCAGCGTTGGCAGCAATCAGCCGGTGGCGGATACGGGCCGGGCGATCCCATCGTCGCGCGCACGGCTTACGGAACCGAACCGGGCAGTTTCCCCCTGCGCCAGGCGACGCATGCTCTCTATCCTGTGCCGCAGCGCGACGAATCCATCCTGCTGGCCTACTCCGGCGGCGACGATAGCTTTGTGCTGGCCTCCAATCATTTTATGTGGCCGGGCCATTCCCGCGTCTATCGCTACGTTTGGAAAGATGGAACATGGTCTGAGCCGTTGAGTGTGGCGGAGAATACCTCCGGCTGGGGCGTGCCCTACTACGTCGGCGCGGCAAAGAACACACCGCTGATTCGCTACGTCTACAACGACAACTATATGCTGACCATGCGCACGGAGACCAACGGCGTGCTCGGCCCGGAGCAGAGCGTTCCTGCTTACCTGAGCGCGCGCGGATATACGATGACCGGCTTCCCGCTGGCCTACTTTACCGACGCGGCGGGCGGACTGCACATGGTCATCAGCGGCGAAAAGAACGGCGTGGCGGGATTCTATTATGTGAAGCCGTGACATTTGAGGAGGTCAAAATGAACCATCATAAACCTGCTGTATGGACGATCGTCAGTATCGGTCTGATTATCCTGGGCGGACTGGTACTGTTGCCCGGCGCGACGGCGCGTTTCGCGGCTGCCCAACCGCCGCTTCCTGCCTCGCCCACGGAAATGGAGATCGCCGCCGCGACCGGCGATCCCACCTCGATCACTACCGACAAGGATGGCTACACCGTCTGGACCTACGAGTATCCCAACCCGTGGTGTGTGATGTATTCCCAAATTGCCTGGCCCTTCAACCTGGGTACGCAAGACCCCAGCGAGTTGAGCGATACGCGCTTGCTTCTGACGTTTGCCGAAAGAATCTATGTCGTGGATACGGAAGGCAAGCCGGCCTACACCAATCCAACCTGGGCGGTGGCGCTCAACGGCAAACCCGGCGCGTGGACGCAGGACGGCAGCGCGTTCAACGGCGACTGGAACATCATCGGCGCGGTCGGCACGACGCCGACGTGGCCCGATACCGTTCCTGTAGAGCAAGAAGTGCCCTTCGCCCACACCGAATTGATTGATGGCCAGAACCTCCTCTGGTTCCAACAACAGGATTTCTGCCGCTGTCCGGAGCTGGTAGATTGCGCCTGCACCTGCTACGAGCTGACCAGGCTGCAACTGCGCGCGCGGATCAAGCTGGCCGTCAAAGAGGTATCGCCCGAACCCGATGCGCGTAGCGTCCCCGTAGCACCCAGCCCCGGTGTGCTCCCTGAAATCCGCGTGCGCTTCACCACCGTCGTTTCCGAAGCCACGGTCAACGAGGATACCTTTCAAGTATACTACCTCGACAATGAGAAAAAGCCGGTCTACGTTGCCGGAGAAACTCGCCGTCTTTCGGAAACCGAATACGCTTTTGTCCCGGATGCGCCGCTCAAGGATGGCATCCGCTACCAGGCCGTTGTCTGGGGCGAGACAGACGCGCTCAAGGCGAATCACGCTGACTGGGTGCAAGACCTGGGCGGCGGCTCGCTCGAAACCGGCAAACGCTGGTCGTTCTGGACGCTCCCGCAACTCGATGTGGATCTGGAACCGGTGCAGGTGCTCCAGTACGAGAAACTCGTCGTCGGCAAGCCCACCGTGTTGCGCGTCTTCCTGTCCAGCGCCAATCTGCACCTGGACGTGTGGTACAAGGATTGGTGGGACTATGTGGACGTAGACGACATCCAGATTGTCTGGGTGCCGCCTTCGTTGGCGAATCCGGGGTCTGCATCGTGGCGCGCCGGTGGGGCGGATTGGCACTTTGACTACGGGCCAACGACGGCGCGCCGCTACCGCCTCTACGACAAGGCCGCGCGGCTCGCCTCGCAAGACACCGTCAACTACTACGGTTTCGTCCCGGACGAGGTAGGGGAGTATGGGATTTTGGCAACGGTCACGGTCCTTGATAATCACGGCACACCGCAGCGCTTTTCCGCTCAAGCCACGCCCACGGCCGTCCAAACCCGCTGGCTCAACATCCACTCGCGCGCGCTGGCGGTCGGACCGGATTACGGCAAGACCGGTACAGTCAACTTGCGCAGCGTCGCACTGGGATATCGCAGCGGCGTGCAAGCCATTTATCCAGTCCCCAACGTGTGGCTGCCGCAACCGGCCAGCGCCATCCCGTATTACGCCCCAACAGCCTCGGCAGTGCTGAGTTCCACACCGGCGAGCGATAGCGCCAAGCTGGCTGCCCTGTTGGATTTGACTGCCCTGTGCGCTACGACCTCCGGCTGCGACCTGATGGTCGGATACGCGCCGACAAGCTGGCTGGTGGACATCGGCTTGACCTCGCCGCGGCAGGCGTGGTACGGGATTCTGGCGCAGAACGTGTATCCCAGCACCGATTACCGTTTCATCGTCGCCCACGAAGCCGGACACCTGTATGGCTTCAAAGAGCACGATACGCTCCAGGGTGGCATGGGGTACGACGTGCGGCTCAGGGCGGATCGCCGCATCAGCACGGCCTTGATGGATCCGCACCACCAGAAAACACTCAACATTATCAACAGCTTTATGAACGAACTGCCGGTCGAATCACCCCCGCCGGAACGGCTGTGGATCGAATGGATCAAATATCAGTCGCTGCTTGACCGCTTCACAGCCGCCTCACAGGCGCTCCAGCAAACCACCCTGGACGATCCGCTGCTGCTGGCGACCGGCCTTATCACCCCCGCCACCGGCGAGGTGGAACTCGCTCCCTGGTATCAGCTCGAACCGGGCGCGTGGGAAGCGCCGCCCGCCGGCCCCTACCGCCTCGTCTTCCTGGACGGCGCGGGACAAGAGATTGTCGGCTACACCCGCGCGTTCAGCAGCGCCACCACGCTGCAACCGGCCGGCCGGGCCTCTTGGGACATCCCACCTGACGCGCCCGCGCCGTTCGCGCTCAAAGTGCCCTTCCCCGCAGCGACGGCGCGCATCCAGATCCGCCGCAACAGCGATGACGCCCTCCTGGCCGAACGCACGGTGAGCGCTACTGCGCCCACCGTGAGCATCACCCCACCCGCGAGCACCACCTGGAGCGGCCCACAGCCTATCGCCTGGCAAAGCGATCCCGGCCAGACGCGCCACTTTCTCGTGCAGGTCTCCACCGACAACGGCGCGACCTGGGAAGCGCAGGCCATTCACCTGCCCGGCACGGTCTTTACGCTCGAAACTGCCAGCATGCTCAATACGACGCAGGCTTTGGTGCGTGTGCTCGCTACCGACGGCCTCAACACTGCCAGCGCCGTCGCCGGGCCGTTCACCATCGCCAACCCCGTGGGCGTGGACTGGGTCTCGCCCGCGCCCGCCGAGACGAACGTCAACGTGGACCAACCGTTGTACGCCGGATTCCGCGCGGCGCTCGACCCGACGACGGTCAACAGCGCGACCTTTACCCTCTCCGGCGGGCCTTACGGGACGGTGCGCGGCCTCGTCCGCTACGACGCCGCGAGCCGCGAAGCCACCTTCATCCCCCAAACCCGGCTGGCCTACAGCACCACCTACACTGCGCGCATCAGCGCCACAATCCGCACGCTCGACGGGACGCCGCTGGCTGAAGGTATGACGTGGAGCTTTACCACCGAACCTGACTTTTCCCCGCCGCGCCCGACTCTGCTCTCACCGCAGCATGGCGCGTTCAACGCGCCGCGCAACGCGGTTGTCGCCGTGGCGTGGGATCGCGCGCTCGACGCCAGCACGCTGACGACGGCGACGTTCCAGGTGGCGGAGATGACCGGCGATGTCATCACCGGCAGCGTCGCCTACGACGCCGCCACACACACGGCGACGTTCACGCCAAACGCGCTCCTCACGCCGTACACCACCTACGTCGTCACGCTCACCGCCGGCATCAGCGACACGCTGGGCAACGCCACCTACGATCCCACCGTCTGGGTCTTCACCACCGGTGACATGACTCCGGCGCTGGCCCTCACCGGCAGCTATGCCGATTGGGGAAACGACGCAAACGGGGACGGGCTGTACGAGCAGCTCGTCATCCGCGTGGGCGTGCAGGTCACGGCGAGCGGTACCTACGCGCTGGCCGGCTCGCTGGTGGATGCAGACGGCGGCGAAATCACCTGGGCCTACGTCACCCGCACACTGACGACCGGCGCGCACTTCCTCGACCTGGCCTTCGACGGCGCCGCCATTGGCGGGCATAACGCGGATGGCCCGTACACGCTCACCAACCTGACGCTGGCGTCCATAACAAATCTTGCCCAAGTCCCGCCGTCCACCTCCCAGCGCGACGCCTACCGCACCTTCGCCTATCCCGCCGACCGCTTCCCGGCGCCGCTGCGCTTCAGCGGCTTGCCTGACGTGGTGCTCATCCCCGGAACAGCGAGCCTCACCGCCTTCAACGTCCGCGACTATGCGCAGCACAGCAACCTGGCAAGCGATCAACTGAGCTACACGGTGATGCTCAACACCACTCCCCAAATGGACGTGGTTTTGCAGACCTCCGGCGCCGTAAATCTCACGCCCGAACAGTACTGGCAGGGAGCCACTGATGTGACCATCCGCGCCAGCGACGGCGTCTACGCGGTGCAAGACACCTTCAAGGCCGCCGTCGGCTGGCCGCACACGGTCTACCTGCCGGTGGTCTTGCGCAGCTACGGCAGCGTCGTCCACCGCGATGCGTGGCATGTGGACACCGATGATTTTGAATCCGAAACCCTCGGCTGGCGACGCTATGGCGGGGCATCGCACATAGGCCCATTGCCGCCGGGAGTCGAATTCGGCATTTACCTGTGGGATGTCAGCACGTGCCGCGCCTACTCCGGGCAACAGAGCGCGTGGGCCTACGGCGGCGGCGACGACGGCGAATTGCTGCCCTGCGGCGCACCGTATCCCGATGAGTATTCGATGATGACCATGTTGGAAGGAGTGATGCCCATTGACCTCGAATATGTCGCCAAGGGCGAATACAGCGCCAAGGTATGGACCAATTTGCCGCCGGGCGATGAGGTTTGTCTTAAGGTCAGTCCACTGTCACCGACAGCGGA
Organism: Anaerolineae bacterium; assembly: GCA_035373625.1. Classification (GTDB taxonomy): domain Bacteria; phylum Chloroflexota; class Anaerolineae; order B4-G1; family SLSP01; genus DSWT01. The sequence goes on along the minus strand of DAOSNS010000033.1, from coordinate 14,581 downwards.
AGACTGCGGCTCCGCAGGGGATTTTTACGGCGTCTGTCGCACCGGCGTGACCAATGGCTGGGAAGACCTCAAGCTCGACCTGAGCAACGTCCCCACCCTCGGTAATATGCTGGGCCAGCCGCGCGTGTGCCTGGCTATCATTTTCAATGCAGATGAGGGGGATTCGCGTCCCGAAGGCGCTTATGTAGATGACGTGAGCCTGCGCGTTTGTCCGCAAGAACTGACCGATCTATGCCCCGGATCGCTGGGCACTGCGCCACCGATGAAACCGTTGGTCGCGGGGAACATCGGCGGCTATCCGAAAGCCATCGGCGAGACGGCGCTGGGGGTAGAAGCCAACGGTCGCGTCCATGTGCTGTGGACGGGAAAGCTCAACGACGCCTTCAACACCTACGTCTTCTACAGCAACTCGAATGACGGCGTCACCTGGACACCGTACCAGATCCTCAGCTATTGGGGCGGGGGCGATCTGAAGATTGCCGTAGATAACGTCCACGGGCGCGTACACCTGGTCTATGCCAACGACGACGGCATCATCCACCACACCGTCGAGAACGGCATCGTCTCCGCGCCGACAGTCGTCGCGCCGAAGCGAATCTACTACCTGCCGGGCTTTGACCTGCCCTCCGGCGGTCTCGGTTGGACGGGTCTCGCCGTCGCCGAAGACACAGGCGTCGCCTATCTGACCTGGGATGAGGGCTATTACGTCAAGGCTGAATACGGCGGGCATACCATCCGTCGCCGCACCTGGCACGCCACCTGGGCCGACGGCAAGTGGAGCGCGCCGCTGCTCAAGATTCACGACGGGGACACCTTTTATTCTTCCATCGCCGCCGCGCCGGACGGGCAGGCGATGCTGGCGTGGTTCCAGCGTTGGGAGCAGTCATCCGGCGGCGGAATCGGGCCGGGCGATCCCATCGTCGCGCGCACAGCCTACGGAACGGAACCGGGCCGCTTCCCGCTGCGCCAGGCGACGCATGCTCTCTATCCTGTGCCGCAGCGCGACGAATCCATCCTGCTGGCCTACGCCCCCGGCGCAGATGCTTTTGTGCTGGCATCCTATCACACGATGTGGCCGGGATACTCTCTCGCGTACCGCTATATATGGAAAAACGGCGTATGGTCGGAGCCGCTCAACATCGCGGAGAACACTTCGGGCTGGGCGGCGCCATACTACATCGGCGCAGCGACAGACGCACCGGTGATCCGCTACGTCTACAGTGACAGTGCTGGCATAAAGACACGCACAGAGACAGACGGCGTGCTCGGTCCGGTGCAGACCATCGCCGACTACCTGGCCGCGCGTGGGTACACCGGCTCGCCCGGCGCCTACTTTACCGACGCGGCGGGCGGACTGCACATGGTCATCGTCGGCGAGAAGGACGGCGTGGCGGGGTTCTATTATGTGAAGCCGTAAGCATTCACCCTTTCATTGAAAGTCAGAACATTTGTGCTATATTTTCATCATGAAACCTGGCAACGAACAAGCGCCACAGGGCAGACGACATAATCACCCAACCCCCAACACTGCAAATGCTTGCGCCGGATCACAATCCGGCGCAAGCAGCGACGGCGGATTGTGATCCGCCCTAAGCGTTGAAGTAAGTCTTTTGAAGGAGCACCACAATGTCAGAATGGACTGCCGAAACCATCCCATCCTCCTTCCTCCCACCCGTCCGCGACTGGTTCGCGGAGACCTTCGGGACGCCAACGCCGCCGCAGGCGCAGGGCTGGCCCGCGATCCAACGCGGCGAGCACACCCTCATCCTCGCCCCCACCGGCTCCGGCAAGACGCTCACGGCCTTCCTGTGGGGGATTGACCAGCTTTTCCGGGAGTTGGATGAAGGGCAAATGGCAAATGGCGAATGGCAAATGGCAAATCACGACTCACGCATCACGCATCACGAGTCCCCAGTTACCAATCCCCAATCCCCAATTACCAAGCCCGTTGAGGGCATCCGCCTCGTCTACATTTCCCCGCTGAAGGCGCTGAACAACGACATCCACCGCAACTTGCGCGTGCCGCTGGCGGGGATTCGCGCCAAGGCAGACGCCATGGGCCTTGACCTGCCGCACATCCGCGTGGCGGTGCGCTCCGGCGACACCCCACAGCGCGACCGGCAGGCGATGCTCCGCGAGCCGCCGCACATCCTCATCACCACGCCGGAATCGCTGTACTTGCTGCTCACCAGTCCCAAAGCGCGCGAGATGTTCCGCACCGTCCACACCGTCATCGTGGACGAAATCCACACGCTGGCCGGGAACAAGCGCGGCGTTCACCTCTCGATCAGCCTCGAACGCCTCCAACACCTCGCCGAACAGCCCATCCAGCGCATCGGCCTCTCCGCGACGATTGAGCCGCTGGACGAGGCCGCGCGGTTTCTGGGCGGGTACGAATGGGAAATAGCAAATGGCGAATGGCAAATGGCAAATGGCGAATCGGCAGCTCCCACAACCCACAACCCACAACCCTCAACTCTCATCCTCCAACCACGCCCTGTGACGATCATCAACGCCGCGTACAAGAAGGCTCTCGATCTGAAGGTCGTGACTGTGGTGGATGATTTCCGCAATCTGCCGGGGGAGTCGGTGTGGCCTTCGATCATCCCGCGCGTGCTGGACTTGATCCGCGCGCATAAGACGACGCTCATCTTCACCAACAACCGCCGTCTGGCTGAACGCGCGGGCGATTATCTCAACGAACAATGGGCCGCCGAAGCGGACGGTAAAGCTACCGGCCTCATCAAGGATGGCACCGCCACCGGCATCGGCTTGATGGCGACAGGCGACGGGACGCGCGCCGGGCCTGTTCGCGTCCACCACGGCAGCGTCTCGAAGGAAACGCGCCTCGAAATCGAACGGCAGCTCAAGGCCGGGGAACTGCCCGCACTCGTGGGGACGTCATCGCTGGAACTCGGCATTGACATCGGCGCGGTGGACCTCGTCGTGCAACTGCAAAGCCCCAAGTCGGTAGCGCAAGGCTTGCAGCGCGTGGGCCGCTCCGGGCACCTCGTCGGGCAGACGAGCGTGGGCCGCATCTTCCCCACCCACCGCGAGGACGTGGTCGAAGCGGCAGCCATTGCCGGGGGGATGCTGTGTGGGGCGGTCGAGCCGACGCACACGCCACGCCACCCGCTGGACGTGCTGGCGCAGCAGATCGTAGCGATGGTATCGGTGGAGACGTGGAATGCAGATGAATTGTTCGCGCTGGTGCGCCAGGCCTACGCCTACACCGACCTCACCGCGCGCGCGTTCCAGACGACGTTGGAGATGCTCGCCGGGCGCTATCCGAGCCAGGCGTACCGCGAATTGCGCGCCCGCCTGGACTGGGATCGCGTGAATAACAAACTCTCGGCGCTCCCCGGCTCGCGGATGCTGGCGCTGACCAACGGCGGCACGATCCCCAATACCGGCGCGTTCGGCGCGTACCTGCCCGACGGCAAGACGAAGCTCGGCGAGTTGGACGAGGAATTCGTCTTCGAGACGCGCATCGGCGACACGATGATGCTCGGCTCGCAGGTCTGGCGCGTACTCGACATTGACGAGAACCGCGTCACCGTCACCGAAGCGCCCGGCGCGATCCCGCGGATGCCCTTCTGGCGCGGCGACTTCCCCTGGCGGCCCTACGAACTCGGTCAGCGCGTCGGCACTTTCCGCCGCACCGTAGCGGAGAAACTGGAATCGCTGCGCCGCGATCTGAGTCTGCCAGACGATAAGCCGTTCAAAAACATTCTGGATTTTTACCGCAGAGACACGGAGGACGCAGAGAAAAATCAAAAAGAACTCCGCGATCTCTGCGTCTCTGCGGTGAATTCTTTGCTGACCTGGCTACGCGAGAACTACGCGCTGGACGCGAACTCGGCGTGGAACGTGCTCAATTACCTCGCCAGCCAGCTCGACCAGACCGGCGCGCTCGCCACCGACCGCAGCATCCTCGTGGAAGTGTTTAGCGATCCGCTCGGCGACCCGCGCATGGTCGTCCACTCGCCGTTTGGCGGGCGCGTCAACGGGCCGTGGGGGCTGGCGCTGGCGGGCGCGCTGCGCGAGCGCACGGGCGTCGAAATCGAGGTGGAGACCAACGACGACGGCATCCTGCTGCGCCTGCTCGATAGCGAGGCCGAGTTCCCGCTGGACGTTGTGACCGATATGGGGCCGGCGGAGGCCCGCGAGCGCATCCTGCGCGAACTGCCGGACTCGGCGGTATTCGGGGCGCGCTTCCGGCAGAACGCGGCGCGCGCGCTGCTCCTGCCGGGCGTCGGGCGCGGCAAACGCACGCCCTTCTGGCTCCAACGGCTGCGCGCCAAAGAACTGCTGCAAGTCGTGCGCCCCTTCGACGACTTCCCCATCATCGTCGAAACCTACCGCGATTGCCTGCAAGACGTGCTCGACCTGCCGCACCTCGAGGAAGTCCTCGGTGGCATCCAACGCGGCGACATCAGCGTGACAGTCATGGAATCGCGCACGCCTTCGCCTGTGGCGGAAAGCCTGATGTTCAACTTCATCAGCACGCGGATGTACGAGTGGGACACGCCCAAAGCCGAACAGCAATTGCAGTTGTTGACGGTCAACCGTGACCTGCTGCAAGACCTGCTCAAGGACGTGGCGCTCGACGAACTACTGCGCCCCGAAGCCATTGACGCGGTCCGCGGAGAATTGCAACACACCCTCCCCACCACCCTGGCGCGCACCGAGGCGGAACTCGCCGTCCTCTTGCAGCAGATGGGCGACCTTTCGCCGAGCGAAGTCGCGCAGCGCACGCTGGTTGACCCCTCAGGCTGGATCGCCCACCTGACCGGCGAAGGGCGCGTCATCGGCATGGACATCCCAACGGCGACGAAACCGGAATTCCGGTGGGTGTTCGCGGAATACGAGGCGGAGTACAAGGCGGCCTTTGGTTCTCAACGGATTGAACGGATTTTAACGGATAACGCTCCCGTTGAATCCGTTGAGGCATCCCGCCGAATTTTAGAGCGTTTCCTCTCCTACGCCGGGCCGGTGACGCTGGACGCGATCCGCGCGCGGTACGCCTTCCCGGTGGACTGGCTGGAAACGGAACTGGATCGCCTGATCGCTGCGCGCGAACTCGTCCACGGGCACTTCACACCTCGGCCAGCAAACTCTACCTCCGTGGTCCCATCCGTGGTTCCATCCGTGGTTCCATCCGTGGTTCCATCCGTGGTCGAGTTCGTGGATCGTCGCGCGCTCGAACAGATTCACCGCCGCACGCTGAGCATCCTGCGGCAGGAAGTGCAGCCGGTGCCCTTCACCGTCTACGCCGACTTCCTGGCGCGCTGGCAGCACGTCCATCCCGCCACACGCCTGATGGGCGAAGGGTCGCTGGTGAAAGTCTTCCAACAACTGCGCGCTTTGCCGGTGGTGGGGCGGATCTGGGAACGGGATGTGCTCCCGCTGCGCCTGCCGGGCTACCATCCCGCCGCCCTCGACGCCCTCTGCAACAGCGGTGAACTGGTGTGGGTTGGCTCCGGCGGGGCCGATCCGCGCTACGGGCGGGTGCGCTTCCTGTTCCGGGGCGAGGGAAATGTGTTTTTGTCAACGGATTCAACGGATGAAACGGATTCTGCTAATCCGTTAAAATCCGTTCAATCCGTTGACACTTTAGCTGTTTACAAGTTCCTCAAAGCCGAGGGGGCGGTGTTTTTCAACGACATTGGCGAAGCATTGGGTCTCGAAGAAAAAGACGTTGAGGCGGCGCTGATCGAACTGGTGATGGCGGGGTTGGCGACCAACGACAGCCTGGAAGCCATGCGGCAGATCGTGCAAGAGGGGAAATCGCAGCCGCCGACGCGGATGTACAGCTCGCTCGAAGCGGATCTGGCACAGCGGCGCGCGGAGCTGGGCCTCGACGCGCGGCCTGTGGGCCACAAGCCGGAACGCGCGCGCTACAAATCGGCGCGGCAGCGCGTCCGCCAGCGGGTGGAGCAACAGACCGCGCCGCAGCGTTGGGTGGGCCGTTGGACGCTCGTGCAGCGGTTCAGCATTATGGGCAAGCCGGTCTCGGCAGGTGAGCGCGCGGCCCGGCAGGCGCGGCAACTGCTGGCGCGCTACGGCGTCGTCACGCGCGAGTGCCTGGAGAGCGAAACCGGCGCGTGGGACTGGAGCCTGATCTACCAGGAACTCCAACGGCAGGAGATGCGCGGCGAAGTGCGGCGCGGCTACTTCGTGCAGGGGCTATCGGGCGCGCAATTCGCGTTGCCAGACGTGGTCGAGCAACTGCGCGCGCTCCGCGACGCCACGGACGAGGCCGGGCCGGTGGTGCTCAATGCCTGCGATCCGGCCAACCTCTACGGCCCGGCCCGCGCCGACATCCCCGATGTCCTCACCTTCACCCGCGTCCCCTCGACGTGGCTGGCGCAGGTACGTGGATTGCCGGTGCTCGTCGCCAGCAACGGCGGCGCGTCCATCAACGTCGCACCTGGCATAGACGAGGGCACACTCCAACGCGCGCTCAAGGCGCTGTTCACACATCTGGGCAGCTTCGAGCGGCGCATCATCGTCGAAACGTGGAACGACGAACCGGTGCTGGAAAGCGCAGGCGCATCGCTCATCGAAGCGGTCGGCGGGTACCGATACTATCCGGGGATGGCATGGGAACAGAAATTCCAAAATCCGGTGTAAAATAATAGGGAAAGTTACGGGAGGTGAGCTATGACCATTGAATTTGAAACCCTGACACTGCCCGCACAAGCCGAAGTGAAGATTGAATTTTCGCTCAGCACCCGGGTCAATGTGACCGATTTCACCGCGCAGCGCAAAGTCAGCAAGCTCTTGCTCGATCAGGTAGGCAATCTACTCTATGGCGAACAGCCAACCCTGGTCGCCGGACGACGCCTTCTATGGCGTGTACCGGTGTGGGTGGCGCTCCCTACCACGGGACCGTTAGGTCAAGTAGGGACCCTGGATGTGGATGCACAAACCGGCGAGGTATTGAGCAATACAGATTTGTTGAGCACCCTCGAGGAACGTGCCCATGCCCTGGTTGAACGTGCCACATCACAAACAAATTAAGGCCGGATGGTGTTTGCCAGCCTGCATCACGATGGTAACTGCATACTGGCATCATCCTCTGTCACAAGTAGAAGTGGCACGCTGCCTGGGGATGCGCGGAGGTGGGATGCCGGCCAGTCGTGTCCAACGTTTGACCAAATATGGCTTTGACGTGACTTACAGTACCGGCTCGCTATCCGATCTACATACATGCCTTGCTCATAATGTACCTGTCATTGTGTTCGTGCGTACCGGTGAATTACCATATTGGGATGTGGATACGCCACACGCCGTAATAGTAGCGGGAACTGAAGGCGAGCAGGTATATTTGTTTGACCCCGCAATTGATACCGCGCCGATCACAGTCAATGCAGGCGACCTTATGCTGGCATGGTCATATTTCGATTACACGTACACATTCTTGAAGCCATTTGTGTTGCAGCAGGAGGTCACAGAACGCGCAGCACGTTTCAAGGTCTACGATGAAATCCGCTCACGGAATATAAATGCCAAACCCGAAGACGTGGAAGCTGATGTTGCCGCTGCTCTTGGCGACCGAGACTAACGTATAGTGAAACAGTACGAAAAGACGATCATCCTAAGGCTATTGAATTTCTGAACCGCCTTCAAGCGGAGGACAGATGAAACCCACAATTGATGGCACAAAGTTCGGTTCGATCACGATCGAGGGCGAGAAAATCGAGCACGATGTCGTGATCCGGCTCAACGGCGATGTGGAAAAGCGCAAAAAAAAGCTCTCCAAGGCGCTGTATGGCACTTCGCACGTCATCTCGCTGGCTGAAGCGAAGCACGTTTACGAGGACGGCGCCGAACGGCTCATCGTCGGCACCGGGCAGAATGGTCTGGTCACACTGTCGGAGGAAGCGACGGACTATTTTCGCCGCAAGGCGTGCCGCGTGGACTTATTACCGACGCCAGAAGCACTGAAAGCCTGGAACGAAGCGAAAGGCGCCGTCATCGGGCTTTTCCACGTCACGTGCTAGGACATCGTGGCAGAGGTCCCACACTAGTTAGCTGTGCTTGGAGCGGATCGCCAGATCCGCGGTTCTTGTGCGTCAGGCCGAGATCTGACGATCCCTGGCAAGCATAAAGCAAGGAACTATTTGCGCCGCGCGCTATTGGCCGCTGTGCCTGTCACCGACCACGCCTTGCGCCACCCGCACGCGCAAGCCGCCGTTTGTCCACACGCGGGATGTCTCCACAGGCAAGCGCGTTTGTCTGACCAAAGCAAAGTCGCCGCACAGGAAAGTTACCCCCCACCCCGGACACTGCGCGCGCAGCACGTTGCCGAACTGCGCGTAGAGGTTGCGCAAGTCCTTATTCTCACTCACCCGCACGCCGTAGGGCGGATTGGTGACGACCCAGCCCGGCCCCGACGGCGGTGTGATAGCGGACACAGCCTGGCAGGCGAAGGTAATGCCGTCCGCCACACCCGCGCGCGCGGCATTGGCTTTCGCCGCGCGGATCGCCCCGGCGTCCCGGTCGGAGGCCAGGATGGGAGGCGCGTCGGGACGTTCTGCGGCAATTGCCGCGGCCAGCGTCGCTTCCCACACGTCCGGCGCGAAGCCAGGCCACATCATAAAAGCGAAGTTCCGCGCCTTGCCCGGCGCGATGTTGCGCGCCCACAATGCCGCCTCGATGGGGATCGTGCCGGAACCGCAAAAGGGGTCGAGCAGCGGCGCGTGTCCATCCCACCTGGAGGCCAGCACCAGCCCGGCAGCCAACGTCTCGCGCAACGGCGCTTTGGCCGTCGCCAGCCGGTAACCGCGCCGGTGCAGGAGCGCGCCGGAGCTGTCTATGCTCACGGTACATAGATTGTTGAACAGACGCACAATCACGCGCTGCGGCGGTTGCTCTGCTTCCTCATCATCCCCATTGACCAGCATCACAGGCGCGCCTAAACGGTCGGTGATACCCCTGAGGACGCGCCTGGTCACCCCACTCGCATAATTCAACTTCGATTGGCGGTAAGTCACCCGCAACGCGACGGGCTGACCGGGCCGCAAGTATCGCTCCCAGGGCAACCGGCTCGCTTGTTTGTGCATCTCGGGAAATGTTGCTGCGTGGAATTCGCCCAACCGCACCGTCACCCGACTGGCTGTGCGTAGCAGCAGGTTGGCGCGGTAGAGATCAGCCAGCGAGCCGGTGAATTCCACGCCACCGGTGATATGCTGCACTGCACGACCTTCCGCCAGTCCCAGCCTGACGACCTCTTGTGCCGTGATGTCTTCCAGACCCGGCGCGCTGACGACAAAAATTTGATAATCCATACGCTTGTATTATACTCGTAAACATGGATGCCAAACCTTTCAATCGCAATAGAATAGCTTATGTTCGACAAGGTGTGCTTCCGGCGGGATAGCATGATCGAGGCGCTGAATTTGTTGGAGGCGGTGGCGGGGGAGTTTTAGGGTGGGCTTGCCGACAATAATGTGGAACGAATAAACGAATTCAGGCTTCGCCAGACCGAAACTCACACCAGAGCGGATATTCGCCCGTTCTGTGGATTGCTGTTTAGCTCCCGATGTGATAGAATCACAGTAACACATTCATCAAATGCGATGATCGTATGAAAACTGTGCTGGTTTCACCCAAGTCTTAGCCACACCGGTATGCGCGAAGAGGAGTGCGAAATGACAACGCGACAAATTACGTTAACGATTCCAGAAAAGGTGTTGTTGGCTGAAAAGACCGATGAAATTACCTTTGCCCAGGAACTGCGCGTCTTGGCGGCTGTCAAACTCTATGAACTCGGGCGTCTATCGTCTGGTCGCGCCGCAGAATTGGCCGGTATGCCCCGCGTAGAATTTCTGCTCACACTCGGACGCTATAAGGTATTCCCCTTCGAAGCCGAATTACGTGAATTGGAACGCGGCCATGCCTGATGCGATTTGCAATACCTCACCTTTGCTTTATCTGTACCGGATCGAGGCAATCACGTGGTTGCCTCAATTGTTTGATGAGATATGGGCGCCAAGTGCGGTTATACATGAGCTTAAGGAAGGGCAACACCGAGGCTATGATATCCCTAAGCCACACAAATACGAGTGGCTGAAAATTGTTGATCCCCACACCGTGCCATCGGAATGGTTGACGTTGGACTTGGGTCAAGGAGAGTTGGCGACGATGGCGCTGGCATTGGAAAATCCCAAACGAATTGTGCTGTTAGATGACGGTTTGGCGCGCCGTATCGCCGATGCAGCCGGATTGAAAGTATGGGGCACTTTGCGCGTGCTACTCGAAGCGAAATCCCACGGTTGGATCGAGAGCGTAGCGCCGCTCCTTGATCGTTTGGTTGCTACAGGAATGTGGGTGTCATACGACGTGCGGCAACGGGTATTGGCCTTGGCGGACGAATAAGGTGTGCTTCCGGCGGGATAGCATCATCGAGGCGCTGAATCTGTTGGAGGCGGTGGCGGGGGAGTTTTAGGGCAATTTCTATGTTAGGCCACGTCCCGTTTCTTTGGAGGTTATATGACCACTCGCATTTCAAAACTGGCCACGCAGAATTATAAAAACCTGTGGCTGGCAGAAGGGCTGCCACTCCAGGCGCTCAATCTATTCATTGGCCCGAATGGGTCAGGCAAGAGCAATCTGCTCAATGTCTTGCGTTTCCTGAAAGACGCCACTACTGCGCCTGCCGACGAATCCAGAGGCGTGACCGGGTTTGAAGATGCGGTGTTCAAACTGGGCGGACACAAGATACTGGATGCGTCCGTTGAGTCGCCGGCCAAAGTTAGTTTTAACTATGAATTTTCCTCCCCTGACATGGATAGGGATATCTATTTCGGTTTATCTCTTCTTGTGCAGGGTAAACGTGTTAGCGTAACCGGAGAACAACTGAACGCGCCGCATAGAGCTAAACCCCCAATCCTCTATTATAGGGGGGAGGATAATACTGTCCGCTTCTTACCAGACAACGACAAAATAGCTCCACTGCAACCGCCAGAAAATGATTTGGTTTTAGTAAAGATGCCCACCCCCCGTGAAAATGGCAAGGTCTCTCCCGAAGAACTTGTAACATACAAAGTGCGCAACCAGCTTTTAGAAACCATGGCCCAATGGCGCTTCTACAACGCCAACGATATGAACCTGGGAGAAATCCGTCGTTCCGAACCCAAACTTGGTCCCAGCGATAAATTTGTCTCGGCTTCGGGGAATAATTTATCGTTAGTGCTGCACAATCTGACCCAAGAGAGCCTGGATTTCGAGGAACGGATCAACAACGCGATGCGCGCGGTTCTCCCAACTACGCGCCGGGTTCGCGCAGTGGCTTCTGGACGCCTCTCCGTGACCACCGAATGGCATTTCGCTGACGTGAAAACGCCCTTCTACCTGGATGAAATGTCGGATGGCACAGTGCGGATGTTGTGTTGGGCCTCAATTTTACATTCCCCGCTTTTGCCCTCGCTGTTGGTCATCGAAGAGCCAGAAATTGGCCTGCACGTCGCCTGGTTGCGTGTGTTGGCGGAGTGGATCAAAGCTGCGAGTCAGAAGACGCAGATCATCATCAGTACCCATAGCCCTGATTTGTTGGATTACTTTACCGACCGGGTGGATAGTGTATATGTTTTTCACGCAGCGGAAGGCGATCAAGCGCATTTTGCGGTTAAGCAACTCTCACAAGCAATGGTTGCACCTTGGTTGGAAGACGGCTGGCAACTGGGCGACTTGTATCGTGTGGGCGATCCTAGCATCGGAGGATGGCCGTGGTAGTCTGGCTCTGCGCGGGTGGCGGGGAAGCCGAAGTCGCCGGATTAACGCCTTTTCTTACGCGGCATTTTCCTTGCGTTTTTGAACGCAAGACGCCCATTCGCCAAAAACCTGGTCCCCGTCCCACCCAACAAGGCTATGGCAAAACTGGCAAAAGCCTGGCGCAACAGATCGAGCAACAACTCCACGCCGCTTTGCTGCGCGGTGAGGTATGTGCGCTTATCTTAGTTATTGATGATCTGGATTGCCGTGACGCAGACCGGCAAAGACAGCTTTTCTGTACAACATTGGAAGGAATTGATGGCATTGCAGACGTGCAGAAATTTGTCGGCTTCGCCGCGCCAGAATTAGAGGCATGGCTCATCGCGGATTGGGATGGTACGTTTGGTAAACACATAGATTTCCGTAAAAATCACGTGGGGATGCAGTGGTGGTTGAGCCACGAGAAACACATACCTTTTGACGCGCCCGAAACATTCAGCTATTACGACGCGACCAAAGGCACCTGCGCCGAAAAACTTTCCCAGATGATCATTGAAGCCACGCAAGAATATGGCGATCTGCACTACTCCAAGGCGAGCCATACGCCGGCGTTGTTACAAGAAGCACGACCAGAGATGATTGCCTCCAAATGCCCGCTTTTCCGAGAATTGTATAGCTTCTTATCAGATTTCTGCAAAGGATAGCTGCCACATAGACTATGGATAACCTCGATGCGCCTAAAAACAAAACCCATATAGCCCCCCTCACTGCCGACCGCGTGCGCGAGCTGTGGTCCAAAACCTACAACCGCGAGGGGAAGCCTGACTGGTCGCACATCTTCCCCTACTACCACGAGGACATCGTCTTTCAAGACAGCATCCAGCGCATCGAAGGTATCGAGGCATTCAAGGCGCTGTGTGACCGGCTTACCCGGCGCTGCGAGCAAATTGATATGGACATCCGCTCGGTCGTGATGGAGGGCCGTGACATCTTCCTGCAATGGAAGATGCAAATGAAGTTCCGAAGGTGGCCCAGCTCGCCGGTCTACGGCTGCACAAAGCTCACCCTCGGCGACGACGGTAGGATTATCGAGCAACGCGACTACTTCGACCTGTGGGGCGACATCGCCAACGGCATCCCCGGCTTCCGCCGTCTCTACCGATGGTTTATGCGTAAGTATTTCGGATGATGAAGCTACCTGAAGAATTGCAATTCATCGCCAACGCGCGGATGCCGCAAAAGACGACGGAGGCGCGTCTGGACGGTCGTGTCTGCGTGGTGACCGGCGCAACGTCGGGGGTGGGGCTTGCGGCGGTGCAACGATTGGCGCGCGGCGGGGCCTATGTGGTGATGGTGTGCCGCAATGGCGAGAAAGCAGCCAGGGTTCAAGCGACGCTAAAAGACGAATACGGAGCGCAGACGGATGTGGTGTTGGCGGATTTTGCCCGGCTTGCGGAGGTTCGCGCGGCGGCGACAACGCTTCTGCAACGGTATCCCCGTATTGATGTGCTCATCAACAACGCCGGCGTCCACATGACGCGCCGTGTATTGACCGAAGACGGCCACGAAATGGCTTTCGCCGTCAACCATTTAGCCTCGTTCTTGCTTACCCGGCTGCTGCTCGACCGGCTCAAGGCCAGCGCCCCGGCCCGCATCATCCAGGTTAATTCCCAGGGACATCGCTTTGGGGGATTGGACCTGAATGACCTTACCTGGGCGCGGCGTCGCTATATCGGGCTGCGAGGCTACGGAGCATCCAAGACGGCGCAGTTGCTCACGGTCTGGGAGCTGGCGGACCGGCTCGCAGGGAGTGGCGTCACGATCAACGCGATGCATCCCGGTGCGGTGAAGAGCAACATCGGGATGAACAACGGTTTGCTCTACCGGCTGTACAACCGCATTGTGATTTACCCTTTCTTGAAAGACCCCGCGATTGCCGGCGAGGCGATCTACTATCTGGCAGCCGCGCCGGAAATGGCAACTGTGAGTGGGAAGTTCTTCAATTTGACGATCGAGGAAAAGCCGGCCGCGCACGCACTGGATCGCGCCGTCGGCAAACGAGTGTGGGAGATTAGCAATCAGCTTTTAGCGATCAACAGTCAGCCATCAGCAAACGAAGAGGCTGAAAGCTGACGGCTGATGGCTGACAGCATCTTATCGAGGTGATTATGGATTATGACGTGATTATCGTTGGTGGCGGAATCGCCGGATTGACGGCAGCGGCCTATCTTGCAAAAGCGGGATACACAACCCTGCTTTGTGAAAAAGAAAGCCACTGCGGGGGCCTCGTGCGCAGCTTCAAGCGTGGAGGATTTGTCTTCGATGGCGGCATCCGGGCCATCGAGAACTCCGGCATTGTGATGCCAATGCTCAGACAACTCGGCATAGACGTAGACTTCATCAAGAGCCATGTCTCGATTGGGGTTGAGGACCGCGTGATACGGCTAAAGTCCGTTGAGGACATCGAGGCGTACCGGGAACTGCTCACCGCCATGTTCCCGGAAAACCGCGATGAGATTGCTGCGATCATTGCCCGCATCCGGGTAATTATGGGCTACCTGGATGTCCTCTACGGGATTGATAACCCGGCGTTTCTGGATATGAAGAAGGATCGTGCATATCTGCTCAAGGTGATTCTCCCCTGGATGTTGAAGTACGCGCTCACCATCCGCAAGATCACCGCGCTGAACACGCCCGTGGTCGATTACCTGCGCCGCTATACCCAGAACCAGAGTCTCATCGACATGATCGCACAGCATTTCTTCCGGGATACGCCGGCGTTCTTCGCGCTCAGTTACTTCAAGCTCTTGAGTTTAGAGTTACATAACTTGAGTTCAGGTAAATGAACAGGGCGGCAAGA
>DAOSNS010000032.1:24713-55615 GCA_035373625.1 Anaerolineae bacterium | reverse complement strand
TGAATTCTGTGTCGATGGCTGTAGTCTACCGCATTCTTAAAAAGGAACAACTCTAATTACTTCGACGCGCGGGACGTTCCGCACGGGACGCTCCACCGCCACTACTACACCTCGCGGACGCTCGGCGACGTGCGCGATGTCTACGTCTACACCCCGCCGGATTACGCGAAAAACCCCGATGCGACCTACCCCGTGCTCTACCTGCTCCACGGCGCGGGCGATGTCGCCGGGAGTTGGGCGATGATGGGACAGGTGCATCTGATGATGGACAACTTGCTCGCCGAGGGCAAAGCCAAACCGATGATCATCGCCATGCCGTTCGGCCACGCGCTACCGCGTTCGGTCTCGTGGGAAGAACGCTGGCAGAAGAACACGCCGCTCTTCGAGCAAGACCTGCTCACCGACGTCTTGCCGCTGGTCGAATCGGCCTATCGTGTGCAGGCGGATCGAGAACATCGCGCCATTGCCGGGCTTTCGATGGGCGGCGGTCAGACCGACCACATCGGCCTGGGACACCTCGACCTGTTCAGCGCCATCGGCATCTTGAGCGCGGGCGCGCGTAACTTCGCCGAGCGGCACGCCGACTTGCTTGACGACCCCATCGGAACGAACGCCAAAATCAAGCTGCTCTTCCTGGGTTGCGGCACGCTGGACACGCTCGCGGCAGAAGGGATGGAGGAACTGCACAGGCTGCTCACGGAGAAAGGCATCGCGCACACCTATTGGACGCTCGAAGGCGCGGCGCACACATGGGTGGTCTGGCGGATGGCGCTCTACTACGAATTCTTGCCGAGGTTGTGGCGTGCATGACCCACAGTGGGTTGCACGATCTCACCCAGGGTAGCCTGCGTGACAACATTTTGCGGCTCACCTGGCCCAACCTGGCGAGCCAACTGCTGTTTATGATTCCGTCGCTGTACGATGCCTTTTGGCTCGGCAAAATCGGCGCCGACGCGCAGGCCGCCGCAGGGCTGGCCATTTCAGTGCGCATCACGATGATCAGCGTGTTGATGGCCTTGAGCGGCGCGAGCGGCGCGGTCGTCGCCCGCTACGTCGGCGCGAAGGATCAAAAGAACGCGAACCTGGCGGCACTGCAATCCGTCATCCTGATGTTGGTCTCGTCCGGCACGCTCGGCGTCATCGGCGTGATCTTCGCCGAGCCGCTGATGCGCCTGGGCGGGGCCGACGCCGAAACGCTCCCGCTGGCGGTGCGCTACGCGCGCATCCTCTTCGGCGGGTTGATTGCGATGGAGATGGTGCCCAGCGTCGGCGGCATGTTGAGCGGCATCGGTGCGCCGCAGGTGTGGCTGGAGATGACCGCCTGGGTGACGGGGGTAATGCTCATCGCCGAGCCGCTGCTGGTGACGTGGCTGGGGCTGGAAGGGGCGGTGCTGGCGTTGACCGGCGCGCACGCCGTGGCGATGGTCTGGGGATTGCGGCAACTCGTCGTGGGGCGCGCGCCCGTGCGCATTGATCTGCACGACCTGCGGCTGGATTTCCCGATGATGCAGCGCGTGCTGCGCATCGCCGCGCCGACGATCATCCAACGCGGCACGCCCAATCTGGCGATGACGCTGTTGACGCGCTTTATCGCGGTGTATGGCGCGGCGGCGGTGGCGGCGTGGACGGTAGTGCAGCGCATCTTCGGCTTCGCGCAGGTGCCGGGGATGGCACTCTCGCGTATCTCACCGGCGGTGGTGGGGCAGAACCTCGGCGCGCAGCAGCCGGAGCGCGCCGAGCGCGGCGTCAATCTGTTGATGTGGATCACGTTCATCGTTACCGGGGTCGTCCTGGGTGTGCTGGTGATCTTCGCGCCGCACGTTTTCGCCCTGTTCAGCGATGCCCCCGAAGCCACGGTCATTGGCGTGCAAATGCTGCGGGTGCTGGCGTTGGGGTATCTGGCGAACACGCTCACGCTGGTGCTCAACGGCGCGCAGATCGGCGCGGGCGACACGGTCGCGCCGATGCTCATCAACATCGTCGCCCTGTGGGTGATTCAGATTCCGCTCGTGTTCCTCTTCTCGCAAGTGCTGCGCCTGGGCGTGACGAGCATCTGGGTCGCGCTGGTCATCGGGTGGATCGCCCAGCTCGGCCTGCTGATGTATCGCCAACGACAAGGGGTGTGGAAGCTGAAACAGATATAGGCTCAGCGGGCATCGGAGGATCGCGTGAGACTGTGGACGGTACATCCCAAATATCTGGACACGAAGGGACTGTTGGCCTTATGGCGTGAGGCGCTGTTAGCGCAAAAAGTGCTCCAGGGCCAGACACACGGCTACCGGGCACATCCACAACTGCAACGGTTCAAGGCCACGCAAGACCCCATCGCCGCCATCACCGCTTATCTGTGGGGCGTTTATCGGGAGAGCGTGCGACGCGGCTACGCCTTCGATGCCGCAAAGATAGCGCGCCAGGAGGCCCACGCTGAGATCGAGGAGACAACCGGGCAGTTGCGCTACGAATGGGAACATCTGAAGAAAAAATTAGCGCAGCGAGCGCCGGACCTCTATGCGGCCTGGCTGGAAGTGGCGCTTCCCGAAGCGCATCCGCTCTTTCGAATAGTCGAAGGCGAGATAGGTGACTGGGAAAAACAGCGTTGACAAGGCGGATCGGGTAAACGCCGGTTAGTCTCCCCGGTTGTACGGATTGGGCGGCGCAGCAGGATGCAAATCATCCGCCTGCCAGCGCGCCGGGTTGGCCAGAATATACTTTCGAGATTACCTCGCCCTTGCTTTGAGCACCTCCGCCTCAGGGCGTTTTTTGTAAAATTCGTCCAGCGGATAGCAACCGGAGACCAGGCCCATACGCGGCGCGGTCGTGCAATCGCTGAAGGTGCGGCAGATGCGCGTGCGCTGCAAGGGCCGTCCGGCCAACACATCGGCGGGCAGCTCTGGATATGCAAGCACCATCCGCCCCAAGCCCACAAAGTCGGCCTGTCCGGTACGCACGACGTGCTGTCCCACGTTGGGCAGCCATTCCTGCAAATACGAATACCCCGATCCCACCATCGCCAACTCCGGGCGATGCTGCTTGAGCTGCCGGACCACGGCGACTTGCCGCGCCACACCCGCGAGCGGATCTTCCGGCGGCTGGTAGCCATCGGAGGGCGGGAAGAGCGCCGGGCGCTGGATGTGCGGGACGTAGTACGGGCTGCCCACGGTGACGCACAGCAGTTCGATGTCCAGTTCGGCAAGCAAATCCAGGAACGCGAACGGCTCGGCGAGGTCGTAGCCCACGCCGGAGCCATCGCCGCCAAAAGCGTAACGGTAAGGCGGCGTGAAGGGCATCGGTTCGCCCACGCCATCCGCGCCGGGCTGAAAGGGCACGAAGTCTATGGCGCTCAGGCGCACGCCGATGCCCATCCCCGGCGCTTCCGCACGGATCCCGGCGACCAGTTCGCGTAAGAAGCGCGTGCGGTTCTCGAAGCTGCCGCCGTACCGTCCAGGCCGGTCGTAGGCGCTGAGGAACTCGTGGCCGAGGTAGCCGTGACAGTGCTTGAGATCCACGAAGGCGTAGCCCGCCTGCTGCGCCAGCTTCGCCGCGCCCACAAACGTCTCGATGAGCCGGGCGATGTAATCATCGGTGATCACCGGGTAATCGGCGGGGATGCCGAACTTCGCATCCAAGATCGGGTGGTGATAGAGGATTTTCGGCTCCAGCTTCGTCTTGATATTAGGCCGCGCAAAACGCCCGGAGTGCGTCAGTTGCAGGCCGATCAGCAGATCGTCGGCGGTGCCGTAGCGTGCGGTGTGTTCGCGGATCAGCGTCTCACGCAGCGCCGCCAGATCACCCACGGTCTGCGGGTTGATCATCAACTGGTTGGGGTTCGCCCGCCCATCGTGCTGCACGGCGACGGCCTCCCCACCCCAAATCAGCTTCGCGCCGCTCATCCCAAAATGCTGCCAACGGCGGACGGTCAACTCGGAAGGCCGTCCGTCCTCCGTGCCGTCCCATCCCTCCATCGGCAGGATGCAGAAGCGGTTGCCGATGAGGAACCCATTCCTCAGCGTGTATGGCTGCGCCAACGGCGCGTCGGGGCCGGTCGCCAGTTCGGCGTCGAAACCCAGGTCAATGCCGGATTCGTCCAGATACGCCCGGAACGCCTCGGCGGTTTTCAGTGTTGCAATACGACGATAACTCATGCTGTGTCCTCCCAAAATAATGTCAACGGATTTAACGGATTTGAACGGATTTTTTCCTTCTCAATCCGTTTCATCCGTTTAGTCCGTTGACCATAAAACCTGCCTGATTTTCTCGATCATCGCGTCGAGGTCGGCGCGCGAGCGGGTCGGGTCGGTGTAGAGGAACAAGGTGCGCGCCAGGATGTCGAGCGTGTTGGGGCACATATCCGGCGAATATTCCACGGGGACTTCGGCGCGTTTGTAAGCGTCCATCGCCGGGTGATGCGCACCTTGCTGCTTCAAAATCGGCTCCCAGTTCGTGTAGACGTGCCGGCCGCTATCAATCGGCGTGTCGGCGTCAATTCCTGCTTCATTGAGACCGTCCAACACGGCGCGCATACGCTCCGGCGTCTCGAACAGCAGCGCCAGCGTCGTGCCACAGTCGCCTTCGACGTCGTGAATCGGGTTGAACGTAAAGCCGCCAATGTCGCTCAACGCCTGGATCATCAGCCGCTTTTCGGTCAGCATCGCGTCCAGCATCCCATCGAGCCGGGTGAGCTGCACGCGCAGAATCGCGCTGAGGATTTCGTTGGTGCGGAAGTTCATCCCGGCGAAGAACGGCGTGGTGATGCGCGAGGCGTAGTCGCGGAAGGATGAGCCGCCGTCGTGGAAGATCAGCGCGCGGTGGTAAATCGTCTCGTCGTTCGTGACAAGCGCGCCACCCTCACCACAGGTGATGATCTTGTAGTGGTTGAACGAGAACGCGCCCGCGTCGCCGATCGAACCCAGGCGCTTGCCGCCGTAGGAACCGCCGTCCGCCTGACACGCATCTTCGAGCACCTTGAGATTGTGTTGTCGCGCGATGGCCATGATCGCGTCCATGTTGCTCGGCAGGCCGACCATGTGGACGGGGATGATGACTTTGGTGCGCGGCGTGATCTTGCGCGCCACGTCCGTCGGGTCGAGCGTGAGCGACGCATCCACTTCGGCGATAATCGGCACAGCCCCCACCGCCAGCGGCGCGAGCGCCGTCGCCATAAAAGTGTACGCCGGAACGATCACTTCGTCACCCGGCCCCACACCCATCCCCACCAACCCGGTGATGAGCGCCGCCGTACCGCTGGTCAGCGCGAGGGCGTGCTTCGTCCCGATTTTGGCTGCCCACTCCGCCTCGAAGCGCGCCGTCTCGCTCTGGTCGCCGCCGAGATAGCGGAACAACTGCTTCGATTCAATGACACGCTTGACGGCGTCGACTTCTTCCTGGCCGATGATGTACATGCAACAAACTCCTTGTTGTTTTTTATCAGCAGATTTAGCAGATTGAGCAGATTTCTTTCACAAGAAAACAGCAAATCTGCTCAATCTGCTTAATCTGCTGACAAGAAAATGATCTCAATTGTAAATCTCTCCCGCCCGAAACCGCGCCCACGCTGTCTCGAACCACGCATCAGGATGGGGCAGCGGGCGACGGAGAACCCATCGGCTCGTGACCGTGCCATCGGGTGTAGCCACCGTCTCCAGCACGCAGTCGCGGTAGGCCGTGTCCTCAGGGACAATGCGCCACGCATCGCCAAGTTTGTCGTGGATGGGAACGCCCGCCGGATCCACAACAATCGCTGAGCCGCGGCTGCCCACGCCGCTTTCCAATGCGAAGAGAATAGCTCGCAGATAGACGGCGTGCGCGAAGCAGAGATGGCGGTTGCGCAGCGACTCGGTCAGATTGGTGGGATCCACACCCTGGGCGACGCGCCGATATTGCGCCCAGGCTTCAGGGACGGCTTTGCGCAGTTCCGCGACCGAGCGGATATGCGCGCCCACCCGGCTCATCCGCGTCTGGGACTCCAACCGCTCCGCCTGCCAGTCCAACGTCGCCGCCGTCTGTGACAGCGACGCCAGCAGATCACCCACCGCCTGCTCCACCACGGGCAACGCGGCAGCCTCGTCCACCGTCCATCCGTGGTAGCGGTTGGCGATGTACTCCGCCGCACGGAACCCGCCGACCTGCCCGGCATTGAGCGCCGATCCGCCGGGCCGATAAACGCCGTGTGATCCGTTGACCTCGCCAAGTGGGAAGAGGTGCTTGACGTTGACCGATTCCCACCACAAATTGCCCGCCAGCCCGCCGTTGTTATGCTGTGCGCACACGGCGATTTCCAGCGGCTCCCGCGTGATGTCAATCCCGTGGTCGAGATACAGTTGAATCGCGCCCGGGTTCATCTTCTGCAAGCGCGCAATCGGCGTCTCCAGCAGTGCCTCGGAGCGCGTGAGGTAGGTGCGCGCTTCGTCGCTCAAGTCCTCGAAGCGGAAACCCGCCGGGTTTTCGCGGAAGTCGAGGAAAACGCGCCGCCCCTTGAGCACCGTCTCGATGTAGACCAAAATATCCACAATCGAAGAGCCGCCGCTCACCTTGCGCGCGTCGAAGGGCCACTGGTAGCCCTTGAGAAACACCATCGAATTCATCTCACCGACGGAGTTGAAGTATTCGGGCATGAACTCGCGCACGCCCGTAAGGTCGGCGACGTCGCTCACGCCGTCCGCCTCGGTACTGATGAAACGCGGAATCACCTGCATATACGTGCCGGAGACGTTCCAGCGAAACTTGATTGACGCCAGGCCATATTGCGACTCCGGCAGGCTTTGCGCCTTCGCGCCCGCCAACAGCGCCAGGCCGATTGCGCCGGTGTGCACCTCTGGATAAACGCTGGTTTTGTACAGGCCGCCCGGCCCACCCACGGCAAAGATGACGTTTTCCGCGAGGTAGGCTTCCAGGTTCTCATCCGCATCGAGCGCGAGCGCGCCGATGACGCGACGAGACCCGTCTTCATCCACCGTCAACAGTTGCACCACATTGCGCCCCTCGCGCACGGGGATGTCCAACTCGCGCACGCGGCGGATCAGCGCGCGGCACATCTCCCGCGAGGTGTACGGCCCAATGGACGTCGCGCGCTGGCGCGGATCGTGATCCGTCTTGTAGCCGACGAATTGCCCGTAAGCGTCGCGGGGGAACGGCACGCCCAGGTTCACCAAATGGATGAACGCCCGCGCCGACAGGCTCGCCTCGACGAGCGCCAGGTCGCCGTGCATACTGCCACCCTCGAAGTACGTCTCCGCCATCACCTCCGGCGCGTCTGTCTCCGCACCGCACAGCGAGAGCTTGTAGTACGTCTGCTTGTCACTGCCGGTATTGATGGACGTCCCTTTGTCCAGCCCCTCGCTGATGATGAGCACGTCCTCCACACCGTTCGCCCGCAGTTGCACCGCCGCGTTCAGCCCCGCCGCCCCACTTCCGATGACGAGGGTGTGAACGCGGGTGAGGGGAATGTTTTTCTCAGCGATCGTTATAGTCTGTTCCTGCATCGTGTCAGCCTCTCCAAAACCATTTTCCGTCAGCAGATTAAGCGAATTGAGCGGATTTTTCATAGAGTGAACAAAATCTGCTTCATCTGCTAAATCTGCTGACAAATATACGACTCAAAACCGGTCAATCACCGTCACCCCGATCTGCGCGAACTCGCCCATCGCCATCAGTTCGCCAATGGACTCTTCCAACGTCACCGTCTTGCGAATGAGCTTCTTCGGATCGAGTTTGCCCGTCATAATCATATCCAGCATCGCGGGATAGGCGTGTGCCTGCATCCCGTGGCTGCCGAGCAGTTCCAGCTCCCAGGCGATGACCAGGTTCATCGGGATGAGCGCGTCCTTGTAATCGGCCACCATCAGCCCCACCTGGACGTGACGACCGCGCTTGCGCAGGCTCAGTACCGAGTTGCGGCATGTCGTCGCGCTGCCGAGCGCGTCCAGCGAGACGTGCGCGCCGCCGCCCGTGAGATCGCGGATACGCTCGATCAGGTGCGGTTCCTCGCGCGCGTTGATGACGTGCTCCGCGCCGATGCTCCGCGCGAACGCCAGCGTCTCGTCCTTGATGTCCACGCCGATGACGCGCGCGCCCATCGCGTGCGCGATCATAATCGCCGACAGCCCCACCCCGCCGCACCCGTGGACGACGACCCACTCGCCGGGCGCAGTCCGTCCCTGCGCGACGACGGCCCGGAACGACGTGATAAAGCGGCAACCCAGGCTCGCCGCCGCGACGAAGTCCAGCGCGTCGGGCAGGCGCACCAGGTTCACGTCGGCGTGCGGGATCGCCACGTACTGCGCGAACGATCCCCAGGCGGTGAACCCCGGCTGGAAGTAATCGTCGCAGATGTGCTGGTTGCCGGAAAGACACTGCGGGCAGCGCCCACACCCCACAGCGAACGGCACGGTCACGCGGTCGCCGGGTCGCCAGCGGCGCACCTCCGGCCCGACGGCTTCCACGACACCCGCCAGTTCGTGTCCGGGGACGTGCGGCAGATGAATGTCTGAATCGTGGCCCATCCAGCCGTGCCAATCGCTGCGGCAGATGCCGTTGGCCTCCACGCGGACGACGACGCCATCGGCTGCGGGCGTGGGATCAGGGACGGTTTGAATGGTTGGCGGTTCAGCAAAAGCAGTGTAAAGTACAGCGCGCATAGTTACCTCCTACAGCCGTTGCAATGTCATTCCGCCATCCACCATGATGACCTGCCCGGTTGAATACGCAAAGTCACCGCGCACGAGGGCCGCCACCGCCCGGCCAATGTCGTCGGGATAGCCCCAGCGCGCCTGCACCATCAGCCCTTCGGCGATGAGCTTGTCGTATTTCTCCTGCACAGCAGCCGTCATATCGGTCTTGATGACGCCGGGCCGCACTTCGTAGACGGGGATGTCGAATTCACCCAGACGCGCCGCCCAGAGTTTCGTCGCCATGCTGACCCCGGCCTTCGAGATGCAGTACTCGCCCCGGCTGGTCGAGGCCACCGTCGCCGAAACGGACGAGATGTTGACAATGCAACCGCTAAAATCCGCATTTGTCTGGCGCTGCGCAATCATCCATTTCGCCACGGCCTGCGTGAGGAAGTACGGCCCCTTGAGGTTGATGTTCATCACCCAATCGTAGCTCTCCTCGGTGGCTTCGAGGATGTCGGCGCGCACGCGCGGCGCGACACCGGCGTTGTTCACCAGCACGTTGAGCCGCCCGAAACGTTCCTTGATCTCATCGAGCGCGCGCTGGCGGGCTTCGCGGTCGGTGACGTCGGCGCGGCAGTAGAGCACATCCGCGCCCTGCTCGCGCAGTTCGTTGAGCGCCGGAATGACGACTTCGTCCGGGTGGATGTCCAGCACCGCAATGTCACACGGCGCAAGCGGATCAGAGGCCAGCGCCAGCGCGATCCCCAGGCCAATCCCGCGTCCTGCGCCGGTAATGAGCGCTACTTTTTTCATAGTATTCTCCTCCTAGAAATAGCCTCAACGGATCGAACGAATTCGACGGAAAAATGCCCGCTAGATTCGGGTGAAACCGTTATTCCCCCTTCCCGATTGCCTCTTAAACTACCAATCCGCTACACTGCCATCCTGATCATAATAAAACTCGCCGCCGAGTTCCTCTTCGTACTCGATCCATTGTTGCGCCTCTTGCTCGTCAATCTCAAAGCCCAGGCCGGGCGCAGTGGGCAGGGCGATGAAGCCATCTTCGACCAGCCAGTCTTGCTTGAGCAAGCCATATCCCAAACTGGCATCAATTTGCTCCTGGATGAGGAAATTCGGTGTGACGGCGTCCACATGCAGGGCTGCCGCCAACGCTACCGGTCCGATAGCGCAGTGTGGCATGGTGTGCATATAATACACTTCGGCCATGTTCGCCACTTTCTTCAGCTCACTGATACCGCCGACATGGGATACATCCGGTTGGATATAGGACACGGCTTGCTTCTCGAAGACTTCACGGAAACCCCAACGGGTGAGCAATCGCTCGCCGGTAGCGATGGGGAAAGGAACGTGGTCAGACACCTGCTTGAGTGCGTCCACGTTTTCCTGTGGCACCGGTTCCTCAACGAACATGGGGCGCATCCCTTTGAGTTCATGACAAATCTCAATCGCCAGGCCGGGTGTGAACTTACCGTGGAAGTCAAAGGCCAGTTCCACCTCTGGGCCGACCCACTCACGCATCAGGTAGGCGCGTCGGATGAAAGCATCAATGATGGCGGGCGGCTCGTGCCCACGCCATTTTCCAGCGGGGCCAGACTTGAATGCCGTGTAGCCCATCGTGTGCAGCCGATCCAGACGTGTTTTGGCCTGTTCCAGCCCTTCATCACTCATATCCCAAATGCCCCAGTGGGCATAGACACGGATCCGGTCACGCACCGCGCCGCCGAGCAATTTGTACGTCGGTACGCCATAGTACTTCCCGGCGATATCCCACAAGGCTTGATCAATGCCCGAAAGCGCCGTCATCACCACCGGTCCGCCCCGAAAGAACGCCGAACGATAGATGTGCTGCCAATGATGTTCGATGCACAACGGGTCTTTGCCCACAAGATAGTCGGCCAGCTCCTCAATGACGCCTACAACGCCTTTGGGGCGACCTTCCAGCGTGGATTCTCCCCACCCTACCAGCCCGTTATCCGTCGTGATCTTCACCAATCGCGTCCGCTTGCGGGGGAAAAACTGTTCAACCTGTACAATTTTCACATTCACTCTCCGTTTGAACGTTATTTTCATCTAAAAGACACGGGTCCCTCAAAGGGAGCAACCCTCCACATCTGTCCGAGAGAATGCCCTAAAGAGGATCTTTTTCATTCAACCGCATAGGCTTTCACCAATTCTACTATGATTTCACCATAATGCCCCATCTTAGCCGGGCCGATGCCTTTGATTTTCTCCAAAGCTTCTGGTGTCATCGGTTTATGGCGCGCAATTTCTTCAAGCGTCTGATTAGTGAAAATGGTGTAAGCAGGGACTTTCTTCTCTTTTGCCAACGCCAGTCGCCATTCAGTCAACTTTTTGAGCAGCGCGGCATCCGGTTCCGGCCCAACAACGACCTCGCCGGTGAACGTCGGCTGCACGCTGACTTTTGGCGCAGACGGCGACAAAATCACGTTCAGCGCCGCCGGGTCTTGCAGCGCCTTGCGCCCGGTTGGCGTGATCTCCAACACAACGCCGCCGTGATCGAGGGTACGACCTCGCAGGAAACCGCCCGCCTCCAGCCGGTTAATCAACGCCGCGAGCGCCGCCTCGGAACGGAAGGCGAGTGCGCCAAAGCCCGACCGTCCCCGCGCAGAATCCGGCGTCTTGGGATCGCCACGCAGCAGGCGTGTGAGCGTCGCCCGGCCCCAGCCATAGCTTTCGGCCAGGGCGCGCAGGACGGTGAGTGCCTGTTCCCGCTCGTTGGGCAGGGCGGCTGCGACGACGGGCGCATCGCCCACGCAGTTGTCGCAGGCCGCGCAGCGTTCTATCGTCCGCCCGCCCAGGTAGGCATTGAGGTAGCCGTGACGGCAGCGCCCGGTCTGCGCGTAGGCGGAGATTTCGTCCACGCGCTGCGCCTGGATCGTGGCGTAGCGTTCGAGCAGAGCGGCGACGCGCGCGGCAGCGTCGGCGGGGGGCGGCAAGAGCGTCAGGCACAGGTCGCGCCCGGCGGGGAGGTAGGTCAACCAGCCGGCGTCGGCCCAAGCGAGCAGGCGCGGTTCCAACTCGTCGGGCGCAAGGCCGAGATTGCGGGCCACGGCGCTCAGGTCGAGCGCGAGCGACTGCCCCAACTTGAGGCGCGCCGCCTGGCAAAACGCCGCCAGACCCTCCGGTGCACCAACGCCTATGGAGCGGGACAACATCACCAATGCACTGCGCGGCAAATCGGCCCCGCGACGCAACATTCCGGCTTCCTCCAACAGGCTCAGCGCGACGCGCACGCGCGTTTCGTCGGCGGCGAGGTCGCGCTCCAGATCCGCCGACGCCACGGGACCGGAGGTCTGGCCATTCAGACGGCGTCTGACGGCGGCGTAGACGCCCCGCAGGAATTCCACCGGCAGCATATCCTGGTTCGCGCGGCGGGTGAGCGTGCCGCGATCCGAAGTGGTGTACATCAGCATACAATCGGCGGGCAGGCCGTCGCGTCCGGCGCGCCCGGCCTCCTGGTAGTAGGCTTCCAGAGAGTTCGGCGGGACGAAATGGACGATAAAACGGATGTCCGGCTTGTCAATGCCCATACCGAACGCCACCGTCGCCACAACGATGTCAACACGCCCGGCCATGAAATCGTCCTGCACCTGCGCGCGGTTGTCCATCCCGGCGTGATAGTGTGCGGCGCGCATCCCATGCTGGCGCAGCAGCGCGGCGAGCGTTTCGCAACGCTCGCGCGTCCCGGCGTAGACGATGCCGCTGCCTTTGTGTCCCTTGCAGAAGGCCAACAAGTGTTGCAGTTTGTCGTCCGTATTGGCGGCATAAAAGACGGAGAGCCGCAAATTGGGCCGCGTGACGTCCCCGGCAATGACGCGCATGTCCCCAAGCCGTTGGAGGATGTCGCGGCGGACGCGCGGCGGGGCGGTGGCGGTGAGCGCGAGCAGCGGCGGGCGGCCCAGCATCTCCCGTGCCGCGCCGATGTAGAGGTAGTCGGGGCGAAAGTCGTGGCCCCACACGCTGACGCAGTGCGCTTCGTCAATCACCAGACGGTTGAGACCGGCGCGGCGCAGCGTGTGCAGGAACGGCGGCTGGCGCAGGCGTTCCGGCGCGGCGTAGACCAGCCGGTAGCCGCCGGCCGCGACCTGCTCCAAACGGCGGCGCAGCTCGTCACCGTCGAGGGTGCTGTTGATCGTGGTGGCAAGCGCGCGCAGGCGGTCGGGTAGCGAATCCACCTGGTCCTTCATCAGCGCGATGAGGGGCGAGATGACGAGCGTGAGGCCGGATTCGGCCATGAACGCGGGCAGTTGGTAACACAGCGACTTGCCGCCGCCGGTCGGGAGAATCGTGAGCACGTCCTCGCCGCGCAGCACACAGGCGACGGTCTCCATTTGGCCCGGCAGCACTTCGCTGAAGCCGAACAGTCGCTCCACGGCGTTATAGATTGTGGCACTCTCTTCGTCGGAAACGGGAACCTGGTCGAAGGTGGGCAGAAATTCCTTAACAGGGGCAGCGGAAGCAGTGGGCGCGGCGGCCTCAGCACGACGGCGCGCGGCAGGGATGCCGGGACGTTGAGCCAGCGATTCCTGAAGCTCGGCAAGTTCGGCGGCATACAGGCGCGCGAGTTTGGCTTCAACGTCGGCGGCGCGGGTGGCATTGTCGGTGGCGCGGAAGTAATCCAGCAAGCGGCGCAGTTGCGAAACGGCGAGCGGCGTCTCCGTCTCCTCGGCGATGCGCAGAGCGCGCACCGCATAAGCCGTCGCCGTCACTAGATCATTGCGCGCGCGGTAGACTTCCATCATACCGAGCAGATAGGTGCGATTGTCGGGGAACTGATCGCCGATGTGACGGTAAGCGGCCTGCGCCGCCGCGACGTCGCCGCGCGCCAGTTCCACCTCGCCGAGCAACCCCCACACGCCGAGGCTGCCCGGCTCGGCCTCAGTCGCCTGCCGCGCAATCTTGTGCGCTGCGGCAACGTCGTTCAGGGCCAGGTACACGCGAACCAGCAGCGATTGCGCGGCGAAGGAGGTTTTGGGCTGCACGACGAACCGCTCCTGCACGATTGGCAGCGCGTCCGCGGGCCGCCCTTCAGCCAGCAACGCCTGCACGCGCAGGTCCATCAGTGAGACGAGAGGCTTGTTGCGCGGGATGATCTCATCCAGGCAGGCGTGCAACTCGGCGATGTAGTCCCACCGCAACAGAAAATTGAGCAGGCGGCTGCGATCGTTGCTCCGCAATTCCGGCGTCTGTGCGGGCGTCAGGCCCAGGTCGGCCAAAAGCGTGGGAGATGTATTGGGCATAAGTCACCTCCTAAAAAATGACAAATGGCAAAATGGCTTGTCGGATTCATTCGCCATTTGGCATTCGCCATTCAAAATCCGGCACAGGGTGCACACCCACCACAAGCGGCCAGTATTCGCCCTGCCAGAGGCGGCTGAGGCCGATGACGAGGTAGAGCGCCTCACAGCCCAATTGCTCGAAAAGCGTGTCGTGGCCCAACGTGAGGCGACGCTCACCCTCCTCAAGCCACGTCCGGCCCAGGTCACGCCAGCGCAGATCGGTCACAGAGATGCCACGCGACGACGACGCCCGCGGATGATTGGGGACACCGGACAGCGTGAATCCCATGCGCGCCTCGTATTTGCCGGAGTCAGCATCCAGTGCAAATTCGGCCCACACGCGCTCCGGCTGCACCAGGCACAGCGAGCGCGTCTGGCGGACGAGCACATCCTCCGGCGCGCGATCGAGGTGTCCGGCGAAAAACTGCGCGCGTCGCTCGCCTTCGAGACGGCGCAGCAGCCGAGGGCGCGGGCGCACGAAGTCGGCGCGCCAATCTTCGACGTGCGGCGGACAGGGTCGCGGCGCAACCAGGTTCAGCGCGATCACGTCGCAGCAGCGGAAAGGCTGCCCGGCAGCATCGGTCATATCGCCGGGCAGCACGGTGTCAAAATCGCGGACGGGTCGCACCCAGCGCAGCCCCGTCACCGGATCAGGCTCGCGGGTGAACCCGGCCACACAGATGCCACTGCGCATCTGCGTCAACGCGAGGATGAGAAGTTCTTGTACAGCCATACTTTTTTCGTCAACGGATTGAACGGATTTGAACGGATTTTTTCTTCTATCAGCAGATTAAGCGAATTTAGCAGATTTTTTGATTAACAAACAGAAATCTGCTTAATCTGCTAAATCTGCTGACAAAACTCTTTATAGATGAATGACGGTCACGCCGGGCAAGTGGGCAGCCCAGTGTTCGGCGACGAGGCGACGGTGGCAGTGCTCCGCCGTCGGCTCGGCGCAGAGCAGGCACGGCGAGCGGTAACGCGCCAGGATGTCCTTTCCGACTGCTTCGGCGCGACGTTCACGCAGCAGCGGGAGAAATTGTGCCTCGTAAGCTGCCCAGTCCTTGTCCGCCAGATACGCCTCGCGGATTTCGGGCGTCGGTGCGAGTTCGGGGTGATGCTCGTAGGCAATGCCGAACCCCTCTTGCAGCAAGAACGCCAGATCGTCGCGCTTGGTAAAACCCGCCAGATGCGACGTGTTGCGCAGCCGGATGTCAATCACTGCATCCACGCCCGCTGCACGCAGTTGGTTGATGAAGTCTTGCAGTGATTTTCCTTTGTAGCCAATCGTGTACACAGTCATTGTAGTCTCCTGGTCAAGTAGTCGTTAGTCGGGTAGTCAAGTAGTCGTTAGTCGGGTAGTCAAATTGTCGGTAGTCGGGGAGTCAAATTGTCGTTAGTCGGGTAATCGGACTGAGACCCGGAGTATTTGATCGCCTCAACTATACGACTATGTGACTATACGACTATGCGACTATACGACTAAAAAAGCGAGAGTTGCTGCGGGATGATCTCTCCAGCGACGGTTGTGCCGTCCGGCTGGATGTGCTGGACTTCGACACCGCGCTCCAACAACGTCTGGGTGATCAGCTTGTGGCGGTGGCAGTGGTGGTAGTCGCCT
This sequence comes from Anaerolineae bacterium, assembly GCA_035373625.1. Taxonomy (GTDB): domain Bacteria; phylum Chloroflexota; class Anaerolineae; order B4-G1; family SLSP01; genus DSWT01. Next base: position 40,064 of record DAOSNS010000032.1, on the reverse strand, counting down.
TCGCTGCACATGATGACGACGGGTTGCTCGCGCGCCAGGTCCAACAACTGTGCGATGCCACGCTGGTAGGTCTCCGTCTGCGCCAGACGCTCGTAGTTGGGACGTTCCTCGCCGGGATCGTAGAGTGTGGGATCGGCCGGCCTCCCGCCGAGGCTGTCGCCCATGCTTTTGTAGGCGATGCCGGCGGCTTCCAGATCGTGCGCCAGGTCTTCGCGGTTGAACTGCGGCGTCCACCGGCTGTACGGCTGGCTGCGCACGTCCACGAGCATGGCGATGTCGAACTTGCGCAGCAAGTCAACGAACGCGGGTATGGTATGGTCGCTGTGACCGATGGTATAGATGATCACGAGATACTCCCAAAAAAATGCAGGATACCACCAAGTTTACCGCAAAAAAGGGGAACTGCAAAAAGTCGGGGCCGTTTCTAAGCCTCGCCGACGACCTCTGAACGGTCCAGCGTCTCGCAGATCTGGCGCAGGCCCTGTCGAAAAAGGCGATGATCATCGGCAATAAGTACGCGGACGGACACAAGTTCTCCTTGTCAACCACAAAGGACACGTGTTGAAGATTCTCCGAGTGCCCAACCAGGGAATGTCACTGCGCTTATCGAAGTAGCCTTAAAAGATTCTGGATAAATCCTCGCAGAATTTCTACACTCGACGTCCCAAGACCAATTACTGGAGCAATTTGGGTCGTAGCCAGACGCCATATATGACTAAGATCAAAAGGCCACGTTGGAATTTGGCTGTTTCGCGTGTAGGCACGTTGAAGAAAATCCACTTTCTTCTCAAGATGCTCTACTTCTTCTATGGGCAACTCTGTGGCTCTGGTGAGCAGATATGCGTTCAGCTGATGCATTTGTTGACTAATAGAATCGAGTTCGCCTTCAAGCCGGAGTTTGGCACGAACCATAGCTCTATGGATGGAAACAAGTGGGCGTATGAAACTGATAAGGCTCAGCAAAACAAGCGGGATAAGCAAACCTTGGAGTGTTGAAGCCAGACGTTGAATATTTGCGGGTGGGATGCCCACTTGGACCGGATCCAATGTGCTGACAAATGTCAACCCCAACCCGATTACCAGCAAGAGTGGACTTAAAATGTATGCCATTAAAAGGCATAGGTCCCCCAAAGGGCGCAACCCTCCACATTTGTCCGGATGTCCGAGTTGTAAGTTGATGTCAAAACCATTACCTATTGTCGAAATCCCTTTTGCAATTGCTATAACTCGCCAGCCCACCAGACCCCCGATATACCCTCCAGCCAAATAGATTATTCGTACAATGGTCGAGATGCCAGTTGGGATAAGGGCATTTCGCAAATTCTCAGGAAACCGCATTAAACGATCATAGTCAAGCAACCATATCAACCAAAATACAACAAGCATCCCCACAACGCCGAAAGCTATGCTGTATCTACTGTCAAATCGGCGCTGATTTTCTCTGATAAAGTTGAGGAATTGGGTGGTTGTTTCCCCGTAGGGTGATGATGATAACTCAGACCTACCCACTGTCCGAGGTTGAAGCACTTGGCGACGCCAAATCGTAAACAGAGTTTGAGGAAAGCGGTAAAACAGCTCTCGTACGAAGAGAAGACAAACAAGCAGAGCCAGACCACCGCTCAGACGCGGTAAATCCAGGGTATATTGCGAATACCAGCGTGCAAATACAATGATAGTGGTTCCGACAACAATAGCAATTGGCAAGAACTCGAACATCTTCTGAAGATGTGGGGAGGCAATAATCTTTAGAGAATCAAGGGCATTATTAATCTGCTCAATCTCGGCTACCTCGCCACAGTTACTTTTGGGCTTTTCAGTCACTGTGCCCCTCCTCGTGCACACACGATAGCAAGGTCAGGCTAATTTCGACGCCGCGCTCCAACAACGTCTGGGTGATCAGCTTGTGGCGGTGGCAGTGGTGGTAGTCGCCTTCGCTGCACATGATGACGACGGGTTGCTCGCGCGCCAGGTCCAACAACTGTGCGATGCCACGCTGGTAGGTCTCCGTCTGCGCCAGACGCTCGTAGTTGGGACGTTCCTCGCCGGGATCGTAGAGTGTGGGATCGGCCGGCCTCCCGCCGAGGCTGTCGCCCATGCTTTTGTAGGCGATGCCGGCGGCTTCCAGATCGTGCGCCAGGTCTTCGCGGTTGAACTGCGGCGTCCACCGGCTGTACGGCTGGCTGCGCACGTCCACGAGCATGGCGATGTCGAACTTGCGCAGCAAGTCAACGAACGCGGGTATGGTATGGTCGCTGTGACCGATGGTATAGATGATCACGAGATACTCCCAAAAAAATGCAGGATACCACCAAGTTTACCGCAAAAAAGGGGAACTGCAAAAAGTCGGGGCCGTTTCATTCTTTCCCCGACTATCATTCTTGGGGGAACGTCGGTTCCCCGTTTTTAGCCTTGAGAAACGCGGATCTGGCGATCCACTCGTAGTCAGATCAAGCCATTTAAAACCTTACTACTATCGGCAGGTAGAGACGTGCCACCACAACCCGAAATTCGTATGCACCGATGTCAGGATGAGCATCGCGGGAGCGGCCGTCGAAGTCGTTGGCCGGCGCGTCGGCAGCGGAGCCGGCATCAATGGCCGGACTGTTCTCCCGCAAATGGGCGTCGAAGGTCGCCAGTGTCTCGTTTACCAATCCCGGCGACTGGCAGATGTCATGGCCACCGACCGGGCAGGGGCTTTCCTTGACGTTGTCAATGATGCCGTAGTCTGTGTTCACCGGGTTGGCGGGGAACTCCTCCGCCCACCAGACGAAACAGGTCTGCTCAAAGGGCTGCAGGAAGTCGGTCTGTCCCAGGAAGATATTGTTGCGCATGCGGACCGACTCGTTCCCCGTGCAGTTCCCCTCACAGTTGACTTCCACCAAACAGTCGCCCTCGCTGGTCAGAGTGTTGTTGGTGACGGTGACGGCGTTGCCGGGCCGGAGATTGAGCGAGAGGGCATTCCCGGCAGCCCTGCAGTTGTCTACATGGTAGGTGAACGGCTTGCCTTCAAAATAACCACAATTGCCGACAGCGATCGAGTTTTCGATTACGGTAGGGCCATTGACCTTGATCTGGTTACCGGCGTTGTCACGGGCCAGAGTGCGACGGATTTCGATGAGCGAGCCGGGGACGCGGGTGTAGAGAAGATCAAGGCCGTCGGAGGTGTTGTGGAGGAAAGCCGAGTCCTCGATGATCCAGTGTCCGCCGGTTTCGCCGGTGCCCACGCCGTCGCCGTAGCCGCCGGCCGTCTGCGCCCAGCATCCAGAAGGTTCTTCGCCGGGGTAGGTTTCCACGCAGCCGTTCCATTCCACCGTCCAGTGCCGGAAAACGAGGATGCCGGAGTTAGAGTCGTTGCCCTCGACGTCACCATCCCAACCGGCCCAGCCGTTGCCGGCGATGCGTAGCCGTTCCACCGTCCAGTCCGTCAGCCTCCCGGCCAGCACGCCTCGGTCGGCCAGCCCGTGGATATTCAGATCACGCAGGGTAACATTTGCCGCGTCCACAGCATAGAGGCCGATGGAGGCCCAATCGCCGTAGGGGAAGGATTCGACGTTGCAGGCCAGGCCACCGGTGTGAGAGTCAGCACAGGTGGCGTGGTCGGTGAGTTCCAGGCAGGCGACTTCGACGTAGCGCACCCCGCTGAGGTCCAGCAGGCGTGCTGCCCGTTCCGTGCCCCATAATTCGGGCGGATTAGGACAGCCGGCGTCCCATCCCTTGCCCAGGATGCGGGTGGGATGGGCGGCATCAGGGCCGCTTGGAGGAGATGGCATAACGCAGTCCCAGGGGTAACCGTCCTGGCAATTCTCGGCGCCGGGCGCACCGTAGCCGAGGCGGTAACTACCAGATGCGATGATGAGGGTGTCCCCCCCAGAGATGCGGACGGTGCCGATTATGCCCGGCTCTCCGCTGGGCTGAAAGGCACGGAAAGGGTGGTCCCAGGCACAGGGCTGTCCGGTTCCGCTGCCGGTGTAAGGGGCATCTACCAGACCGGTGCACTGCTCGGTGTTGCCACCATCGGGGCGGATGTAGAAAATATGGCCGGCGGCGGTCGCCCCGACCGGGGTCGGCGGCAAAGTGTGGGGCTGAGTCAATGCGGGCGTGTCACCCGCGGCAGGTATGGTCGAGGTGGATGTCAAGGTACAGCTCAGAGCCAGCGTAAGGGCGATGATCAAGATGGCAGGAAAATATCCGGACAGGCCGGGTAGGCGATGGCCTAATGGGCGACGGTAGTGCCGTCGCCCATCCAGAGTGGTAAAAAGACTTGTGGGTTGCATAGGGGCCTCCATATTCTTTGCTTCACCGTCTCAAGATTAGGGGCAGGTAAATCTTATGGTACCCGAATGTCGGCCCGACCGAGGCACCGGCGGCCATTGCCCAGCAGAGAGACACACAAATGCCACTCCTCCGCGCCGATGTCAATGGCTTCGCCGCCGCCCTCACTCTTCCCCGCTCGGATGAGAGAGGGTAAGAGCTAGGAGTTCCTCAGCACCAGCGGCAGGTAGATGCGGTAATGCGCGCCTACCGCCCCGGTGATACCGCACCAGTAGCCCAGGCAGCCACCATAGTTGGTGCCAGCGGATGTGCCAACGGCCGACTGCCCGACGGTGAAGTTGACGGCGTAGTTCGGGGATTGCATCGGTCCGCCGCCCCCGCCGGTCAGTGGCGTGAACCAGTCCAGGCGATAATTGGCCGAGGACATGGCCAGGGCGCGGCCGGTCAGGAGAAGCAGGAGCAACACAGCTACGAGAATTGCTGTTCGTTTCATCGTCTACCTCCTGCTAATCGTGCTCCAATGTCAGCCGCACACCGCCGATATTGACGTAGGCCGTTTCACTGGCAAAGGACAGCTGAAAAGCGAGGTAAAGGATCCCGCACTGGTCGCTGAGAACGTTGTTGGTGGTCAGATCCCAGTGCTTTACGCACTGCGCCGGCGCCGGACAAACGTAATCCGTCTCATCTCGAAAGATCAGATTGCCTGCTCCGACGCCGTTCTGAAGGCGCATGGCGCTAACCGTGATGCCGGTGAGATCATCCGACGTGTTGTAGTACAGATCCAGCCCGCTGACGGTAATGTTTTGGCCGTACAGTTGACCGGGGATGGTCACGGGCACCAGCACGGTCTTGTTGTGGACCCAGTCTGAACCGCCCTTTACCTGATACCCACCATACAGATCATAGACGAAGAGCGTAGTATCGGCAGAATTGGCTTTCTGCAAGGCATTTCCACTGATCCAAAGGTAGGACCTGGCCGTGCTCTGAATGACGCCAGTGCCGGCCGCCTGGATGGCGATACCGGTTTCACTGTAGCCGTATACACCGATGCCCGCCCCACTGTTCCAGCCGGTGACACCCTGCGCATGGGGATTGGCAGTTGTGCCATAGACGCCAGAAGCATATCCCCAGTCACCCATCGTCTCGCCATATACGCCGTGGGAGGCTTGCCGGGTGCTGTGGTTGACGCCGTACACGCCATAGGCAGTCGAGCCGCTGCCCGTTGCATCTGCTCGACCATACAGGCCATAAGCTATGCCATTGGTAGCACTAATTTCGGCGGAACCGTACACGCCGTAGGCTTCGCTGTTGTCGGCGCTGGTTTCAGCATGGCCTTGGACGCCGTAGGCCAGGTTGCCGCCGCTGGCCTCGGCGTCCACGCCGATGTTCGCGCGGCCCAGCGGTAGCAGCGCATAGGAGTAGCCCAGCCGCCAAGAGGTGTTGCTCCCCAGGTTGCCCTCCAGGTTCACGTAGTCGCCGGCCCACCCGAAGGGGGTATAGGAAATTTTGGCTCCTGGGACCAGGCTCCAGGCATAGGGTACGGGATGAATAGGCTGGCGGTCGGTCATCTCGGCGTCCGCCCCCACCTTAATACCCAGCCAGAGTTGCTGGCCGTTGATGTGGTTGCTGGTGCAGTTGTCTATAGTCATATTGAACAGCCCATCGGATACATTCATAGTCTGGGTTTTGGAGCAGAGCGCCGTCCCGCCGCTGGATACGTTGTAGATGCTGGCCGTGATCTGGTAGTCGCCGTTCAGTGGACTGCCGCTGGCGTCGGTCAGCCGGCCCTGGATTGGAATGGCCCCATCCACGGCGGCAGCAACGCCCGCTTCTCCCTGCGGCTGCACGCCTCCTTCCGGTGGCTCCGGCCCCTGGGCCCGGGAGAGGCCCGTCGCCAACGCCAGCATGAGCACTGCCACAATGCCTCCTACAAGAATCCACTTGCCTTTCATTTCAACACCTCCAAAGTGATTTACGGTCTAATGAAATTTACTTTTCCTTCCGCCCTCTCTCGGCCACCGCGTCCACAATCCGCCCTGCCAGATTCGGGCTGAGTACGGCCTCGCCCCGGCTAACAGCGCGGACGGCAGCAACGGCCTGCGGCGGGCGGATGTTTTGTTTATCCAGGTGCCCCAGCGCGCCGGCCCGGAACGCATCAAGCACCAGGGCTTCTTGCCCTGAACCATGGAGCACGATGACCCCAGCACAGGCAGCTATCCGGCGCATCTGCTCCGCCTCTGCGGCGTTCACATCTATCAAGACCACATCGGGACGCACCTGACACAGCCACGGAAGCACCTCCACGCCATTCTGCGCTTCACCTGCGATGAGAATGTCATCCGTGTCGGCAAACCATCCGCAAACCGCCCGGCGACAGTGCTCATCGTCCACAACAACGACTCGAATGGGGGCGTTCACCCTGCCCTCCCATAGACCGGTATGCGTTCTGATTGATTTGGGCAGGGAAGAGCAACCCCGCCACCTCGTCAGCCACTCTCAGTATTTCACATAAAGGGGATGATCTGCAAGAGGGGAATGTACCGATTCAAAAAAAGAAAAGTACCCTCGACAAGGGTACTTTTCTACCGTACACGTACAGCGTGCAAAGGAATTATGGGGTCAATCTTTGTCGTATTCTTTGGAACTTTGAGTCTCATCCAGCCTCGCCCAACCGCGCCGCAGAGCCACCAGTGCCGCCTGGGTGCGGCTGGCAACGTGCAGTTTCTGGTAGATTTCGCTCAGGCGATTGACAACGGTGCGCTCTGAGAGGTTCAGTTCTCTGGCAATGCTCTTGTTGTCCAGCCCCTGCGCGACCAGGCGGAGCACATCCATTTCGGCGGGGGTCAGGTCTTCTGCGTCGGCAGCGCCCTGGCTCAGGCGACGAAATTCTTCCAGCAGCCGCACCGCCAGGCCGGGGTCAATCAGCGCCTCGCCACGATGGACGGCCCGCACGGCATCCACCAGCTCCTGCTCGTCAATGTCTTTCAGCAGATAGCCCCGCGCGCCGGCCTTGATGGCCTCAAAGACATACCGGTCCTGCCGGTACATGGTGAGGATGATAATGCGTGCCGAGGGGACACCGGCATTGATGAGGCGGGTCGCCTCCACACCGTCCATGACCGGCATGCTGACATCCATCAGCACGACGTCGGGTTTGAGCTGTTGTGTCAGCTCGACGGCTTCTTGCCCGTTCTCAGCCTCGCCGACAACCTCGAAATGGCCTACTGTCTCGCAAATCTGGCGCAGGCCCTGGCGAAAGAGTCGGTGATCATCGGCAATGAGTACGCGGATCGGCAGCATGCGTCTCCTTACAGAAACGAGAACCATCTCACAGAACGAATATCACAGCCACCCCCACCACGAGCATCAACACCATCCCCGGCCACAGGGCACGGCGTAAGGCAGAGGAGCCACTCAACAATGCAAAGACGCCCTTAAAGAGTGTGCTAGAGAGCGCCGCAATCGTCACAGCTCGCGTGGCAACAGTGAGATCAAGATTCGTGGGGGCGCGCGCCAGGTCAACCATTGAGAGCACAATAGCATCCACGTCAACCAGGCCAGACACAAAACTGGAGACATAAATGCCGGTGTTACCAAAGAAAACACGCGCCGCCGTGGAGATGAGCAGGACCAGGGCATACAGTGCGCCGAATTTTAACGCGGGGCCGAGTTCGAATGGATTGGCAAAGGCAAGGTCCTCTTTTGCATAGGCGCGCTGTCTGATGTACAAATATCCGCAGTAAAGCAACCCCGCCGCCAGCGGTGCACCCATCGGCAGCCACAACCGATTTCCCAACTCGCGGTTGAGTGTGAAAACGATAGCCAACACGCGGACGAACATTACCGTCCACGCCACAATGATCGCCAGCGAGAAGGGACGCGCTAACTCCGGGTCGGTGCGGCTGCGCTGTGAAAAGCTCAAGGTGACGGCGGTGCTCGACGCCAATCCGCCAAGTAGCCCTGTCAATCCAATCCCGCGCTGCGTTCCGATGATTTTAATCATCACGTACCCCAGAAAGCTGATACCGGAGATGAATACGACCATCAGCCAGATTTTGTAGGGATTCAACACATCGAACGGCGGCGGGCCAAAATTGCGGTTTGGCAATATCGGCAAAACGATGATGCTGATAACAGCGAATTTGAGCGTAGCGTAGATGTCGTCGCGGGTGATGGCGTGCGCCAGGGTGTGAAATTGCGGCTTGAGCGATAAAAGGGCCGTCACCGCCACGCCGAGTGCAGCCGCTAATAGGATTAAGTCCCAATAACATGCCGCGCCAATTGTAAAAGTGATCACCGTCGCCATCTCGGTTGTCATCCCCGGCTTGCCCGCGAGCACATCTCCGTAATATGAAAGTGCCAGCAGAGCGCCGAATACCAGCAATACCCCCACAAACGGCAATGCCGAGGACAATTGATCCGCGGCCAGGGCAGCGACGTAACCTGCCAGGCTGATCAGCGCGAATGTCCGCACACCGGCAAATAACTTACCTTCCGGCTCATCGTATGCCGACTCACGCTGAAAGCCAATAAAGATGCCGATACCCAGTGCTACCACAAAGCGGTAGAAATAATCAGCCATCGCCACTCCCTTTGTCCCAGTTGACATCCAAAAATCGCTGGATTTCGATAACATAGCCATTCGGGTCGCGGGCGAAGCAATGGTAGATACCGTACATCTCATTGACGGCAGGGGCCTTGTCGAAAGGCACGCCGCGCTCGCGCAGATAGGCGTACCACGCATCCACCTCCTGCGTGACCAGCGTAAAGAGCACGCCCTGCGGCTTTTCCGGTGCGCTCTCACGCTCGCAGAAGCCCAGGTACGCCTCCCCATTCACCCGATAGATACGGCAACTACCTTGATCCAGCGCCAGAGGCAATTCCAGCACCTCCTCGTAGAATTGCGCCGTCCGCGCCAAATCGCGCGTGTACAAAAACGTGATTTGTTGATCAATGCTGGGTCGCGCCATGAACACCTCCCCCAAAAATCGTTTGGGTGTGTTTCATTCGAGTTAGTGGGCTACAATGAGGATAGTTTAGGGCCTTTTTTGAAATTTGCTAAATCAACATTCAAACCGGAGTAACGATAAAGGTGCGACACACTTTGAAAAGTGCGTCGCACCTGCGCTATACCCTGACGCTCAGTTCAGTTATTCCGCAGCACCAGCGGCAGGTAGATCGAGTGCTCGACGACGCTCGCAACCTCCAGAGTGTACGTCGCCGTCTGCGGCGCGCCCAGGCCGTTGTCCGCCGTGACGACGATGGATTTCAGGCCTTCCGTCAGCCAGGTGAACGATTGGTCGTTGCTCGGCCCGCCAACAACGATAGTGGGCGCGTAATCAGTGACCTGCCACGTGTAGGTGATGGGCAGCGTCGCCGTGAGCGGGCTGACGCTGGCGATGAAGGTGTACGCTTGCCCGGTCCTGAAAGGCCCCCCACTCTGCGGCGTGAGGCTGACGCTCGCCACCGCCGTCAACGGCTGCGGCTCGAACAGCATGGAAAGGCCGCTGCTCGTCCCCGCCTCGAAGTGCTTCACCACGCCGTAGTCGCGGGTGGTGCTCTGCGTGCGTAGACCCTCGCCGGCTTGCAGCTCGGCGGGCAGCGTGAACGTCCACGCGCCGGTCACGTTCGCATAGGCCGCGCCCAGGTAGACCAACGCCTCGGTATCCGGGTCGTCGTCGTCGCGGTAGATGTCCACACGACAGTAGGGGCACGGATCATCGGCCATGCCGGTCACGTTGACGCCGCTGATGCGCGTCACCAGCGCCGGAGCGAAGAGCTTGAGCACGTCGGGGACGGCGTCGCCGAACTCGATGGCGGGCACGGTGTTCGAGATGATGTTGCCCTGCATCGTCGTGGCGTTGATGAAGATCGTGCTCCCGTTGACGAAGAGGCCGTTTTGGGCGGCGTTGACAACCGTGTTCGAGAGGATGCGCGTGTAGCGCGTACCGATGTCCACCGCGCTGCCGCACGTCCAGAGCGGCGTGCCGTCCACCGCCTGACCGATGATGTTGCCCTCAATCAGGTTGTCCTGCCCGAAGGGAATCCAAATCGCGTCGGGCGGGGTGGTTGTGGTGCTGCCGTAGATGAGCAATCCGGCGATGCGGTTGTCGAGGATGCGGTTGCGGCGTCCGCTGACTTTGATGCCGCCACCGCCGAACCAGTTATTCGTCGTGACGTTGGGCTTGCAGAAGCTCGCCGCGGCCGGCCAGGCGGGTATCGTCCCGTCGGCGAGCAGGCCAACCGTGTTGCCCTCGATCAGGTTGTCGTCGCTGGCGAAGTTGATCGCATCCTGCTTCGAGCCGGCGAGCTTGTTGTTGCGCACGACATTGTTGCCGCCCGCACTCGCGCCGTTGATGAAGCCGTGGTTGTCCTGCGCCACATCGTTGTTGTAGAAGTAGATCGCGGTTCCGGCGTCGTTCAAGCCGAGCCAGTTGTCCTCGATGATGTTGCTGCCGCCCGTCATTCGCAGCTCCACGTTCTGGAAGCCCAGACCGCGCACGATGTGGCGGCCTTCGGTAGTTTGCGTGCCCAACGCCAGGATTTTGTAGGCCGTACCGTTGCCGCTGCGGAACAGGATGACCTTCGGGCCATCCGCGCGCCCGCCGGGCTGCGTGCTGCCGTCAATCGTCACCTGCCCGCCTTTGACCGCGGGCAAATCCGTGGCGCTCAGGCTGATCTTCCAGAATCCCGCCGCGTTGTATCCCGCGTCACTCGTGGGGATGTCAAAGGCGATCAACACCGGGCGTTGCGCCGCAGAGAGCGCGTTCGCCTGGACGATAGCGCGCCGCAGCGTGCATTGATCAACGGGGGCGGCGGCGCACGTCGTCGGCGAGGTCGTCGGATCGCCCGTATTCGTCACAGTGATGACGGTGACGTAGCTCGCGGGCGGCGTCGGCGGCGCAGCGAAGACCACCTCCGGGATAACCGGCGGCGTGGGGAACACAGGCACGGCCGGTGCGGGTGGCGGCGTCGCGCCGGTGCGGCTGTAGACGGCGGTGGAAACGCGCGAGGTCGAGGGGCCGTCGAAGTTGGCGATGATGCCGTAGTTGAGGGCGGTGCTCGCCGTGCGTAAACCGCGATCCATCGGCAATGCGAAAGGCAACACGGTGCTCCAGGCGCCGTTGATGTCCGACTGCACGATCCGCACCGATTCGAGCGTTTCGGTTAGCGGGTCGAGATCGTCCAGGAACAGTTCCACCTGGCAATACGGGCACGGCGCGTCGGGATGCGCCACGCCGGAGACGGTGGTGCTGCCGCCAGCGACGTTGATGCTGAGGACGACCGACGGCGTGAAGAGCTTGCGCGCTTCGGGCACGAGGTTGCCGAACTCCATATAGGTCGGCGCCGTACTGTTCCAGGAAAGGTTGCCCTGGTAGTAAAGGGCGTTGAGCGACATCTGCGTTCCGTCCATGCGGAAGGGTTCCAACGCGGTGCGCACAACGGTATTAGAGAGCACGCGCGTGTACCCGGCGTCCACCACCAGCCCACGCCCGCACGAACCGACCTCGCTCCCGAGCGCATCCACGCCGATGATGTTGCCCTGAATCAGGTGATCGTCACCCTTCACTTCGAGCGCCGTATCGGGCGTGTTTTCGGGGTCGTTGCTGTACCACAGCAGCCCGGCGATGCGATTGCCGCTGACCTGGTTGCGCTTGCCGCGCACTTCCACGCCCGCGCCGCCGAACCAGTTGTCGTAACGGGCGTTGGGACGGCACCAGCGGTTCCAGGTCACGTCCGGCACAGTCCCATCGGCGCGCGTGCCCACGGTGTTGTTGAGGACGAAGCCGTCGTCGCCGTCCATGCTGATCGCCGCGCCGATGAACCCGACGAAGACGTTGTTGCGGATGAGCGTCTGTGCCGTGTTCTCCGCCACCTTGATTCCCCCCAGACCGCTGCCCTGCTCCGGCGCGTCGGCGTTGCGCCAAAACAGGTCGGTTCCCTGCGTATTCAGACCGAACCAGTCGTTTTCGACGATGTTCTGGCTGTGATTGAGTTGGAGCGCGGTGTCGAGTTTCTGGAACGCCAGGCCACGAATGACGTTGTTGTTCCCGTTGACCACCAGCCCCACCAGGTCGCGGCTCTGCGGCCCGCGCACGACGATCTTCGGTCCGCTGCTGCGCCCGCCGGGCTGCGTGCTCCCGTCAATGACGACCTGCCCGGCCTTGTTCACGTCGGTGCTGCCGAGCGTGGGCAGCGCGTTGGATTGTTGCGTGTCAGTGATCTGGATGACCCACACGCCCAGGCCTGCATCGTAACCGGGATCGGTGGTAGGGATGTTGAAGCGAATCTGCACCGGGCGGGCAGACGGCGTCTCGGCGATCAGCGCGGTCGCCTCCACGATAGCGCGGCGCAGCGTACACTTGCCGTCCGGCGCGGGGATCGGCGGGCCGTCCAGATCGCGGGAGCAAGTGTAGCTCATATTGTCGTCGGGGTCTGCGGCGCTATCCACGGTGATGACGGTGTTGAAAACAGTCGGCGCGATCGGTTGCGCCATATACGTCGGCCACGTCACCGGTAGCGGCGGCTGCGGGGCCGGGGCAGGCGGTGCCACGGGCGCGGGCGCGCCAGCTTGCGTGTAGATGTCTGAAACGCGCGTCGTTGTGCCCGCGCTGTAAGTGATCGTGCCGCTGGCGTTGCGGATTTGCCCGTCGGCGACGGTGGTGCTGGCGGTGCGCAGGCCCTCGGTGAGCGCGAGCGTGCGCGTCAGCGTGAAAGTCCAGTTGCCGTCACCGTCGGCGGTCGTCGTGCCAAGCGATGCCAGCGTCTCGGTGACGGTGTCGTGATTGTCGAGGAACACCTCAATGACGCAGTTCGCGCACAGACTGTCCGCGCCGCTGGTTCCGGTGACGTTCACACCGTCAATCTGCGTGATCGCCGCCGGGTTGAACAGCCGCAGCGCCGCCGGGACGTTGGGGCTGAAGTCGAACGCCTGCACCTTGCTGGCGCGGATGATATTCCCCTGCACGGTCACGGCATCGAGATCGTAGCCAAGCGGCCCGGCAGCCACCAGAATGCCCGCCGCGCCCTGAGCGCCAACGACGAGGTTGTCGCGCACTTCGATGAAATGCGCGCCGCTCGCCCCGCCGAGGTGAATCCCCTCGCCGCACGTCCCAAAGGGCACGCCGTCGCTCGTCAGGCCGATGACGTTCTCGCGGATGATGTGATCGCGTCCGGTGACAGAAATCGCGTCATCAGGCGTGTTGAGCGGGTCATTGCTCGACCACAGCAAGCCGACGATGCGGTTGTAGGCCACCAGGTTGCCGCGCCCGAAAATGTCAATGCCCGCGCCGGGGAACCAGTTGTTGTAGCGGGCGTTCGGCTTGCACTTGCGGTCGAGCCGCACGTCGGGCACGGTGCCGTCGGCGCGCGTCCCCACCGTGTTGCTGAGGACGAAGTTGTTGTTCCCCTGCACGCTAATGGCGACGCCCTTGAAGCCCACCAGCACGTTGCTCTGGATCGTGTTGGTCGTCCCATTGCTGCCGCTCATCTGCGCGTAGACGCCCGCCTCGCCACTGCCGTCTTCGGGATAGGCCAAATTGCGCAGGTAGATGTCGTCCCCGGCGACGTTCAGGCCGAACCAGTTCTGCTCGACGAGGTTTTCGTTCGTGGCCGGAATGGTGATCATATTGTTGGCGAAGCCCTGGAAGGCCAACCCGCGGATGACGTTGCGCCCGCCGGTGAGGTTGAACGCGCCCTTCTTGTTGTCGCCGCGCAACACAATGCGCGGGCCGACGATGAGCGCGCGCCCGCCCGGCTGCGTCGTCCCGTCAACGATGACCTTGCCGTAGACGCCGAAATCGCGGAAAGCGTGCGTCTCGGAACCGGAATTGTCACTGTTCACGGTGATGATCCACACGCCGTTGCCCGCGTCGTAGCCGGGATCACCGGTCGGGATGTCGAAACCGATGTGGAAGATCTGTCCCGGCGCCGAATAATAGTGCGCCTCGTTGAGCGCGCGCCGCAGCGTGCAGGGTGAGTGCGTGTCACACCGTTCGCTGTTGGGATCGGAGCCGCCCACATCGCTCGTCGTCGTGACGGTGAGCCAGTAAGTGGGCACAAGATCGCCGGGAGCTTGGGGCGCAGTGGGCGCGCTCGCCACCGGTTGTGCAGCCACCATAACGCCGCTAACGAACAACAATGCGCCTATCCATGCCAAAGCCATAATCCATAGTCTACGATGCATCTTCAACCCTCCTCGAATGAAATAACCCTACTTCAACGCTTAAGGCGGATCACAATCCGCCGTCCCCGCAGCGCCGGATTATGATCCGGCGCAAGCATTTTCGTGTTACGAATTACGAACTCGCCCCCCTACTCCGTACTCCTTACTCCCTGCTCCAGACTCTCTCATCTCGCGCTGCAAAAACTCAAACAACGTTTGCACGTCGGCGAAACTCTGGCGCTCGCCCGTGCCGGGCCGCTCCACGGACGCACGCCAGACTGCTTTATCGCCGTCGCTCGTTTCCCAGAGCCGCAGCAGATATGAGAGATAGCCTTGCTGTTTCATAGCTCACCTTTAGTCCAATAGTCAGGTAGTTGGGTAGTCATCAGTCGGATAGTCATCCGCTTGATCCGTTCAATGCGTATGCTTTCGTCAGATACGTAGGGCAAACTGTTAGTTTGCCTTCGCCGCAAGCCGACAGCTTGCGCATTGTTGACAAATGCGTGTGCTTTCGTCAGTAGGGCAAACTGTTAGTTTGCCTTCGCCGCAAGCCGACAGCTTGCGCATTGTTGACAAATGCGTGTGCTTTCGTCAGTAGGGCAAACTGTTAGTTTGCCTTCGCCGCAAGCCGACAGCTTGCGCATTGTTGACAAATGCGTGTGCTTTCGTCAGTAGGGCAAACTGTTAGTTTGCCTTCGCCGCAAGCCGACAGCTTGCGCATTGTTGACAAATGCGTGTGCTTTCGTCAGTAGGGCAAACTGTTAGTTTGCCTTCGCCGCAAGCCGACAGCTTGCGCTACATTGTTGACAAATGCGTGTACTTTCGTCAGGTACGTAGGGCAAACTGTTAGTTTGCCTTTGCCGCAAGCCGACAGCTTGCGCTACATTGTTGACAAATGCGTGTACTTTCGTCAG